>NZ_JBFBKW010000007.1:0-217725 GCF_040702325.1 Pseudarthrobacter sp. 902506025
CCCGAGCAGGTCACCGAGTGAGGCGTTGTCCGCTTTCACGTGCGCCGCGCTGGGCGGCGGCTCCGGAATCTGGCTACTCATCACAGACCACCCGTCTGGCCGCCCCGGGTGCGGTCCTGGGTGAGGGGATCGTTTGCCATGGGATCGTCGGCGAGGGCGCGGTCGCGCAGCGGGTCGTCGGAGAGCTGGTTTCCTGACCAGGGCTCCTCCACGAGCTGCGGGCTGTCCAGGCCGCTGGCCGGACCTGCTGCTTCCGGATAGCTGCTGCCCGGTGCGCCGCCGTCGTATCCGGCCGTTGTGGTGGCCGGTGCGGGCAGCTGGACCGGCGGGGGCGGAACCGTCCCGCCCGCAACGGGGTATGACTGGTTGTACTGGTCGCCGTAGGTGGCGCCGGAGTACTGGCCGGACAGGCCCGCTGCACCGGTGCCGGCAGTGGATGTTTCGGGAGGGCCTGCGGTGAGTCCGCGGGTGAGGCGTCCGGCGAGGACGCCGGCGCCGGCGGCGAGGAGCAGGAAGGTTCCGGGGCGGTTGCGGGCGAACCGCTGGACCTCGTTCAGGAGGTCACCCGGCTCCCGGTTTTCCAGCCAGGTGGCCATGGAGGAGGTGCGTTCTGCGGCCTGGCGGACCAGGTCGCCGGCCATGCCCTGCTGGTCCGGGGCGTTGGCCATGCTGTGCAGCTGGGTGGAGATGTTGCGGATGCCTTCCGCGGCCTTCTGCTGCTGGGTGCCCGCCTGGCTGGTGAGGCCGGACTTTGCCTGGTGCAGGAGGTCCTGTGCATTGGCCTTGGCCTCATGCGCCACGTTCGCGGCTTCGTCCTTTGCCGTCTGGGCTACATTCTGTGCCGATCCCGCTGCGGTCCGGGCAACATCGGCTGCTTCTTCCTTGGCTGCGTCCTTGCGGGACGTGCCGTAGGCGTCACCAGCCTGGCTGCCGCCGGCGAGGGGAGCAGCGGTTGAGGGGAAGGTGGCGGGCTCCCGCTCGCCAGGGATTCCTGTATTGGCCGGGGGAGCCGTGTATGCGGGATCCTCGGGCCATTGGTTCTCTGTCATCTTCGCTCTCTTTCCAAGAAGGCCGGTTGTTGATCAAGAACCAGCAATACTGGCCGTAAAATGATAAGCATGATTACTAATGAAAGGTAAGTACCCTTGCTAAGCGAGTTATAACCGTTCCAAAAATGTCAGCCGGAATGGCGAGGGCCTGCCCGGTCACAACGAAGTGGAAAGTGGTGGGAAACGTGGATACAGCTCCATGGGTATGGGTGGTAGTTGCCGTTGTTGTGGTGGTACTGATCGTGCTGCTGCTCCTGGCCGGTGGAAGGCGCCGGAAAGCCATGCAGGAGAAGCGGGACCAGGAGCACCGGGAAAAGGCCGCCGAGATCCGGCGCGAAGCCGAGAACATGGAAATTGATGCCCGCGAACGGGAGGCCAAAGCCATCCGGGCGCGCGCGGACGCCGAGCAGGCGCAGGTTGACGCTGCACGGCTGCGCCAGGAAGCAGAAAAGCGCAGCCAGGAAGCCCAGTCCCTGCGGGGTGACGTTGCCAGCCGTACACGGAAGGCGGACGAACTTGATCCCGACGTAGGGGCGGATGGCAGGCGGCAGGAGCGCCCCGTAGTGCACGACGCCCGGGACGAGCGCCGCGAAGGATACGACGCCGGGCAGGGGCGCCCTGTAGTGAATGCTGCCCGGGACGATCGCCCTGCACTGAATGACGCCCGGGACGAGCGCCACGAGGGGTATGACGCCCGGGGCGAGCGCCACGAAGGGCTTGACGCCCAGCATTTTCAGGGCAGCGAGGTCAATCGTGACGGGCGCGGTCCGGCCCACGCGGCTCCTGCCCGGGACGTGGGCTCAGACATGGGCAGGGATGCAGGGTATCCCGGTGCTGAAAGCGCGGACACCGGCCATGGCGGGCGGTACGGCACTCCTGACGCCGGTGGTGGCCTTGGCGGGCACCATGACGCTCAGGCGGCGGGTGCCGAAGCCGGGATCCCTGAGGCAGAGGCTGAGGCTGGGCGGAGGCGCCAAGCGGACGCCAGGGACGCTGCCGCCGGGCATGGAGTGCGGGACGAGCGCGGCGAGGGCGACCCTCGAACCGGCATCTGAATGCACCGGCACGTGAACGCGCTGCCATCTGACGCGCAGCCATGAAAGATGGAGGCCGCCGCCTTTTTGGTGGCGGCCTCCATCGGGTGCCTTTAGGGGCGGTGCGGCTTCAGGACGGGGGAAGGGCTGACTCCTTCCCCCTTTCCCATGCCCGCAAGCAGTTCCTTGACGGCATCGATCGACGAAACTTTCGGCTCCCAGGCCAAAATGCGTTCCGCGCGGCTGGTGTCCATGATGGGGGCGCCTGCGGCCATCTCCACCCACCCCGAATCGGTGGGTTGCACCCGGGCGCGCCACGTCAGGTCAACGACTGCATGGAGCAGCGCCATGGGGATGGGGAGGATCCTCTTGGCGCCAAGGATGCGCCCCAGTTCCTGCGGCGTCAGGACCGGCTCTGCGGCGATATTGAAGGCTCCGCTGGCACGCTGGTCCACCACCCGCCAATAGGCCTCGGCGACATCGTCGGCATGGACTGCCTGGAATACCAGGTTGTCCGGGACAGGCAGTATCGGCAGCCATGGCTTGGGCGGCACCAGCCGGGACAGGACGCGGCCAAGGAAGTACCTGCCGATTTCAGCCCCCGCGTGTTCCTGGAAGATGAGAGCCGGCCGCAGTCGCGCGACGGCGATGCCCGGGTTCGCGGCCATGAAGCCGTCCAGGAGCTTCTCCTGCTCGGCCTTGTGTCGGCTGTAGTGCGAACCGGCCATTCCTCCCGCCGGCCACGACTCGTCCCTGCGCTGGTCCTTGCCCGACTTGCTGTAGGCGCCCACTGAAGAGGCGCAGACAACCTGCTTGACTCCCGCCCGGCCTGCGGCGTCGAGGACGTTTTTCGTTCCTATGACGTTGGTCCGGTGCAGCATGTCCAGGTCCCGGTTCGGCTGGATTTGCCACGCCAGGTGGACCACCGCATCAACCCCGTCAAGAGCCTCCTCCAACTGGGGAATGTCCCGCTCCAGGCCCACATCCAGGGTGTGCCACTGCACGCCGGCGTAGGGCTCCCGGGACGTGTCGGGAAGCCTGCGGCTGATTCCCACCAGTTCCAGGCTTCCGGGCTTTCTCTTCAGCTGGCGCTGCAGGTTTCGCAGCAGTGCTGTTCCCGCATTTCCGCTGGCTCCGGTGATGGCAATGCGCATGACGAGACTCCTAGGCGGGTTGGTCCGGTTGCCGTTTACATTCCGAGCTTATAGCGGAGAAGGATTGTTTTATAAGCAAGCTTATGATTTCCTACTTCTAAGTCTTGCCGCAGGCTTTCGGAACCAGACCGAGGGAAACCACACTCATGCCCGAATCCTTTGCCGCACTAGCCGTGGACGCTGCGCCCGTCCACCATCCACAGCCGTTATCCGTATCCCAGCAAACCCCTCCCGCCACCTCAGGGCGGCTCCGGGAGACGTTCGAAAACGACCTGGTCCTAAGGTACCTGGACCTCGCAGAAGCTCTCGCAGCGCGCTTCGAAGCCCGTGGCAGGGAGCGGGCTGACCTGAACCAGGTGGCCTATCTGGGCCTGGTGAAGGCGGCGCGTGGTTTCGACCAGGCCAAAGGGGAGAGCTTCCCCGCCTACGCCGCGCCCACCATCACCGGCGAACTCAAGAGGTACCTCCGGGACCGGACCTGGGTTGTCCGTCCGCCACGCCATATCCAGGACCTAAGGACGCGCCTGTTCCGGGCAGAGCCGGAGCTGACCCAATCCCTGGGCCGCAACCCCAGCGTTGCGGAGCTGGCCGGGGAGCTGGACAGTGACCCGGCAGAGGTGCAGGAGGCCATTTCGGCGTCCAGCAGCATGCACCCGGACTCCCTCGACGCCGTGAACCCGAACTCGGATGCACCCTCCATCGGCGAGGTGCTGGCGTGCCCGGAAACTCCGCTGGAACGGCTTGAAGAGCTTGCCTGCCTCCGTGAGGCGATGCAGGACCTGGATGATTCCGACCGCGAACTTCTGTACCGGCGCTACTTCTGCGAGGAAACCCAGGTGCAGTTGGGAAAGCGGCTGGGAATGTCGCAGATGCAGGTCTCCCGCCGCCTGGCCAAGGTGCTGGTGGAACTGCAGCGCAGGCTGGAGGAAAGCACGCAATCCGGGAGCCCGGAGGCCACAGCCGGCAACGGAACGCCAGGCCGCGCCGTACGGCCAGGCCACCCGGCCGGCCCCGTTGCACCGTTCCACAGGACCGGGAGGGCCGGGCATGCCGGCGCTCCCGTCAAGCGCGTGGACCGGCGCCACGGCGGTACCGGGACCCGGTAGCAGCCCTGCTGCGCGGCACTGCACAAACCCTACATCTTGCCTGCTCAACTGCGTCTTCGTACGCCGCTGCCGCAGCCGGAAAGCCCGCGGCCTTGTTTAGGAGCAACAGCAGGAGGGAACTGGTTGGTTATGGGAAGCTCTGAAATGTCCAAGCTCCGGGCTGTCCTGTTTGACCGGGACGGGACCCTGGTGATCGATGTGCCTTACAACGGTGACCCCGGCAAGGTAAGGCCCGTAGCAGGCGCCAAATCAGTGCTTGACGGCCTGCGGGCGGACGGAATTGCCACCGGGGTGATCAGCAACCAGTCGGGTATTGCCCGCGGCCTGATTACGGCCGACGACGTGGCAAAGGTCAATGCCCGGGTGGAAGAACTCCTGGGACCGTTCGATGTGTGGGAGGTCTGCCCCCACGCGGAGCATGACGGCTGCTCCTGCCGCAAACCCGCTCCGGGCATGGTCCACAGCGCCTGCCGCAAGCTGGGAATCCACGAATCGGAGGCAGCCCTCATCGGGGACATCGGTGCCGACGTCGGGGCAGCAGAGGCTGCCGGCGCCATCGGGGTCCTGGTCCCCACGCCCGTAACCCGTGCCGAGGAGGTGGCCGCGGCGCGGCTGGTCGCTTCCGATCTGGCGTCCGCCGTAAGCCTGCTGCAGGAGACGCCCTGATGGGGCGCGTCCTGGTGGCCCGGCTGGACAGCATGGGCGATGTCCTTCTGGCCGGCCCCGCGGTCCGCGCGGTGGCCAACGGCCGCGCCCAGCATGGCGGCAGCACCAACCATGTGGTGATGCTGTGCGGCCGGCAGGGTGAAGCGGCCGCTGCCATGCTTCCCGGCGTCGCCGAGGTCTACAGCTGGGACAGCCCCTGGATCATGAATCCGGCACCCCGGATGACCGGCCCGCACGCGGACCGGCTGATCGAATACGTCCGTAATTCCCGCATCACCGAAGCCGTTATCCTCACCTCTTTCCACCAATCACCCCTGCCGTTGGCCCTGTTGCTGCGCCTGGCGGGCGTGGAGCGCATCACCGGTGCCTCCACCGATTACGCTGGCTCGCTGCTTGACGTGCGCCTGAAACCGGGGGAGGACTTTCCCGAAGACCAGCCCGAAGCGGAACGGGCGCTGGGCATCGCCGAGGCCGCAGGCTTCCGGCTCCCTCCGGGCGATGACGGAAAGCTGCGCGTCAACTCCGTGGCCGAAGTGGCAGCGCTCGTGGGTACGGAGCCCTATGTCGTGGTCCACCCCGGAGCGGCAGTTCCTGCCAGGGCGTGGCCTCCTCTGCACCATGCGGCCGCCGTCGAGCTCCTCCAGGGTGCCGGCTACCGCGTCGTGGTGACCGGCGGTCCCGGCGAGACGTCGCTGACGGCCACGGTGGCGGGCCCCTCCGCCCTGGACCTCGGCGGACGGACCGACCTTGCCACCATGGCAGGCGTCATGGCCGGCGCCGATGCCGTCATCAGTGGCAACACCGGCCCGGCCCACCTGGCAGCCGCGGTGGGCACACCCGTGGCGTGCCTGTTTTCACCCGTGGTCCCGGCCATCCGCTGGGCGCCCTACGGCGTGCCCCTGGAACTCCTTGGGGACCAGAACGCACCCTGCCGCATGTCCCGCGCCCGGGTATGCCCGGTTCCCGGCCATCCGTGCCTCGACTCTGTCTCGCCCGAGGAAGTCGTGGCGGCCGTGGAACGCCTGATCAGCGGAGTGAGCTCCTTCAGCACCCACGTCAGCACCCGTAGAAAGGCCCGCAACAGATGAGAATCCTGCTCTGGCATGTCCACGGTTCCTGGACGGACGCTTTTGTCCGCGGCCGTCACGAATACCTGCTTCCCGTCCTGCCCGAAGGCGGGGCCTGGGGACTGGGCCGCGCCGGCAGGGACTGGCCGGAATCAGTGCGGGAGGTGGACCTGGCGGCCCTCGACGGCGACGCCGTGGACGCCGTCGTCCTCCAACGGCCCGAAGAAATCGACGAAGTGGCCCGGGCCCTGGGCCGGATCCCCGGCGTCGACCTGCCGGCCGTGTTCGTGGAACACAACACGCCCAAAGGCAATTTCCCAAACATCAGCCATCCGCTCGCCGACCAGACCGTGATCCCGGTGGTCCACGTGACCCATTTCAACCGGTTGGCGTGGGACAACGGCGCCGCCCCCACCACGGTAATCGAGCACGGGATCCCGGACCCTGGACAGCTGTATACGGGCGAGCTGCCCGAGCTGGGCGTCGTGGTCAATGAGCCCGTCCGGCGTGGCCGGGTCACAGGGACGGACCTCCTGCCCGCCTTCGCCTCCGTGGCGCCCCTGCAGGTGTTCGGCATGAAGACCGACGGGCTCGCGGCAGCCACCGGAATCGGGGACGCGCGGCTGACGTCCCGTGGCGACCTCAAAACGCGGGACCTGCACCGGGAGCTTGCGCGCTGCCGGGTCTACGTCCACCCGATGCGCTGGACCTCGCTGGGGCTGTCCCTGTTGGAGGCCATGCACCTGGGAATGCCCGTGGTGGTGCTTGCCGCCACGGAAGCTCCCAGGGCAGTGCCGCAGGAAGCCGGCGTGGTCTCGGCAGACATGGATGAGCTGCTTCAGTGCGCCGGGCGCCTGGTCGCTAATCCGGATGAAGCCCGACGGCGGGGACTCGCCGCCCGGGAGGCGGCGCTGGAGCGTTATGGCCTGGGCAAGTTCCAGGACCGCTGGGATGAGCTCCTGGCGGACCTGCGCAGCCGGCCCCGGCACTCCGTCAACGAACGGCCGGACGAGCGGATCCTCGTCCCGGCGCGGGAGAGGAAGACCCCATGAAAATCGCGATGATTTCCGAACACGCCAGTCCCTTGGCGGCACTGGGCGGGGTGGACGCCGGCGGCCAGAACGTTCACGTGGCCGCGCTGTCCGAGGCCCTTGCCAAGCGGGGCCACCACGTCACCGTGTATACCCGCAGGGACGCAACGGAGCTCCCCGAACGGGTCCGGGTAGGACGCGGCCTCGAGGTGGTCCACGTGGACGCCGGGCCCGCCCGCCACGTGCCCAAGGACGACCTGCTGCCCTACATGGGGGAGCTCGCGGACGGGGTGTCCCGGGACTGGGGGCAGCGGCCGCCGGATGTGGTTCACGGCCACTTCTGGATGTCCGGCCTGGCCGCACTGGACGCGGCCAGGCGGCCCGAAACCGGGTACCGCGTCCCCATGCTCCAGACCTTCCACGCCCTGGGCACCGTCAAACGCAGGCACCAGGGCGCCGAAGACACCAGCCCCGAGGAACGCCGCTGGCTGGAACCGGGAGTGGGACGTTCCGCGGACCGGATCATCGCCACCTGTTCCGATGAAGTCTTCGAGCTAAAGGCCATGGGCATCGCAACCGGAAAAATCTCGATCGCGCCCTGCGGCGTGGACCTGAACTTCTTTTCGCCGGAGGGGCCGGTGGCCGCAAGGAAGCGCCGCTACCGCATCCTGTCGGTAGGGCGGCTGGTGCGGCGCAAGGGCGTCGACCTGGTGATCCGCTCGCTCCCGTACCTCAAAGCGGCGGGATTCGAGGACGTCGAACTCCTGATCGTGGGCGGCGGCGGGGACTCCACCGTGATGCACAAGGACCCGGAAATCCGCCGCCTGCTGGACCTTGCCGCCGAGCTCGGTGTGTCCGGACACGTGACGCTGCAGGGACAGGTGCCGCGGGCCGAAATGCCGGGCATCTTCCGCAGCGCCGACGCCGTGGTGTGCGCGCCCTGGTACGAGCCCTTCGGCATCGTGCCGCTGGAGGCCATGGCGTGCGGCGTTCCGGTGGTGGCTGCTGCAGTGGGCGGCCTGCGGGACACCGTGGTGGACCACGCCACCGGCCTGCACGTGCCACCCCGGGATCCCGAAGCCATTGCATCGGCCCTGTCGCTGCTCCTGGAAAACCCCACCCTCAGGGCAAAGCTGGGCCAGGCCGGAGAGCGGCGTGCCCGCACCCGCTACTCCTGGGACCGGGTGGCCGCGGAAACGGAAAAGGCCTACCAGCTTGCCGTGGCCGGGGCGCCGGCCAGCGCTTCAGCCGGAATCGTACCGATGGAAGGAGCCGCACTGTGACCGCCGAATCGTCCCTGCGTGAATCAACCCTGCGCGAACCAAACCTGCGTGAAGCAGACCTGCGCACCCTGACCGCAGCCCCGGCACTGCCTGCGGTGCTCCCCGGTGCCACGTTCGTTGATCCCGCCAGCGCCGACGCGGTCCGCCTGCACCTGGACAACGTGCTTCCGGCCCTGGACTCGCTGCGCAGCCAGTCAGGCCGGCTCGCCGCCTGGGGCGTGGAGCTGGCACAGCGGCTGCTGCGCGGCCAAAGGCTCCTGGCCGCCGGCAACGGCGGATCTGCCGCCGAGGCGCAGCATCTGACCGCGGAACTGGTGGGCCGGTTCGACAGCGAACGCGTCCCCTTCTCCGCCATCTCCCTGCACGCCGAGTCGTCAGCCATGACCGCCATCGCCAATGACTACGGCTACGACGACGTCTTTGCCCGGCAGGTGCGCGCGCACGGCCGCTCCGGCGACGTGCTGATACTGCTGTCCACCAGTGGGAAGAGCCCCAACCTGCTGCGGGCCGCGGACGTTGCCGCCCGGCTCAACATGACCACCTGGGCGCTGACCGGCGCCGGTCCCAACCCCTTGGCGGACGCCTGCGATGAGGCCGTCATGATCGACGCCCTGAACGCCAACGCCCAGGAAGGGCACCTGATCGCCCTGCACGCCGTCTGCCGCGCCTTCGACCTCGAGGTCGCCCGGCACATCCCGGCCCCTTTCCCCGGGATGGCAAACGGGGGCAGGCCATGAGGATCGTCGTCGTGGGTGACGTCATGCTCGACGTCGACCTCTCCGGTGAAGCCACCAGGCTCAGCCCGGACGCACCCGTCCCCGTCGTGGACATTTCCGGCGTCCTCCGCCGTGCCGGCGGCGCAGGACTGGTGGCGCGCATGCTGGCCCAGGACGGCTGGCCCGTCACCCTGGTGACAGTGCTGGGGGATGACGACGCCGGCAGCCAGTTGCGCACGCACCTCGTCGGAGTGCAGCTCGTGGCAGGAACCAGCGGCTACCCGTCGCCGGTCAAGACCCGCGTGCGGGCAGGCTCCCATCCGGTGGTCCGCTTTGACCAGGGCTGCGAACGCACTCCCATCCCGGACGTCACCCCGGCCATGCTGCGCGCAGTGGAAGAAGCCGGTGTGGTCATCGTGGCCGACTATGGCAGGGGACTGGCGGCCAACCCCCAGCTGCGCGGGCTGCTGGGCCGCCTGGCCGGTTCGGTGCCCATCGTGTGGGACCCGCACCCCTCAGGCCCGGAACCGGTACCGGGGGTTGCCGTAGTGACACCGAACCTTTCCGAAGCGACCAAGGCGGTCCAGGCCGCCGGGAACGTCCCCACCTCTGTGGACGGTGTTGCGCAGGTCCTGCTGGAGCGGTGGCGCAGCCAGGCCGTCCTGGTGACCAAAGGCGAGGAAGGGGCGGTCCTGCTCCAGCAGGGGGATGCTTCTTCCCGCGCCGTTCCCGCCCCAAGGGTGGAAGCCGGGGACCCCTGCGGAGCCGGCGACCGCCTGGCGGCCGGCCTGGCAGTGCACCTCCTGGCCGGCCGCGGGCTTCCCGAAGCTGCGGCCCTCGCCGTCCACGACGCCGCCGATTTCCTGGCGGCCGGAGGCGTGTCGGCGCTGCCGGATACCCAGGGGCAGGATGCGGCCCCGGACCACCACGGGGGTGCACCGGCCCGGGGCCGGCGCACCACCGAACCGCTGCTGCTGGCCCGTTCCGTACGCGAAAGCGGCGGGAAGGTAGTGGCCACCGGCGGCTGCTTCGACCTGATCCACGCCGGCCACATCAGGTCCCTCGCCGCCGCCAGGGAACTGGGGGACTGCCTCATCGTTTGCCTCAACTCGGATGATTCGGTGCGGCGGCTCAAGGGCCCGCAGCGGCCCATCATCGGCCAGCACGACAGGGCCGAACTGCTCCTCGCGATGGAATGCGTGGACGCGGTGATGGTCTTCGACGAGGACACCCCCGAAGCCGCCCTGGACCGGCTCCGCCCCGACATCTGGGTCAAGGGCGGCGACTACAAGGGAGCCCGCCTGCCCGAGGCCGACCTGGTGGAAAGGTGGGGCGGCCGCTGCCTCACCGTTCCCTTCCACCCCGCCCGTTCCACCACAGGCCTGGCGGACGCACTCGCCAAGGTCAGCTGAACTTCTCTTCGCATTGTCTTGTTTTCCCCATTGAAAGGAACACCATGACCGCAGAATCAACCGCAACTGCCGCCACCACGCCCGGACGCGTCCTTGTCACCGGAGGTGCCTCCGGACTGGGGGCCGCCGTCGTCGACGCCGTCCTTCGCTCCGGCGGCACGCCGGTGGTCCTGGACCGCGACATCAGCGCCGTCTCCGGGGTGAAGGCGTTCGAAGTGGACGTCGCGGACCGCGCGGCCGTGGAGCACGCGGTCCGGGAAGCCGCCGAAACCCTGGGAGGCTTGGACGCGGTGGTCACTGCTGCCGGGATCGACCGCTGCGGCAAGCTTGCCGACGTCGAAGCCACCGAGTGGGAAAAGGTCATCGGGGTCAACCTGATGGGCACCGTTTCCGTGGTGCGTGCGGCCCTGCCCTACCTCAAGGAAACCCACGGCCGCGTGGTCACCGTGGCGTCCACCCTGGGCAAGCGCGCCGTGGCCGATGCCACCGCGTACTGCGCCTCCAAGTTCGGCGTGGTGGGGTTCAGCCACGCACTGGCCGCGGAAACCGGCGGCGAAATCGGCGTGACCACCATGATCCCGGGCGGCATGAAAACCCGGTTCTTCGACGACCGGACCGAGCAGTACAAGCCGCAGGACGATTCCCGGCTCAACGACCCCGCCAACACGGCACAGGCCATCCTGTTCGCCCTGAACCAACCCACGGGCTGCGAGGTCAGGGAAATGCTGATCTGCCACGAGGAAGAAGGCTCCTGGCCCTAAGCCGGGTACCGGCCGCCACCCACGGCACAGCAGGACCACCAGCACCCACACGCCAGCAGCGACATACCCACACCGAAAGGCGGGAGGAACACCATGCCCACCACAGCCACTGAAACAACCGCAGGCAAGGAAACAGTCGGGGACGCCGGCATCACCATCCAGGACCCGCGGACCGGTGAAGTGCTCTGGACGGTGCCCCAGGCGGGCCCGGACGCAGTGAATGATGCCGTGGACGTGGCCCGCAGGGCTGCGCCCGGATGGGCAGCGACAGCGCCGGCCGAGCGTGGTGCCGCACTCCGCGCCGCCGCCAGGGCGCTTGATGCTGCCGCCCAGGAGCTCGCCGGGCTGAATGCCAGCGAAACCGGGCGGCCGGAAGCGGAGGCACTGGCGGGCATCGCCGCCGCCGTGTCCACCCTGGAACAATATGCCGAACTGGGCCCGGTGCACCGCGGCCACAGCCTCCGCGGCAGCCGGCTCGCCTCCGACTACACCGTTGCCGAGCCGCGCGGCGTGGCCGTCCTGCTGACCCCCTGGAATGATCCGGTGGCCGTAGCCTGCGGCCTGATCGGGGCCGCCTTGGTGACGGGCAACGCGGCCATCCACAAGCCGAGCGAGCGCTGCCCCCGGCTGGGCGAGGCGCTGGGCGAAGTCCTGGCACCGGCCTTCCCTGCCGGCGTCTTCCTGACCCTCTCCGGCGGCGTGGACGTGGGGGCAGCCCTGTCACAGGCGGAGGTGGACGTGATCGCCCACGTGGGTTCCAGCGCCTCCGGCGCCCGGATCGCAGAAGCGGGGGCCCGCACCGGCGCACACGTCATCCGGGAAAACGGCGGCAATGATCCCCTGCTGGTGGACCGCGACGTGGACCCGGCGTGGGCTGCGGAGCAGGCTGCGATCGGTGCGTTCGCCAACAGTGGCCAGATCTGCACGTCCGTGGAACGCATCTACGTCCATAAAGACATCGCTGCCGCGTTTTGCAGCGCCCTGGAGGCCGAGGCCGCACTGCGGAACAGCAACGGATCCGTGGCGCCGCTGGTGGACCTCCGGATGCGGGACGCCGTCCACGGTCACGTCGCCGAGGCCCTGGGCCAGGGCGCCCGCGCCGTTGAAGGCGGTTCGCTGCCGGACGGGCCCGGCTCGTTCTACCCGGCCACCGTGCTCCTCGGCTGCACCGAAGGAATGCAGGTCATGACCGAGGAGACGTTCGGACCGGTGGCCCCGGTCCAGGTGGTGGACACGTTCGACGACGGCCTGCGCCTGGCCTGTAGCGGCAAGTACGGCCTGGCCGCCACCGTCCTGAGCAGCAACATCGCGCACATCCAGCAGGCAGTGGCCGCGCTGCCGGTGGGAACAGTCAAGGTCAACGCGGTCTTCGGCGGCGCTCCCGGCGGCGCGGCCCAGCCCCGCGGCGAGAGCGGCGCCGGGTTCGGCTACGGACCCGAGCTGCTGGACGAATTCAGCCAAGTCAAGGTGGTCCACATCGCAGCGCCACCGGCGCCGGCGGAGGCCGGCGCCGGATCCGTCATCGATGAACAGGACCTGCCATGAGCATGTCCCCGGACTCCACTGACCTCTCCACCCAGCGGGCATTGACCGACTGGCTGCCCGGCAGGCTGGCAGCGGAACAGCCATCGATCCTGGTGATCGGCGACGTCATGCTCGATGGCTGGTGGAGCGGCAGCATCGAACGGCTGTGCCGCGAAGCCCCCGCACCCGTGGTGGACATCCAAACCCGCGAATCGGTCCCCGGCGGGGCGGCCAATACCGCCATGAACCTGGCGGCCCTGGGGGCTAAGGTGGCGGTGGCCGGCATTATCGGCACGGACGACGCCGGTGAGGACCTGCGCGGGCAGCTTGCCGCGGCGGGCATCGACGTCCAGCACCTGCAGTCCCATCCGGACATGGTCACCACCACCAAGATACGCATCAGCAGCGGCGGCCAGGTGATGCTGCGCCTCGACGACTCGGCCAGGGCTGTCCCGGCCGACGCCCTGGACGCGCTCGCCGCCTCGGTGCGTGCCGCCGTCGGACACCGGGACGCTGTCCTGGTGTGCGACTACGGGACCGGGGTGGTGGCGGACCCCGTCCGCACGGTCCTGGCCGATGTCCTGGGGACCGGCACGGCCGGAAAAGACCGGCCGCTGGTGGTGGTCGATGCCCACGACCCGCGGGCCTGGGCCGCGCTGCAACCTGACCTGGTGACCCCGAATGCGCAGGAAACCGCGCGGCTGCTGGACCGGAAGCTGCCAGAAGGCCAGGAGCGGGTGGAGGCCGTGGCCGCGGAGGCCGGGGCGCTGCTCCGTGGCACCGGCTCGCGCGCCGTGGTGGTCACTTTGGACCGGGACGGAACCGTCCTGCTGACTCCCGACGGCGTCCGGCACCGGACGTGGGCGCGGCCGGCTGCGGAGAAACAGGCATCCGGAGCGGGCGACACGTTTGTCGCTGCCCTGACGCTGGCCCGCGCGGCCGGCCTGCCGCTGACCGCCAGCCTGGACCTGGCCCAGTCGGCGGCCGACGTGGTGGTCCACCAGCCGGGCACCTCAGTGTGCAGCACCGCCCAGCTCAGCCGGTACCTGGAAGCCTTCGCCGATACTGCCCTGAGCGCGGACGAACTGGAGCGGCAGATGGAGCTTCACCGCGCCCAGGGCCAGCGGATCGTGCTGACCAACGGATGCTTCGACGTCCTGCACAGCGGCCATACCCGGTACCTCAACCAGGCCAAACAGCTGGGCGACATCCTGGTGGTGGCGCTGAACAGCGACGATTCCGTCCGCCGGCTCAAAGGGGCCGGCCGGCCCATCAACAACATGGCAGACCGGGCAGCGGTGGTGGCCGCGCTGAGCTGCGTGGACTACGTGACGGTGTTCGATACCCCCACGGCCGCGCCGCTGATCCGCAGGCTCCGGCCCGAGGTGTACGCCAAGGGCGGGGACTACACCCCCGAGATGTTGGCGGAAACCCCCGCAGTGGAGGAGTACGGCGGCCGCGTGGCCATCCTGGACTATGTGGCGGAACGGTCCACCACCGCCGTGGTGAACCGGATCCGGGACGGCCAGGGGGCTGCCAGCCCTGCCACCTAGGCCCCGCCAGCCAGGGCCTGTCACATAGGGTTGAAGCATGACTGAAGCGGATCACGGGTAATGGGCAAACGCGGAAAGTCAGGAGGCAGGGCCGGCCGCCCGGCAGCCGGTGTGGTCGAGGTGCCCAAAGGATCAGTGGTGAACGGTCCGGTGGAGGGCGTCTACTACATCGACACCGGCGATTGCGAGCTGATCGCCGACCAGGACAACTCCACCGGCTGGCTCCTGAAGATCAACGGCGTCATGAGCTCGCACATCGACCTCGCCGACCCCCTGTTCCTGGACTTCGAGTACATGCGGTGGATGGCGGCGCTCATCGAGTCCCGCTGGCCGCCGTCGGCCGCGCACAAACTGCGCGGGCTGCACCTGGGCGGCGGCGCCTGCTCCATGGCCCGCTACTTTTCCGCCGCCTACCCGGACGCACGCCAGGTGGTGGTGGAGCTGGACGGGAAGCTCGCCGAGTACGTGCGCGGCTGGTTCGACCTCCCCAAGGCGCCCCTGCTGCGGATCCGCGTGGGGGAGGCCCGCGCCGTCACGGAAACCCTCACTGCCCAGACCAGGGACTTCATCATCCGCGACGTCTTTGCCGGCGCATTCACCCCCCGTCCGCTGACCACCGCCGAATTCACCGCGCATGCCAAGCGGGTCCTGGCCCCCGGTGGGCTCTATGTCGCCAATTCCGGCGACGCACCGGACCTGAAAAACGCCCGGGAGGACGCCGCCACCATCGCGGCGGCGTTCAAACACACCGTGATTATCGCCGATCCCGCCATGCTGAAGGGCCGGCGGTACGGAAACATGGTGATGGCCGGCAGCGACGTGCCCTTCGGCGACGATCCGCAACTGCGCCGCCGGCTCCTCGGCGGGGCAGTCCCGGCACACCTGTGGGATGACGCCCAGGTGCGGGCATTCGCGGCCGGAGCGCCGGTCCGCCACGACCCACCCCCACCGCCATCGATTGCTGAGTAACTGCCGTTTTCAGCGGTCAAAACGGCAGTTACTCAGCAGTCGACGGGCTTAACCCTTGCCCAACAGCGCGCCGCGGTGCTCGGCCATCCGTTCACGGAGTGCCTGCACGACGGCGGCCACCGCGGGGCGGCGCAGCGAATCAGGGCGCAGGACCATCCAGTAGGGGAGCAGTTCCCCGATCTTGTCAGGCAGCAGGCGGACCAGGTCATCGTGGAGGTCGGCCATGAAGCACGGCAGGAACCCGACGCCCGCGCCGGCCCGGGTCGCCTCCACGTGGACGAACACGTTGGTGGAGGTCAGCCCGTCCTTCATGGCGGGAACCAGCCGCCTTGGCGCATCCAGGTCGTCCACCTGCAGCATCGAGTCCACGAAGTAGACCAGCGGGTGCCCGTTCAGTTCTGCCACGGTGGCCGGCGTCCCGTGCTCTGCAAGGTAGGCGCGGGAGGCGTACATGCCCAGGCGGTATTCGCCCAGCCGGATGGCCTCCGCGCGGTGCACCTGCGGCTCGCCCACCACCACCTCGATGTCCAGCCCGGACCGCTGCTGCAGTGCCCGGCGGGTCATGGTGACTACCTCCACGCTCAGGCCCGGGTGGTCCCGGCGCAGCCGCGCCACGGCCGGGGCGGCAATGTAGGCGCTGAAGCCATCGGTCGCGGTCATGCGCACGACGCCGGCAACCGGGTCGGGTGCCTGGCCGGCCGGTCCCAGCGTGCCCAGCACCGCCTCCACCTGTTCGGCCGCCCGCACGGCCCGTTCGCCGAGTTCCGTCAGCTCCCAGCCACCCGCGGCGCGGGACAGCACCCGGCCGCCCAGCGACTTCTCCAGCGCGGCGATCCTGCGCGAGACCGTGGTGTGGTTCAAGCCCAGGGCCTGGGCCGCCGTCGTGAATCTGGCGGAGCGGGACACCGCCAGAAGGACCAGCAGGTCATCAGGGTTCGCATTCATATCTGCAATTGTGCACACGTTGACTGCCTCTTTGGCCATTGAAGTGCATCCTTTGTGCAGCAATACTCATCTGAGTCACTTGTGCTGGAGATCACAGCGCGTGTCAATGTGGACACTAGGAGAAACAATGAGCGTAGAGCAGCGCCCGGCCAACAACGCCGGGCATGCACCCGAAGGATCAGGACTGAAGAGGATTGTTGCCGCCTCCATGGTGGGCACCGTTGTGGAATGGTACGAGTTCTTCCTCTACGCCACCGCTGCCACCCTGGTCTTCGGCAAGTACTTCTTTCCGTCAACGGGCAACGACCTGGACGGAATCATCCAGGCCTTCCTCACCTACGCCGTCGGCTTCATCGCCCGTCCCCTGGGCGGCATCGTGTTCGGCCAGATCGGTGACAAGCTGGGCCGCAAACCCACCCTGCAGCTCACCATCGTGATCATCGGCATCTCCACGTTCCTGATGGGCTGCCTGCCCGGCTTCGCCGACATCGGATACCTGGCCCCCGCGCTGCTGGTGGCCCTGCGCTTCATCCAGGGCTTCGCCCTGGGCGGCGAGTGGGGCGGTGCCGTGCTCCTGGTGGCCGAACACAGCCCCAACAAGACGCGCGCCTTCTGGTCCAGCTGGCCCCAGGCCGCCGTCCCGGTAGGCAACCTCCTGGCCACCCTGGTGCTGTACATCATGTCCACCACCCTCAGCAGTGAGGCGTTCCTCGGCTGGGGCTGGCGGGTGGCGTTCTGGCTCTCTGCCGTGATCGTCTTCGTGGGCTACTACATCCGCACCAACGTCAGCGAGTCGCCCATCTTCCTCGAAGCCAAGGAACTGGTGGAGAAGGAACAGGCCGTCAGCTACGGCGTCTTCGAAGTCCTGCGCAAGTACCCCAAGGGCATCTTCCAGGCCATGGGCCTGCGGTTCGCGGAAAACATCATGTACTACCTGGTGGTCAGCTTCGCGATTGTCTACCTCAAGAGCGTGCACAAGTACGACACGTCCTCGCTCCTGCTGGCGCTGCTGATCGCCCACGTCATCCACTTCGCCATCATTCCGCAGTACGGCCGGCTGGCGGACCGGATCGGCCGCAAGCCCGTCTACCTCGCGGGCGCCATCCTGGGTGCCACCTGGCCGTTCTTCGCCTTCCCGATGTTCGATACCCGGAACGCAGTGGTCATCGTCCTCGCCGTCACCATCGGCCTGTGCCTGCACGGCCTGATGTACGCGGGACAGCCGGCCATCATGGCCGAGATGTTCCCCACCCGCATGCGGTACTCTGGCGCATCCCTCGGCTCGCAGGTCACGTCCATCTTCGCCGGATCCCTGGCGCCGCTGCTGGCCACCCAGTGGCTGAAGGACACCGGTTCGTGGGTGCCCACCGCCATTTACCTGGTGGTGGCCTGTGCCATCACCACCGTGGCCGTGCTAAGCCTGAAGGAAACCAAGGGCATTGCCCTGGAGGATGTGGACAAGGAAGACGCGGCCCGCGAAGGTCTGCTGACCGCTGCACGGCGTTGACCTGGCTGGTGGGCTGACCGGGGCGTTTGACCGGTTGGGCGCACAAGTCGTTGGCTGTACACAAGGAGAACTGCAATGGACAACACATTGAATGGACGCAAGGCGCTGGTCACCGGCGGAGCCAGCGGAATCGGGGCCGCGTGCGTGCGCGCACTTGCGGCGCGGGGAGCCAAAGTGGTGGTGGCCGACGTCGACGCCGCCGCTGCTGCGGCCCTCGCCGATGAGGTGGGCGGGAGTGCCTGGGAAGTGGACCTGCTGGATGTCGACGCCCTGGCCGCACTGAGCCTGGACTGCGACATCCTGGTCAACAACGCCGGCATCCAGCGCATCAACCCCATCGAGGAGTTCGATCCTGCGGACTTCCGCCGGATCATCAGCCTGATGCTGGAGGCCCCGTTCCTGCTCATCCGGGCCGCCCTGCCGCACATGTACGCCAACAACTTCGGCCGCGTCATCAACCTGTCCTCGGTGCACGGCCTCCGCGCATCTCCGTTCAAAAGCGCGTATGTCTCCGCCAAGCACGGTCTCGAAGGACTCAGCAAGGTGACGGCACTTGAAGGGGGCCCGCACGGTGTTACATCGAACTGCGTCAACCCCGGATACGTGCGCACGCCCCTGGTGGAGAAGCAGCTCGCGGACCAGGCCAAGATGCACGGAATCCCGGAGTCCGAGGTCCTCGCGAAGGTGATGCTCACCGAAGCCGCCATCAAGCGCCTGGTCGAACCGGACGAGGTAGCCTCCCTGGTGGCCTGGCTGGCGTCCCCGGATGCCGGCATGGTCACCGGTGCCAGCTACACCATGGACGGCGGCTGGTCAGCCCGTTAGTACATCAGTCCAGGGGCTTGACCAGCCGGTGGTCAAAGAAGAAGACGCCGTACGGGGTCTTCACTCCCACTGACCGGCGGTCCTGCCACACGACGACCCCTTCGCGCCTGCCGCTGAAGGGGTCGTCGCCTATGACCGTGTCCCCTACCCGGTAAGGGCAGCGGGGGCTGAAAACCGTCAACGTCCGGCCCCATGCCCCCGAAAGGGCAGCCCCGAGGCTGACGGGCCGGCCCATGCCGGCAAGATCCTGTACGTAGTCCTTGGCCATGCGACCAACTCCTCCGAGCGGCAGCCCGCCGCCTGCTAACGGTGCTGGTTGGCGGAACGCTCCCAGCAGAGGATGGTCCTCCCATTCCGGCCGCCACCGTACGCCCACGCTATGCGCTATTCACACCAGTCACACCAGTAACAGGTACTCGAGTTTGGGTGCCGGTACTACTTGGCCTTCCCGGTCCCGTTGATGATCTCGTCGGCGTTGTCGAACGCCCAGGCCACCAGCGGCACCAGCAGCGCGCTCAACTCGTAGCCCCGCTCGGTGAGGCTGTAGTCAACCCGTGGGGGGATGACCGGCTGCGCGTCCCTGCTGACCAGGCCGTCGCGTTCCAGCGTCTTCAACGTCTGTGCCAGCATTTTCTCGCTGATGCCCTCGGCCCGTCGTCGTAAGTCACTCCACCGCTGCTCACCCTCGGACAGGGCCACCAGGATCAGGACACCCCATTTGCTGGTGACGTGGTCCAGCACGGTCCGGCTGGGGCACCCGGCCGCGAACACGCCGTCGGCAAATGCGGGAGGCAGGGGAGCTGCTTTCATGGCCCCAGCTTACCTGCAGGTCAGTACCTTACTTCAAAGTGCGTACTCTCTTTCGGGAAGTTATCTGCGGCCGGGCCGGTTGTGCCCACTGACAGAGTAAAAGTTCCCGAAAGGAATCATTGTGAGCATTGTTGTTACAGGCGCCACCGGCCAGCTTGGCCGCCACGTTCTTGAAGCCCTCCTGGAACGCGGCGTGCCGGCCGAAGAAATCGTCGCAGTAGGCCGGTCCGTTGAAAAGCTCGCTGACTTCGCCGGGCGCGGGGTCCAGGTGAAGGCGATGGATTACGCCGACGCCGGTTCAGTCGCTGCTGCCCTGAAGGGTGCCAAGCGCGTGCTGCTGATCTCCGGCAGCGAAGTGGGACAGCGGGTTGACCAGCACCGCACCGTCATCGAAGCCGCCAGGGCCGAGGGCGTGGAACTGCTTGCCTATACCAGCATCGCCAACGCTGACACCACCGCCATGTTGCTGGCCGACGAGCACAAGGCCACCGAAGCCCTGCTGCGTGAATCGGGTGTTCCTTTCGTGCTGCTGCGCAACGGCTGGTACCTGGAAAACTACACCGAACAGCTTCCCGGGACCCTCGCGCAGGGCGCCGTTGCAGGAAGCGCCGGTGACGGCAAGGTCAGTGGTGCCTCACGGGCCGACTACGCCCATGCAGCCGCCGCGGTCCTGGTGGCCGACGACCAGGCCGGCAAAGTCTACGAACTGGGCGGCGACGACGCGTTCAGCATGGCCGACCTCGCATCGGAGATCAGCGCTGCGACCGGTAAGTCCATCAGCTACAACGACCTGCCCGCGGGGGAGTACGCAGGCCTGCTCGCATCCGTGGGCGTGCCGGAGGCTTTCGCTGAAATCCTTGCGGACTCCGACCTTGGCATTGCGCGCGGCGATCTCCTGGTCAGCACCGGCGACCTCCGCCGGCTGATCGGGCGCCCGACGACGTCCCTTGGCCGGGCGGTCAGGGCCGCCGCTGCTGCCGCTTAGGACGGCGGAACGCCAAAGGTGCCCGGCCCCATGAGGGGCCGGGCACCTTTTTTGTTGTGCTTGCCGGGGCGCGGCGTTATTCCCTGCCGACCACCGGCAGCGGCGAGGTCTCGTCCTCAAGGTGGGCCCGCCGTCGTCCGTCACCCTTGATCCACAGGCGGTACGCCAGGACCAGCAGGCCCAGCCACACGGCGCCCACGTACAGTGCGATCCGGGTGTCCTCGAAGGCACCCAGTACGGCGATCACCAGAGCCATGAACGCGATGGTGAGGACAGAAGCGGCCGGCCACCACGGCGAGGGGAATTCCGACGCCGGCAGACCCATCCGCGCGATTTCCCGCTTCATGGCCACGTGGGACGCCAGGATCATCACCCACACCCAGACGGTGGCGAAGGTGGCGATGGACGCAATAACGAGAAACACGTCCTCCGGGATGACGGCGTTGAGGACCACGCCCACCAGCAGGATCCCGGCCATCATGACCACGGTCATCCAGGGGACTCCGTGCCGCGAGACCTTCCCGAAGGCTGCGGGCGCGTGGCCCTGGTTGGAGAGTCCAAAGAGGATGCGCCCGGCGCCGAAGATGTCGCTGTTGATCGCAGAGAGGGCGGCCGTGATGACCACCGCGTTGAGGATGTGCGGTGCGGCCGGGATGCCGAGGCTGCTGAAGATCTGGACGAACGGGCTGCCGCTGGTGCCCACCTGGTCCCACGGGAAGAGACTCATCAGGACTCCCAGGGTCAGGACGTAGAACAGCAGCACCCGCACCGGCACCGTGTTGACGGCCTTGGGGATGACCTTCTTGGGATCTGCTGCCTCGCCGGCTGTGATGCCCAGCGTCTCGATCCCGCCGAAGGCGAACATCACCACGGCGAAGGATGCCAGCAGGCCCTCGAAGCCGTTCGGGAACAGGCCGCCATGCTCAACGAGGTTGCCCAGGCCGGGCGCCACGGTGGAGTCCGCGGCCTGGAAGCCGAACACGATGATCGCGGCGCCGCCGGCGATCATGGCAATAATGGCCGCCACCTTGATCAGCGAGAACCAGAACTCCAGTTCGCCGAAGACCTTGACGCTGAGCAGGTTCAAGGCCGCCAGGAAGCAGATGACGGCCAGGATCCAGATCCAGCGGTCCACCTGCGGGAACCAGAACCCCATATAGATGCTGAACGCTGTGACGTCGGCGATGGCGACGATCGCCATCTCGAACACGTACGTCCAGCCGGTCACGAAGCCGGCCAGGGGGCCAAGATAACGGCTCGCATACTGGCTGAAGGAGCCCGACACCGGGTGCCGCACCGCCATCTCGCCCAGGGCCCGCATCACCATGAACACCGCGGCGCCGCCGATGATGTAGGCCAGCAGGACGGCCGGCCCTGCCTTTTGAATCGCCGAGGCGGAGCCGTAGAAGAGGCCCGTGCCGATGGCCGAGCCCAGGGCCATGAAGCGGATGTGCCGGACATTGAGGCCCCTGTTGAGGACTTGTCCGACGACGGCTGCCGGCTTTTGCGTTTCCACCGGACTTTGGGTCCGGGTTGGGGTGGGTTGCATAGAGTTACCTTCTCGTCTTTGGGAGGGGAGCCGCTAACCAGCAGACCATTTCCGGCCCGTTCGTGATGAGGCTCACGGAGGCTTGGTGTCTTCGGTTCCAGACTGTGGGCAGTGAGATGCGTTCGACGGCGGCACGCGGATTGACGCGCTGAGGCACCATCCGCTGCAGAGGGCCTGGCGGCCGGCAGCCCCCGGCGTGAATGTCAGTGGGTCGATGGATGATGTCGGTATGGGAATCGGCGGTGGTGCTGAGGTGGTCTTGGAGGGCGTTCGTTCCTCTGTTGCTGCCCTGGATGCGCTCACTCTTGAGGACCAGAACCTTGAAGATGCTGCAATGGCCGCCGCGAGTGCCGGTGTGGATGTGTTGCAGCGGCGGTATGAGATCCGGCTGGAACGGCTGGAGCTTATGGCTCGGCTGGAAGCGCAACTGGCCGCGGTGAAAGCGGAGACCGCTGCTGAGGCAGTGGAGTTCCAGCAGGCGATGACGTCGCCGGACGCCTCGATCCAGGACCGCGCTTACGCTGACATGTCGGTGGTGGAGGAAATCGCCGGGGTCCTGACCATCAGCTCCGCGGCAGCAGGGGCGTTGGTGGAGCACTCACGCCGGATCTGCTCCCTGCCGCCCGTTATGAACGCCCTGTCCGCGGGCGCGATGTCCTGGCAGCACGCCCGCATCGTTGCGGACGAAACCGAGAGCCTCGATTGGACTGGTGCTGCTGCGCTGGTGGCGCATTTCTTCGACCCGGCCGCACCCCAGCCCGCCCGCGGCGCCGCCCCCGGCGAGCTTGTCCCGTCCCGGTTCCGGGCCAAGGTGCGTGGTTGGCGTGAGCGCCACCATCCGGAATCGATCGAGAAGCGCCATGTAAAGGGCGTGGCCGACCGGCGGATGGAATGCACCCCCGACCGGGACGGTATGGCCTGGGTCTCCCTCTATCTGCCCGGGGACACCGCCTGCGCGATCTGGAACCGGACCACCGCCACCGCGCGCGGCCTCCAGGGCCCCGACGAACCCCGCACCCTTACCCAACTCCGCCCCGACATCGCCGCATCGCTGCTCCTCGGAGCCGGGCAGGTTGCGGGTGAGGGGTCCACCGGCACCGCCCCGGGCGCGCAGGGTGTCACCGGGATCGGGAAAGTCCCTGCGCCGCGGGCCGATGTCCTGGTCACCGTGCCCGTGTTCGCCCTCCTCGGAGTGACCGATGAACCCGCCGTACTGGATGGTTTCGGACCGATCCCGGCGTCCATGGCACGGAAACTTGTCGCCGACGGGGCGGACTCGTTCTACCGGGTCCTCGTCGACCCCCGCGACGGGGCACCACTGGAAATCGGCCGGAAAAACTACCGGCTCACCGAAACCATCAAACGCTGGATCAGGCTGCGCGACACCAAGTGCACCTTCCCCGGCTGCACCAACCGCACCCCCGACAACGAAACCGACCACCTACGAGCGTGGGAACACGGCGGCACCACCGGAACCAGTAACTTGGCCCAACTCTGCCCCAAACACCACCGGCTCAAACACCACACCAGATGGACACCGGACCCGGCCACCAAGAATGAACCACCCGGCTGGACCTCACCAACGGGCAGGCACTACAGCCCAGAACACCCCGACCCCGAACCAACCCACTGGCCACAACGGCTCCTGGCGTTGTTCGGCGACGCCTCGGAACGGGAGACTTCAGCCGGGGCACTGCAGTGGCCGGACGGGTACGTGCCCGAACACCTCGGCTTGCTTGAGGAGCTAAGCGTCCCCGATGATCCTGGTCCCTCCGAAACTGAACTGGCGGCTGACCCTTTCCCTGAATGGTCTCTGTTCCTGGACTTTGAGGACCTGGAAGCGCCGGTTCTCTTGGGCTGAGCGTGCCGAGTCCCGGGAGCGTTTGTCTGGTATTTCAGACGATAAGGTTCAAAATGAGTCGCCCCGGGCTCCCGTAAGGACGCAAGCTTAAGTACGGGATACCGGACAGAGCTAGCCAGAAAGACACTTCCACTTCATGAGCACTGCACTAAGCGCCGCAACACCAAACGCCGAAGCCCAGGCTCCCCGGGTGTCCGCAAAGGCATCGTCTAAGGTTCCAGCCGCAGAAAACACACTGCGCATCCTCAAACTGCTGGCTTCCAGACGGGGGCCGATGGCGGCCTCGCAGATTGCCTCCAGCCTGGACCTGCCCCGCTCCAGCGTGTACCACCTGCTGGGGGTGATGGAGGCGAATGGCTTCGTCCTTCATCTCCACGAGGAGCAGCGGTACGGCCTTGGCATCAGCGCCTTCGAACTCAGCTCCGCCTACTCCCGGCAGGAACCGCTGTCCAGGCTGGGCCGGCCCCTGCTCGCCAGCCTGGTGGATGCGATCGGCGAGAGCGCCCACCTTGCCGTGCTCCATGGCCGGGACGTGCTGTACATCGTCGAGGAACGGGCCAAGAACCGCCCGTCCCTGGTGACCGACGTCGGCGTCCGCCTTCCCAGCCACCTCACGGCCAGCGGCCGCGCCATCCTTGCCGCCCTGCCCAAGTCCCAGGTCCGGGCGCTCTACCCCAACGCCGCCGCCTTCAGCGCGCGGCACGAGGTGGCGGGCGCCATCATGAAGTACTCGGCGCTTTCCTCGCACCTGGACCAGGTCAGGCAACGCGGGTATGCCACCGAGCACGGCGAGGTGACCCCGGGCTTCGGTTCCATCGCCGCCGCCGTCACCGACCACCTGGGCTGGCCCACTGCCGCTGTCGCGGTCACCTTCCTGGAAGACAAGTTGGCCCCGGAGGAATGGCCGGCGCTGGCCGCCCGGGTCCAGAAGGTGGCTGATGAGCTCTCGGTCCGGATCCACGGACGCCCCACCAAGTAAAAGCTGTCAACCATAACCCCTTGGCAGCAGGCCTCGGGCGCGTCTGGCATCCCGGACAGCACCCATGCAAAAGCCCTGTGAAGCCCTTCCTGGAGGGGCTTTAGTGGATACAGAACTTCTTTCCTCCGTCAGACACACCACCCAGAAGGAGCCCACCATGGCACCCGCCGATTTCACCACCGGTGCCCGCCCGGTCAAAGCAGCCCGCGGCACCGAGCTCACCGCCAAGTCCTGGCAGACCGAAGCGCCCCTGCGCATGCTGATGAACAACCTGGACCCCGAAGTGGCAGAACGCCCCGACGACCTGGTGGTCTACGGCGGCACCGGCCGCGCCGTCCGCTCCTGGGCCGCCTTCGATGCCATCACCCGCACCCTGCAGACCATGGAAAAGGACGAAACCCTCCTGGTTCAGTCCGGCAAGCCCGTGGGCGTGTTCCGCACCAACGAATGGGCACCCCGCGTGCTGCTGGCCAACTCCAACCTTGTCGGCGACTGGGCCACCTGGCCCGAATTCCGCCGGCTCGAGGCCGAGGGCCTCATGATGTACGGCCAGATGACCGCCGGCTCCTGGATCTACATCGGCACCCAGGGCATCCTGCAGGGCACGTTTGAGACCTTCGCCGCGATCGCCCGCAAGCTCACGGGCGACGAGAACGGCACCCTCGCCGGCACCCTGACCCTGACCGGCGGCTGCGGCGGCATGGGCGGCGCCCAGCCGCTCGCGGTCACCCTGAACGAGGGCGCCTGCCTGATCGTCGACGTCGACGAATCCCGCCTGCGCCGCCGCGCCGGCAAGCGCTACCTGGACGAGGTGGAAACCGACCTCGACGCCGCCATCGCCAAGGTGCTCAAGGCCAAGGAAGAGCGCCGCGGCTGGTCCGTGGGCTACGTGGGCAACGCCGCCGAAGTCTTCCCCGAAATCCTGCGCCGCCACAAGGCAGGCGAGCTCACCGTGGACATCGTCACCGACCAGACCTCGGCACACGATCCGCTGTCATACCTGCCCGAGGGCATCACCGTGGACGAGTGGCACCGCGAGGCTGCAGCGGATCCGGAAGGCTTCACCAAGAAGGCCCAGGCCTCCATGGCCCGCCACGTGCAGGCCATGGTGGAATTCCAGGATGCCGGCGCCGAGGTCTTCGACTACGGCAACTCCATCCGCGACGAGGCCCGCAAGGGCGGCTACGAGCGAGCCTTCGAGTTCCCCGGCTTCGTTCCCGCCTACATCCGGCCGCTCTTCTGCGAAGGCCTGGGCCCGTTCCGCTGGGTGGCCCTCTCCGGCGACCCCGAGGACATCCGTGTCACGGACGAGGCCATCAAGGAGCTGTTCCCCGAGAACAAGCACCTGCACCGCTGGATCGACGCAGCCCAGGAACGGGTGGAATTCGAAGGCCTGCCGGCCCGCATCTGCTGGCTGGGTTACGGCGAACGCGCCAAGGCCGGCCTGCTGTTCAACCAGCTGGTCAAGGAGGGCAAGGTCAAGGCCCCCATCGTCATCGGCCGCGACCACCTGGACTCCGGTTCCGTCGCCTCTCCGTACCGCGAAACCGAGGCCATGGCTGACGGCTCGGACGCCATCGCCGACTGGCCCATGCTGAACGCCCTCCTGAACACGGCCTCCGGCGCCACCTGGGTCTCCCTGCACCACGGCGGCGGCGTGGGCATCGGTCGCTCCATCCACGCAGGCCAGGTCTCCGTCGCCGACGGCACCGACCTCGCCGCCGAAAAGCTCGAACGCCTCCTCACCAACGACCCCGGTATGGGCGTCATCCGCCACGCCGACGCCGGCTACGAGAGGGCCCTCGACGTCGCCAAGGAACGCGGTGTCCGCATCCCCATGCAGGAATCCCGCTAACCGAGCCCCAATTCCACATCGATTGCTCCGTAGGTGCCGTTATGACCCCTCAAAAGGGCGCTTACGGAGCAGTCGATGAAACAACACAAGGAACTTAAATTGACCACGATTACCCACGAACCGCTCACTGTCACCCTCGGGTCCGTCGGCGTCACGCCCCAGGATGTTCTCGCCGTCGCGCGCCACGACGCCAAGGTCACCATCGCCCCGGAAGCCCTCGAAACGGTGGCGAAAGTCCGCGCCCACATCGACAGCCTGGCCTCCAGTGATACACCTGCCTACGGCATCTCCACCGGCTTCGGCGCCCTGGCCAACCGCCACATCCCCAACGAGCTGCGCACCCAGCTGCAGAAATCGCTGATCCGCAGCCACGCGGCAGGCATGGGTCCGGCAGTTGAGCGGGAAGTGGTCCGCGGCATCATGTTCCTGCGCGCCAAGACCCTCGCCTCGGGCCGCACGGGCGTCCGTCCGGTGGTCCTGCAGACCATGGTGGATGTCCTCAACGCGGGCATCACCCCGGTGGTCCGCGAGTTCGGCTCGCTGGGCTGCTCCGGCGACCTCGCGCCGCTGTCGCACTGCGCCTTGGTCCTGATGGGCGAGGGGGAGGCGGAAGGGCCCGACGGCGTCACGTACGGCGGGCGCGGTGAGCGGCCCGTCGCCGAGCTGCTTGCGGAGCACGGCATCGAGCCCGTCACCCTCGCTGAAAAGGAAGGGCTTGCGCTGGTGAACGGCACCGAGGGCATGCTGGGCATGCTCCTCATGGCCATCGCGGACCTGCGCCAGCTGCTGGCGACGGCGGACATCACCGCCGCGCTGAGCGTCGAGGCGCTGCTGGGCACCGACCAGGTGTTCCTGCCCGAGCTGCACGCCGCACTGCGGCCTCACCCGGGCCAGGCGGCCAGCGCGGACAACATGCTGCGCGTGCTCTCGGATTCGCCCATTGTGGCCTCCCACAAGGTGGGCGACTCGCGGGTCCAGGACGCCTACTCCCTGCGCTGCGCCCCGCAGGTGGCCGGTGCCGTCCGCGATACCGTGGACCACGCCGAACTGGTGGCAACCCGGGAACTGGCGGCAGCCATCGACAACCCCGTGGTGCTTCCCGACGGCCGCGTCAGCTCCAACGGCAACTTCCACGGCGCACCCGTGGCGTACGTCCTGGACTACCTGGCTATCGCCGTCGCCGACCTCAGCTCCATCGCCGAACGCCGCACCGACCGCATGCTTGACCCTGCCCGTTCGCACGGCCTCCCGGCCTTCCTCGCTGCCGACCCGGGGGTGGACTCGGGCCTGATGATTGCCCAGTACACCCAGGCCGGCCTGGTCTCGGACAACAAGCGGTTGGCCGTTCCGGCATCCGTGGACTCCATTCCGAGCTCCGCCATGCAGGAGGACCATGTGTCCATGGGCTGGCACGCGGCGCGGAAGCTGCGCAAAGCCGTGGAGAACCTCCGCCGCGTCCTGGCCATCGAGCTGGTGACCTCCGCCCGGGCACTGGACATCCGCACGCAGCTCTCGGGCGGCGTCCTCACTCCCGGACCTGCGGGCACCGCAGTGGTGGCAGCGCTCCGCGGCGTGGTGGAAGGTCCCGGAACGGACCGTTTCCTGTCCCCGGAACTGGAAGCGGCTGACCGGCTGGTCGCCTCAGGTGACGTGCTCCGGGCAGCCGAATCCGCCGTCGGGCCGCTCGCCTGACACCGAAGGATCTTCAGGGCCTGCTGCGCTTCCGTCGGAAGTGCGGAATATCCGGCGCCACTGCCCTCCCTGGCGCCTGGAGTGTAGTAGAACTGAAGGTGTAGTGAAAGTCACATCAAAGAGGCTGTGGCGGCAGAACGATACAAAGGGGTAGAAGTTCACATGAAAGCACGTGGGGCAGTCCTGTCGAGGCGCAATGCCCATTCCGCCGCGGTGTCCAACTGGAAGTCACTCCAGGCCGGGGACCGCGTCGAGATCATCAAGCATGCACATGTAGTGGCAGCCGGGGAGGTGGAAGAGGTGTCGCAGAGCGGCAACGTCCTCTGGCTGGTGCCGGCGGGCCCGTCAGGTCCGGCGGAGAAGGAGCTTTTCCTGAAGTCCGACGGCGTGCAGGTCCGCCGCGGCTAGCAGCCCACCGGCAGCGCCGGCACTAAAAAGTCCCCGCACGCCTTAACGGTGTGCGGGGACTTTTTTGTGGTTTTGGTCAGGCGGCGATGGATTCGTACGTTTCGCCAAACGGTACCGATTCGTCCAGGGCTACGGTGTAGCGTCCCGGGTGCAGCCTGGTAACCAGGATGCCGCACGCGGCTTCCTGTGCTGCAACCTCAATCAGTTCGGCCACCGCCTCTTCCAGTCCGGCGTGGACCTCGCTGGCGCTGGAGAACTCCAGGCTGATGGACCGCGGGGCGGGCCCTTCGGGGGTCTGGGCGGCGGGGACGCGCTCCAAGGTGGCTGTAGTCATGTACTGAACTTTCTGTGTTTCGTGCCAGGATGGCTCCATCATTCTACCGGCTGCTTCCGTTATATGTCAGATGACTGTCCTTTGGAAGCCCCTGGGATGCGGTCACAAAGCGTTCCGTTCCCGGCCGCTCAGCAAAATCCGGGAGCATGGAAGCGGGTGCCCAGAGGGCCTGAAACCTGTCGGAACAGCTTGAGGAGAATTCGGTATGAAAATCATGCGCCTGGGCGAAAGTGGCAGCGAGCAGCCTGCCGTCGTGGTCCCCTCCGCGGACGGCGTTGACCGGTATTTCAGCCTGCTGCCCATCACCGATGACGTGAACGGCGCGTTCCTTGCCGCCGGCGGCCTGGACAAAATCCGGAAAGCCCTGGAGGCGGGGGAGCTGCCGGTCCTGGAAGGTGCCGCTGCGCTCCGCGTTGGTTCCCCCGTGGCCCGGCCTGGCTGCGTGGTGGGCATCGGGATGAACTACGCCGCCCACGCCGCGGAATCGGGGGCGGAGCCGCCCACCATTCCCGTGGTCTTCCTCAAGCCCAGCAACACGGTCACCGGCCCGTTCGACCCCGCCCCGCTTCCACCCCGCTCCACGCAATACGACTGGGAGGTGGAGCTGGGCATCGTGATCGGCAAGGAGGCCAGCTACCTCGGTTCCACCGAGGAGGCCGCCGCCTGCATTGCCGGCTACGTCACCGCCAATGACTTTTCCGAACGGGAGTACCAGCTGCCCGGAGCCGCCGGCCAGTGGACCAAGGGAAAGTCCCTTCCCGGGTCAACGCCCCTGGGTCCGTGGCTGGTCCCTGCAGGGGAGACCGACGGCGGCAGCCTGCGGCTGCGCAGTTGGGTGAACGGTGAGCCCCGGCAGGATTCGACGTCGGCAGAGCTGATTTTCGATGCGCCCACCCTGGTCCATCACTGCAGCCAGTACATGCGGCTGGAGCCGGGCGATGTGATCCTCACCGGAACGCCGCAGGGGGTGGCCTTAAGCGGCCGTTTCCCCTACCTCCAGCCCGGGGACGTGGTGGAGGTAGAGGTGGAGGGCCTGGGCCGCCAGCGCCAGGAGCTGTACCGGACGCCGGCGGCCACTGCGGTCTAGCCCGCTTTTACCGCCAGGACCGGGCAGTCCGCTTCAAGCAGGATGCGCTGTGACGTGCTGCCCATGATCAGCTTGCCCACCGGGGTGCGGCGGCGCAGGCCGATCACGATCAGGTCGGCTTTGTGCTCCTCGGCGGCGTCCAGCACCTCGGCGGCGGCGTCATGGCCGCGGACGGGCCGCTTGACCAGGTACTGGATGCCCTGGCTGGCCAGCCGCTGCTCAATGTCGTGGATGTCGCCTTCCTGGGCGAAACGGTTGTCCACGGTTGCCTCGCCCTTGGAGGAGTTGATCAGCACCAGGGTGGTGTTGCTCTTCCGCGCTTCGGCGATGGCCTGGGTGAGGGCAGCTTCGCCCTCGGGGGTCGGGACGTATCCCACAACAACGGTCATGGTTGCTCCTGTTCTGCGGAGTGGATGGGGCGCTGTTCAGTTAACTGGTCGGGCCAGATCCTGGCCGGTTCAGTCACTGTAGTCCGCAGCGCCGGAATTGGCGGGAACCAGCGGTTTGCGCTCCGGACGGTTGCGGCGGATCAGCTTGTAGGCAAAGGGCCAGGCCAGGATGAGGGCAATGATGACATAGATGCCGACGGCGATCGGCTCACCCAGGAGCCCTGCCGGGTCCCCCGCGCTCAGCTGCAGGGTCTTGCGAAGCTGCCCTTCGATCCGCGGACCCAGGATCACGCCGAGGATCAGCGGCAGCACGGGAAGGCCGAAGCGCCGCATCATGAACCCGAGTGCGCCCAGGATCAGCAGGATCACCAGGTCGAACGCCTGCAGGTTCACCGAGTAGGCGCCCAGGGTGGCGAAGAACAGGATGCCGGCGTACAGGTACGGCCGGGGCAACTGCAGCAGCTTGGCCCACAGCGGTGCCAGGGGCAGGTTGATGATCAGGAGCAGCAGGTTGCCGATGAACAGGCTGGCGATCAGGGCCCACACCAGGGGCCCCTCGCTTTCGAAGAGCTGCGGACCCGGCTGGATCCCGTAGCTGGTGAAAGCGGCGAGCATCACGGCTGCGGTGGCATTCGTGGGCAGGCCCAGCGCCAGCATGGGGGTCAGGGTACCGGCGGCCGCAGCGTTGTTGGCTGCTTCCGGACCGGCCACGCCTTCGATGGCGCCCTTGCCGAACTCTTCGGGGTGCTTGCTGAGGCGTTTTTCCGTCACGTAGGACAGGAACGTGGGGATCTCTGCGCCACCGGCCGGCAGGGCACCGAACGGGAAGCCGAAGGCGGTACCGCGCAGCCACGGCTTCCAGGACCGCTTCCAGTCGGACTTGCCCATCCAGGGCTGGCCCACCGGGATGGCGTGCAGGGGAGTGCGGCGCAGGTGTGCCGCCACCCAGAGTGCCTCGCCCACGGCGAAGATGGCAACGGCCACCACCACGATGTCCAGGCCGTCCGCCAGGAGCGGCTGGCCGAACGTCAGGCGGCGCTGGCCGGTGACGGAATCCATTCCCACCAGGCCGATGGCCAGGCCGAGGCCCAGGGAGGCGAAACCGCGCAGCCGCGACGAGCCGAGCACGGCCGTGACGGCCAGCAGTGCCAGCACCATGATGGCGAAGTAGCTGGGTGCGCCCAGGCTGACGGCGAACTTCACCACGATCGGTGCGCAGACGGCCAGCAGCGCCGTGCCAATGGTGCCGGCAACGAAGGAGCCGATTGCCGCCGTCGCAAGCGCCTGCGCCGCCCGGCCCGCCTTGGCCATCTTGTTGCCTTCGATGGCGGTGACCACCGAGGACGATTCACCAGGGGTGTTGAGCAGGATCGAGGTGGTGGAGCCGCCGTACATGCCGCCGTAGTAGATGCCGGCGAACATGATGAAGGCGCTGGTGGGTTCCAGCGCGTAGGTGACGGGAAGCAGCAGGGCGACGGTCATGGCCGGGCCCAGGCCGGGGAGGACGCCGACGGCGGTGCCCAGGATGACGCCGATCACGGCGTACAGGAAATTCATGGGGGTGAGGGCGGTGGCGAAACCGTCCATCAGGGAGGACCAGACGTCCATTTAGAGGATTCCTTCCAGGAGGCCGGCCGGCAGTGCGATGCCAAGGCCGAGGTAGAAGCCGTAGAAGGTCAACAGGGACAGGGCCACGGAGATCAACCCGTCCCGGACAAAGTGGCGGCTGCCCAGGGCCAGGACGCTGCCCCAGAACAGGACCGTTCCCGAGATCACCCAGCCCGCCCAGTCGATGAGCAGGATGTTCAGGATGAAGGCACCCGCCAGCGGCAGGACGGTCTTCCAGTCGGCGGGGTGCGCCAGGTCGACGTCCTTGCCGCCCTCGGCTTCACCCTTGCCGCCGCGCAGGACGTTGACGGCCAGCAGGATTGCGCAGACCACCAGCATCCCGGCCACGATGAAGGGGACGGTTTTGGGCCCAACCGGATCAGACTTCGAATACGGGGTTACCAGGCCGTTGGCGTCAAGGAAGACCAGGACGCCGGCCGCCCCGAGCAGGAGTGCAACTCCCAGCTCGGAGCGGCCTTTGAGACCTGTGGTCAGGGATGTCACGCCAACCCAAGCTTGGTGAGGACGTCCGCCACCCGCTTGTCCTGCTCGCTGAGGAAGGTCTTGAACTGGTCGCCTGTGATGAAGGCATCGGTCCAGCTGTGGGTCTTCAGTGCTTCCTTCCAGCCCTCAGTGCCGTGCATCTTCTCCAGGGCTGCGATCAGTGCCGCCTTGTCCTTGTCGCTGATTCCCGGAGGGGCCACCACGCCACGCCAGTTGGTGAACACCAGGTCGATGTTGGATTCCTTGAGCGTGGGTGCGTCCACGCCGTCCAGGCGCTTCTCGCCACTGGTGGCCAGAACGCGGACTTCGCCGGATTCGATCTGCTTCAGGTATTCGCCGGCGCCGGAGGCGGCAAAACCGAGCTTGTTGCCCAGGATCGCGGGAAGAAGGTCGCCGCCGCCGTCGTAGGAGACGAAGTTGACCTTGGTGGCGTCGATGCCCACGGCACCCGCAAGCTGCATGGGCAGCAGGTGGTCCGGACCGCCGGGGGAGGAGCCGCCGCCTACGGCGATGGAGCCGGGATCGGCCTTCCAGGCCTTTACCAGGTCATCGATGGTCTTGTAAGGCGAATCCTTGCTGACCATGATGGCGCCGGGCTCTTCGATGAGGCGGGCCAGCGGGGTGGTGTCCGTCAGCTTGGACTCGGACTTGTTGGTGTAGCTGGCACCCACAACGCCCAGGCCCATCAGCATGGCAAGGTCGCCGTTGCCCTTTTCGTTGACTATCCGGGCCAGGCCCACGGTGCCGCCGGCACCGGCCAGGTTGAAGACCTCGGTGTTGGTGGAGATCTTCTCGTCATCGAGGACCTTCGCAGCGGCGCGGGCGGTGGTGTCGTAGCCGCCGCCGGGCGTGTTCGGGACCATGATCTGCAGGCCGGTGATGGGTCCGGCGGCAGCGCCGGAGCTTTCCGAGCCCGTGGAGCTCTTGCTGGTGGCACCGCAGCCGGTGGCCATCAGGGCGATGCCGGCAGCAACGGCGGCAACGCGCAATGCGCGGATCTGGCGCATGTGTTCCTCTTCTCTCAAAAACAAATCTGGCCAGCACCGGCTGCCTGGTGGCTCCGGTGCCTTGTGGTTCCGATGCTAGGGGCGGCAGTGACGGCGATCACTCTTGTGTACGCAGAGAAAGTTGTGTTCATTGCGTTCACGTTTCCGAATCCCCACAACGGCCCTGCTGCGGGCTTTGGGATATAGTTCCCGGTACCACCTCAGGCCCCCGCGCCCGTATTCCTGCGCGCACCACGGCCTCCCACACGCGCAGGACAACTTCTTGCCCTGCCCGCAACCCCAGGAAGACCATTGTGACTCGACGACGAGGAATGTCCCTCGCGGGCCAGTACCTTCTGCTGCAGTTGCTCATCGTCCTGGCCGTCCTGGTGGGCGTCGTCGCCATCTCCCTGGCGCAGTCCGCTGCGGCGTTCGAACGGATCGAGGGCCGGCGCGCCCTCTCGGCAGCGGAAGCCCTGGGCGGCAACCCCGTGGTGCGTGAGCTCCTCCCGGAGACGGAACCGCGCGGCGGGGCAGTATTGCCCGCGGTGGCCGAGTCCGTGCGGATCGTCTCCGGCTCATCCCGGGTGGCGCTGGCACGCATCGACCGCACCGTGGTGGCGTCCTCGGATCCCAGCCTGCTGGGCCTGCCGCTGGAGCTGGGTGCAAGCAGGGTGATGGAGGGCCGCGCCTGGACGGGCGTGGTGGGCGGAACCCCTGCGCCGCTCCTGTCCGCCCATGTTCCGGTCCTGGATGACACCGGGCGCATGATCGGGATCGCCTCCATCAGCCGGAACTATCCAACGGTGCTCGAACGCCTGGGCGACGCCGTCCCCAACCTCCTCACCTACCTGGGGGTGGCGAGTGTCCTGGGCATCGCCGGGTCGCTGCTGCTCTCGCGCCGCGTCAAGCGGCAGACCCTTGGCATGGAGCCCAGCGAAATCACCAGCCTGGTGGAAAACCGCGAGGCCATGCTGCACGGCCTCAAGGAAGGCGTCGTGGCACTGGACCTGCACGAACGGATCACGGTGGCCAACCACAGCGCGCGGGCCCTGCTGGGCCTCCCGCCCGACTGTGTGGGCAAGCGCGTGGCGGCCCTCGCCGTCGAACCCGCCCTCAAGGAAGTCCTCACCCGGGAGCAGCCGGGGCCCGACCAGCTGGTCCTGGTGGGAGACCGGCTGGTGGTGATGAACCGGGTGCCGTTCCAGTCCCGCGGCAGGGTCATCGGCTCGGTGACCACCCTGCGTGACCGGACAGAGCTATCGGAACTGGAACACGAACTCGGCACCACCCGCACCGCCACGGACACCCTTCGCGCCCAGGCGCACGAGTTCGCCAACCAGCTCCACGTCATCTCCGGCCTGATCCAGATCGGCGAGTACGATTCCGTGGTCCAGTTCGTCAACGGTGCCACCGTGGACCGGACCCGGCTCAACGACGAAGTGACCGCCCGCATCAAGGACCCGGCGCTCGCCGCCCTGCTGATCGCCAAATCGAGCCTCGCCACCGAACGGGGCGCGGCACTGCAGCTGGACCCGGAATCCGTGCTGGACACCGTCGATGACGGGCTGTCCCGGGACCTCACCACCGTGGTGGGGAACCTGGTGGACAACGCGTTCGACGCCGTCACCGGGCTTCCGCAGGCAGCCGTCCGGGTGCGGGTGGACGGCACAGCCGGGGAAGACGTGGTGGTCACCGTCCGGGATAACGGTCCCGGCGTCCCCAGCGGCTCCACCGACCACATCTTCCGCCAAGGCTTCACGACCAAGGAACCCGGGCCGGCCGGCAGCCGCGGTTTCGGCCTGGCGCTGTCCCGGGTGGTGTGCCGCCGGACTGGCGGAAACCTGGCTGTGGCCAACGATAATGGGGCTGTCTTTACCGCTGTGCTGAAACGAGGGAGTACCCAGCCATGATCAAGGTCCTGATCGTCGATGACGACTTCATGGTGGCCAAGGTGCATGCCGGCTTCATCCAGCGCACGCCGGGCTTCACCGTGGTGGGCGCGGCGCACACCGGCGCCCAGGCGGTCGCCGAAACCGAACGCCTCCAGCCGGACCTGGTGCTGCTGGACATCCACCTGCCTGACATCAACGGCCTGGACCTGATGCAACGCCTGCGCGCTGTTGCTCCAGAACTGGACGTGCTGGTCATCAGTGCAGCACGGGAGGTTGAAACGGTCCGGAAGGCGCTGCGCGGCGGCATTGTCCATTACCTGATCAAGCCCTTTTCCCAGACAGACCTCCAGGAGCGGCTGGAGCACTACCGCAGCGCCTACCAAAGCCTGGATGCGTCCAAGGATGTGGCCGAACAGTCGGACGTCAACCGGGTGTTCGGCCTGGACCGCGCCGAACGGCCCCTGCCCAAAGGCTGCAGCATCGAGACGCTGAAGCTGGTGGAGGCGGCACTGAACGCTTCAGCCGGTGACGTCTCGGCGGCCGAGATGGCCGAGGAGCTGGGCACGTCCAGGGTCAGCGCCCGCCGCTACCTCGAGTACCTGCACGACGAAGGAACGCTGGACGTGCGGCTCAAGTACGGGGTGGGACGGCCCGAGCGGCGGTACGTGCTCAAGGCCTGACGGGACCCGCGCCCGGGGGCGCCGCCCCGCAGGCCCGCCGCCGCGGGCCGGCCCTCAGCGCAGCAGTGTGTCAATCAGCCGGGCCGCTGTCCTGGCGGTCCGGCCGTCAATGTCGAACGCCGGATTCAGTTCCGCCACGTCCAGGTGCAGCAGCTTCCCGCTTCGGGCCACCTGCCGGCACACCGCCGAAATGACCGGAAGCGGCACGCCATAGGCTGCCGGCGCGCTGACGCCGGGGGCCACCGCGGCGGGCAGTACGTCCAGGTCGATGGTCAGGTACAGGACGTCGATCTCCGCCAGGAACCCTGCAACGAAGTCCTGGACCCGGTTGGGTTCGCAGTCCTCATCCAGCAGGTAGCGGACCCCCAGTTTGTCCGCGGTGTCGAACAGGGCCCGGGTGTTGTTCGGCTCCGAGATCCCGGCGACGGCGTACCGGAATTCGCGTCCAGCGTCCGCTTCCGCGCAAGCCATCTGCAGGAACGGCGTGCCGGAGCTGGCCACCGGCTCGTCGCGGAGGTCGAAGTGGGCATCAAGGTTCAAGACGCCCAGGCGCTGCCCGGTTTGAACCGCGGCTGATGCGCTGACGCCAAGGTAGCTGGCGTAGGCGGTTTCGTGCCCGCCGCCCAGCACCACAGTCTGGTGGCCGGCGTCGAGCAGGGCTGCCAGCACCCGGCCAAGCCGTTCCTGGCCGGCCTCCAGGTCTTCCCCGGAGACCACCACGTCACCAGCGTCGGCCACCGGTCGGTCCAGGTGGAAGGCCAGCGGGCCCAGCGCTTTCCGCAGCGCCGCCGGGGCTGCGGCTGCCCCGGTCCGGCCCTGGTTGCGGCGGACCCCCTCGTCGCTGGAAAATCCCAGCACGGCGGCGGGCTTGCGTCCGGGCGCAGCGGCCCGCAATTCATCGGAGGCGGTGACCGCCTGCCACCAGCGGCGGTGGCCGGGACCATCGCCGTCGAACCTGCCGGTCCAGGGCCGGGGCGGGACGTCGACGGCGGGAAGCTTGAGGAACATGCCTCAAGCTCACCGCATGCCGGGCACGAAAACCAGCGCCGGCGCCGTCGTCCTGTCCGGAATCCAAGAACCCGCGCAACGGGCAGGCCGGACATCGGGTGCCTGGTGCAGGGGTTAAGGTGAGAGCAGCCCACCGGTCCAGGGATGACCTGGCCGCTCCGGATCCACGCACCATTCCAGGCTGGAGAGCCGCTCCATGTTCGAAGCCCCAGATATACTCTTTGCCGCGGCCGGACTGGCCGTGTTCGTCGCTGCGGTCCTGCCCAAGCTGCTGCGTGACATGCCGCTGTCCATGCCCATGGTCTTCCTGGGTGCAGGGATGGCAGCCTTCGCGTTGATTCCATCGCTGCCCAACCCCAACCCGGTGGAACACAGCGACTTTGTCATGCACCTTGCGGAGGTCTGCGTGATCATTTCCCTGATGGGCGCGGGGCTGGCCCTGGACCGGCCCGTGGGACGCCGGCGCTGGTCCACCACGTGGCGGCTCCTGGGCATCGCCATGCCGCTCTGCATCGTGGGGCTGACCCTGCTGGGCATGTGGTTCCTGGGCCTGGGGCTCGGTGCGGCCCTGCTGGTGGCGGCCAGCCTGGCGCCCACGGACCCCGTCCTGGCCTCGGAAGTGCAGGTGGGCGAGCCTGCCGACCAGGATGAATCCACGGACAAGGAGGACGAGGTCCGTTTCGGCCTGACATCGGAAGCCGGGCTCAACGACGGGCTGGCGTTCCCGTTCGTCTACCTTGCCATTGCCATCAGCGTTGCCGGAGCGGACCCCTCCGCCTGGTTCGGCGAGTGGTTCGGGCTGGACGTGGTGTGGCGGCTGGCCGTCGGGCTCGTGGTGGGGTTCCTCACCGGAAAGCTGCTCGCCAGGCTGTTCTTCTCGGCCCGTGCCGACAGCCTGCGGCTCTCCAACCACTCGGAGGGCTTTGTGGCCCTGGCGGCGACGTTCCTGGCGTACGGGCTGACGCAGATGGTGGAGGGCTACGGGTTCATAGCGGTGTTCGTCTGTGCCGTGACCATCCGGGCCGCCGAACGGACGCACGGCTACCACCGGGTGCTGCACTCCTACGTGGAGCAGCTGGAACGGCTGCTGACCGTGGTGATCCTGGTCCTCCTTGGCGGTGCCATCGCCCGCGGGCTGCTGGCCGGGATCGGGCTTCCGGAACTGCTGGTGGCGCTTGCTTTCCTGCTGGTGGTGCGGCCGCTGGCGGGCTGGCTGGGCCTGCTGGGTGGCAAGACCGGTCCGCGGGAACGCGTGGCACTGTCCTTCTTTGGCATCCGCGGCATCGGTTCCCTGTACTACCTGGCCTTTGCCCTGGGGGAAGGCCACTTTACGGAGCAGGCGCACTGGCTCTGGTCCTTCATCGGGCTGGTGGTGGCGCTGTCCATCGTGATCCACGGCGCCACCACCTCGCCCCTGATGAACCGGCTGGACCGGCTGCGCCAGAAGAAGGCACTGGCAGTCTCCGGCGACGAGGGACTCGCCCCCAACACCCCCGTCTAGGCCCCCGGCCAGGGAAACCCCGGTGTCAACAAAAGGGCTGGTACGGCAGACGCCGCACCAGCCCTTTCCCTGCGCAGGTGTTACTTCATCCCCAGGGCCGCCTCGATGGGGCCGATGGCGAAGAACAGCGCGAACGCCGCGGCCACAGCCCACATCAGCGGGTGGATGTCCTTGACCCTGCCCTGGACCGTACGGATCAGGACGTAGGCGATGAAGCCCGCACCCAGGCCGTTGGCGATGGAGTAGGTGAAAGGCATCAGGGTGAAGGTGAGGAACGCGGGGATGGCGATGCCCCAGTCCTGCCAGTCGATCTTGCCCACCTGGGAGACCATCATGAAGCCCACCACCACCAGTGCCGGGGCCACGGCCTCGAACGGCACCAGGTTGATCAGCGGCGTGAAGAACATGGCCACCAGGAACAGCACGCCGGTGACGATGGAGGCCACGCCCGTGCGGGCGCCTTCGCCGATGCCGGCACCGGCTTCGACGTAGATCTGGTTGGAGGAGACGGAGGCGCCGCCGCCGATGATGGCACCGAGTGCGTCCACCTGGAGCACACGGTCGACGTCGGGAATGTTGCCGTGTTCATCCACCGTGCCGGCCTCGTTGGCCAGGCCCACCATGGTGCCCATGGCGTCAAAGAAGATGCTGAGCAGGATGACGAAGGCCAGCAGCGTGGCGGCCACGAAGCCGAGGTGCTCGAAGGCACCGAACGGGTTGGCCTTGCCGATCAGGGAGAGGTCGGGCGCGGCCCAGCCGGAGAACGCCGGCGCCACCAGGGACCAGCCCTGCGGGTTGAAGTTCTTGCCGTCGAAGCTGGGGCCGATGTGCAGGGTCGTCTCAAGGATGACGGACAGCACCGTGGAGGTGATGATACCGATCAGGATGGCGCCCTTGACCTTGCGCACCACCAGGGCGATGGTCAGGATCAGGCCGAACACGAACACGGCGGTGGGCCAGCCCAGGAGCTTGCCTTCGAAGCCCAGGCCAACGGGCACGGTGGTGCCTGCGACATCCGGGATGCGGCGCACGAACCCGGCGTTGACCAGGCCGATCAGGGCAATGAACAGGCCGATGCCCACCACGATGGCCGTCTTGAGTCCGTCCGGCACCGCCTTGAACACGGCGGTACGGAAACCGGTGAGGACCAGGATCAGCATGGTGACGCCGGAGAGGACCACCAGGCCCATCATGTCCGGCCAGGTGAGCCCGGGATTGGTGGCCACGGTGACAGCCACGAAGGCGTTGACGCCCAAGCCGGTGGCCAGGGCGAAGGGGTGCCGGCCCCACGCGCCCATGAGGATGGTGAGGATGCCTGCCACCAGCGCGGTCACGGCGGCCACGGCGGGGAAGCCCAGCGTGGTGCCGTTGGAGTCGGGCCCGGACAGGATCAGGGGGTTCAGCACCACGATGTAGCTCATGGCGAAGAACGTGGCGAACCCGCCGCGGATCTCGCGGGAAAGGTTGGAACCGCGCTCGGTGACCCTGAAATACCGGTCCAGGGCAGAGCCTTGCTTAAGCATTAGTCCTCCGGGGAAGTGTGTGGGGATACCTGCATCCTAAGGGAGCGGCGGGGAGTGGGCCGGCAAATTCGCCTAGTCTGTAAGGAAGCCAACACGAGGAGCAGCCCACCCATGCGCCAGGTCCGCCGCCAGTTGCTGAGCCTTGTGCTCGGCTTGTTTGTCCTTGCAGCCGCCGCGCTGGGCCTCGCTGGCCCCGCCTCCGCCCATGATGCTGCCGAGTCCACCAGCCCGGCGCAGGGGGCTGCGCTGGCTGTCCCGCCCGCCGAGGTCTCGGTGACCTTCAGCAACAAGCCGCTGGGCATCGGTTCGTCCTTCTCCATCAAGGATGCCGGCGGCACCGAATGGGCTGATGGCTCCGTGCAGATCGTGGACAACGTGGCCACCCAGAAGCTCCGCCCGGGCGGTCCGGCGGGCACGTACACAGTGGCGTGGCGCGTGGTCAGCTCGGACTCACATCCCATCGAGGGGACGTTCACCTTCACCGCGGCCTCCGGTGCCCCGGGTGCCGCCTCGTCCGGGACACCCACGGCGGGAAGTTCGACGGCGGCGGGTGCGGTCCCTGGCATGGGCACCGCCCAGCCCGGGGTCACGGAAGAGGCCTCGGAGCCGGCCGGCGCGGGCGAGCCGTTCCAGTGGAGCATTGTTATTTTTGCGGTTGTGGCCGTGGGGCTGCTGGTGGCGCTGGGCGTCCTTGCCCGCCGCCGGCTCACCGGCGACGGGGACACCGAAGATGACGGGGAGGCCGGGGACAGGGCCGCGGAGTAGCACCCGCCGGCAGGGCCGGTTCCGTCCAGCCCTGCAGCGCGTACCGGCGCCGCAGTCAGCAGCCCAGGGCAGCAAAGCTTCCCGTTGCCGGGAAGACGCCGGTGGACGGAAGGGCGCCGTCCGGGTTGACCTTGGCGGAGATTGCCTGGCCCACCGTCTTGGCCTGGCGCAGCACTTCTTTGGGCGATGGCGTGATCAGTTCGCCCACTCCCACCAGGTAGATGCCAATGGCCCGCATGGCTGCCGCCACGTTCCGGCCCACGGCAATGCCGAAGTCGTTGAGCATGCGCCGCAACTGGCTGTGGGCGCAACGGGTGAGCACGATGTGGTCCGCCACCAGGATGCCCGTGGGGGTGTGCACCTGCCACTGCGGCGCGGCCTGGTCCGGTGCTTCGAGCATGGTCAGCTGCACCGCCCGGGTGGTATTCCGCACGTCCACGCTGTGGCTTGCGGCGTAATTGCGCAGGTGGCGCAGGATCTCGTTCCGCTCGCGGAGGGTGCCGCTGTCCGCCGCATCGCAGCGCTGCAATGACGTGGTGTTCGCGGGCTGGGCCTGGCCCAGGATGTCGAGGCCGTCCACCACGATGGAGTCCACCCCATGGCGGCGCAGCTCAGCGGCCACGGCCAGTCCGGACAGGCCCGTGCCAATGACGACAGTGGTGGTCTGTTCGGTCCCGGCAATCCCAGGCATGCTTGACACTACAGTTTCCCTCCTATGGAGCTTCGGCAGGTGCCGGCATCCTCGCCGGCTCGCGTCCCGTTACCCCCAAGCACGGCCGCAGCGCATGGCCGGGACCGTCCTGACAGGAAGAATCAGTTGGCGTCCCGGACCAACAATGTCCTGAAGACTACAGAACAAATGCGGCCGTGGATAGCCCGTGAACGAAATCGTTTCCGTGGCGAGAAGGCGCTTTCCGGAACCCGGCAAAAAGCCTGTGGATAACAGGGCCCATCAGCCCCTGAACAGGCTTGCTAAGCCCTGGGGGACAGAGAATAGTGGGAATCGGGAGCGGTCCTTTTCCTGCCGGTGCCACCGCTGGGCCGGGTGCGCGGGGAGCGGTCCGTTTTCTGGCAGAATAGCCGCAACATCAGGCGTATCGCGAGGAGGCGGCCCCCATGGGCTCACGAGAGTTGCATCCGGACCCGGCCCGGGACGGTGGGGGTGGCGCAACCGCTCCCCACGGCATCGTGGTGGGCGTCGACGGTTCGGACCACGGCCAGTGCGCCCTGGTGTGGGCCGCGCGGGAAGCCCAGCGCCGTCGTCGTCCGCTTCATATCGTCACCGCCTACTCCGTGCCGATCTTCGCCGCGTCCGGCCTGGACGGGGGCTACGCCACCGTGGATGATTCCGTCATCCGCGAAGGCGCCGAAGCCATTGCCCGGCAGGCCCTGGAAAAGGTGGCCGCCTACGACGTGGACGTCAGCTCCTCCGTGGAGAACGGCGACGCCGCCGGCGTCCTGCTGGACATCTCCGAAACCGCGGAACTCCTGGTGGTCGGCACCCGCGGCCGCGGCGGCTTTGTGGGCCGGCTCCTCGGATCAGTCAGCAGTGCCCTGCCCGCCCACGCGAAATGCCCCACGGTGACGGTTCCGTTGTTCTGCTCGGACCGGCTCGGTGAGTCCACGGAGGACCGCCGCGTCAAGGCCGAGCAGGCCAGGTCCGGGCACCGGCCGGTGGAGAACGTGGTGGTGGTTGGCGTGGATGGCTCCGAGCAGGCCCGCGTTGCCGTCCTTGAAGCAGCCGACCAGGCCGAACGCCTTGGCGCGTCCCTCCGCGTGGTCTGCGCCGTTCCCCAGTACAGCGGCTCGCTGGCCTGGGTTCCGGCGCCCATGGACCGGAAGGCACTGTTCGATGACATCCGGGTCACCCTGGAGGCCGGCATGGCCTGGCTCCGCAGCCACTACCCCAACCTGCAGGCCGGCTACGAGCTGAAGGACGGCTCGCCGGTGGACGTGCTCGTCGAGGAAAGCCGGCACGTTGAACTGGTGGTGGTGGGCACCCGCGGACGCGGCGGGTTCACCGGAATGCTCCTGGGCTCAACATCAGACGGGGTGCTCCACCACGCCAAGGGCCCGGTCATGGTGGTCCCGGACCGGGAGGACCCCCGCCTGGCCGACCGCGGGCGGTTCGGACCCATCCTGGGCGACGCCGCCTAGACCGCGCTTTTCCGGGCAGCCGGCGGGGGACCGCGGACATGACGCAGCAGATGACAGCCGGTGAGGAGCCCGACGGGCTGGTGCGCGGCCTGGGCAGCCTGCACTCAGGAATGCTGGCACTGGTGGGCGGCAAGGCAGCCAACCTAGGGGAGTTGTTGTCCGCCGGGTTGCCGGTTCCGGACGGCTTTTGCCTCACCACCGCCGCGTACTGGCAGGCCATCGGCGCCCCCGATGCCCTGCTTCCCGCGTTGGCAGCGGTTTACGCCACCCTGGAGGAGACGGCAGGGGCCGCCGCTGGGGACCTTCCCGATGTAGCCGGACTGGCCGCAACGGCACGGGCAGCAATACTTGCAGCTCCGGTTCCGGCAGCCGTAGCCCGCGCCGTGGAGCAGGCCTATACGGCACTGGGTCCCGGCGTCGCGGTGGCAGTGAGGTCCTCGGCCACCGCTGAAGACCTTCCCTTCGCCAGCTTCGCCGGCCAGCAGGACACCTTCCTGAACGTCGTGGGAGTGCCCGCGGTGCTGGACGCCGTCCGGAGGTGCTGGGCGTCGCTGTGGACGGAGCGGGCAACCGCGTACCGGGCAAGCCTCGGAATCGACCCGGCAGCCGTGTCGCTCGCGGTGGTGGTCCAGCGGATGGTGGACGCCCAGACCGCGGGCGTGATGTTCACGGCGAATCCCCTCACCGGCAGCCGCCGGCAGGTGGTCATCGACGCCAGCCCCGGCCTCGGCGAGGCCGTGGTCTCCGGCGCCGTCAATCCGGACCACTTCGTGGTGGACGCCCTGACCGGCAGGGTGCTGGAACGGAAACCCGGCGATAAGGGCGTGGAGATACGGCCGGTTGCGGGCGGCGGGACCGAAATCCGCCACGTGCAGGCCGCCCAGGGCACCGCGTGCCTTCCGGACAGCCAGGTGGCTGGCCTGATGCGGTTGGGGCTGCAGGCCCAAGGGCATTTCGGTGCCCCGCAGGACATCGAGTGGGCCGTCGACGGCGCGGATGGGCTGTGGCTCACGCAGTCCAGGCCCATCACCACGCTCTACCCGGTCCCGAAAAGCAACGGTGCTGCCGGCAGGGTGCCGCAGGCAGCGTCCGCCGCTGGGGGGACCAGGGCCTACCTCTGTTTCAGCCTCGCGCAGGGACTGACACGGCCGCTGACGCCCATGGGCCTGGCTGCAGTGCGCCTCATCGCTTCCTCCGTCGCCACCGCAGCCGGCTTCCCTGTTCCCGATCCACGGGAAGGGCCGTCCCCCTACGCCGAGGCGGGTCAGCGGATTTACGTCGACTTCACCACTCCCATCCGCAGCACCGTTGGCCGGCGGCTCGTTCCCCGGGTCTTCGACATCATGGAGGCACGGACGGCAACCGTCGTGCGGCAGTTGTTCGCGGACCCAGCTTTTTCGGTGACCACCAGGTCGCCCCTCGGGCTGCTGCGCCACGTCGGACCCGCGGCAATCCGCACAGAGGTTCCCACCACCTTCCTCCGTGCGCTGGTCCGCCCCGGTGCCGCCCTCCGCCGGCTGGACCGCTTCACCCGGACGTTCGAGGTGTCCCTGGCTCCCGGCGGCGCAGCCGGCGCCCTGGCCCGCCTGGACCACGCCGAGTCCCTCGTGGGATCGCGCCTGTTCCCCATTGTTCCGGCCATCCTTCCCCTTCCCGCCCTGGGCTTCGCGATGCTCGGCGTTGCCGGAAAGCTCGTGGGCGGCAATGCGTGGGACGGGCTGCAGCCGGTGATCCGCGGCCTGCCCAACAACGTCACCACGGAAATGGACCTGGAATTGTGGCACCTGGCGCAGGCGATCCAGGAAGACACCGAATCACGCACCGCACTGATGGCCCGCGATCCCGCCGCCCTCGCAGCCGCTTTCCAGGCCTGCGAGCTGCCTGCGCGCCTGGACGCGGGCCTCGCCAGGTTCCTGGACAGATACGGCCACCGGGCTGTCGGCGAGATCGACGTCGGACTGCCCCGGTGGTCGGAGGAACCGGAACACATCCTGGGCATCCTCGCCAACTACCTCCGGCTGGACGACCCCGCCCTGGCACCGGACGCCCAGTTCAGCAAAGCCGCCGAGGACGCAGAAGCGCAGGTTGACCGGCTCGTGGCCCGGGCCGCTGCCCGCAGCAGGATCCGGGGACGGCTGGTGCGTGCCGCACTCCGGCGGGCGCGCATGTTCGCCGGCCTGCGGGAGCTGCCGAAGTACCAGTTGGTGCTTGGCCTTGGGGAAGTCCGCCGGCAGCTGCTCCTGGTGGGTACCGAACTGGAACAGGCAGGCACGGTGGAACGGCGGGATGACGTGTTCTTCCTCGATTTCGCGGAAGTCCGCCAGGCATTGACCCGAACAACCGCGGGCAGCCCGGCGCCTGCCCCGGACCTGAAAGCACTCGTGGCGGCCCGGCGCCAGGACTACGCCCTGGAGCTCAGGCGCCGGCACATCCCCCGGGTGCTGCTTTCGGACGGCACCGAACCCGAGGCGGTGCGGGCCGCCGGAACCGCCGCGAACGGAACCGGGTCCAACGGAAACCTGGCCAACGGGACCCTGGCCGGCAGCCCGGCCTCGGCCGGGACGGTGACCGCTGCGGCGCGGGTCATCCTGGATCCCGTCGGAGCGCGCCTGGAGCCGGGCGAGATCCTGGTTGCACCGTCCACGGACCCGGGCTGGACTCCGCTGTTCCTGACGGCAGGAGGACTGGTGATGGAGATGGGCGGACCCAACTCCCACGGCGCCGTCGTGGCCAGGGAATACGGCATCCCCGCAGTTGTTGGCGTGGCGGACGCCACCGCCCTGATCAGCACGGGCCAAAAGATAACGGTCGACGGCGGCGCGGGAACCGTCGTGCCGGAACGCACCGGTACGCCGCAAAACGGGAAAGTTCCCAAGGGCACGGACCCACCTGCACGGGCGTAGTCTTGATCCATGGGCTCCAACAGGCTGGATTCCAGCGGACCGTTCCAACACGTACAGGTGCAACGAAACAGCACAAGGCGCAGGATGTGGCTGCGGTGGCTGCCCGCCGTCGCGGCTCCGGTGGTCATTGCCTCCGGTGCCCTGATCGGGTCCCTTCCGGCCGGCGCCAGCGACCCATTGCCGGCCAAGACACCTGCCGAGGTCCTGGAACTGGCGGCCAGCCACCAGGTGCGCACGTTCTCCGGGACGGTGGAGCAGTCCGCTGAACTGGGACTGCCGGAACTTCCGGCTGCCGGCAAGCCGTCCGGGTCTGCGTCCGGACCTGCCTCGGCCGGCAGCGTGGCGTCGGTGATCGAGCTGTTGTCAGGCAAGCACACCGCGCGCATCTACGTGGACGGCAAGGACAACGCCCGTGTGCAGGTGATGGACCAACTGGCCGAACGGGACGTGGTCCGCCACGGCAGCGACGTCTGGCTCTACTCCTCAAAGGACAATTCGGCAGCCCACCTGTCCCTGCCCGCGCACACCCAGGACCCTGCCCACACTGAGGATCCCGCGCTTCCGAACGACGCGCACGGCGCACCCGGGATGCACACTCCCGCTGAACTGGCCCAACAGTTCCTGTCGAAGGTGGACCCCAGCACCGCCGTTTCCGTGGGCCCGGACGTTTCCGTTGCAGGGCGCGCCGCCTACAACCTGCTGATCGAGCCCCGCACGGACGCAACATTGGTAGGCAAGGTGGCCATCGCCGTCGACGGTGCCAGCGGGATGCCGTTGTCAGTCCAGGTGACCGCGCGCGGCGCGGATAAGCCTGCCTTCGCGTCCGGGTTCACCAGCTTCTCGCTGGACGCGCCGGACCCGTCACTCTTCGCCTTCACCCCTCCGCCGGGCAGCACCGTCAAGGAACTCCCGGTACCGGACAAATCCCACGATCCCGCCAAATCCCATGACCCCGCCGATGCCCATGGCCCGGGCGCCATGCACGGTGGTGCCAAGGGGAATGTCTCCATAACCGGCACCGGCTGGGAGACGGTGGTGGGCACGGCGGCTGGATCCGCTGCGGCGGCCGCACCACTGCTCCAGGACCCGCTGTTGTCCCAGGCCGCCGTCGCCGTACCCGGTGGCCGGCTGCTGTCCACGGCCCTGCTCAACATCCTGATCACCGACGACGGCCGGATCTTCGCGGGAATGGTGCCGCCGGAGAGGCTGCAGGCCGCAGCAGCAGCGGCCCGGTAGGCCTTGGACGGGCGGGGGAGTGGCAATCGGGCCGGCCCTGGCGGGGTGACTGACGGCCTGGCAATTGAGACGCGGGGCCTCACCAAGCACTTTGGCCAGCAGGCCGCCGTCGACAACGTGGACCTGGCCGTCCCACACGGGACGGTCTTCGGGTTCCTCGGCCCCAACGGCTCCGGCAAGACCACCACCATCCGCATGCTGCTGGGGTTGGCAGCCGCGTCCGCAGGAACGGTGAACCTCCTGGGCCAGGAGATGCCGCAGAGGCTCCACGAGGTGTTGCCGCGCGTGGGCGCCTTGGTGGAAGGGCCGGCCTTCTACCCTTTTCTGTCCGGCGCCGCCAACCTCCACCGGCTGGACTCCGCCAGCCCGCATTCAGTGCCCGCCACGCGCAAAGCCCGCGTGCAACAGGCACTGGAGCGCGTAGGCCTGGAGCACGCGGCGGGGAAACGCGTGCACGCATACTCCTTGGGAATGAAGCAGCGGCTGGGCATAGCCAACGCCCTGCTCTCACCCCGGGACCTGCTGGTACTGGACGAACCCACCAACGGGCTGGATCCGCAGGGCACCCGCGAAGTGCGCAACCTGGTGCGCTCCCTGGCACACCAGGGCACCACTGTGTTCGTGTCCAGCCACCTGCTGGCCGAGGTGGACCAGATGTGCACCCACGCTGCTGTCATGAGCGCGGGAAAGCTCGTGGCACAGGGTCCCCTGGCCGAACTGCGGCAGGCCGGAAGCACCCGCCTGCGGTTGGTAACGCCCGACGGCGGCGCGGCGCGGCAGGTCCTGGCAGGGCTGGGGCTGGCACCCGGCCCGGGGGACCAGGAGGCACAGGCTTCCCAGCGCGCACAGCTGGATGGGGAGACCATTGTTGCGGCGATGGGTGCCGCCGCCGGGCAGCCTGCCGTGCTCCCGGAGGACGTTGTGGCGCACCTGGTGCAGGCCGGCGTCCGCGTCCGGGGCTTCGCCATCGAGCGTGAAAGCCTTGAAGACCGCTTCGTTGCCCTGACCGGGGAAGGATTCGACGTTGCCCAGTAGCGTTCCCGCGGACATACCGGAAACCGCCAAAGCCACCCGGACGGCCGCCGCGCCGCGCGGCCCGGGACTGTCCCTTCTGGGGTCTGAGCTTAAGGTGCTGTTCGGGCGCCGGCGGACCTGGGCGCTGCTCCTGGCGCTCGCCGCCATCCCGGTCCTCATTGCCGTGGCCGTGAAGGTTTCCTCTGCGGTCCCACCGGGGCGGGGTCCTGCGTTCCTCGACCGGATCACCCAGAACGGGCTGTTTGTGGCCTTCACCGCCATGCTGGTCTCCGTCCCGTTGTTCATGCCGCTCGCAGTGGGGGTGGTGGCGGGGGACACGATCGCCGGGGAGGCCAACCTGGGGACCCTCCGGTACCTCCTGGTGGCGCCGGCAGGGCGGGTGCGGCTCCTGTTGGTCAAGTATGCGGGGGCGCTGGCCTTCTGCATCGTGGCTCCGCTCACCGTTGGATTGGCGGGCGCGGCGATTGGTGCGGCGCTGTTCCCGGTCGGCCCGGTGACACTGCTCTCCGGCGGGGTGGTCCAGCCCGCCGAGGCTGCCCTGCGGATAGTGCTCATCGCCGCCTACCTCGCGGTGTCGCTGGCCGGGCTGTCGGCGATCGGACTGTTCCTGTCCACCATGACGGTGGTTCCCGTTGGGGCGATGGCCGCAACGGTGGTGGTCTCGGTGGTTTCGCAGGTCGCGGACCAGCTTCCGCAGTTGGACTGGCTGCACCCGTGGCTCTTCAGCCACTACTGGCTTGGTTTCGCCGACATGCTCCGCCAGCCCGTGGTGTGGGATTCCTTCCTGGACAATGCCCTGCTCCAGGCCGGCTACGTGGCAGTGTTCGGCGCGCTCGCCTATGGCCGCTTCGTCACCAAGGACATCCTGAGCTGACGACGGCGGCGGGAGCCTTCAGGATCCGCCGCGCGCCCAGTCCGCTGGTCAGTAGCGGGCGGCGTACGGATACAGGTCCATGCCCACCATTGAGCTGATGCTGGAAACCATGATGCCTTCCTGCGGGTTCAGCGCCTGCACCACCTGGCCGTTCCCCAGATAGATGGCCACATGGTAGAAGTTCGGCGCGGAACCCCAGACCAGCAGGTCGCCGCGGCGGGCCTGCGAGATGGGAACGTGGACCGGGGCGGCGGCATACTGCTGGGATGCGGTGCGGGGAAGGTACGTTCCGGCCGCAGCGAAGGCATTCTGCACCAGGCCCGAACAGTCAAAGCCGTACACGCCCGTGCCGCCCCACTGGTAGAAGTACGGCGCGCCCACCTTCCCCAGGGCAACCGAAATGGCTGCCTCATACGTGCCCGAGCCAGTGGGAGGCGCGGGGGCCGGAGCCGGAGCTGGAGCCGGGGCCGGGGCGGGCGCCGGTGCCGGAGCAGGGGCTGGCGCAGGGGCAGGCGCGGCGGGTGCAGGTGCCGGGGCTGCCGGAGCAGGAGCCGGCGCCACTGGGGCCGGAGCCGGAGCAGCAGGCGCTGGACCGGCCGGTGCGGGGGCCATGTCCTGGCCGCCGCCGTTCCGTGTGGCGGGCCGGTTTTGGGCGGCGTTGTCCTGGGCTGCCTTCTCCTGGGCTGCCTTGTCCTGCTCTGCCTTCTCCCGGGCGGCCTGGTCCGCGGCGGCGGACAAGGCGGCAAGGCGTGCCTCTTCGCGTTGCCGGTCAAGGGCATCCACCCTGGCCGATTCGAGCGCCACAGTCGTGTTGCCGAGCTGGGCCAACTGGTCCACCAGGATGGTCCGCTGTGCCTTGGCATCGGCAACGGCTTTGACCTGCGCGGCGTTGGCCTGTTCCGCCTGGGACTTCCGTTGCTCGGCCGTCTTTGCAGCGTCATCGGCGGCTTTGGTGGCGTCCTCTGCGGCGGCGGTCAGGGAACGGTAGGCCGTGGCAGCAGCGTCCGCAGCCTCAAAGGCCCGGCTGCGGCTGGCAGAAAGCGCCTCAAGCGTGGCGGCCTGTTGCAGGCTTTCGCTGCCGCTGGCCAGCGTTCCCAGGGTGGGGTTCAGGCCGCCATTGCGGTACAGGTCACCGGCGAGCTGTCCCACCTGCTTCCGGGTTTTGTCCTGCTGGTCGCGCGCGGAAGAGGCCTTGGCAGCCGCAACTGACGCCGCTTCGGTCCGCTGCTGCAGCTCCACGAGCGCCTCGCTGTAGGAGTTGTTGGCCTGCATGGCCACCGCGAAGGCTGCCTGTTGGGCTGTGGAGGCATCCGCCAAAATGCGCTCAATCGCGGTGACCTGGTCCGCCGTCGCGGCTTCACTGGCTTTCGCTGCTGCGATATCGTCCGGCGAGGGAATCGCTGGCGACGCCGGAAAGGCCACGGGGGCCAATGGCGCCGGTACCGCGAGTGCGGGTGTTGCCACGGATGCAAAGAGTACGACGGCGGCGCACAGCGCAGCCGTCCTGCGGCCGGATCCGGGTAAAGCCATCTGCAGAGACCTCGCAACGGTAAGACTGGGAGTGAGGTTCTGGATGCGGCACGACCGTGCCCCTCAGCTGCTCGCCAGCAGTCCGAGGCTACGTGACCTTTTGCACATTGGCAACAACAGTCACATCAATAACATAAACCACAAGCGTGTCATTTTCCCGTGAATTTGACGGGTGTGTCGGGGTCAGGCGTGTTGGTGTTCCTCGTGCTCTGAGTGGCTCGCAGGCTCCAGCTGGAAGGTGCAGTGGTCGGTATCGAAATGGGAACCCAGGCACGTGATCAGCTTGTCCAGCAACTGGTCGGCGCCCCGTGCGTTGAGCACGCCGTCCTCCACCACCACATGGGCCGAGAAGACGGGGACACCGGACGTGATGGTCCAGATGTGGATGTCATGGACATCGGTCACGCCGGCAACCGAGAGGATGTGCTCGCGGATCATTTGCACCTCCACGCCCTTCGGACTGGCCTCCAGCAGGACATCCACCACGTCGCGCAGCAGGCTCCAGGCCCGCGGCAGGATCATCAGTGCGATAAGGACGGAAGCGATGGTGTCCGCTGCCTGGAAACCTGTGGCCATGATGACGACGGCGGCAATGATGACGGCCACCGAACCCAGGAGGTCGCCCAGTACCTCCAGGTAGGCGCCACGGATGTTCAGGCTTTCATCCTGCGCCCCACGCAGGATCAGCAGCGATACCAGGTTCGCCACGGCGCCGAGGATGGCCGCAAACAGCATGATGTCCGTCTGCACTTCCGGGGGCGCCCCGAACCGGCGGATGGCCTCCGTGAAAATCACAACGGAGATCACGATCAGGATCAGTGCATTCGCCAACGCCGCGAGCACCTCTGCCCGCTGGTAGCCGTAGGTCCGCTGGTCGCTCGCCGGGCGGCCGGCGATCCAGGCGGCAAGCAGTGCGATGGTGACGCCGGCCGCGTCGGAGAGCATATGGCCGGCGTCCGCGAGCAGGGACAGCGAACCGGACAGCACCGCTCCCACGATCTGGATGAGGACGACGCCAAGCGTGATGCCCAGGACGGCCACCAGGCGTTTCCGGTGCCGCCCGGTGGCGGTGATCCCGTGGCTGTGGCTGTGGTCGTGTCCCATGCTTACAAGGCTAGCCCCAGCCCAGCTCGTGCAGCCGGACATCGGAAATGCCGAAGTGGTGCGCGATTTCATGGACCACCGTGACGGCCACTTCGTGGATCACGTCCTCCCGGGAGGAGCAGATCTCCAGGATGGGTTCGCGGAAAATGGTGATCCGGTCGGGAAGGGAACCGGCGTCCCACCATGAATCGCGTTCGGTCAGCGGGACGCCTTCGTACAGCCCCAGCAGGACGGTGTCCGGATCTTCCCCCGGACCGGGCACGTAGTCGTCGTCGATGAAGACTGCCACGTTGTCCATGGCACGGGCCAGCCGGTCCGGGATGCTGGCCAGGGCATCCTCGACGGCCGCCTCGAATTCGTCAGGAGACATGGTGAACCCGGACGGTTCGTGCGGGCCGTCGGGAAGGATAGGCAGTCCCGGCGGGAGGCTGGCTGGCATACTCCGACTCTAGCGCCCGGGCCGCTGCCCGGGTGCCCGCGTCCTGCGCCGGGTCAGCCCTACGCCCACCAGGCACACCAGCCCGCCCACCAGTCCCCAGGCGGTAGGGATTTCACCGAGCAGCAGCCAGGAGATGAGCACCGTGGTCCCGGGCACCAGGTAGGTGGTGGCGGCAAGCTTCCCGGCGTCCACCAGGGACAGGGCGTAAGCCCAGGTGGTAAAGGCAATGGCCGTGGGGAAGACACCGAGGTACACCAGCGCCCAGGTGGCCTCCGGGGGAGCGGCCTGCACTTCGGACGCCAACTGCCCGGCGAACGGCAGGCAGCACAGTGCTCCCACCACGATGCCGAACCAGGTGGCCTGCGCCGCCGGGAACTTCCGCACCACCGGTTTCTGGATGATGACGCTGACTGCGGCGAGCACCGCCGCGAGGAGGCAAAGCGCCACGCCTGCCAGGTCCGCCGTCGAACTTTCCCCGGGGCTGCGCGGCTGTCCGGAACCCAGGGCGATCAGTGCAACACCCGTGAAGGCCACCGTGCTGCCGATGAGCAGCCAGCGGGGAAAGCCCTCCTTGAGGAAGATGCCGGCCATGATGGCCACCAGGATCGGGTTGACGTTGATCAGCAGGGCGCTGGTGCCGGCATCAAGGATGTGTTCGGCGGCGTTCAGGGCAACGTTGTAGCCGCCGAACCACATCACGCCATAGGCCAGGATGGGCAGCCATTCGCGCCCCCTGGGCAGCACCCGGCTCCTGAGCAGCTGCGGCACCACCAGGAACGCGAGGACAACGGCGGCGACCGCCAGCCTGCCGAGCGTCAGGGCTCCGGGGGAGAAGTGCGGCCCGATGGCGCGGATGCCGACGAACGCGGAGGCCCACAGCACCACGGTAACCACCATGGCCGCCACGCCAAGGGCCTTCACGGGCGTGGGTGCTGCGGCGGGGGAAGCCAGGGGCTGGCGGGCGGGGCTGGTGGAAGGCATGAGTCAAATGTACGGCTGCTGCAGGCACCGAACTGGCGGAAATCGGCCATGTGGGTGCCCGCGGGCTAGGATGCGGACCATGTCCTCTCCTTCGGCTCCCGGCCGTGACACCCCGCGCCTTGTCAGGAAGATCATCTGGATCGCCTTGGCTCTCATCGTCCTGGGCGGCGTTGCCTGGTACGCCATCTTTGCCGCAACGAAGCCCCAGCAGGCGGCGCCTCCGGCCGCGGGTGCTGTGCAACTGGTTCGTGCCGACAGCCACCGCCTCACTGCGCCTGCCGAGGAGAAGGCCCAGCTGGTGGAGTTCCTGGACTTCGAGTGCCCGTCCTGCGGTGCAGTCCATCCTTTCGTGGAGGAGCTCAAGGCGGAGTTCGGGGACAGGATTACTTTCGTCAACAGGTACTTCCCGCTTTCTGCGCACCCCAATTCCGGCCAGGCTGCCCTGGCGGCGGAAGCGGCCGCGCAGCAGGGCCAGTACCAGCAGATGGCCGCCAAGCTTTTCGAAAACCAGTCTCAGTGGGCCGGCAGCCAGCAGTCCCAGGCGCCGCTGTTCCGCACCTACGCCGGGCAGCTGGGGCTGGACCTGGCGCAGTTCGATGCCGTCGTGGCCGACCAGAAGACCGAGGACCGCATCCTGGCCGACATCGCGGACGGCAACGCCCTCGGCGTCACCGGCACACCCACGTTCTTCCTCAACGGTGAGAAGCTCACGCTGTCCACCAAGGCGGACTTCCGCCAGAAGCTGGCAGACGCCGTCAAGTAGCGGCGGTCAGCCCCGCCGACGCTGCCCCGAAGCGAGGCCGCCCTACTTCGTGGCGGCCCAGGCAAGCAGCTTGTCCACCGGCCAGGTGGTGATGATCCGGTCTGCCGGAACGTTGTTGCGGGCTGCCCGTTCGGCACCGTACTGCAGGAAATCCAGCTGTCCCGGTGCGTGGGCATCGCTGTCAATCGAGAACAGGCACCCGGCGTCCAGTGCCAGCTGGATCAGGGCATCGGGCGGGTCCTGCCGCTCCGGGCGGGAATTGATCTCAACGGCAACGTTGTGTTCCGCGCACGCTGCGAAGACTTCCTTGGCGTCGAATTCCGACGGCGGCCGCGTCCCGCGCGAGCCCTCAACGAGCCGTCCCGTGCAATGGCCAAGGACGTTGGTCTGCGGAGACCGGATGCCCCCGAGCATGCGGGTGGTCATGGTTTTCCGGTCCGCACGGAGCTTCGAGTGGACGCTGGCCACCACGATGTCCAGGCGGTCCAGCAGCTCCGGGTCCTGGTCCAGGCTGCCGGATTCCAGGATGTCCACCTCGATGCCCGTCAGCAGCCGGGTGGCCCCGCCGTTGCTGTTGATGCCTGCCACCACGTCCAGCTGCTCCCGCAGGCGCCCGGCGGACAGCCCGTTGGCGATGGTGAGGTTGGGGGAGTGGTCAGTCAGGGCCAGGTATTCGCGGCCCAGCACCTCAGCGGCCGCCACCATCAGCTCAATGGGGGAGCCGCCGTCGGACCATTCGCTGTGGCTGTGCAGGTCGCCACGCAGCGCCGCCCGGAGCTCCGTTCCGCCCGATGCCAGCGGCTGGGCACCCTTCTCCCTGAGGTCCGCCAGGTAGTCAGGGACCTGTCCGTCCACGGCCTGCCGGATCACCGCGTAGGTCCGGTCGCCGATTCCCTTCATGGATTTGAGCCGGCCGCTCCGGGCGCGTTCGGCTACTTCCGCGGGGCCGAGGGGGCTGATGGCGGCGGCCGCCTTCCGGAAAGCCTGGACCTTGAACGTGGCCGCGCGTCCGCGCTCCAGCCAGAAAGCGATCTCATTGAGCGCGTCGACGGCATCCATCCGTCCATCTTGACCCGTCCCGGGGCCAAACGGCGGGGTTTTTCACCGATTTTGGAATATTCCCGGTTAGCCCCTATAGTTTTAGAGTCCAGTTCGGAGAAACGCAGAGGACAAAGACGGAAAGCCCCGCTTGACGCCTTTTATTTTGTTCCGAACGGGTTCTGGCCCCCATCGTCTAGCGGCCTAGGACACCGCCCTTTCACGGCGGCGGCACGGGTTCGAATCCCGTTGGGGGTACGCAAGGAACTGGTCAAACAGGCTAAAAAAGTCTGGTAGGCTGGAAGCCTTGAAAAAAGCGGTAGAGATACTGCAAAAGCAAGAAACGCAAGGCCCTGTAGCGCAGTTGGTTAGCGCGCCGCCCTGTCACGGCGGAGGTCGCGGGTTCAAGTCCCGTCAGGGTCGCTCTGATTGTTGGAAGAAATTCCGGCTGTCATGGTGACTAGTCACCTAGGCTCTGTAGCTCAGTTGGTAGAGCGTTCGACTGAAAATCGAAAGGTCACCGGATCGACGCCGGTCGGAGCCACCACTGGGAAGCATCAGTTCTTCGGAACTGGTGCTTTTCTGCTTTAACACCGGTTCGGGCAACCTTGACCAGGCTTCGCCTCTGCCCCTGACGCGGCCTTCCGCCACGTATGAGTGTCCGCCCTGTGGCTAACGCAACATCGCAGCCACCGTCGAGAGAAATCTTTGGGCACCCAACGAAACATTTGACCCCTGCCGACGGGGTGTGGCACGCGCGCGCAATGACTTGCGTAAGCGCTTGCACTCTACTGGGCGGTAACCGGTTCCGGCTCCCGAAACAGGGTTTGAAGTGCTCCCTCCACCCCGTCTACGGTTGAGCGCGGCCGGAGGACAGCATGCTTTCCATCGGCCGGACAGGCCCTACCCAGGCCTGAACCCCACAACACAACGGCGTCCCTGATGACGCCAGAGGTGTTGCCGGGGCCGCGGTTGGTTTCGGGGTTATGGGCACACGCCCGCCTTCCACGAAAAGTTACAACTCCGCGAGAAGAGCAAGACATGCACAAGCACCCCCAACACCGGCTGCTGCGGTGGCGCACCGGCGCCGCAGCGCTGGCGGCAACCCTGGCCGCCTCGGCCTTGCTGGCCGTCCCCGCGGCACAGGCCAACGAGCCTTCCGACCCGCCTGCCGTCCAGCAGATGCCGGCCCCCGCCCCGGGCTTCCCCCTGCCCACGCAGCACACGCAGCAGGCCTTCGACCCGGCGTCGGACTTCACCTCCAAGTGGACCCGCGCAGACGCCCGGCAGATCATGGCGCAGAGCGACTCCACCGTCGCGCCGGGCGCGAACTCCATGAGCCCGGACGTCACCATGCCGGAAATCCCGCAGGACTTCCCCGCCATGAACGACGACGTCTGGGTCTGGGACACCTGGTCCTTGACGGACGAAAACGCCAACCAGATCAGCTACAAGGGCTGGGACGTCATCTTCTCCCTGGTCGCTGACCGGCACGCCGGTTACGGTTTCGACCAGCGCCACTGGAACGCCCGGATCGGCTATTTCTTCCGGAAGACCAACGCGGACCCGGCCAAGGACAAGTGGAACTACGGCGGACACCTGTTCCTGGACAACACTTCCATCGGCAACACCGAATGGTCCGGCTCCACGCGCCTGATGCAGGGCAACCACGTGAACGTCTTCTACACGGCCACCACGTTCTACGATGTGGCCGAGCGGAACGCCGGCGGCGGCGGAATCGCCCCGGACGCTGTGATCGCCAAGGCGCTGGGAAACATCCACGCCGACCAGAACGGCGTCACGTTCGACGGGTTCCAGCACACCAAGCTGCTGGAACCGGACGGAAAGATGTACCAGACCAAGGCGCAGAACGCCGGGTTCGCATTTCGCGACCCCTACACGTTCGTGGACCCGGCCCACCCCGGGAAGACGTACATGGTCTTCGAAGGCAACACCGCAGCAAAGCGCGGCGACTACCAGTGCAAGGCCGAGGACCTGGGCTACCGCCCCGGTGAGCCCCATGCGGAAAGCGTAACGGACGTCCAGAACAGCGGCGCCTACTTCCAGACAGCGAACGTGGGGCTGGCAGTGGCGGACAACAAGGACCTGACCAAGTGGTCCTTCCTTCCGCCCATCCTTTCCGGCAACTGCGTGAACGACCAGACGGAGCGTCCGCAGATCTTCATCCAGAATGAAAACGGCAAGAACAAGTACTACCTGTTCACCATCAGCCACCAGTTCACCTACGCGGCAGGCATGCGCGGTCCCGACGGCGTGTACGGCTTCGTGGGCGACGGCATCCGCTCGGACTACCAGCCGATGAACAACAGCGGCCTGGCCCTGGGTTCGCCCACGGACCTGAACCTTCCGTCCGAGTCCCCTGAGGCACCCACCCCGAACCAGAACGGCCGGCAGTTCCAGGCATATTCGCACTACGTGCAGCCCGGCGGCCTGGTGCAGTCCTTCATCGACAACGTCAACGGCGTCCGCGGCGGCTCCCTGTCACCGACCGTGAAGATCAACTTCCGCAACGGTGTGTCCCAGGTGGACAGGAACTTTGGCCGGAACGGCCTGGGCCCGTTCGGCTACCTGCCCACCAATGTAAGGGTTGGCGGCGAAGGCCTCTACAAGTAGGTCCTCACGCACCAGCGGCTGGTCGCCGCACGTGATCCAGGCGGGGAGCCCCCAGGGGCTTCCCGCCTGGTTCCTTTTAACCGGCGCGGAATTACCCCGGCGCGGAACGCCATATGCGATGCGGCCCGCCCGCGGGGTTTTCCAGCCCATGTGCCGCAGCCTGGTTATAGGGTGGAACCAACAGAAGGGGGAGTGCCTGATGGAATACCAGAACCCGCAACCCGTGGTGCCAAGCCGTCCTGCCGCCAGTCCGGCTCCCGGTCCGGGACGGACCGTAATTTCCGAGACCGCCGTGGCAAAAGTGGCGGGGATCGCCGCGCGCTCGGTCCCCGGCGTCTACTCCCTCGGTTCGGGTCCGTCCCGTGCCCTGGGCGCCATCCGTGATGCGGTCGGAAGTTCCGATCATGCCGCCGGCGTCCACGCGGAAGTGGGCGAAACGCAGGTAGCCGTGGATATCACCCTGGTGGCCAGCTACGGAACGCCCCTGCACGCCCTGGCCAATGATGTCCGGGCCGCCGTTTACCGGGCAGTTGAAGAACTCGTGGGGCTGCAGGTTATCGAGGTGAACGTCGAAATCACGGACGTCTACGTGCCGCCGCCCGTCAAGACCACCGCGCCGGTTGCTCCCGAACGGGAGGCGCTGCTGTGAACCTCACCGTTGCAGGCACGGCCATGGGCGCGTTCGTGGCATTCATGTCCCTGCAGTTCGGGCTGTGGGGCTTTCTCGTTTCCCTACTTTTCATGGCCATCGGGGCGCTCCTGGGCCGTGCCGCCGAAGGCAAGCTGGACCTGCGCGGCATATTCGATGCCATCACCGGCCGGCGCTCCTCCTCATGAGCTCGCCCGCGCCCGTTGTGCGTGGGCAGGCGCTCAGCGGCCATAACCGGATCAGCACCCAGGCGTTGACCAGCCTTGCCAAGGCGGCTGCGGCGCAGGCGCTGGGAGTCGACGCCCAGGACGTGCGCGCGGACTGGACGGACGACGACGGCCTGCTGGCCTTGTCCCTCGTCACTCCCATCAGCATCCTGCCCTTGCAGTCCGTGGTGCTGGACGCTGCCAGGGTCGGGATCGCGGGCGGATCCATCTGGGACCGCACGGTGAAGGCCAAGGAAAGCATCCTGGCGAGGGTCTCGGAACTGAGCGGCTCGCAGTTGAGCCGGGTGGACATCCGCGTCAGCGGGGCAAAGATCAGTACAGGAGGGCGGGTACGGTGAGCAGCAGCGTGGAAAGCCGCCGGGCCAACAGCAGATCCCGGAGAAGCAACGGCCCGGACATGCGCAGGGTGGTCTACCGCGAAACCCATTCCTCCAGGGCCGTGGTGTCGGTCGTGGCCGCCGTCCTGGTCCTGGTGCTGGCTGGCTACGGCGTCCTCGAGTCCGGCGTTCACGCCGTGGGGCAGCCCGCCTGGTTGATCGAGCCGCAGGTGGCTGCCCAGCGCATCGTCGACCTGCCCGCCGGAATCCCCCCGCTGCTGCTGGCGGCCATCGGCGGTGTGCTGGCCATGCTGGGCCTGGTCTTCCTGCTCAACGGAATCCTTCCCGGGAAACGTGCCCGCCATCTCCTGGCCGGCGCCCCGGGCGAGGGACTCCCGGCCGTGGTGGTGGATGACGAGGTCGTCGCTTCCTCGATCGCCCGGCGCGCGCGGCTGGCCGCCAACGTCACCCCCGACCAGGTCATGGTGGTCGTCTCCCAGCGCCAGGTGCTGGTGAACGTCCGGCCAACCTCCGGTGTGCCCGTGGACGCGGACCGCGTCCTTGGCGCGGTGCGGGATGAGCTGGACCAGATGCTGCTGGAGCCGGCCCCTGTTCCGCGCGTCAACGTGACCCCGACCGGGGTGATCGGAGCATGAACAGCACCCCGGCACTGCTCAACCGCATCCTCCTCACCGTGCTGGGCCTGATCCTGCTGGGCACCGGACTCCTCCTGGTGCTGCTGGCAACCGTGCCCCCGGTGGGCTCCTGGTGGCATTCCTGGTCCGGCGGAGCCTGGGAGAGTGTCAGCCGGCTGTTCGACTCCACCCGTTTCCCGGGCCGGCCGGAGAGCTGGCTGTGGATCGTCGTGGCGCTGGCGCTCCTGGCACTGATGGGGCTCATGGTCGCCTGGATCGCCCAGCAAGGCAAGGGCCGGTCAAACCTGCTGGCCGCCGAATACGATCCCGGAGAGATCCCCGGGGACGTCCGGATAGGCGGCGGGGTGGCCGAGCAGGCCCTCCGGCAGGCCCTTGAAGGACGGCCGGACCTGGCAGGCGCCACCGTCACCACCTACGACGTGAAAGGTTCCCCGGCGTTGAAGGTCCGGCTCCTGCCACGCCAAGGGGTGGCCCCGCACCTGCTCGCAGCCGAGGTCTCCGGGCTCCTGGACGCCCTGGAGTCCGTTGTGGGCAAGGAGATTCCTGTCCTCATCCACATCGGGGCCGGGGCGCGAACACGCTTCAGCCGGGCAGAGCGCGTCCGCTGAACTGCTGCACGGGCAGCCCAGGCACCCTGCTGCTACCGGCCGCCCAGAAGGTACACCGTGCTGTCCACGGGAACCTCCCGCATCCCGGCCCATTCATCGGCCGGTTCGGGACCGCTGGAGAGCGCCACGGTGTAGCCCTCCGGCACAGGGGCGGAGGCGAAGCCCATGTTGGACAGGACCACTACATCCCCGTTCCGGAACGCCAGCAGTCCACTGTCCGGCGCGTGTTCATCAGTCCATTCCACGCTGCCGCTGCCCAGTTGCTGTGCTGACCTGAAGGCCAGCGCTGCCCGGTAGAGCTCAAGGGTTGAGCCCTCCTCGCCATCCTGCTGGTCCGCGGCCAAGGGGCCAAAGCTTTCCGGCTGGGGAAGCCATGGCCCGGACGCGTTGGCGGAGAGTGCCCCGGAGAATCCGAACCCGGGCTGGTCCTGGACCCACGGCAGCGGGACACGGCAGCCGTCACGCCCGATTTCAGCCCCACCCGTCCGGAAGAATGTGGGGTCCTGCCTGGCGGAGTCAGGAAGCGCAGTGTGCTCGGGAAGTCCCAGTTCCTCACCCTGGTAGAGGTAGGCGGACCCAGGCAGCGCCAGCTCAACCAGCGTGGCGGCACGGGCGCGCGCAAGGCCCAGCGCCGCGTCCGGCTGTTCGTCGGCGGGGCCGATGCCCTTCGGGAACGTCGTGGGATCCTTGAGGCCAAACCGGGTGGTGTGCCGTACGGTGTCGTGGTTGCTGAGCACCCACGTACACGGGGCCCCCACTGATGCTGCCGCTGCCAGGGATGCGTCGATGGCGTCCGCCATGCGCTCGGCATCCCACCCTGCCAGCAGGAAATCGAAGTTGAAGGCCTGCTGCATTTCGTCTGGCCGGACATAGCGGGCCAGGCGCTCGGCCGGTTCCACCCAGGCCTCGGCCACCATCATGCGGTCCCCGCCATATTCGGCAAGGACGCGGTTCCAGTCCCGGTAGATGGCGTGGACCCCGTCCTGGTCGAAAAAGGGCGACGGCGGATACATGGGGGACACTGCCCTGTGGGGTTCCTCGGCATCGGTGTGGGCGTGCGGCGCATCACCGGGCAGGTGGCTTTCCCGGTGGGGTGCAGAGGTTCCCTCCACCATTGCTGCAACGCCCTCCCAGTCCGGAAGCCCTGCCTCCTTCACCAATCCGTGGGCGACGTCCACCCGGAAGCCGTCGGCGCCGCGGTCCAGCCAGAAGCGCAGCACTGAACGCATCTCCTCCTGGACTTCCGGGTTGTCCCAGTTCAGGTCCGGTTGCCGGGTGTCAAAGAGGTGCAGGTACCACTGGCCCGGTGATCCGTCGGCTTCATTCACGCGGCTCCAGGCCGGCCCGCCGAAGATGGATTTCCAGTTGTTGGGAGCCCGGTTGCCGTCGCCGGATCCCGGCACCTCGTCCTTGCCGTCCCTGAAGATATACCGGTCCCGTGCCGGGCTCCCCGGGGCGGACGCCAGCGCCTCCTGGAACCATGCATGTTCATCCGAGGTGTGGTTGGGAACGAGGTCCACAATGACCTTCAGGCCGAGGCGGTGAGCTTCCTGCAACATGGTGTCGAAGTCGGCCAGCGAGCCGAAGAGGGGGTCCACCTGGCGGTAGTCCGCCACGTCGTAACCGCCGTCTGCCTGCGGCGACTTGTAGAAGGGTGAGAGCCAGACGGCGTCCACCCCGAGGGCGCGAAGGTAGGGAAGCCTGCCGGTGACGCCGCCCAGGTCGCCCATGCCATCGCCGTTGCCATCGGCGAACGAGCGGGGGTAGATCTGGTAGACCACGGCGTCGGCCCACCAGGCATAGGAGGCTGGACGCGGCGCGGGAACGGACGGATCGGGCATTTGGTTCCCCTCTGATAACTTTTTGATGTAAACGCTTGCATTGCAGACAGCAACCTTACTAGTGTGATGGTCACCACATCAACCTCACCTAGCAAGCGCACTGTCGACTTACTTGTCACTCAGCGAGGAGCTTCAAGCTAATGAAAACCCCGAGATTCCTGCTTCCGGCTGCCACTGCCGGCATTCTGGCCCTTACGTTGTCCGCCTGCGGTGGCGGGGGTGGAGGGGGCACTACGGGTGGTGGGGGCAGCGACGCTGACGCCAACCTCGACGGCCGCGGCCCCATCACGTATGTACAGGGCAAGGACAACAGCAACGTTGTCCGCCCCCTGGTCGATAAGTGGAATGCGGCCCACCCGAACGAAAAGGTCACCTTCAAGGAACAGACCGACCAGGCGGACCAGCAGCACGACGACCTGGTCCAGCACTTCCAGGCCAAGCAGTCCGATTACGACGTCGTGGATGTGGACGTTGTCTGGACCGCGGAGTTCGCAGCGAAGGGCTGGCTGCAGCCGCTGAAGGACAAGATGGCGATCGACACCAGCGCCATGCTCAAGCCCACCGTGGACAGCGCCACGTACAAGGGCACCCTGTACGCGGCTCCCCAGACCTCCGACGGCGGCATCCTGTACTACCGCAAGGACCTGGTCCCCACCCCGCCCAAGACCTGGGACGAGATGATGAGCATGTGCTCCATCGCCAAGCAGAACAACATCGGCTGCTACGCAGGCCAGTTCAGCAAATATGAGGGCCTCACGGTAAATGCTTCCGAGGCCATCAACTCCGCGGGCGGATCCGTCCTTAACAAGGATGGAAAGCCGGACCTGAACACCGCCGAGGCCAAGGCCGGCCTGGGCAACCTGGCGAAGGCCTACGCTGACGGCAACATCCCCAAGGAAGCCATCACGTACAAGGAAGAGGACAGCCGGCAGGCCTTCCAGAGCGGCAAGCTCCTGTTCCTCCGCAACTGGCCGTACGCGTTCAACCTGATCACCACTGAAGGCTCATCCACTGTGAAGGACAAGACCGGCCTGGCAGCCCTGCCGGGCAAGAGCGGCCCGGGTGCCTCCTCGCTTGGTGGCCACAACCTCGCCACCAGCGTCTACTCCAAGAACAAGGCCACCGCGCTCGACTTCATGAAGTTCATGACCTCGGCCGAAACCGAGAAGTTCTACGCCACGCAGGGCTCGCTGGCCCCCGTGCTTGGTTCGCTGTATGAGGACCAGGAACTCGTTGCCAAGCTGCCCTACCTGCCGGTCCTGAAGACGTCCATCGAAAACGCCGTACCGCGTCCCGTTACGCCGTTCTACCCGGCTGTCACCAAGGCAATCCAAGAGAACGCCTACTCCGCAATCAAGGGAGAAAAGTCCGTGGAAACCGCACTCTCTGACATGCAGAAGTCCATCGAATCCGCCGGTGCGGGATCGTAGTTCTGCCATGGCAACCGAACTAGGCCCGACGCCGGTCAAGTCACCGGCGTCGGGCGGTACCCCCGTCCATCACGCGCCCAAGGGCGTGGGGGAGGACAACAGGATTGCAAGCCAGGGGCGCTGGGCCTCCTGGCTCCTCGCCCCCACCATCATCGCCCTGGCCGTGGTGATCGTTTACCCGATCATCAGCGCCATCGTCATGTCCTTCCAGAAGGATGCCGGCCTGGATCCGGCCACGGGCCTCTTCACCGCGGGCGGCCCGGCGGGAATTCAGAACTACGTCAACTGGCTGGCGCAGCAGTGTTCGGCGCCGGGGGGCGGAACCGTCGCCTGCCCGCCGGGCACCCTGGGCGGCCAGTTCTGGTCCGCCACGGCCACCACGTTCTTCTTCACGGTGGTAACGGTGGCACTGGAAACCGTCCTCGGTTTCTGGATGGCCATGATCATGGCCCGCACGTTCCGCGGACGCAGCCTGGTCCGCGCCGCCGTGCTGGTGCCCTGGGCCATCCCTACCGCTGTGACGGCCAAGCTCTGGTTCTTTATCTTCGCCTTCGAAGGCATCGCCAACAAGCTGTTCAACACCACCATCCTGTGGACGGGCAGCGAGTGGCCGGCCAAGTGGGCCGTGATCATCGCCGACGTATGGAAGACCACGCCGTTCATGGCGCTGCTGATCCTGGCAGGCTTGCAGATGATCCCGGCAGAAGTCTACGAGGCAGCCAAGGTGGACGGAACCACTGCCTGGCAGCGGTTCCGGCTGATCACGCTTCCGCTGGTCAAGCCGGCCCTCATGGTGGCGATCCTGTTCCGTACGCTGGATGCGCTGCGCATGTTCGACCTGCCGTACATCCTCACCGGCGGTGCCAATAACACCACCACCTTGTCCATCCTGGTGATCAACCAAATCAGGCAAGGCTTCAATGCGGCGGCTGCGCTGTCCACCATCACCTTCATCATCATCTTCCTCGTCGCCTTCATCTTTGTCCGCTTCCTCGGGGCAAACGTGGTTGAGCAGAGTGGCGCCACAGGAAAGGGGAAGAAATGACCACGGCAACAGCAGACGCCTCGGCACTCCGGGCCCGCCAGGACAAGGGCCGCCAGGCTGCGCAGAACCGGGAAAAGTGGGCGCAGGGGCGGACCTACCTGAGCGCCGCCATCATCCTGCTCTGGTGCCTGGCACCGGCGTACTGGATGGTGGTCACCGCGTTCCGCGAGGTGGGCTTCACGTACGACACCTCGATCCTTCCCACGCACGTCACGCTGGACAACTTCACGACAGCCTTTGACACGTCCTTCGGCAACAGGTTCGGCCAGGCTCTGCTGAACAGTGTGTTCATCGGCGGGGTGGTCACGGCCGTCTCGCTGCTGATCGGTGTGTTCGCGGCCTACGCCTTGGCCCGTTTGAACTTCAAGGGCAAGTTCCTGGTGCTCGGCTTCATCCTGGGAGCCTCCATGTTCCCCGGCGTTGCCCTGATCACCCCGCTCTTCCAGCTGTTCACCAACATCGGCTGGATGGGGACGTATCAGGCGCTGATCATCCCGAACATCTCCTTCGTGCTCCCGCTGACGGTCTACACCATGACCTCGTTCTTCCGGGAAATGCCCTGGGAGCTTGAGGAATCGGCCCGCGTGGACGGCTGCACCCAGGGACAGGCGTTCCGCAAGGTCATCATGCCCCTGGCTGCACCGGCAATCTTCACCACCGCAATCCTGGCGTTCATTTCCTCGTGGAATGAGTTCCTGATTGCCAGCCAGCTGTCCAGCGACGCAACCCAGCCGGTGACGGTGGCCATCGCCAACTTCGCCGGTGCACAGCCCAACCAGATCCCGTACACGGCCATCATGGCCGCAGGCACCATTGTCACCATTCCGCTGGTGATCCTGGTGCTGGTCTTCCAGCGCAAGATTGTCGCCGGCCTCACGGCAGGTGCAGTCAAGTGACGGACAACGGTTCCCGCCCCCGCATCCCGGGGGCGGGAAACCGCAGCCGGTTGGTCCGCTCGGGTGAGGACTTCGACATCATCATTGGCTTCCTCGCATTCTGGGCGCTGGTCCTCCTGGTGGTCACCGTGTGGATGGAAGTAACTGCCCAGCCTGCCCTTGGATGGGCGCTGGGACTGCTGGCAACTTTGCTGGCACTGTATGGCATGGTGCGGCTGCGCCGGAAACTCCCCGCCCGCAGGTAGGAATGGTCGTCGCCGGGCCGCCGCTGTGATGGTGGGTGCATACCCCAGCCAGCGGACCGGTTAACACTGCCTGCCCGCGGAGTGGAAAAATACAGGGCCGGGGTAAACGCAGGGCCGGCCGGCCCTACGCCGCAAAGGAGTTAAAGAGGGGACACGGTGGCACGGACAACGGAAAGGTCCCAGCGGGGCGGCCATAACGGCGTCAGCATCGAGGACGTGGCGGCTGCCGCCGGAGTCTCAACAGCCACAGTCTCCCGGGCCGTCCGCGGATTGCCGCGGGTTTCGCCGGCCACCCGGAAGAAGATCCTGGAAGTCGCAGGCGACCTGGGCTACGTGGCTTCTTCGTCGGCCTCCGGCCTGGCCACCGGACGGACCAAGACCATTGGCGTCCTGGCCCCGTTCGTCAGCCGCTGGTTCTTCTCCAAGGCCATCGAGGGCGCCGACCGGGAACTGCACGCCCGCCACTATAATCTCTCGCTGTTCAACCTTGGCGGCCATGGCAGCAACCGCGAACGGCTTTTCAGCAAGACCATGGTCTACAAGCAGATCGATGCCCTGCTGGTCCTGTGTATGGCGCTCAGCCACGAAGAGATCGAGCACCTGCAGAAGATCGATATCCCCCTGATTGTGGTGGGAGGGCACGTTGAGGAATGCCCGTACATCGGCATCGACGACTACGCCGCCGCCTCAACCGCGGTCCGGCACCTGATCGACCTCGGCCACCGGGACATCGCCCTGCTGCATGGCGACGACGAGACCGACCTGAACTTCGACGTCCCCCGGGTGCGCATCCTGGCCTTCAAGGACGTCATGGCGGCGGCCGGGCTGCCGACGCGGCCGGAATGGGATGAGTGGGGGGACTTCACCGTCCGCAGCGGCCAGGAAGCCTTGCGCCGGCTGTGGTCCCGGCCGGGGCAGAAGCCCACCGCCATCTTTTGTGCCTCGGACGAAATGGCCATGGGGGTCATTTTTGAGGCCAACCGCTTGGGCGTCAGCGTTCCCGGCGAACTGTCCGTGGTGGGCATCGACAACCACGACTTTGCCGACGCCATAGGCCTGACCACCGTGGGGCAACGCCCGGACGAGCAGGCCGAACTGGCCACCAAGATGCTGCTGGACGAACTGGATGGCGAGGCAGGGGCGGTGCGTTCCGCCGTCGCCCCCCACGAACTGATCATCCGGCGCACCACTGCGCCGCCCCAAAACCTGTAACAGCCAGGAACCGGGGACCGTTACGACGCGCGGGCCAGCTGCCGGATGGGGATCCAGCGTGAGGCCAGCCGCCGGTAGGCCGCGGCGGCGCCGGTCATGTCACCCTCGGCCAGGCATTCGATGCCCAGCCTGATGTCCATGGGGGACTCGTCCGGGTACACCTTGTCCGCCACGGCGCCGTAGTCCAGCTCCACCATGGAGTTCACGTGGAACAGTTCAAGCCATTCCGTCAGCTGCGCCAGGTCATCGAGCATGTCCAGGTCCGGGGCGGCGAGGGCCAGATTGGCCACCGCGTAGCGGGCCCGCTCCAGGGCGTCGGTGATGGGCGTCCAGACGCGGACGGTGAGGATGCGCCCGGCGGCTTCCACCACATCCTTGCGGTCGGACTCCATGAACAGCGAGAACCAGCTGAACGGGATGCCCCAGGTTGAGGCCCGGGTATGGACGCGGACGGAACCGTCACGGGCCTTCACCAGGTCGATCCGCTCCTGGTGCCGGTCCCGCTGCTCCTCCGGAATCAGCAGCTCGGCCAGCGGACCGTGGATTCCCTCCATCAGGGCGTTCGCGGCCAGCCCGGCGCGCAGGACAAGCTGGCTAGGGCAATACAGGAGGACCGGCTCAGTGCCGGCGCCGGCACCGTCGTCGGCCGTTCCGCCTTCCGGCTCCGGCGCCGTGGTGACGCGCACCAGGTCGGTGCGGCCCGTGGGGAACGGATCGCCGCCCGTGCGGGTGATACGTCCCAGCGACGCCAGCAGTTCCGCGTTTTCGACGGCGGCGCGGGACACGGCCTGAGCGCCCGCGGCCTTGATGGCCGGGCGTTGTTCCTCCGGGAAGGCTTCCAGGGGCTCGTAGACGCGCAGGGTGGAGGAAAATGGCAGGCCGGCCTGGCCCCGGTAGAGGTTTCCCGTCATCACGGTCTCCTTGGAAGGGTCCAGGGTGCAGTCATCAGTCCGCCAGTTCCACCAGCACGGGAGCGTGGTCAGAAGCGCCCTTGCCCTTGCGTTCCTCGCGGTCGATCGAGGCGCCGGTGACGCGGGCCGCCAGCGCGGGGGAGGCCAGGACGAAGTCGATCCTCATGCCCTCCTTTTTGGGGAACCGCAGCTGGGTGTAGTCCCAGTAGGTGTAGACGCCCGGGCCGGGGGTGTAGGGGCGCACCACATCGGTGAAGCCCGCCGATTCGAACGCGTGGAACGCCGCACGCTCGGGCGGGCTGACGTGCGTGGACCGGTTGGCGATGAACAGGTCGATGTCCCAGACGTCGTCGTCGAATGGAGCGATGTTCCAGTCGCCCATCAGCGCCACCTGCGCCTGGGGGTTATCGGTCACCAGTCCCTGGGCATGGGTCTTCAGGCTTTCCAGCCATTTGAGCTTGTACGGCATGTGTTCGTCGTCCAGGGAGCGGCCGTTGGGGACGTAGAGGCTCCAGACGCGGACGCCGCCGCACGTGGCAGCCATGGCCCGGGCTTCCTGGACGGGATCCTTGCCGGCCTTGCCGAACGAGGGCTGGTCCAGGAACGTCCGTTCCACGTCCTCAAGCCCCACCCGGGAGGCGATGGCCACGCCGTTCCACTGGTTCACCCCGAAGTGGGCCACCTCGTAGCCCATCCGTTCAAAGAGTTCCCACGGAAAGTTGTCGTCCTTGCACTTGGTCTCCTGGATGGCCAGGACATCGCAGTCACTGCGCTGGAGCCAGGCTTCGACGCGGTCGGCGCGGGCACGGAGCGAGTTCACATTCCAGGTAGCTATCTTCACGGTTCCTAACTTACCTTGGCAGCCGCGCGGCAGGTAAAGCCCTCAAAAGGCCCCGTCCGCGCCGCGGGCACGGTTGGTCCCGGGCAGCAGGCGGCGGGTATATTCGCACCAGAATGACCTGGATCACACGTCCGGCCACCATGCGAAGGAGCACCAGCCGATGACGGCAGCTACGGGCAACACCACGGACAGCACGGCAGGAAACGGAACCGCGGAAGTGCTTTTTGACCGCCGCGGCCGGCTCGGCGTGATCACCCTCAACAGGCCACGGGCGGTCAACGCGCTCACCGCCGGAATGGTGGACCTGCTCCTGCGGCAGCTCACCGCATGGGCAGGGGACGACGGCGTGGCGGCCGTCCTGGTGCAGGGGGCCGGGGAGCGGGGCCTGTGCGCGGGCGGAGACATCGTGGCCATCTACCGGGACATGCTGCACGGCGGAAACCGGACCGCCGGCTTCTGGCAGACCGAGTACCGCGTGAACTCGCTCATCGCCCGGTATCCCAAGCCGTATGTTGCCCTCATGGACGGCCTGGTCCTTGGCGGCGGGGTGGGCGTCTCGGCGCACGGGAATGTCCGCGTGGTCACCGAGCGGACCAGGATGGGGATGCCGGAAACCACCATCGGGTTCGCCCCCGACGTCGGCGGCACCTTCCTGCTGTCCCGCGCGCCGGGCCAAACGGGAACCCATGCGGCCCTGACCGGGGCACACCTGGACGCGGGGGATGCCTTGTTCCTGGGCCTTGCCGACCATTACGTCCCCTCGCACGCGCTGCCCGGGCTGGTGGCGGCGCTGGAGGACGAAAGCCCGGAAGCCGCCGTCGCCCGCTGCGCCGAACAGCCTCCGGCCTCGGCACTGTCCGGGCAACGGGACTGGATCGACGCCTGCTACGCCAGCGACGATGCCGGGGAAATCGTGGCCCGGCTCCGCGCCTGGACCGGGCCCGGCCGGGAAGATGCCACGGACGCAGCGGACACCATCGAAGCCAAGTCACCCACCTCGGTCAAGGTCACCCTGGCGTCCCTGCGCCGGGCCGCAAACCTGACCCTTGATGAGGCCCTGGCCCAGGAATACCGGGTAGGAATCCGCCTCCTGGCCGGCCCTGATTTTCGCGAGGGTATCCGCGCCCAGGTGGTGGACAAGGACAGGAACCCGCAGTGGAAGCCGGCCACGCTGGCCGAGGTGCTGCCCGCGCAGGTGGACAGGTTCTTCCAGCCGCTGGACGGCGGGGAGCTGGACCTGCAGCCCGGGCCGGACCTGGAAGTGAAGGAGGCGGACCATGCCTGAAAAGGGCAGTGTGGCCTTTTTGGGCCTTGGACACATGGGCGGTCCCATGGCCGTGAACCTGGTCCGTGCCGGTTACCGCGTGACCGGGTTCGACGTGGTGCCGGCAGCCGCGGAGGCTGCCCGGGCACAGGGTGTTCCGGTGGCGACCAGCGCGGTCGATGCGCTGGCGGGCGCCGACGTGGTGCTGACCATGTTCCCCAGCGGCCGGCACGTCCTGGACGCCTACCGGGGCGGCGCTGGAAATCCTGGACAACCGGAGAAACCCGGGCTGCTGGATGCCGCGCGGCCCGGGACCATGTTCCTGGACTGCTCAACCATCAATGTGGAAGAGGCGCGGGAAGCAGCCCGCCTGGCCATCGAAGCGGGCCACCGTTCCGTCGATGCCCCCGTTTCCGGCGGCGTGGTGGGAGCGGAGGCAGGCACCCTGACCTTCATGGCCGGCGGCGAGGCGGAGGACGTCGAGGCAGTGCGGCCGCTCCTGGAGGTGATGGGCAAGCGGGCGGTGCACTGTGGTGCCCATGGAGCGGGCCAGGCCGCCAAAATCTGCAACAACATGATCCTGGGCGTCTCGATGATCGCAGTCAGCGAGGCTTTCGTGCTGGGGGAAAAGCTGGGACTGACGCACCAGGCCCTGTTCGACGTCGCGTCCGCCGCGTCAGGGCAGTGCTGGGCGCTGACCACCAACTGCCCCGTGCCAGGGCCGGTCCCCACCAGCCCCGCCAACAGGGACTACCAGCCGGGATTCGCTTCGGCCCTCATGGCCAAGGACCTCAACCTGGCCGTCAACGCGCTCGACAGTACCGGGGTGGCAGGGCAGATGGGAGCGCTCGCGGCCCGGATCTACGATAGGTTTGCCGCGGAGGGCGGCGCGGGCCGCGACTTTTCCGCCATCATCACCGAAATCCGCGGCGCATCGGAGCGGCAGGCCGGCGACGGTCCCGCAGCGGAGCACGGCATTGAGTTGCCGGACCGGCGCAGGGCCACAACAGCACACGACGACGGGAGTCCCGAATGACGGAGTACGCCAACATCCTGGTGGAGCAGCAGGGCAGGGTAGGGCTGGTGACCCTCAACAGGCCCTCGGCACTGAACGCGCTGAACAAGGCCACCATGGAAGAGCTGGTGGCCGCCGTGACCGCCATGGATTCCGATCCCGGGGTCGGCGCCGTCGTGATTACCGGTTCGGGCAAGGCCTTCGCCGCGGGCGCCGACATCAAGGAGATGGCGGACCAGGGCTACATGGACATGTACGTGGCGGACTGGTTCCGGGGCTGGGAAGACTTCACCCGCCTGCGGATCCCCACCATCGCCGCGGTATCCGGCTTTGCCCTGGGCGGCGGCTGCGAACTGGCCATGATGTGCGACCTGATCATCGCGGGGGACAACGCCAAGTTCGGGCAGCCGGAAATCAACCTGGGCGTGCTCCCCGGCATGGGCGGCTCGCAGCGCCTCACGCGGGCCGTGGGCAAGGCCAAGGCCATGGACATGATCCTCACCGGCCGGTTTATCGACGCGGAGGAAGCAGAGCGGTGCGGGCTGGTCTCCCGGGTGGTTCCGGCAGCAGACGTGGTGTCCGAGGCACTCACGGCAGCCGGGGTGATCGCCGGGAAGTCAAAGCCTGCGGCGTTGGCAGCGAAGGAAGCCGTGAATGCTGCCTTCGAAACCGGGCTGGCCCAGGGGGTGGTGTTTGAACGGCGGCTCTTCCACTCCCTGTTCGCCACGGAGGACCAGAAGGAAGGCATGGCGGCGTTCACGGGAAAGCGCCAGCCGGAATTCAAGCACCGCTAGTCCCTGGCACGCATGCCCTGGCAGGCGCGGCCGGCACGGCATGCGTCCGCCGGTCCCCGTAAGGTAGACAGTACGGGCCAGCACGCGGCCACGGCATGCAGCGGAACGGGGTAAGCGTATGTGGACGATGATCACCGGTGCAGCCAGCCCCACCGAGGGACTTACGGGCATCGTGGGCTTTGCGGCGAGGTCCATCGACACGCTGGGGGAGTGGGGCGTCGGGGCGTTTACCCTGGCGGAGACCGTGGTGCCGCCCATCCCCAGCGAGGTGATCCTCCCGCTTGCGGGCTATCTGGCCAAGCAGGGCTCCCTGAATCTTTTCCTCGTCTTTGCCACCAGTACCCTTGGTGCGTATCTGGGGGCGCTGCTGCTCTACCTGCTGGGGGCAAAGCTGGGGCTTGACCGGTCCATCCGGGGGTTGTCCAAGCTGCCGCTGGTGGACCGGGAAGACTTCGAGCACGCGGCGGGCTGGTTCCGGCGGCACGGCAGGTCGTCCATTTTCTTCGGCCGCCTGCTGCCCGGGGTCCGCAGCCTGATCTCCCTGCCGGCGGGCGCGGCGGCCATGCCGCTGGGAACATTCACTCTTTTCACCCTTGCCGGCAGCGGGCTGTGGAACGGCGCCCTCATCGGGCTGGGCTACCTCCTGGGCACGCAGTACCAGCTCATCGAGGAGTACTCCAGGTTCCTGAACTACGCGGTCTATGGCGCATTGGCCGTTGCGGTGGTGCTGCTCGTCGTCCGGCGGACCAAGCGGGCCAGGGCCCAACGGGAGGATGCCCGCCGCTGAGGGAGCCTCCCGGTGCCCTGGAGGCCCGGTGTCCTAGAGGTACGTCTCCGCGAAGCTGTGGAGGGCCTCCCGGACGAAGCGTGCCCCCTCGACACCGCCGTAATTCGCGGCGAAACGGGGGTCCGCCACGTACATGTCGGCCAGCCCGGTGACGTATCCCCGGATATCGCCGCCGCTTTCAGCGGCAGGCGTTCCCGGGATGGACTTCAGCCACGCCACATGCCGCCCTGCCAGTTCGCGGGCTTCCGGCCCGTCCGCAGGAACGCCCGCAGCCGCGGCAGCCGTCCAGTCCCGGCCAAGCTCCTCCGCCTGGGACTTCCACTCCCGTTTCTCCGCGGCCCCCATGCCGCGCCACCACGAATCGGATGCCGCATAGGCGTCCTTGCCCCACCGTTCTTCAACTTCGTCCTTGTACTGCGTGTGGTCGAAGCCCTTGAACATGTCCTCCGCCATCAGATGGCCTCCTGCCTTTACTGTTTCGATGGTTTGCCGCACGGACTCAGCCTGGCGGGCCAGCCGCTGCTGCTCCTGGCCCAGCCAGTCCAGATGCCGGCTCAGCGCTGCCACTGGATCAACCTGGCGGTGAAAGACTTCCGCGATTGCGGGCAGACCCAGGCCCAGTTCGCGCAGCAACAGGATGCGCTGCAACTGGAGGAGGGCGGCGCCGTCGTAATAGCGGTAGCCGTTGTGGCCCACCCGGCTGGGCTTCAGCAGGCCGATGTCGTCATAGTGACGGAGCGTGCGGCTGGTGGTGCCGGCGAGCCTGGCTACGTCCTGGATGGACCAGTCCTTGCCACCGGCGTCGTAGAAATCCTGCATGCACCGAGCCTAGGCATTGACGCTGCGTCAAGGTCAAGGGCGGCGGACCGTCACCCAACCCGCCGGCCGTGGGGCCTCCGGCGCCTGGCCTGGGCCACCAAACGCGTGAAGGCGAAAACAAAGATGGCCTCGATGAGCAGCATGAGGCCCAGCAGCAGCCACTGCTGCCGGCTGATGAAGACGACGCACCCGGTCAGGGCCAGGATGGTCCCCAAGGCCAGCGCGTAGACGGCGAATCCGACAGCCACCCGGGCGCTGCGGACCCCCGTCCGGAACCCGAAGCCGTGCGGCTCCCCGCCGGGCTGTCCGGGGACGCGGTCCGGCGCTGCGGGGCCAAGGGAGTCAAACTCCTCCCAGGGATCCCTGTCCTGGTCCTGTCCGGTCATGAATCAATTATCCCAAATGCGGAAACCCAGAGACGCCGGGTACAAAAACAGCGGCCCCTCCAACCTGGGTTGGAGGAACCGCTGGATGGGGTCCCGGCGTATGCCGGAGGCCGCCGAAGACTTAGAGCGGGCGGATGTTCTCTGCCTGCGGGCCCTTGGGGCCCTGGGTCACATCGAATTCGACCTTCTGGTTCTCGTCCAGTGAGCGGTAGCCGCTGGTGGCGATTGCCGAGTAGTGGGCGAATACGTCAGCGGACCCGTCATCGGGGGCAATGAAGCCAAAACCCTTTTCGGCGTTGAACCATTTAACTGTGCCTGTTGCCATGGCTGCATTCCTTCATGTGACTCTGATTCTCTCCCCGGGGATCGTCCCGGAGTGTGCGGGAGTTAGTCCCCCACAGACCCCAACGTACGGGGCGCAGGCTCTGGGTGCAAGGGTATGCGCCATAAAGTGCCGTCAACGCATGCCCTCGCGCCGTATCGCGGTGGCGATGGCGGCCGCCCTGGTGTCCACCCCGAGTTTGGCGTAGATGTGCGCCAGATGGGTTTTGACCGTGGCCTCGGAGATAAAAAGCCGCCGGCCGAGTTCGCGGTTGCTGAGGCCCTCGGTGAGGAGGCCCAGCAGCTCGGCCTCCCGCGGCGTCAGGACTTCGTCGGGATTGCGGAGCTGCTGGAACAGCCGGGATGCCACCGGCGGGCTCATCACGCTTCTGCCCACGGCCGCCCCCCTGATGGCGGCAAAAATCTCCTCCGGAGCAGCATCCTTCAACAGGTAGCCCATGGCGCCGGCATCCACGGCACGGACGATGTCGGCGTCGGAATCGTACGTGGTGAACACGAGGATGGCCTGCCGGCCGTTGAGGTCCCTGATCCGCCTGATCGCTTCGAGCCCATCCATGCCCGGCCCCATGGCAAGGTCCATCACCACCACCGCGGGGGAGAACGCCTGGGCCAGGTGCACGGCATCCTCGCCGGACGCGGCTTCGGCCACCACCTCGATGTCCGGCTCCGTGCTGAGCAGTGCGCGCAGTCCGCTCCTGACTACCAGGTGGTCGTCCACCAGCAGGACGGTGATGTTGTTCATGCGCCCGCCTCCACCGGCAGCTGCGCCGCCACGATTGTTCCGTCGCCGGGGGCGCTCTGCACGGAGAATGTTCCGCCCAGCTGCTCCACCCGCTGCCGCATGGCCCGCAGCCCGTAGCCTCCCGTGTGCGACGGCGGAGCCGCCGCCCCCGGATCGAAGCCGGCGCCGTCGTCGTAAATATCCAAGGTCACGGCGTCCGGCAGGAAGCCCAGCGTTACCGTGGCCGCCGACGCCGCAGCGTGGAGCAGGATGTTCGACGCCGCGCTTTGCACGACGCGCAACAGGGCGTGGCGAACATCAGGGGAGACCGGCCGCAGCTCACCGGTCACCAGCAGCGTGGTCCCGGGAACGTACTGGCGGGCGGTGGCCAGCAGTGCCTCCGGCAAGGGAACCGATTCCAAACCGGGCGAGGCCAGCTCATGGACCAGGCTCCGGGTCTCCGCCAGGTTCGCGCGGAGCAGGCTGGTGGCCTGGAGAAGGCCGTCACGGGCTGCTGCACTGGGCCATCCACGGCCGGCGGCCTCGAGCAGGAGCAAGCTGCTGGCGAGGCCCTGGGTGACAGTGTCATGGATTTCCCGCGACACCCGCTCCCGTTCGGCAATGGTGCCCGCCCGTCGCTCGCTGGCGGCCAGTTGGCCCTGGGCCAGGGAAATGTCCGCATGCAGGCGGCGCTGCTCCTCGGCGTCGTGCTGTATCCGGTCGTAAATCAATGTCAGCATAACGCCCACGGCCAAGGGCCCCAAAAGCATGGCCAGGTCGGTACCGTTGCCCAGCCGGAACAGGCCGGCTGCGGTGGCGAGTGTGATGGCGCCGGCCAGGACATAGGACGCGGCACCGCGCAGGGCGCTCCTGCAGAGGAAGAAAAGAGCGAAGGAACACCACGCGAAACTCGGTGCAGCCACAACCAGGACCGCCCAGACGGCCACCAGGGCCACCATCCAGGGGGTTCCGCGGCGGTCCTGTACCGAGAGCAGGGCCACGACGGCGTAGAGCAGGCAAGCGGCAACGGCGAGCCCCAGGACCAGGAGATTGTCGGCCGGGGTATGCCGCATGACGTAGCGGACCACCGAGGCCACCAGGAGGACGGCGAAGCCCAGGTGGACGGCTGCTTCGATGCTGCCCGGCCGGCCTGTGGCATTGGGAAGCAGCGGACGGCGGGATCCGGCGCCCTGACCGGCGGCGGCTTGGGCTGGCCCGGTGTGTTGGGTGGTGTTTCTGGCGGGCATGCTGGATCCGGATCTGGTGGCGGGAAGTGCTGCCTTCCATGCTAGGGCTCACGGGTTCTCCCGTGCCTCAGCCTTTTGGCTGATACGGCTGGCCTTTCGTCGGAGCCGGGACCAGACGAAGGCCCGATGCCAGGTCCGGTGTTTCCCGAAAGCATGGATAGCGGCAACACGATCCCTCCCTGACCTAAGGAAACACCTTGAAGAAGTCCACCAAAGCCCTCGCCGCCGCCGCAGCCGGAGCCCTCATGATCACTGCCGGAGCAACGGCTGCCGCCAACGCCGGTACCGCGGGCACTACGGAAGCACCCGTCGTCGTACCTGCCGTTGATGTCCAGCCGGCTCCGGAAACGGTGGTGCAGCAAAACCGCATTGCCGCCGGCGCCTCGGCCCAGGCCGTCACGGCGGCGCTCGCGAAGTGCCAGGCCGACAAGATACCGTTCGTCACGGTGGCCCTCGTTGACCGCTTTGGTACTGTCCAGGCCTTGCTCCGGGGTGACAACGCCGCCGCCCACACCATCGAAGCGGCAAAGCAGAAGGCCTATACGGCAGCCGCGTTCGGTGCCCCCACCAGCGAGTTGGCCAGGCGCGTCAACGGCAACGGTCCCTCCATCGCGGATCTGCCGGGCACCCTGTTTCTCGCAGGCGGTGTTCCACTGAAGGTCAACGGTGTCTCCGTGGCCGGCATCGGCGTCGGCGGGGCCCCTGACGGCGCCCTGGATGAAGCCTGCGCGGCGGCAGGCGCGGAGGCCATCGCCGGCGCCGCGAAATAGGCTGGACGCGTTGAGGCCCGGCAGCACCGCAGCACTCATGACCGTGGCCGCGCTGGGGTTGCTCCTGGCCGCGTGCCAGGCCAGTCCCGGCCAGCCGCAGGGAGTGGATACCCCGCCGCCCGTTGCCTCGGTCAGCCCCGGTGCCGGGACGCCCGCGCCGCCCTCCTCTGCGTCCCCACCGGCGCTGACGCCCGCGGACCAGGCAAGGCTGGACCAGGACCTTATCGTGGCCGCCAAAGCCAACAACGCCGCGTTGGTGGCCGAACTCATCGGCCGGGGTGGCAACGTCAACGCCAAGGACCCTATCCAGGATTCTGCGTTCCTGTTCGCCGGAGCTGAAGGGCTCAACGACGTCCTGCAGCTGACGCTGGCCTCCGGGGCAGACGTCACCAGCACCAACCGCTACGGGGGGACGGCGTTGATCCCGGCCAGCGAGCACGGACACGTGGAAACAGTGACGATCCTCATCAACGCCGGAGTGCCTGTCAACCATGTCAACAACCTTGGCTGGACCGCCATGCAGGAGGCCATCCTGCTCAACGACGGCGGCCCGCGCCAGCAGGAGGTGGTGCGGCTGCTGCTGGCGGCCGGCGCAGACCCCGGAATCCGCGACCCGGAAGGCCGGACGGCGCTGCAGAACGCTGAGCGGCTCGGCTTTTCAGGGATAGCCGCCGTGATACGCGGCCAGGGTTAGCCGGTCGGGGTGCCGGACCGCCGGGCTTGCCCACCTTTGCCGGTTAACGACGGCGGCGCGCCGCACTCTTGGTGCGACGCGCCGCCGTCGGGCTTTGAATCCGGGGAGATTCAGCGGGCTGTCAGCTCAGACCGCTTCCAGCACGCTCACATAGTTCGCGATGCCCACGCCGCCCATGTTCTGCACAGCCGCCCGCCGTGGCGCCGGGAGCTGCATGTCGCCCGCAGTACCGGTGAGCTGCATGGCGGCGATGACGTGCTGGGAAACGCCGGTGGCACCCACCGGGTGGCCCTTGGCCTTCAGGCCGCCGGAGACGTTGATGGGAAGCTTGCCGTCCTTGAAGACCCAGCCTTCGTTTACTGCCCTGGCCCCCTGGCCGGGTTCGGCCAGGCCGATGGCCTCGTACATGAGCAGCTCGGCGATGGTGAAGCAGTCATGCACCTCGGCGAAGTCCAGGTCCGCCAGGCCGACGCCCGCCATCGCCATGGCGCGCTGCCAGGAGGCACGGGTGGCGGCGAAGGCGGTGGGGTCCCGGCGCTCGGCGGGGAAAAAGTCGTTGGCCTGGCCGAAGCCTGCGAGCCGGACCGGGGCGGTGGCGCCGGCGGTGGGGGAGACGGACAGCACGACGGCGGCGGCACCATCGGAGACGGGCGAACAGTCGGTGCGGCGCAGCGGGTCCGCCACCATGGGGTTCTTGTCCGAGACGGTGCGGCAGAATTCCTCGCCAAGATCCTTCCGGAGCTGGGCATACGGGTTGTCCACACCGTTGCGGTGGTTCTTGGCCGCGATGCTGCCCAGTACGTCGGAAACAGGTCCGTACCGCTTTTCGTAGTGCTTCGCGACCTCGGCGAAAAGTCCGGTGAAGCCGGTGGTGGAGGGCTTGCCGGCCATGTCATAGTCAGCGCCGAGCAGGGCAGCGCCCACCACGTCTGCACCGGCGTGGGTCATCTTCTCGGCACCGATCACCAGGACGGTTTTCGCGGTGCCGGCCAGCAGCGACTTGGTGCCCTGCTGGAAGGCGGCCGACCCCGAGGCGCAGGCGTTCTCCACCCGGGTGGAGGGCACGTTGGCCAGGGCCGGGGAGACCTGCAGGGCCAGCGAGGACGGGAACGCCAGCGGCATCATGCCGGAGTTGAACTGGCCCACGTAGATCTCGTCGATCTGCCCGGGGTCGATTCCGGCTGTGCCGATCGCTTCGGTGGCCACCTGGACGATCAGGGACTCGAGGGTCTCCTCCGTCAGCTTGCCGAACCGGCTGTGTCCCCAGCCGGTGAGCAGGACATCCTTGCCGAACTGTTCCTTCAGGCTCATGCCGCCACTTCCTCATTCTCGAGCCGGACCTCAAAGCCGGCTTCGGTCTTTTCCCGGATCTCGTCCACGGTGACCCCCGGAGCCAGCCGGATCAGGGTGAGCTGCCGGCCGCCGTCGTCCGCCTTGTGCAGATCGAAGACGGCGAGGTCGCTGATGATCCGGTCCACGCAGCTGAGCCCGGTCAGCGGCAGCGTGCACTCGCGCACAATCTTTGCGCTGCCGTCCTTGGCGTTGTGCTCGGTGAGGACCACGACGCGCGGGGTCCCGGCCACCAGGTCCATGGCGCCGCCCATGCCTTTAACCATCTTTCCCGGGATGGTCCAGTTGGCCAGGTCGCCGTTGCCGGAGACCTGCATGGCGCCCAGGATGGCCACCTTGACGTGTCCGCCGCGGATCATGCCGAACGAGGTGGCGGAATCGAAGATGCTGCCGCCGGGCAGGACCGTGACGGTCTGCTTGCCGGCGTTGATCAGGTCCGCGTCCTCCTCGCCCTCGTAGGGGAAGGGGCCCATGCCCAGCAGGCCGTTCTCGCTCTGCAGGACCACCCGCACGCCGTCGGGCAGGTTGTTGGCCACCAGCGTGGGGATGCCGATCCCCAGGTTCACGTAGTCGCCGTCGTTCAGTTCCTCGGCCGCGATGGCAGCCATTTCATCCCTGGTCCATCCCATGGGGTTTCTCCTTGGTCTTGTAGCTGTTCCCGTTGACTTAGTTGGGTATTACCGGCGGCACGAACTCGAACGTCATGCCCAGCAGCCACGCGAGCAGCAGCACCACCGGCAGGTGGAACAGGAACTGCTGGAACGTGAAGCCCACCAGGTCCCGGGCCCGCAGGCCCAGCACCGCGAGCAGCGGGAGCATGAAGAACGGGTTGACGAGGTTGGGCAGGGCCTCGGCCATGTTGTAGATCTGCACGGTCCAGCCAAGGTTCATGTTCACGTCCGTGGCGGACTGCATGACGTAGGGCGCCTCCACCAGCCACTTTCCGCCGCCGGACGGGACGAACATGCCCAGGATGGCCGTATAGATGGCGATGATGACGGCGAATGCCCCGTTGCCGCCGATGCTGGTGAAGAAGTGTGCCAGGTGTTCGGACACCGACAGGCCACCGGCCCCCTGGGCCTTGGTGAGGATGGCGGCCATCGCTGCATACAGCGGAAACTGCACCAGGATTCCTGCCGTGGCGGGTACGGCCTTGGTGACCGACTGCAGGAATTTGCGCGGGGTGCCGTGCAGCACCAGCCCCAGCATCAGGAAGACCAGCAGGTATCCGTTGAGTGAACTGACCACGCTGAGGATGGGCAGGGTCAGCAGCTGGGACACCAGCCAGCCCAAGGTCAGCACGCCGGCCAGGATGGGCAGGACCCTGCTGTATTCCAGCCATTCGCCGGGCCGGGACTTTTCGGCCGGCGGTTCGGGCTGGTCATCAAGGTCGACGCCGAGATCGGCCGCCGTCTTCACGCCGGCTCCCGTCGGGGCCGAGAAGTGCGCGATGACCGTGGTCAGCAGCATCAGGATGGCCAGGGTCAGCAGGGACTGCCAGGTGAAAATGGTGGTCCCGAAATCCAGGACGCCGGTGATCTTCAGCAGCGCCGGCGGAATGGAGGCCTTGGTTGCCTGTAGCTGGGCGGCGGAGGAGGACATGCCCAGGGCCCAGACGGCACCCAGCCCCATGAAGGCCGCGGCGCCCAGTGCCCGGTAGTCCACGTGCAGGTCCTTGCGCCGGGCCACGGCCCGCGCCAGGAGGCCGCCGAAGATCAGGCTCAGGCCCCAGTTCACGAACGAGACGGACATGGACAGGACCGCCACGAAGCTGACGGCGGAGCGGGCGGAGCCGGGAACCTGGGCCAGCCGCTCAATCAGCCTGGCCACGGGCGGCGAGGTTGCCACGACGTAGCCGGTCAGTACCACCATGGCCATCTGCAAAGTGAAGGCCGTGAGGTCCCAGAACCCGTTGCCGAACGAATCGACCACAGCCTTGGGTGAGGCGCCGATGGCCAGGGCCGCGATGGCCACCAGCAGCACGCCCGCCAGGGCAAAGATATAGGCGTCCGGGAACCACTTCTGCGTCCACCCGGCCAGCGTTTCCGCCATCCGGGCCAAACCCTTCTGGCGGACGTCCTGGTGGGTGGTCTGCGTGCTGGTCATGAGGGTGTTTCTCTCCATTGAGTGCTGTGTTTCAGGGGCTGGCGTGGGTTCGGTCAGGCCGGGACAAGGCCGGTGCGCTGCCGGACCGTGCGCTGCTCGATGTCCTTGACCCGGTCCGTGGCCTGCACCAGCCGCTGGACAAAGACGCCCGGAGTGGCGATGTGGTTCGGGTCCAGGACGCCGGGCTCCACGATCACTTCCGCCTCGGCAACGGTCAGGATCCCGGCGGTGGCCACCACCGGGTTGAAGTTGCGGGCCGTGTAGCGGTAGACGAGGTTGCCATCCGTGTCCGCGGTGTGGGCGTGGACCAGTGCGACGTCGGCGCGGATGGCCCGCTCCTGGACGTACGTTGCACCATCGAAGACCTCGTGCGGCTTGCCTTCGGCCACCAGGGTGCCCACCCCGGTCTTGGTGTAGAAAGCCGGGATTCCGGCGCCGCCGGCGCGGAGGCGCTCAGCCAGGGTGCCCTGCGGGGTGAACTCCACCTCCAGCTTGCCGGCGAGGTACTGCTCGGCGAACAGCTTGTTTTCCCCAACGTAGGAGGCGATCACCTTGCGGACCTGGCCCGCCTCGATGAGGATGCCCAGCCCCTTGCTGTCCACGCCCATGTTGTTGGAAACCACGGTGAGGTCCCGCACGCCGGAATCCCGGACGGCTTCGATGAGGTCGGCCGGGATGCCGCTCAAGCCGAACCCGCCGACGGCGAGGGTGATGCCGTCCTGCAGGGACCCTTCCAGGGCCGTGGCGGCAGAAGCCTGGAGTTTCTTCATGACGTCTCCTCGTTGAGCGCGGTAGTCCACTTAGTGGACGCTTGGGATCTGAGTTTGGAGACTACGGGCGCCCGGCAGAACGTGTCAAGAATCACTCGTTTGTGCCTTACAGTATGGACAGTAGGGCGAAAAGCATCCATATTGTGGACAAAGGGGAAGTGATGGCATCGACGCCGGTGCAGGGTGCCCAGGTGGTGGCACGGATCGCCGAACTGCTGCGGCTGGTGGGCCGCGGCGCGGAGGGGATGCCCCTCGCGGCCCTGGTCCGGGAATCAGGCCTCACGCGCCCAACGGCCCACAGGCTCCTGACATCGCTCGCCGCGGAGGGCTTGCTGGACCATGATCCCGTCACGGGCAATTGGGTCCTGGGTCCGGAAATTCTCCTGATGGGATCGGTGGCCTCGGCACGGTTTCCCATGGAGGACATCGCCCGGCCCAGCCTGCGCCGGCTGGCCCAGGCCACGGGGGAGAGCGCCTTCTTCTCCATCCGCCGGGGCAATGAGACGGTGTGCCTCCTGCGGGAGGAGGGCAGCTTCCCTGTCCGGTCTTTTGTCCTGCATGAGGGCGTCCGCTTCCCGCTGGGCGTCGCGTCAGCCGGGACAGCCATCCTGGCCTTCCTGCCAACGAATGAGCAGGAAGAGTTGCTGGGCCGGTGGCCGGAGCATGCGGGGGCCTTCGCGGTGAACCACACGGCTGACCTGGTCCGGAAGAACCTTGCCCGCACCAGGCTGGCCGGCTACTCGGTGAACCCGGGGCTGGTCCTGGAGGGAAGCTGGGGGATGGGCGCGGCGGTGTTCGACCGTTCAGGACGGCCGGCCTGGGCGTTGTCACTGACCGGCATTGAACCGCGGTTCAAGGCCGAACGGCAGGAGGAGCTGGGTGGCCTGCTGATGGCGGAGGCCCACAGGATTACACAGCAGCTGGGCGGACGCGCCGACGGCGGGCGCCGGGCCCGCTGAGCCGCCACGGCTGTGCCGGGATACGACGACGGCGGGTCCACCTGTCCGGTGACACCCGCCGTCGTACCCCAAAGGGTGGGGAATTCCTGCCTAGAGCCCGGCGCGGGGCTCCACGGGCCCTTCGCCCTTCCACCACGTGTCAAAGATGGTCACCGGCACGGTGCGCTTGTGGCGGGTCCGGAGGTACTTCTGCTCGATGGATTCGGCCACCGCGTCCGGCACCTCGCGGCCTTCGAGGTAGTCGTCGATCTGGTCGTAGCTGATGCCCAGTTCGTCCTCGTCGGTGCGGCCCGGCCGGTCGTCGAGCAGGTCCGCCGTGGGCACCTTTTCCCACACGCGCGCTGGTGCACCCAGTTCCGCCAGGAGGGCCCGGTTCTGCCGCTTGTTGAGGCCGAACAGGGGAAGGATGTCAGCCCCGCCGTCGCCGTACTTGGTGAAGAAGCCCGTGACGGACTCCGCGCCATGGTCGGTGCCGAGCACCAGGTAGTTGAACTCGCCGGCCAGCGCATACTGGGCGATCATCCGGGTGCGGGCCTTGGTGTTTCCCTTGTGGAAGTCGGAGATCTCCGAGCCCACGGTCTTCTCGAACTCGTCCTCGAAGCCATCCACCGCCGCCGAGATGTTGAACGTCCATTCGGTCTTGGCCTTGATGAAGTCCAGCGCCGCCTGGGCGTCTTCCTCATCGTGCTGCACGCCGTAGGGCAGGCGGACTGCAACGAAGTTGGCCTCTACGCCCTCGGCCTCAAGCTCATCAACCGCCAGCTGGGCCAGTCTTCCGGCGAGCGAGGAATCAAGTCCGCCGGAGATGCCCAGGACAAAGCCTTTGGTGTGGGTGGCCTTCAAGTATTCCTTGAGGAATGTGACGCGTTTGCGCACCTCCCCTGCGGGGTCGATCCGGGGCTGCACGCCCATTTCTTCAATGATCTTGGCCTGGAGTTCGCGCATGGTGTCCAGCCTAGCCAGCGCTGTCAACAACCCTCAACTGTTCCGGGCAGGCCCTGGGCGGCGTAGCTTAGGTGCATGGAGCGGACGGGATGCGCCGTGGTGGGCGGGGGCCCTGCAGGAATGATGCTGGGGCTGCTGCTGGCACGGGCAGGAGTGCATGTGGCAGTCCTGGAAAAGCACCGTGATTTCCTGCGGGATTTCCGTGGCGACACCGTGCATGCGTCCACCATCCGGCTGATCGACGAACTGGGCCTGGGCGCCGGATTCCGGGCCCTCCCGCAGAGCAGGCTGAGCAACGTCGCTGTCCCGGTCCCCGGCAGCGGGCTGGTCACGCTGGCGGCTTTTGACTCCCTGAAGCCCCCGTACAACTACGTGGCCATGATGCCCCAGTGGGACTTCCTGGATTTCCTCGCCTCGGCCGCCGCCGCGGAACCGACGTTCACCCTGCTCATGGAAACGGAAGCCACCGGCCTGGAGTTCGACGGCGGACGCGTCACCGGAGTGCGCTTCCGGTCCACCGCCGGCGGCGCGGAGGGCCCGGAGCAGGTGCTGCACGCCGACGTCGTAGTGGCCGCGGACGGCAGGCATTCAGTGCTGCGACAGGCGGCCGGGATGCGGGCGAAGGAGTACCCGGTGCCCTTTGACACCTGGTGGTTCAAAATCCCGCGCCGCGCCGCCGAGCGCGGCGAAGTCGCCGGGGTGGTCCCCGCCCTGGGGGACCGCGATGCCCTGATCGCCCTCAACCGCACCGACTACTACCAGATGGGATACCTGGCCCCCAAGGGCTCGGATGCCAAAATCCGGGAAGACGGCGTGGAACACTTCCGCCAGCGGGTGGCAGCGCTGCGCCCCGACCTCGCCGACCGCGTTGATTCCATCCGCAGCCTGGCGGACCTGCACTGGCTGGACGTCAGGCTGAACCGGCTGCGGCGCTGGTACGTCGACGGTTTTCTCTGCATTGGGGACGCCGCGCACGCGATGTCCCCCGCGGGCGGGGTGGGCATCAACCTGGCCATCCAGGACGCGGTGGCAGCCGCGGAACGCCTGGCCCCTGATTTGCGCCAAGGGCGCGTGCGGACCAGGACCCTTGCTTCGATCCAGCGCCGCCGCCGCATGCCCACGGTGCTGGTCCAGGCGGTGCAGCGGGTCATGCACCGGGTGGTGTTCGTTCCGCTCTTCGCGGGCACACTGTCCGGCGACATGCTGGCCCGGGTGGGGGACCGGAAGCCGTTCTCCATCCAGCGCCTGCTTTTCTTCATCCTCCGCCACAACCCCGTGGTCAAGCGTGTCCTGCCCCGGGTCATTGCGATCGGGCCGCGCCCCGAGCACGCGCCCGGCTTCGCCCGCCCGCTCACCGTCCCGCCACCCACTAAACTTGGGGCCATGACTTCGCCCACTGACACTGCGGTAGACACCGCGGCTGCCCGCGCCCGACTGCTCGAACTGATCAAGGAACTTGCCGTGGTCCGCGGCAAGGTGATCCTCTCCAGCGGAGCCGAGGCCGATTACTACATCGACCTGCGCCGCATCACCCTGCACCATGAGGCGTCAAAGCTGGTGGGCCAGGTAATGCTGGCACTGGCGGACGACGCCGGCATCGACTTCGAGTGCGCCGGCGGGCTCACCATGGGTGCCGACCCCGTTGGCACTGCAGTGATGCACGCTGCCGCTGACGCCGGCCGGACAGTTGACGCGTTCGTGGTCCGGAAGGCCCAGAAGTCCTACGGCATGGGCCGCCAGGTGGAAGGGCCGTCCGTTGAGGGCCGCAAGGTGCTGGTCCTGGAAGACACGTCCACCACAGGCGGCTCCGCGCTGACCGCAGTGGAAGGCGTCCGGAAAGCCGGCGGCAACGTCGTGGCAGTGGCCGTGATCGTGGACCGCGATACCGGCGCCAAGGAAAAGATCGAAGCCGAAACCGGCGTTCCCTACCTGTTCGCATTCGGCAAGGACGAGCTGGGCCTGGACTAGTCCCGTGACGGGGCCGGCCCCGGCGGCCGGCTCCGGGACACCTGGGGGACCGGTGTTGGCCCGCCGCTGGTGGCTGATTTATTATTTGCGTTAACACCTTTCAGTTGCTTGGAGATCCTGTATTTTGCTCCCCCCACAACAGCCTTTGAGCGCGACGGACCAAGTCCAGAACCTCATCCTGGAAAGCGCCGATTTCGAGGACTTCCTCAACGAGTTGGCACGCTTCTCCGCGCACCAGATGGCAGGCGACGGCGACGACGCCCTGTGCGGCATCACGCTGCTCCGCGACCGCAAGGCAGCCACCATCGGCTGGAGCAGCGAAACGGCGCGGGAAGTGGATGAAATCCAGTATTCCCTCGCCCAGGGTCCGTGCTTGTCCGCGGCGCAGGAAGAGCGCGAAGTCTACGTACCGGACCTCTTGCAGGAGGACCGGTGGGGGCCGGACTATGCGGCTGCCGTTGCCTCCCACGGGTTGCGTTCGGTGCTGTCGCTGCCGTTCAACCTGCAGGGGGAGGCCAAGGCCGCGCTGAACCTTTACTCCGACGCCCCGCGCAAGTTTGACGGCCGGGCGGCGGACAGGGCGCGGGACTTCACCCGGGAAATTTCCGAAGCACTCCGGCTGGCTGTCCGGTTCTCGCTGCACGCAGACAGTGCGACGAACCTGCGGGCCACGCTGGAGTCGAGGACCATCATCGATATCGCCATCGGCATCGTCATGGCGCAGAACCGGTGCAGCCAGGAAGCGGCCGTCGAAATCCTCACCGAGGCGTCCAGCAACAGCAACACCAAACTCCGGGACATCGCCAAGTCGCTGGTGGATTCGGTGGGCGGCACCGCCGGAGCGCGTACCCACTACCAGGAACCGGGCAAAGTCGGCCAGGGTCGGCGGGCCTGAAGGCAGGTTGTGCGGAGGCCCGGTGAGGGTTACGCTAGCGGAGGTTGAGCCGTCGGCCATAGAACCTCTTTTGGAGTACCTATGGACCGCGCGCTAGACGCACTCGTTAACCTTGATGTCCCCGCGGACATCGTCCGGATTGAAGTCCGGGGAGCCCTTCACCACGATTCCCGTGCTGAACTGGTCCACATCATCCGCCGCGTCCGGAGGATGGGCATCCGCTGCCGTATCTGCGTCGATCTCTCGCAGGCTGAACTTGTCGAATCATCCGCGCTGGCAGGTCTCCGCGGCGACCTCAACGCCATGGACACCACGTCCCTGCCGGGCGTCCCCTCCGCCGGGGTGTCCCTTCAGCTCACCCCCGCGGCGCACGACTGGGCACAATGGGACGCCTCCAGCCTCCGCCCGCTCCTGGTGGATGATGACATCAGGGAGCTTTTCCCCGGCGGTGAGTTCGCAGGTGAGTACCCCCAGTTGCCGGTGATGTGGATCGAAGGGCTGTATGGCCGTCCGCTGACGGAATACACGGAGCAGGAACTGCTGCACGCCAGCGACTCCGCTTTTGCCCTGCTGGATAACCCGGACGCCACCGACGGCGCTGACCTGCTGGGCCGCTATAACGACATTGGCCTGGAGATCCTTCGCCGCCAGCAGGAACCGCAGGCGCCCTTCCCGGCCACGGAGGGGCAGGCCGCCAGTTGACGCTCAGCGTCACCGAACGTTAACATCCGCGGTTGCCGTGGTGACTTTCCCGGGGCTTACGGTAGGAGTGTGCCGTATGAGGGGGAAGTTAATCCACAGAGCCGGCGAGGGGTCTCCGATGCCCGGCTGCTGGCGGAAGCGGCTGCCCTCAAACGCTTTTCGCGGCGTACGTTCCTGGCCGGGGCCGGCGCCTCCGGGCTGCTGGCGGCGGACATGCTGATGACCCGTGAAGTGCAGTCGCAGCGCCGGACTACCAGGATCCTGACCATTGCGGACGACTTCGCCGATGCCTACTACCCGGACGCAAGCTGGTTCCTGTTCCCCGGGTACAAGACCAGCTGGGAAGAAGCGCAGTGGATCCTGAACACGCTCAGGGGCGCACTGAACAAGCGCGCCCGGCTCGCCGCCGTCGGATATTCCAACCTGGGGCTCAACATCACTGAGGTGGTCAACGCGATCACCGACTACATCACTGCCGAGAAGATCACCAAGCTCTTCTTTTACGGGCACAGCTTCGGCGGCATGCTCGCCACCCAGGTGGCGGCCCGGCTCCTGGCCCTGCAGGGCGTCCAGGTGCAGTTCATCCTCCTGGACTCCAGCCCCTACAGCGCCCATGACGTCCTGGACCAAAGCTGGTTCGACGGCGTGGTGTTCCTCTACGAGAGCGGCGTCAGGTTCCCCTCCACCCTGCGCGGCGGGTATGAACTGGGGGAGCGGATCATCCACAAGGACGAACGGAGCTGGCGCCAGATCCTGAACCAGACGCTGGAGCAGCTCTCACCCATTGCCCCGTCCAACGTCCTGGTCCAAACGGAGTCCGCCTACATCTACCACTTCGAGGGAAGCCAGTTCGCCGGCCACCTCGGAACAGCCAAGATGGCCTATATCGGCAACCCCAAAGACGGCACTGTTGACTATGAGACCGCGGCCGAAACCTGGGCGGTGGTGTTCAAGGACAACATGGTCTCCAGCAACCTGCAGACCACGGGTGCGGCGCCCGCCCACGCCAGCCCCGGCTGGAACCCGCAGATCTACCGGCCCCTGGTCACGGAACTGCTGGACGAGTACTTCCCGCTGCCCCGGGGCGGCTCCCGGGTCAGCATCTTCTAGATCTGGTTCTTCAGGTCCGCCACCGAATTCAGCACCTGGTTGGGCCGGAAGGGGTACGCGGCGATGTCGTCCTTGTGCGTGATGCCGCTGAGGACCAGGACGGTGTGCAGGCCTGCCTCCATGCCGGCGATGATGTCCGTGTCCATCCGGTCACCGATCATGGCGGTGGTCTCGGAGTGTGCATCGATCTGGTTCATGGCCGACCGGAACATCATGGGGTTCGGCTTGCCCACAATGTACGGTTCGCGGCCGGTGGCCTTGGTGATCAGGGCCGCGATGGCACCCGTGGCCGGCATGGGGCCGTCCTTGGAGGGGCCGGTGGCATCCGGGTTGGTGGCGATGAACCGCGCACCGGCCAGGATCAGGCGGATGGCCGTGGTGATTGCCTCAAAAGAGTACGTGCGCGTCTCGCCGAGGACCACGAAGTCCGGGCTCTGGTCGGTGAGGATGAAGCCGGCCTCGTGCAGCGCCGTCGTCAGCCCTGCTTCGCCGATGGTGTAGGCGCGGTTGCCCGATTCCGAGCCACCGGCAGACACCTGGTCCTTCAGGAACTGGGCGGTGGCCAGGGCGGAGGTCCAAATGTTCTCCTCGGGGATCTCCAGTCCGGAAGCGCGCAGGCGTGCGGCGAGGTCGCGGGGCGTGAAGATGGAGTTGTTGGTCAGCACGAGGAAGCGCTTTGAGGTGTCCACCCAGCGCTGGATCAGCTCAGCCGCCCCGGGGATGGGCTGGTTTTCATGGACCAGGACGCCGTCCATGTCCGTCAGCCAGCACTCAATCTCCTGGCCGCTCCGGTATACCGCCGGGTTGCCTGCTACCTGGTCCTCGTCTGCCATGCCCTGCCTCCGCCTGTGATGATTGCCCGAAGAGTCCAGTCTAGTGTTGAAGGGTGAACCAAACGCCCGGCATGACAGACGAACCCGACCACCAGCCCGGGGAGGCCGGACCCGCAAAGGCGGAGGTCGGCGTCGGGCCCTGGGAAGGGGAACTGCCGGAAGGCGACCACTGGGACCCTGACCTGCTGGCGGACGGCGACCGGCGCAACGTCCTGGACAAATACCGCTACTGGAAGCACGAGGCGATCGTCGCGGAGCTGGACTCCCGGCGGCACAACTTCCACGTGGCCATTGAAAACTGGCAGCACGACCTGAACATCGGCACCGTGGTGCGCACCGCCAACGCCTTCCTCGCCAAGGAAGTACACATCATCGGCCGACGGCGGTGGAACCGGCGCGGCGCCATGGTCACCGACCGCTACCAGCACGTTCGCCACCACCCCACCGTGGAGGACTTCGTCCAGTGGGCGCAGGGGGAGGGGCTGGCGATCATCGGGATCGACATCTTCCCGGACTCGGTGCCCCTGGAGACGTACGAACTGCCGCGCGACTGCGTGCTGGTGTTCGGGCAGGAGGGCCCGGGCCTGACCCCGGAAGTCCACCAGGCGGCCGCCGCCACCCTGTCCATCGAGCAGTTCGGCTCCACCCGCTCCATCAACGCCGCCTCCGCCGCGGCTATAGCCATGCACGCCTGGATCCGCCGGCACGTCTTCAACCAGCACGTGTGAGTATTACCGACAGGTGACCCGAAACACCCTGGCAGCCCGGGAATGGCTAGGATGGTGCCAAGCCGTAAGCGGTCTATTTGAGGGTCATCCACCCACAGACGAAACTCAGCAGAGGAGCCAGCATGCCCATTGCAACCCCAGAGATCTACGCCGAGATGATCGACCGCGCGAAGGCGGGCGGATTCGCCTTCCCCGCCGTCAACGTCACGTCCTCGCAGACGCTGAACGCGGCACTGCGTGGCTTCGCCGAGGCAGAGTCCGACGGCATCGTGCAGGTTTCCACCGGCGGTGCCGCCTACTGGTCAGGTGCCTCCACCAAGGACATGGTGGCCGGTTCCCTGGGCTTCGCTGCCTTCGCCCGCGAGGTGGCCAAGAACTACGGTGTCAACATCGCCCTGCACACGGACCACTGCCCCAAGGACAAGCTGGACGGCTTTGTCCTGCCGCTGCTGGAAGCGTCCGAGGCTGAAGTCAAGGCCGGCCGCAACCCGCTGTTCAACTCCCACATGTGGGACGGCTCCGCAGAGACCCTGCAGGAGAACCTGAAGATCGCCCGTGACCTGCTGGCCCGCACCGCTGCCGCCAAGATGATCCTCGAGGTGGAGATCGGCACCGTCGGCGGCGAGGAAGACGGCGTGGAGAACGCCATCAACGACAAGCTCTACACCACGGTCGAGGACGCCCTGGCCACCATCGACGCCCTCGGCGCCGGTGAAAACGGCCGCTACATCACCGCCCTGACGTTCGGCAACGTGCACGGCGTCTACAAGCCCGGCGGCGTCAAGCTGCGCCCGGAGATCCTCAAGGACATCCAGGCCCAGGTGGGTGCAAAGATCGGCAAGGACAACCCGTTCGACCTCGTGTTCCACGGCGGCTCCGGCTCCTCCGACCAGGAGATCGCCGACGCCGTTTCCTACGGCGTGATCAAGATGAACATCGACACCGACACCCAGTACGCCTACACGCGTCCGGTGGCTGACCACATGTTCAAGAACTACGACGGCGTCCTGAAGGTTGACGGCGAAGTGGGCAACAAGAAGACCTACGACCCCCGCGTCTGGGGCGCCTCCGCCGAAGCCGGCTTGGCAGCCCGCGTGGTGGAAGCCACCAAGCAGCTCGGTTCGGCCGGAAAGACCTTCTAGATGTCGGACGAGTTCCGCCGGAACCTGATGGGGCCGGAGCCCACGCTCCTGCCTGCCGAAACCGAGGTGCACGGGCAGTTGGAGGCCGGCCACGAGGCATTGGACCTGGTGGCCAAGCACCCCACGTCCTCGCTGCTCTGGGCTGTGCTCGCCGAAGAAGCATGGGCGGAGGGCCGGATCATCGATTCCTACGCCTACTCCCGCGTCGGCTACCACCGCGGCCTGGACTCGCTGCGCCGCAACGGCTGGCGCGGCGTCGGGCCCATCCCGTGGGAGCACGAGCCCAACCGCGGATTCCTGCGGGCCCTCTATTCCCTGGGCAGGGCTTCCTCTGCCATCGGCGAGGCTGACGAGCCGGAGCGGATCGAAAAGTTCCTCAACGACTCGGACCCCACGGCGAAGGCAGCGATCGAGGGCAAGTTTTAGTCCTTTGCGCTTAAACAACGACGGCGGGTGGTTACCTTTCCTGGAAAGGTAACCACCCGCCGTCGGTCGCTTAAGGCTTGGCGATGCCGGTGCGTGCCATGGCGTCGGCGTAGGCCGCGCGCATGTCCTCGAGGTACTCCTCCTGGCGAGCGGGGGAACCGGCGAAGGCGCGGCCGCTCAGGGAGCGCACCTTGTAGGTCTTCAGGCCACGGCGCCACAGCAGCGGAACTTCGGTCTTCAGGAGTGCGTTGGCCAACCGGTTGGCTTCGGTTCCGTGCGCCACGATGACGGAGGCACGGGGCACCAGGGCCAGGAACTTCAGCAGCGGCTTCAGGCCTGCCTGGATCTGGTCGGGAGTGAACTTGCCGTTGGGCTCACCGGGAACGTGCCAGGGGTGGACGTTCCACGGCATCACGAACTCGGGGCGCAGGCCCAGCTTCCACTGCAGTCCCAGCATGCGGGTCGCGGCGTCCTGGTCCCCGGCCGTGATGAACCCGGACGGGTCCGCCTCGCCAATGTTGGAGAACAGGCTGATGATGCGGCATTCCTCCACGTCGTGCATGGGATCCACATAAGGGACCACGGTTCCGGGCTTGGTCTCCCGCAGGGAATCGCAGAGCTCGTTAACGGCAGCAACGCTGGGGTCGTAGCGGCGGCTCATGAGCTGTTCGTGGAATGTTTCGGGTGCCAGGGCTGTCATGAAGTGCTGGTTCTCCTGCGGGGATTGGCGTTGCTGCCGCCACGGAAACGGGCACGCGGGGGCGCGACACATCAGCGGCGGTTGATTGGGGTGGGCCGATTCCTGGTCGGCCTTACCCAGTTTAGCAAGCCCCGGGAAACGAAACGCCGGTCCCGTGCACCTGACTCAGCCAGGGCACGGAACCGGCGGGTTCCCGCGTCGCCTCTTGCAGCTACCAGAGGCGGCTGGTGGCCCGGCGGGCGCCCTCGCCGAGGGCCTCCAGCTTGGCGAAGGCGATCTGCGGGTGGACCCGGCCGCCCAGGCCGCAGTCGGTGGAGGCGATGACATTCTCACGGCCCACGACGTCGGCAAAGCGGACAATGCGGTCTGCCACCAAGTCCGGGTGTTCCACCACGTTGGTGGCGTGCGAGACGATGCCCGGGATGATCACCTTGCCCTCGGGGAGCTTGGTGTCCTCCCATACCCGCCATTCGTGTTCGTGGCGGACGTTGGCTGCCTCGAAGGAGTAGGCGCCGGCGTTCACCTGCAGCACCGATCCGATGATGTCGGCGAAGGGGATGTCCGTGGTGTGCGGACCGTGCCAGGAACCCCAGCAGACGTGCAGCCGGATCTGTTCCTGGGGCAGGTCGCGGAGGGCCCAGTTGGTGGCCTCGACGCGCAGCTGGATGAACTTCAGGTAGTCCTCCAGGCTGGGCTCGGGATTGATCTGGTCCCAGCTCTCGGCCAGGGACGGATCATCGAGCTGCACGGTGAGGCCGGCATCGATGATCGCCTTGTACTCCTCCCGCATGGCATCGGCGCAGGCGTAGACAAGTTCCTCATCCGACTTGTAGTACTCGTTGGCCACGCGGGCGCAGGAGCCGGGGGAGAGGGATGCTACGAAGCCGTCCGACAACCCGGCGGCTGCGAGGCCGGTCTTCAGGTTCCTGATGTCCGATGCCACCAGGTCCTGGCCCGTGTAGGTCAGGGGTCCGGCGATCTTGGGCTGGGTCACGCTCTTGCGGTGGGACAGGATGCCCGAGGAGGGGTCGTTGTAGGCCTCGTTAAACGCCTGCCGGTCGCGCCGGTCGGGGAATGAGGTCAGGACAATGTTGCCGGGCGAGGAGCGGTGCACCTGGGCATCGGCCCAGCGGTCCACGTTGGTTGGCTCCAGGCCGCCCAGCCGTGCAAAGGAGTAGTTCCACCAGGCGCCGTAGTCCACGGAGCTGGACATCGTGTGCCCGTATTCGCCGTCGTTGGGGATGTCGATGCCGAGGTCCTTCTGGCGCTGGACCACCTCCACCACGGAGGCCTCCAGGAGTTCCAGGAATTCAGGGGTGACGCCGTCGCTTTCCTTGGCTGCGTTGGCCGCGATGAGTTCGGGGGTGCGGGGCAAGGATCCCGCGTGGGTGACGCGGATGTGGTCGGTGTTCAGGGACATGCTGGAATCTTCCTTTCCATCGGTCCTGGCAGTAGCACCTTCGGCCGGCAGGAATCCTGCTGGACCGTGGTTGCTGCGGCGTCATCGAGCCAGGTCTCTCGGCCGCTCCGGATGGTTCACTCTCACATAAATCCAGATGCCTGCCCCGGGGCAAGTCTGCTCCGCTTTATGTCGCGACGGGCTGCCCGGCGGCTTTCCTGCCGTTTCCCAGCGGGCAGCAGCATACTTACAGCTTTTGTTCAGGTTATTGACAGGTTTCGTTAAGCTTGGTTGGCTGAGGTCACATGCCGCCGCCGCGACGAAGCTGGCTAACGGCACCCCGATGCACTCGAAAGAGGTAACGCACTGTGAAGAAACCCCTGGCAAATTTCAGGACCCTCGCCGTCTCCGGAGCCCTGGCGCTGGCCGTCGTAGCAGGACCTGCCCCGCTGGCACACGCTGTGGGCGAAGGCCCCACCTACGACGGCAACGGCCAGATCACCACGTCCAAGCTCGCCACGTACGAACAGATGGTCTCGTTCCTGAAGGACCAGGATGCCCGCCAGCCGGCAATGGAGCTGGAGGTCATCGGGCAGACGGTCAAGGGGCGCGACATCCACTTGGTCAAGTACATTTCGGACCCCGCCAAGCCCACCATCCTGTACCTGACCCAGCAGCACGGCAACGAGCAGCTCACCACCGAGGGCGCCATGGAGTTCATCAAGCACCTGGGGACCGGCAAATCCGCGGACATCCTCAAAGGCGTGAACATCCTGGTGGTGCCCATGCTCAATGCGGACGGCGCCATGGGCGACGTGAACTTCTCCCTGGACAATTACCTCGCAAAGGGGGACCGGCACCTCACCCGCTACAACGCCGAGGGTGTGGACCTGAACCGCGACCACGTGGCCAAGGTCCAGCCGGAGACCCAGGCGCTGCACAACAACGTCATGCGCAAATACCGGATCGACTACATGATCGACCTGCACCACCAGGGAACCCGGGCCGAGCGTGACGGCAAGCTGGTGTCGGGCTCCATCCTGTACCCCACCACCCCCAACGCCGACCCCGCCGTCGTCGAAAAATCCAAGCAGCTCGGCGCCGTGGTGTTCAACAACGTCGACTCCACCGGCTGGGGACACCTGGGCAAGTACCAGGGCGGCAGTGCCGAAACCATCAGCCGCAACGGCATCTCCGTGGAGTACGGCATCGCCACCCTGCTCTTCGAGATGCGCGGCATGTCGGACCACTATTTGGACGGCTATGCACTCGGACAGCGCAGCAACGGCTACCTGATCAAGCAGACCGTCACCACGCTGACCTCCACGGCCGCGGCCATCGCGGACGGGTCCATTGCCGACGCCGACACCTCCTTCTGGAACAGGCTCGCCGAACAGACGTCCCGGCCCGCCGGGGAGGCGGAGGACGAATAGGCGGCGGGCCACAACAGTGGACAAAGTGCCCCATCGGCTAAACTTGGGTGGTAAGAGCCCCGGAACTCTTGCTTCGCTGCGCCGTGCTGCGGCTGTGCGAAGGCCGGTATGTTCGGGGCATTCTCATGAACGGCGCTGCATGGGCCCGCCACCTGGTGGCCGGCCCGGGCAGTCCGAACGAATGGGGGAGGATCCCATGCCAGCAATTGTGATCGTAGGAGCCCAGTGGGGCGACGAAGGAAAAGGCAAGGCCACCGACCTGCTGGGCGGCCGTGTTGACTACGTCGTCAAGCCCAACGGCGGCAACAACGCCGGGCACACCGTCGTCGTAGGCGGTGAAAAGTACGAACTCAAGCTGCTGCCGGCAGGCATTCTCAGCCCCAACGCCGTTCCCATCATCGGCAACGGCTGCGTGGTGAACCTGGAGGCACTCTTCCAGGAAATCGACGGACTCCAGGCGCGCGGCGCCGACACCTCAAAACTGCGGGTCTCCGCCAACGCCCACCTGGTGGCCCCGTACCACCAGGTGCTGGACAAGGTGACCGAGCGCTTCCTGGGCAGCCGTGCCATTGGCACCACCGGCCGCGGCATCGGCCCCGCCTACATGGACAAGGTGGCCCGGCTGGGCATCCGCGTCCAGGACGTCTTCGACGAATCGATCCTGCGCCAGAAGGTGGAAGGCTCGCTGCGCCAGAAGAACGAACTCCTGGTCAAGGTCTACAACCGCCGCAGCGTTGTGGTTGACGAGATCGTGGAGTACTTCCTGTCCTTCGCCGAGCGGCTCCGCCCGCTGGTCATCGACAGCACCCTGGTCCTTAACTCGGCGCTGGACGAGGGCAAGGTAGTCCTGATGGAGGGCGGCCAGGCAACGTTCCTGGACGTGGACCACGGCACCTACCCGTTCGTGACCTCTTCCAACCCCACCGCCGGGGGCGCCTCGGTGGGTTCCGGCATCGGCCCCACCCGGATTTCGCGTTCCATCGGCATCATCAAGGCCTACACCACCCGCGTTGGTGCCGGCCCGTTCCCCACCGAACTTTTCGATGAGATGGGCATGTACCTGCAGAAGACCGGCGGCGAATTCGGCGTCAACACCGGCCGCCCGCGCCGCTGCGGCTGGTACGACGCCGTCCTGGCGCGGCACGCTTCCCGCGTGAACGGTTTCACGGACTACTTCGTCACCAAGCTGGACGTCCTGACCGGCATCGAGCAGATCCCGGTGTGCGTGGCCTACGACGTCGACGGTGTCCGGCATGACGAGATGCCCATGACGCAGACCGAGTTCCACCACGCGAAGCCGATCTTCGAGTACTTTGACGGCTGGACCGAGGACATCACGGGAGCCCGGACGCTGGCGGACCTCCCCGAGAATGCCCGCAACTACGTGCTGGCGCTGGAGAAGCTCTCCGGAACCCGGTTCTCCGCGATCGGCGTTGGCCCGGACCGCGACCAGACCATCGTGGTGAACGACCTCATCAACGACTGACGCGCCCTCCCGGAGCAGGCATGACGACGGCGGCAGGCCACCTTTCGCAGGTGGCCTGCCGCTTCTCTTTTGGTGGCGGACAGCGAATTTACACAGGCTTAACGCGCATGGTCTTGTGAGGTTTCCGGTGCCACGGCCAGACTCGTCTGTACAACCTGGTGCCCAAGGAAGGATCGTCATGGCCGGAAAATTTGAAGCATTCGTCGACGCTGATTCGTTTTTCCGGTTCCGTCTCCTGGCTCCGGACGGGGCCGTTATCGCCGTCTCCGGCCCCTTCGAGGACAAGGCCGCTGTGGCGGCAGGGATCGCCGCGGTGCGTGAATGTGCCGGCACGGGCCTGGTCACCGACCTGTGTCCCGCCGGAACCGTAGCCCGTCCCGCGGCTGAACCCGCTGCGGCTGCTGCCGCTGTTCCGGCCGGGCTGCCCGCCGCCGTCGTGCCCGTGTGCGGAGAAGAACGCGCGCCCTCCACGCGGCACGCCTTTGCGCTGGCCAATGCGCCGCGCCGGCATGCCACGGCACCCCGGTGGACCAGGGCAGCAGCCCGCTGACAGGCGGGGAAGGAAATTCTCACAAGTTTTTTTGAAAGCGCGTAACCCTTTGGGGGTCCCCGGCGATTACCCCTATGAAGTGCCGGTCTGGAACCTGTCCCCCATCACGTTCCAGGCCGGCTCTTTTGTCTTTCCGCAAGGGTGGCTGCACCCGCCTGGCCCGGCACCGGCCCTGTTGCCGGCGTCGTGGCGGTTCCGGCGGGGTGGTTACCTGAGGGTAAAGTAAGGGCAGCGTTCCGGATGTACTGAGCGCCCGCCTTGCCAACACCCTTCTTTGACGGAAAGCACTACGTCAGTGACCGATGCACAGACAGACGAGGCTCCGGACCAGCCGCTTTCCGGGACTGCCGCCTTCAGCCTTGTCTACAAGACCTACGCATCACAGGTGCTGGGCTACCTCACAGCCCGGGGAGTCGAGGATCCGGAGGCCGCCATGCAGGAAGTGTTCCTTTCCGTGCTGCCCCGCCTCCACACCGTGCACGGCGGCGAATCCGGCCTGCGGACTTTTATCTTCTCCGTTGCCCACGCCCGCATGGTGGATGACCACCGGCGGCAAAGCCGGACCCCGGTCAAGCTGCCCTTCGAGCCCGAGCTCGACCAGCGGGTAGACACCTCAGCGGAAAAGGAAGCCCTGCAGCGCATTTCGCCCCAGGAGGTCCTGACGCTGCTGGATGGTCTGCCGCAGGACCAGCGGGACGTCCTGTCGCTGCGCCTGGTGGGAGGCCTCACAGTGGAACAGACGGCCGAGACCATGGAAAAGAGCGCCGGTTCGGTGAAGCAGCTTCAGCGGCGCGCATTGTTGAAACTCCGGGAACTCGCCGCAGTGAAGGAGTACCTAGCGCCATGACACCCGCCCCGGAAAACCGCGCCGCCCTTGTTGATGACATGCTGCTGGACGCCGGCTGCCAGCTGGATGCGGACCTTCGCAACGCCCTGCTGTCGCTGGGCACCCTGGCTTCGCTGCCCGCGCCGGAACCCAGCGGTGAGCTTGCCGCACTGCTCACGGCAGGGGAACCGGGCGGGGAAGCAGCTGAACAGGCAGCTGAAGAGGTGCCGGAACAGCCCGGTGTACAGGCCACTGGACAGCCCGATGCGCTGCCTGGGGACGAACTGGCCCGCCGCCGCCGCCGGCGGCACCGCCCCACCGCGCTGGGCCTGGTGCTGGTGGCCGGGATGGGGCTGGGTGTGGGCGGGGTAGCCGCCAGCTCCAGCACTTCCGGAACCAGCCCCGTGGAGCACCTGCTGGAGGATTGGGCGCCCTGGAACGGTACAGCGGGGGAACCGTCCGCCGCCGGTTACAGCTATCGGGGCCCCCAGGTGGCTTCCGACGGGGACCTTGCCGCTGCCGGCTCACCTGCACCCGGTGGGCCCGCCGATGCCGCAAACCTTGCCTCCAGCCTCCTTCGGGATCCTGCCGGCTCCTCCCGCCACACGGGACGGGCGCACACCGGGTTCCCGCCGTGCGTCGGCCCGGTCAAACACGAGGCCGGCGCCGAAGCGTGCACGCCCGCGGCTCCCGGGACTTCTTTGCAGGGCAATGGACTTGGCAGGGGCAAGGAGAATCCCGGCGCCGCGACGGACGGGATGCCGGCAGGGCAAGGGGCTTCCGGGCCGCCGAAGGCCGGACTCCCGGCGGCCAGCACCGGGCCGTCAGCCGGGGATGCAGCCGCCGAGGCACTAAAGGCGCCGGGCTCCGCGGCCAACGCAATGCCGGGACAGGGCCAAACAGGCTCCCAGGCGGCAGGACAGGGAGCCGGGCCCAAGCCCACGTCTCCGGCGAAATAGCCGAAACACAGCAACAGCGGGCCCGTCGGACGGACCCGCTGTCGCCTCATGCAGTCGCGGTCAGGCCATGACCTGGCGCTTGGAGGAAATCACGCCGGTATCGAAGCCGGCCAGGTGGAGTCCGCCGTGGAAGCGCGCGTGCTCGATCTTCACGCAGCGGTCCATCACCACGTTGAGCCCCGCGGCTTCCGCGCCTGCAGCGACGCCTTCGTGCCAGGAACCCAGTTGCAGCCAGAGTGTTTTGGCACCGGCGGCCACGGCCTCGTCCAGGACGCCCGGAAGGTCGTCATGCTTGCGGAACACGTCGACGATGTCCGGGCTCTCCGGCAGGTCCGCCAGGGACGCATACGTGGGCTGGCCCAGGATCTCCTTGACCACCGGGTTCACGAAATACACCTTGTAGCGGGTGGAGGACAGCAGGTACGTGGCCACAAAGTAGCTGGCCCGCGACGGCTTGTCAGAGGCTCCAACAATGGCAATGGATTTCGCCTGCCGGAGCAGGGCCAGCCGCTCAGGTGCCGACGGGCCGGACCAGGTGCGTTCGGCGGTGCTCATGCGTTTGCTCCGATCGTGCAGGCGCCTGCGGGTTCTTGGGCGACGGCGGCGTCCCGGGCCGCGGCGTTGGAGGCTTCGGTGAGTGCCTGGTCCAGATCCCACAGGATGTCCTCGATATCCTCGAGGCCCACCGAGATGCGGACCAGGTCCTCCGGCACGCCCGCGGATTCCAGCTGGGCTGCGCTGAGCTGCTGGTGGGTGGTGGAGCCGGGGTGGATGACGAGGGTCCGGGAGTCACCCACGTTGGCCAGGTGGGAGGCCAGCTGCAGGGACTCGATGAACTTCTGCCCTGCGGCGCGCCCACCCTTGACCCCGAACGAAAAGACCGACCCGGGGCCCAGCGGCAAGTACTTCCGTGCCCTGTCGTAGTGCGGGTGGGAGGGCAACCCGGAGTAGTTGACGTAAGCCACCCTGTCATCGTTTTCCAGCCACTCGGCCACGGCCCGCGCGTTCTTCAGGTGCTCGTCCAGCCGCTGCGGCAGTGTCTCAACGCCCTGGAGCAGCTGGAACGCCGACTGCGCCGAGAGGGCCGGGCCGATGTCGCGCAGCTGCTCGCTGCGCAGCTTGGTGAGGAAGCCATACTCACCGAAGTTGCCCCACCAGGAGACGTTGCCGTAGGAAGCCACGGGCTCGGTCATGGTGGGGAACTTGCCGTTGCCCCAGTTGAACCGGCCGCTTTCCACCACCACGCCACCGAGTGTGGTGCCGTGGCCGCCCAGGAACTTCGTGGCGGAGTGGATCACGATGTCCGCCCCGTGCTCGATGGGCCGCACCAGGTACGGCGTGCTCAAGGTGGCGTCGACGACCAAGGGGATGCCGGCGTCGTGCGCCACCTTTGCCAGCCCCGCCAGGTCCTGGACCTCCGACGACGGGTTGGCCACCACCTCCACGAAGATGGCCTTGGTGTTGTCCCGGACCGCCGCGGCGTAGTCGGCAGGGTCGGTTCCGGGCACGAACGTGGTGTCCACGCCGAACCGGCGCAGGGTCACGTCCAGCTGGGTCACCGTGCCGCCGTACAGCTGGGAGGCTGCCACGATGTGGTCGCCTGCCTGCGTCAGGGCGGCGAAGGTGATGAACTCCGCTGCCATGCCCGACGCCGTCGCGACCGCTCCGATGCCGCCCTCGAGGGACGCGATGCGCTCCTCGAACGCCGCGACAGTGGGGTTGCCGATGCGGGAGTAGATGTTGCCGTACTTCTGCAGTGCGAACAGGTTGGCGGCGTCGTTGGTGTCTTTGAAGACGAAGGACGTGGTCTGGTAGATGGGAACGGCACGGGCGCCGTGTTCGGCGTCAGGGGTGCCGCCGGCGTGCAGGGCGCGGGTGCGGAAACCGAAAGTACGCTCAGCCATCAGACAGCCACCGCCTGGGCGGCGGGAGTGATTGAGAGGTCGAGTTCCGTGCCGTGCTTGCGGGCCAGGTCCGCCTCAAGCTCCCGGACGATCGGCAGGATGTCCCGGCCGAATGCGGCCACCTCCTCCTGGAAGTGCAGGTAGCAGGTGAGGAACAGGTTCACGCCGATCTTCTTGTATTCGACGATCCGTTCGGCGATCTGCTCCGGGGTGCCGATCAGCTGGGTCTTGAAGCCGTCGTTGTATTGGATCAGGTCCTCGAACGTGGAATCCGCCCACATGCCCTTGCCGTCCTTGGTGGCGGCACCGGCCTCCTGCACCGCGTCCCGGAACCCCTGGACGGCGGGCTTGTGCGCCTTTTCCACGATCTCGCGCAGGGTGTCCCGGGCCTCCTTCTCCGAGTCGCGCGCAATGACGAAGCCGTTCAGCCCGAAACGGGGAGCGGCCAACTGGCCGGCAGTGCCGCGGCGGGCCTCGCCGGCAGAGGCGACGACGCCGGCGATGTTGTCCTTGAAACCCTCAAGGTCCTTGCCATTGGAGAAGTACCAGTCCGCCACGCGGCCCGCGGTGGCCTGGGCCGCCGTCGAGTTTCCACCGAAGAAGATCTCGGGGTGGGCGCGGCCGGGGACGTCCACCGGGGCGGGGTTCAGGGTGAAGTCGGTGATGTTGTAGTACTTGCCGGACTGGCTGTACTCCTTTTCGGTCCACAGGCCGCGCAGGACGTTGATGAATTCCTCGGTGCGGACGTAGCGCTCGTCGTGCTCCAGCCACTCCAGGCCGAAGTTGGTGAACTCGCTCTTCAGCCAGCCGGAGACGATGTTGACGGCGGCACGGCCGTTGGAGATGTGGTCGGCGGTGATGATGTACTTCGCCAGCACGCCCGGGTGCCACATGCCCGGGTGGACCGCGGCGATGACCTTCAGGCGCTCCGTGGCGGCCAACAGGGCCAGGCTGAACGACGTCGCCTCGTGCTGCTTGTCCGCGCCGTAGGAGGCGGCGTAGCGCGTCTGCGTCAGGGCATATTCGAAGCCGGACTCCTCGGCGATGCGCGCCAGTTTTTTGTTGTAGTCGAAGTCCCAGCCGGTGCGCTGTTCGATGGTGGATACCACCAGGCCGCCGGAGACGTTGGGCACCCAGTAGGCGAACTTGAGCGGTTCGGAGAGTCGTGCGACGTTGCTGATCTCGGTCATGAATTTTCCTTCGGTAGGGCCCGCTGGCGCAGGACGTCCTGGATACCGGCGATGGCCGGTTCGTTCTGGAGGGAGGTTGTGTCGCCCAGCGCAGTTCCCTCGAACAGCTGGGTGAGCAGCCGGCGCATGATCTTGCCGCTGCGGGTCTTGGGGACATCGGGAACCACGACGACGTCGCGTGGCTTGGCGATGGGGCCGATCTCCTTGGCCACGTGGTTGCGGAGCTCGTCGATACAGTCAGCCGGGGCCCCGGCCTTCAGCACGACGAAGGCCACCACCGCGTGGCCGGTCTTCGGATCCGCCACCGGGCAGACGCCGGCCTCCACCACGTCCGGGTGCGACACCAGGGCGGACTCGATCTCGATGGTGGAGAGCAGGTGGCCGGAGACGTTCAGGGTGTCATCCACGCGGCCCAGGATCCAGATGTCGCCGTCGGCGTCGTACTTGGCGCCGTCGCCTGCGAGGAACCAGCCCTGGTCCGCGTACTTGCTCCAGTAGGAGTCGAAGTAGCGGCGCGGGTTGCCCCAGACGGTGCGGGCGATGGCGGGTCCGGGGGAGTCAACCACGATGTTTCCCTGTACGCCCGGCGCAACGGTGTTGCCGCCGTCGTCCACGATCCTGGTGCTGACTCCCGGCAGGGGACGGGCGGCGCAGCCGGGCTTGAAGCTGCTGTCCGTCGGCGCGGGGGAGAGGATGGTGGCCCCGGTTTCGGACTGCCACCACGTGTCCACCACCGGTGCAGTGCCGGCGCCCACGTTGTTCCGCAGCCAGCGCCAGGCCTCGGGGTTGACCGCTTCCCCCACGGTCCCCAGCAGGCGGATGGAGGACAGGTCGTAGGTGTCCGGGACGCCGTCCGGGAACCAGCCCATGAGGGACCGGACCAGGGTGGGTGCCGTGTAGTACTGGGTTACGCCGTAGCGTTCGATGACCTCAAAATGCCGGCCCGGGTGCGGGGTGTTGGGAGTGCCTTCGAAGATCACCTGCGTCACGCCGTTGGACAGCGGGCCGTAGATTTCGTAGGTGTGGGCCGTGACCCAGGCGAGGTCGGCCGTGCACCAGTGCACGTCGTGGTCGCGGAGGGCCGGATCCGGGTTGCTGAACAGGTGCTCGAAGCTCCACGAAGCCTGCGTCAGGTAGCCGCCGGAGGTGTGCACCAGCCCCTTGGGCTTTCCGGTGGTGCCGGACGTGTACATGATGAACAGCGGCGTCTCGGCGTCAAACGCCTCCGGCTCGTGGACGTCCGGGGCGTTTCCGACGACGTCATGCCACCACACGTCGCGGCCTGCGGTCATGGAGACGGCGGCCAGGCCGTTGGCAGGGGTGGTGCGGTTGACCACCAGGATGTGCTCGATGGCGTTGTCCCCGGCGACGGCGGCGTCCGCGTTGTCCTTCACGGGAACGGCCACGCCGCGGCGGAACTGGCCGTCGGTGGTGACCAGGAGCTTGGCGCCGGTGTCCTCTACCCGGAACTTCAGCGCTTCGGCCGAGAAACCGCCGAACACCAGGGAGTGGATCGCGCCGATCCGGGCCACGGCGAGCGTGATGATGACTGTCTCGGGGATGACCGGGAGGTAGATGACCACGCGGTCACCCTTGGTGATGCCCAGGGCCAGGAGCGCATTGGCGGCTTTGGCCACCTCGCGCTGGAGTTCGGCGTACGTGATGGACCTGCGGTCGCCCGGCTCACCTTCGAAGTGGAGGGCCACCTTGGCGCCGCGGCCGGCCGCCACGTGGCGGTCCACGCAGTTGGCGGCGACGTTGAGCGTGCCGCCCTCGAACCAGGTGATCTCCGGGCCGCGGGCAGCCTCCGGGTCTGCCGGAAGCCAGCGGTGCGCCGTGTGCCACGGTGTGTCCCAGTCCAGACGCAGCGCCTGCTGCTCCCAAAAGGCAACATTGTCAGGGTGGACCCCCGCGTTCAGGTCCATCGTTTCAGCGGCGCTTAAGCCCATCGTTTCACCGCCCATTTTTCAGCCAGGCCCAGCAGGGCATCGGTAATTTTTCCAATGACGGCGAGCATCACGATGGCCAGGAGCAGCCGGTCAGTTCGGCCGTTGTTTTGCGAGTCGATCAATAGGAAGCCCAGGCCCATGGAGGAAGCGATCAGCTCAGCGGCCACCAGGAAAAGCCAGGCCTGGGCCAGGGCCAGGCGCAGCCCCGAGAACACTGCGGGGACCACCGCGGGAAGCTGCACGGTGGTCAGCAGCCGCACCCCCTTCAGGCCGAAAGCGCGGGCGGCTTCCACCAGGTTCCGGTCCACGTGGCGCAGTGCCAGGGACACGGTGGTGAACACCGGGAAGAACGCGCCGATGATGATGAGGGTGACCTTGGAGTCCTCGCCGATCTTCATCCACAGGATCAGCAGCGGCACCCAGGCGAGCGACGGCACCGCGCGCAGTGCGCCGATGGTGGGTGCCAGCAGGGCGTCGGCCAGTTTGGACAGGCCCACGGTGGCGCCCACGACCAGGCCCAGGACGGCTCCCACCAGGAACCCGATGAGGACCCGCTGGGTGGAGATGGCGATGTGGGTGCCCAGCTCGCCGCGTTCCACGAGCTCGCCGGCAGCAGCCAGCACCATGGCGGGCGGAGGCAGCTGGACCACGGTGAACATACCGTTCGTGGAGGCCACCTGCCATGCTGCCAGCAGCGCAACGGGAATGATGAGGCCAAGGGGCAGACGCGCCCAGTTCCTGGAACGGACTCCGGCGGGAGACCATCCCGGTGCCGGAGCGGATGCCGTAGCGGCGCCCGTCTGGGCGGCGTCTGCCGCGGTTGCGGCGGCGGCTGCAGCACGCCTGTCCGCAACACTGCCGCTGGTGGTCTTCGGCTCTCCTGGGTAGCTCATCAGGAGGCCTTGATGGCTGACGGATCAGCCTTCTTCACCAGCGAGTCGTCGAGAAGGGAGCCCACGGCGTCGTCAATCTGCTTCTGCGTTTTGACGTCACCTGTTTCCACGAAGGTGGGGCCGATCTTCTCCAATACTTTGCGCTGCGCGTCACCGGGCGCGGGGTCCACGTCCAGGTTGCTTCGCTCCAAAACCACGGTCTTAGCCACGGCGAGGTCCAGTCCGGCTACGTCGGCCAGGATCTGGGCGGTCTGGTCCGGGTTCTGCGCCGCCCATGCGCGCGCCTTTTCATAGGCGTTCACCACGGCCTGGGCCAGCTCAGGTTTGTTCTTGAGGAACGATTCGGTGGCGTTCAGGAAGCCGTAGGTGTTGAAGTCCAGGTTGCGGTAGAACAGCTTGGCGCCCTTCTGCTCCGCCCCGGCCATGATGGGGTCCAGCCCGGACCAGGCCTGGACCGAGCCGTTTTCCAGGGCGGTGCGGCCGTCCGCGTGCTGCAGGTTCTGGACGGTCACGTCACCGGGCTTGAGGCCGGCCTGCTCGAGTGCCTGGAGCAGGAAGAAATAGGGGTCGGTGCCCTTGGTGGCGGCCACGGACTTGCCCTTGAGGTCGGCCACGGAGGAGATGTCCGAGCCGGCGGGTGCCACCAGGGCCGCCCACTCGGGCTGGGAGTAGATGTCGATGGTCTTGATTTCCGAGCCGTTGGCCCGGGCCAGCAGCGCTGCGGATCCGGCGGTGGAACCTACGTCGATGGCGCCGGAGCGGAGGGCTTCGTTGGCTTTGTTGGAGCCTGCGGACTGAACCCAGTTCACGGTGACGCCCTGGTCTTTGAGGCTGGCCTCGAGCCAGCCCTGCTTCTTGATGACCAGGCTCAGCGGGTTGTAGGTGGCGAAGTCGATGTTGAGCGTTCCGCCTTTGCTACTACCGGCCGCTGCCGCGCTGCCGGAGGAGCCTTCCCCGGCGACGCAGCCTGTGAGTGCCAGGACCGCGGAGGCAGCAAGGGCTGCTGCGCCAAGGATTGAACGGCGGGTGATGGGCAATGCGTGCGGCATGGGTTTCCTTTGGAAGCGGGTGATGGAACGGTGCGGAGAAGAAGCGGCCGGCCGGGTGCCGGGGAGTGGAGCGTGAAGTACGACGGCGGCAGGCACCAACCGGGGGCGGTGGCGGTCCCGGAGGTGTCAGGGGCGCTTAGTGCCCGTCGACGCCCAGCGTCTCAAGCAGCGAACTGCGCAGGTGCGCGAGTTCCGCGGAGGCACGCTCTCGCGGCCGGCTGCCGGGCACCTTGATGGTCCTGACGATGGTGGCGCCTGCGCCGGCGGCGTCGGGACCCAGGACGATGATGCGGTCGGCGAGCTGAAGGGCTTCGTCAACGTCATGGGTCACCAGCAGGACGGTGGTGGGCTCTTCCCGGTGGATGTCCAGGAGCAGGTCCTGCATCTTGATGCGGGTGAGGGCGTCCAGCGCGCCGAAGGGTTCGTCGAGCAGCAGGACCCCGGGGTTCCGGGCCAGGGCCCGGGCAAGCGACGTGCGCTGCGCCATGCCGCCGGACACCTCGCGGGGACGATGTTTGGCGAAGTCCTGGAGCCCCACGAGTTCCAGGAGCCGCGCCACCTTGGCTTTGCCTTCTTTCGCGCTGGTTCCGGCAGGCAGTCCGATGGCGACGTTGGCCTGCAGGGTATGCCAGGGAAGCAGCCGGGGCTCCTGGAAGGCGAAGGCGCACCGGGGATCGATGCCATGCACGGGGGTGTCCTCGATGACTACCGACCCCGCGCTTGGATAATCCAGGCCGGCGGTGGCGCGCAGGAGGGTGGACTTTCCGCAACCGGAGGGTCCCAGGATGGCCAGCACCTCTCCCGCTGCCACATCGAAGGTCACGTCCCGCAGGACGGTGTGGGCAGCGGAACCGGTACCGAATGTGCGGCGCAGGCCCCGGAAGGACACCGGAAGGGCTGGCGCGTGGGCGGTGCCCGCCCCGGCTGGCAGGGGCGACAAAACTGCGGTCATAGGATCACTCCATCGGTCCTGGCAGTAGCACCCTACGGAGCCAGCCGTCCGGAGTGGTCAGTTCCGGATACCCGCGGCTGCGGTCCTTGCTATCGCCGGGGCGTTGGGGCGCGTCCGGCGACCAGGGTTGCTGCGGCGTCATCGATCCAGGTCTCTCGGCCGCTCGGGATGGTCAAAGACCACTACACAGCAATGAATCGGCGAGAGCAAACTCTCGCGTCTGCCGCGTAATATTCGTTCACGCGTCCGTCAGCGAATGGAGATCGTTCTTTTATTCGACACTCCACGAGCCCGGGCATGGCGCGTAGGCTGATCCCATGGGCCACACGAACGATCCTGCAGTCATTGAACGCCTCATGCGAACCAAGGGCCGCTGGGCCATCGTCGGCCTCACCACCAATGAGTGGCGCGCAGCCTACGATGTTTCGCTCTTTATCCGCGACAAGCTTGGCATGGACATCATTCCCGTCAACCTGCCCGGCGATGCTGTCCACGGCGAAACCGGGTACCGCACGCTGGCCGGCATCCCGGCGGAAAAGCAGCCCATCGACGTCGTGGATTGCTTTGTGAATTCGCAGAAGGTGGGCAGCGTGGTCGACCAGGCCATTGCCGTGGGGGCCAAAGCCGTCTGGCTGCAGCTGGGCGTCATCGATGAGGCGGCGGCGGAGCGCGCCAAGGCGGCCGGCCTCGACGTGGTGATGAACGCCTGCCCGGCGCAGCTCGCCTGGAAGTACAACCTGTAGAGCTTCAGCGGCTCCGGCAGTTAATCAGCTCCGGCCCTGCAACAAGTGAGGATAGTGCCGCTCCGTGACGTCAGGGTGTGCGCGCATGCGGCCCTTGAGCATGTTCATGCCGAAGGAAGCCAGCAGCGGGTTGGCGGGATCGTCCGTGATGCCCCGGGCCGCCGCCTTCAGCCCGGAAGCCAGCGGAACCGGTTCGATGACCGCATCGAGCCGGGGCGACCAGAAGAACGGTACCGAGTAGCGGTCCACGCCCGGCGGCGGGGCCTGGACGCGGTGGACAGTGGCTGCGAGGTATCCCTCCGTGGCTACCTCCAGCATCTCGCCGAGGTTCACCACCAGGGCTCCCGGAAGGGGCTCCACGGGCAACCACTGGCTGGTGCCGGGCGGCAGTACTTCCAGGCCGCCCACGCCGTCCTGGAGCAGGAGGGTCACGAACCCGTAGTCGGCGTGCGAACCGACACCCTGGTCACCGGCGGCTTCCACCACGCCGCCCACGTAGTGCACCAGCTTGCCCATCCACGCCGGGGTGTCCCGGAACGGTTCATCGAAGTAGTCCTCCGGCAGCTGCAGCGACACCGCGATGGCCCGCAGCAGCTCCATCCCTACCTCCGACATGAGTTCGGCCCACTCCATGGCGGCAGGCCTGAGCCCGGGGAACGCCTCGTCCGGCCAGAGGTTGGGCCCCTGCAGCAGCCAGTAGGGCTGGTCCTCCGGATAGTCCTTCACCGGCTCACGTTCGGGGGAGTAGTCGATCTGCTCCCTCGCATCCGCCCGGCCCTGGGTCATTTCGGTGCCCATCCGGGTGTAGCCGCGGAAGTGCGGGGACAGCCGGTTGTCCAGCTTCATCCGCTCCTCAATCGGCAGGTTGAAGAAGCGCCTGAGGAGGTCCAGCAGCTCTTCTGCCTGGCCAGGGCGGCCCCCGTAGCCGGTAATTTGGAAGAAGCCCACATCGTGGGTGGCATGCCGCAGCTGCTCGATGAACTCCGGGCTGAAGGGCCCGTAGGGCTGCCGTGCGGTACTCAGATCCAGAACAGGTATGGCTCCCTGGTCGCGTGACATCCTCGCAGACTAGCACCGTGCAGGCCTGCTTTATAGGCTTCCTTCATGGACCCAAACGCGCTGCGGACGATCTGCCTTTCGTTTCCGGGAGCCTACGAGGATTTTCCGTTCGGACCGGAAACATCGGTCTTCAAGGTCCGGGCCCACATTGCCGGCGGCACCCGCCATGAGGCCAAGCTGTTTGCGTGTCATCCATGGATGAGGACGACTTTTACGTGAACCTGAAGTGCGAACCGGCCCTTGCCGTGCAGCTGCGGGCGGTGCACCCGGCGATTACCGGCGCATGGCACATGAACAAGACCCATTGGAACGGTGTCCGCCTCGACGGTTCGTTGCCGGACGGGATGGTCAGGGACATGGTGGAGGACTCCTACGACCTTGTGGTGTCAGGATTGAGCGGGAAGCAGCAGGAACAACTGGGGTGGGCGCGCCTCGGGAAGGAAGGCAGCATTGACTGACAGGGCCGCGGCCAGGCTGGACTACCCGGGAGTGGGAGGCACGGAACAGGGCAGCGCTCCCGAAGGATACGGCCGTGTCCTTGAGGAGACACGCCTGGGGACCGGACTGGACGTTTACCGTCGCGTGGCGGACGGCATCCTGGCCTGGGAGCTGCAGCGGCGGGCAGGTCTGCGCGTCCGCGCGGACACGCCAAAGGCGGTCCCCGGCGCACGCGTGGTGAGCGGATTCGGCGTCGGGCCCTTCCGCCTGCCGGCCCCCTGCCAGGTGGTGTGGGTCCATGAGCCGACGCCGGACGGCGTGCCGCAATCGGCGGGTTTTGGCTACGGGACGCTGCCCGGACACCCTGCCCGAGGGGAGGAGTCCTTTGAAGTGGAGATCAACAGCCAGGGTGAAGTATGGCTGCGGATCCGGGCGTTCAGCAGGCCTGCCAACTGGTTCTACGCGGCCGGCGGCGTGGTGACCCGTGCGGCGCAGCGCTACGTTACTTCCCGGTACATTGAAGGGGCACGCAGTCTCGCCGCGGAAGGAAAATCCCAGTGATCTTTATCGTCGTCAAGTTCAAGGTCAAGCCCGAGTGGTCCGAGCGCTGGCCGGCCCTCGTGGCGGACTTCACCGAAGCCACCCGGAAGGAACCCGGCAACCTCTGGTTCGACTGGTCCCGCAGCCTGGACGATCCCAACGAATACGTCCTCGTGGAAGCCTTCAAGGACGACGCCGCCGGCGACCACGTGAACAGCGACCACTTCAAGAAGGCCATGGCGGACATGCCGCAGGCCCTCGCCGAAACCCCCAGGATCGTCAGCCGGCAGCTCGACGGCGACGGGTGGGACCGGATGGGCGAGCTCACCATCGAGTAGGGAAGGTCCGGAGCCCATGTGGATTGGCTGGATCGAGTTCGACATCCTCCTTGGCGACGTTCACAGCCTGAAGGAGAAACGGTCCGTCGTCAGGCCGCTCCTGGCCGAGCTCAAACGCCGCTTTGAGGTGTCGGTCGCCGAGGTAGGGGACCACAGCCAGTACCGGCGCTCGCAGCTCGGCGTCGGCCTGGTGGCGGCGGACCGGCCACACCTCATGGAGGTGCTGGCCGCCGTCGAACGCTTTGTGGCCGGCCGGCCCGAGATCGAGCTGCTCAGCGCCCGACAGCGCGAGCTCCACAGCGAAGACTAGCCCCACCGCCACACTCGCCTCGCAAGCTCGGCCAGGGAACCCTGGCGGCGTGGGCCCACCCGCCGATTGCTGAGAACTTGTCGTTTTCACGCGCCAAAACGACATCTGCTCAGCAATGGATGGAGGGTGTGGATAACTTCTGCGGGTGTCGTCCGGATTCTGCTCTCATGGATCGATGAAGACCCCACACCCGCTGCCGGAGGAACTCCGGGGACGCCCCTTCACTCTTGTTGACGCTTCGGTTGCCGGAGTCTCCCCGCGCCGCTGGCGGCACGGGTCGCTGACATACCGTGGCCGGGGCATCAGGGTGGAAGGCACGACGACGGCGTTCCCCTTAAGCGTTCGGGTTCGGCCCTTCATCGAGGTCAACGAGCTGTGTGCAGCCTCGCACGTGACGGCTGCGGAGCTGCATTCGCTGCCGCAGCGGCGCCAGGACGAGGCCTTTGACGATTACCACCTCATCCGCCCCGAAGGTGCAGCCCACCTGGACAGGCCCCATGTCATCGTGCACCGCATGAAGCTGTTTGAGGATGAGGTTGCCACACTTAACGGAATTCCGGTGACAACGCCTGCCCGGACCTGGCTCGACATGGCCGAGTTGTTGTCCGTGGATGAAATCGTGGCCATGGGGGATGCCTGTGTCCGTGCTCCGCGCCCCGACTTCGAGGGCCGCGACTTGCCGCTGTGCAGCATATGGGACCTGCAGCGGACCATCGACAGGCACCGGGGAAAGCGGGGCCTCCGGAAGGCCAAGGAGGCCCTGGAACTCATCCGGGTCGGATCGGATTCGGCCCAGGAAACGATGCTCCGGCTCGCTATCGTCCGCGCAGGCCTGCCCGAGCCCGAGCTGAACGTTCCGATCGTCACTGAGGACGGCGTCAGGCACCATGAACCGGACATGTCTTACCGCAAATACAGGATCGGAATCGAGTACGAGGGCGAGCACCACGGAGATGAAAGCCAGATCGCCAGGGACATAACGCGCTCTGAACGGTACGCCGCCCTGGGGTGGGCGGAGGTCAGGATTTCCAAACGCCACATGGTCAACGATGCGAAACCGGCCGCAGCCAAAGTTCTTGTTGCCCTGGCGCAGGCCGGCGAAGGGGTTCTTAAAATCGAGTGCTCCGTACTTGTCGTTCTGACGGGTCAAAACGACAAGTACGGAGCAGTCGATGGGTGGGGGTGGGGGGCTAGCCGAAGTACTTCGGCAGCGTCCCTTCGTGGGCTTCACGGAGGGCGTCCAGGGACAGGCTCTCCACACCGTTGATCTCCAGCGTGCCGCTGGCCGCGTCCACCACGCCGATGCGGGTGTGCGCGAAGCCGCGGGCGGTGCACATGTCCGTGAAGCGGACTTCCTCGGACCGCGGGACGCCCACGATGGCGCGGCCCTGGGACTCGGAGAAGAGCGCCGTGAACAGGTCCACGCCGTCCCGGTCCATGATGTCCTGCAACGCGATCCGGGCGCCCACGCCGTAGCGCAGCGAGGACTCAACCAGCGCAGCCGCGAGGCCGCCCTCGGAGAGGTCGTGTGCGGCGTCGATCATGCCGTCGCGGGAAGCGTTGATCAGGATCTCGCCCAGGGCGCGTTCTGCCTCCAGGTCGACCTTGGGCGGCTGGCCGCCCAGGTGGCCGCGCATGTTGGCCCATTCGGAACCGTCCAGCTCGGCGCCTGTTGTGCCCAGCAGGTAGATGGCCTGGCCGTCCTCGCGCCAGCCCGACGGCGTGCGGCGGGCCACGTCGTCGAGCTTGCCCAGCACTGCCACCACGGGGGAGGGGTGGATGGGCGTGGTGCCCGTCTGGTTGTACAGCGAGACGTTGCCGCCGGTGACCGGAATGCCCAGCACCATGCAGGCATCGGACAGGCCGCGGATTGCCTCGGCCAGCTGCCACATGACGTCCGGGTCCTCGGGGGAGCCAAAGTTCAGGCAGTCGCTGACGGCCATGGGGATCGCACCCGCGGTGGCCACGTTGCGGTAGGCCTCGGCCAGTGCCAGCTGCGCGCCGTGGTACGGGTCCAGGTAGGTGTAACGGCCGTTGGCATCCGTGGCCAGGGCCACGCCCAGGCCGGACTCCTCGTCAACGCGGACCACGCCCGCGTCGTCGGGGAACGCCATGGAGGTGTTGCCGCCGACGTACCGGTCGTACTGGTTGGTGATCCAGGCCTTGGAGCACATGTTCGGTGAGGCCACGAGTTCGGTCACGCCCGCAGCGAGCTCGGCCGGGGCGGCCGGGCGGCCGGCGTCCTGCACGGAACCGGTGAACGTATCGGCCTGGACGGAATCCTGCCACTCGGGACGGGCGAACGGGCGGTCGTAGACCGGGCCGTCGTGCGCCACGGTGCGGGGATCGACGTCGACAATCACGTCGCCTTCCCAGGTGATGATCAGGCGGCCGGTATCGGTCACCTCGCCCAGCCAGGAGTACTCCACCGCCCACTTGTCCATGACGGCCTCGAACGCTTCCACGTTCTCCGGCGTGACCACGGCCATCATCCGTTCCTGCGACTCAGACATCAGGATCTCGCCCGGGGTCAGCGTGGGGTCGCGCAGCAGGACGGAGGTCAGCTCAACCTGCATGCCGCCGTCGCCATTGGAGGCAAGCTCCGACGTGGCGCAGGAGATGCCCGCGGCGCCGAGGTCCTGGATGCCTTCCACCAGGGAGCCCTTGAAGAGCTCCAGGCAGCACTCGATGAGGACCTTTTCGGCGAAGGGATCGCCCACCTGGACGGCGGGGCGCTTGGAGGGCTTGGTGTCGTCAAAGGACTCGGAGGCCAGCACGGAGGCGCCGCCGATGCCGTCGCCGCCGGTGCGGGCACCGAACAGGACCACCTTGTTGCCCTTGCCGGAGGCGTTGGCCAGGCGGATATCCTCGTGGCGCATGACGCCGACAGCCAGGGCGTTGACCAGCGGGTTGCCCTGGTAGACGGAGTCGAAGACCATCTCGCCGCCGATGTTGGGCAGGCCCAGGGAGTTGCCGTAGCCGCCGATGCCGGCAACCGCGCCGTGCATGACACGGGCGGTGTCCGGGTGGTCGATGGCGCCGAAGCGCAGCGGGTCCATGACGGCGACCGGGCGGGCGCCCATGGAGATGATGTCGCGGACAATGCCGCCGATGCCGGTCGCGGCGCCCTGGTAGGGCTCAACGAACGACGGCGAGTTGTGCGATTCGATCTTGAAGGTCACGGCCCAGCCGTCCCCCAGGTTGGTCACGCCGGCGTTTTCGCCGATGCCCACCAGCATGTCCTTCTTCATTTCCTCGGTGACCTTCTGGCCGAACTGGCGCAGGTGGTTCTTGGAGGACTTGTAGGAGCAGTGCTCGCTCCACATGACGGAGTACATGGCCAGTTCGGCGCCGGTGGGGCGGCGGCCCAGGACCTTGACGATCTCGTCGAACTCGTTCTGCTTCAGGCCGAGCTCGGCCCAGGGCAGCTCGGTGTCCGGGGTCTTGGCAGCGTTCTCGACGGTGTCGATGTTGAACTTCTTGGTGGTTTCGGTGGTCACTTGTCGCCTCCCACAATCTTGTTCAGTACGGAGGTGAAGAAACCGAGTCCGTCGGTGTCGGACCCGCCGATTCCGTCCAGCGATTCGGGGCCGAAGCCCGGTTCCACGGCGTGCTCCGGGTGCGGCATGAGGCCCACCACGTTGCCTGCGGCATTGGAGATGCCGGCGATATCCCGGCGGGAACCGTTCGGGTTGAAGCCCACGAACCGGAAGACGACGCGGCCCTCGGCCTCAAGGGCGTCCAGGGTTTTTTCGTCGGCGATGTACTGGCCGTCCTGGTTCTTCAGCGGGATGGTGATTTCCTGGCCGGCCTGGTAGTCCAGCGTCCACGCGGTGTTGGTGTTCTCGACGCGCAGCACCTGGTCGCGGCAGAGGAACTTCAGGTGGTCGTTCTTGATCATCGAGCCGGGCAGCAGGTGCGACTCGGTGAGGATCTGGAAGCCGTTGCAGATGCCCAGGACGGGCAGCTTGGCGTCGGAGTTGGCGGCGTCGATGATTTTGGACATCAGCGGGGCGAAGCGGGCGATGGCGCCGGCACGGAGGTAGTCGCCGTAGGAGAAGCCGCCGGGAATCACGACGGCGTCCACGTCGCCGAGTTCGGTGTCGCCGTGCCAGAGTTCGACGGCGGTGGCACCGGCGAGGCGCACGGCGCGGGCAGCGTCCCGGTCGTCAAGGGTGCCGGGGAAGGTGACGACGCCGATGCGGGCGCCGGCGAGGCGCGGTTCCGCCGCGACGGCGACAGCTTCGCCGATCAGGGGAAGTTCAGTCATCTCAGGCCTCGACGACCTCGACGTTGACGACGTCCTCGATCACGGGGTTGGAGAGGAGGGTTTCGGCGGCGTCGCGGGCCTGGGCCAGGATTTCCTCCGTCACCTCGCCGTCGACCGTCAGTTCGAAACGCTTGCCCTGGCGGACAGAGCTGAAGCTGGTGAAGCCCAGCCGGGGGAGAGCGCCAACGATTGCCTTCCCCTGGGGGTCCAGAATCTCGGGCTTGGGCATGACGTCAACAACGATCCGGGGCATCCGGCAACTCCTGTGCGTGAGCTTGGGTAAGGGCGCAGCGGAGTGGTGCCGTCTCACGCCGTACCGGGGGTGCCGGGGACAAAGGGGGTCACCTGCGTTGGTTCACCATGAGGTCGGGCGCTCCGCGAGCTTGCTCTACCATTCTACCGGCCCGGGCGCATCCCTTTGAATCGCGTGGTTCCCTGCAGCGGAGCCGCGCGAAACGCCGGGGCCGCACGGCCGTTCTTTGGCTGGTTCTGGAGTTGCCGGGAGGCCTTCACTAGGATTGCTGGATGGCTGAGAATTCGAAGTCCGTGCTGTTGCCGGTGGTTGCCGCTGCCGTGTTCGCCGGTCTGGGCCGGATGGTGTTCCAGAAGGTGAAAGCGGACCGGCTGGCCCGCGAGACCCGGGTGGCCGGGCCTGTGGATGAGAAGACCAGGCAATGGATCAGTGATGTGGTGCGCACTCCCCGGCAGTAGCACGGGCAGGCTTCCTCCGCTCCTTGCAGGGCGTCCTTCGGGGCGCCCTTTTTTAGTTCCGCACTCCTTCGGTGTTCCCCGTATGACAAGCGGAATTTTCTTGAATGTGCTCTATGTCATATCGCGCTATCAGTCTGTACTCTGTGAACAGCCTGGTCGCGGCAAATTACAAAACCTGTAATTCCCTCTGCAGTGCCAGTCATTGGGGCGCCCACCAAGTATGGGCCGCACATCGTGAAAGGGTTGCACGTGAAATCAACTGGAAAGAGCCCTTCGCGGGCTGGGGGACTCCGGAAGGCGGCCGCGCTGGCCGTCGGGCTGCCCCTGATCCTGAGCTCGCTGGCCGTGGCTCCCGCCTCGGCGGCGCCTGGCGTCCAAGGCCCGGGAAATGTTTCCTCCAGCGCAAAGGACAGTCAGTTCAAGGACGGCCGGTACATTGTGGTACTCGCCGGTCCTGCCGCCGCGGCCTACGAAGGGGGAGCTGCAGGACTTGGTGCAACCAAGCCCCAGCTGGGCAGGAAGCTCGACGCCGGCAGTCCCAACTACAAGGCGTACGACGCCCACCTGCGCACCCAGCAACGGGACGTTGCAGCGGCCCAGGGCGTCACCCCCGCCAAACAGTACACGGCAGCCCTTAACGGGTTCACGGCTGAACTGACGGCGGTGCAGGCCGCAGCACTGTCAAAGGACACCCGGGTCCTGGCCGTGGCACCGGACGTCGAGAACAAGCCCGACTACACCACCACCGACTTCCTCAAGCTCACCGGCCCCGACGGCGCCTGGGCCCAGCAGTTCGGCGGCGAAGCCAACGCCGGCAAGGGCGTTGTGGTGGGCGTCATCGACTCCGGCTATGCGCCGGACAACCCCTTCCTCCAGGGCGAACCGCTGAAGCCGCTGCAGGGCGACCCGCAGGTCGGCGTTCCCTACCGCACCGGTGACGGCAGGATTGCCATGCTCAAAGCGGACGGCACAACCTTCGAGGGCGAATGCCAAAAAGGCCAGGGGACCGGGGCGTCCTTTGACGGATCGCTCTGCAATTCCAAGGTCATCGGCGCCCGCTATTTCGCGGATTCCTTCCTTCAGTACGTGCCACCGGCACAGCGCGCCCCGGAAGAGCAGATCTCCCCGGTGGACGTGGGCAGCCACGGCACGCACACCGCCACCACGGCCGCCGGCAACGCCAACATCGAACAGGTGATCGACGGAGCCAGCTTCGGAAAGAGCTCCGGCATCGCCCCCGCCGCCAAGGTTTCGGTCTACAAGGTCTGCTGGGAGGACACCAACCCGGACACGGGCGGCTGCTACTCCTCGGCATCGGTTGAGGCCGTGGACGCGGCCATCAAGGACGGCGTCGACGTCCTGAACTATTCCATTTCGGGCAACAACAACAGCACCACCGACCCCGTGGCGCTGGCATTCCTGAACGCTGCCGCCGCCGGGATCTTCGTCTCGGCCTCCGCCGGAAACTCCGGCCCGACCGCCTCCACGGTGAACCACGCGTCCCCGTGGCTGACCACGGTTGCTGCGTCCACCTTCCCCAGTGACCTGCTGGGAACGGTCAAGGTGTCCGACGGGTCGCTGTACCGCGGCGCGTCAATCATGAAGTCGGAAGTGGCGGACAAGCCCGTTGTCGTGGCTGCTGCTGCCGCGGCCCCCGGCGCGGCCAACCCCAACCTCTGCGGTCCGGGAACCCTTGACGCCGGCAAAGTGGCGGGCAAGGTAGTCGTCTGTGACCGCGGCGTGGTGGACCGGACCGCCAAGAGCCAGGAAGTCCTGGCCAAGGGCGGCGTGGGCATGATTCTGGTCAACCTCACCAGCAGCTCCGAGGACGCCGACAACCACGTCATTCCCACCGTCCACGTCAATGCCCCCAAGAGCCTGGAACTGAAATCCAAGCTGGAAGCCAACCCGGCGCTGACCGTCAGCCTGGTCAAGGGCGACCTGACCGGCCTGCCCCCGGCAGCCGCACCCCAGATCGCCGGCTTCTCATCCCGCGGACCCACCCTGGCCTCCGGCGGTGACCTGCTCAAGCCGGACATCTCTGCCCCCGGTGTCAACGTCCTGGCCGGCGTCTCCACCATCGGCAACCACGGCGCCCAGTTCGGATTCATGTCCGGTACCTCCATGGCAGCCCCGCACATCGCCGGTTTCGGCGCGCTGGTGCTGGGTAAGCAGCCCAAATGGACCCCCGCCAGGGTGAAGTCCGCCATGATGACCACGGCCTATCCGCTGGTCAACGCCGATGGCACCCCCAATACGGATCCGTTCCAGGGCGGCGCCGGCCACATCGACTCCACCCGGGTGCTTGATCCCGGGCTGGTCTACGACTCCGGCATCCAGGACTGGCTTGGTTTCCTGAATGGACAAGGTGTGCAGACCGGAGCGCCACAGGCAGGCACCATCGCCGCCCGCGACCTCAACCTGCCCTCGATCGCCCTGGGCAGCCTGGTTGGAGAGGTCCAGGTGAAGCGCAAGGTGACCGCCTTGGTGCCGGGCATGTACCGTCCCGAGGTGAACATGCCGGGTTTCAACGTCAACGTCGAACCCAAGGCCCTGAACTTCGCCAAGGCAGGCCAGACCCGTGACGTAACCCTGACCATCCGGAACGTCAGCGCACCAATGGGCAAATTCAGCACGGGAAGCCTCACCTGGAAGGGGCCCCGGACGGTGGCGTCACCAATCGCCATCCGCCCCGTTGACGCCCAGATCGCCCCGTCCTTCACCTTCAGCTCGGCCACGGGCACCGGCAGCGGCACCATGGAGCTTGTCTCCGGTTCGGACAATCCCATCGCCGTCGCCGTCGAAGGACTGGCGCCGCTGAGCCAGACCGCCATCACCAAGACCCCGGGCGCGTATGCCCCGACGAACGATGCGCACAATGCCCTGGTCCAGGTAAACGTGCCGGCCGGCACGTCGTTTGCCCGGCTCGGCATCCAGGCGCAGTCGAACGACGTCGACTGGGACATGGTGGTCTACGCCCCGAACGGAGCGGGCGGCCTCACGGCCACTCAGGTGGCAACAGCATCCGCCAGTGAGTTCCTGGACCTGGAATCACCCCGTCCCGGAACCTACTATGTGGTGGCCAACCTGTACGCCACACCTGACAACGGCCCCGCCACGGCCTCCGTCCAGGCCGTGACCTTCGCCGGGGACGCTGGCAATCTCACGGTGAACCCGAACCCCATCGTGGCGCCGAACGGAACCGCCACCTCGGCGACGCTGAACTGGACCGGCCTTGCTGACGGTTCCTACCTCTCACGGCTGAGCCTTGGCAGCAACGGCATCAAAACGTGGGTGAACGTGCAGGTGGGACCGGGCTCCGCGCCCGCCCCGGCCGGCGCTCCCCAGCTTGGCCTGGCGCAGGCGGTACCCGCCGCCTGACCGGGAAGACATGGGGGGAGGTCCCGGGTGGTCGTCAGGCCACCCGGGACCTTTTTCGTTCCGGCCGCTTTCGTTCCTGGCTCGTTGCTGCCGCAGGAAGCTACGTGGCGGTCCCGCCGAGCAGGGGGCCCATGGCTTTCCAGCGGGCGATTTCGCAGCCGTCGGTACGGGAGAAGGTCGCGTGGACGGCGCGCCCACGGTACATACCCGTGACCAGGGCAACCTGCGGGCCCCCGTACTGCTGCGTGCACAGTTTGGGCGGCCCCGGCTTGGGGAAAAAGATGTCTTCGCCGAACCGCTCCACGGCGGCCAGGGCGGTCACGGGCTCTGGCAGGGTGGTCCCGGCAGCCGGGTGCCCGTCCTTTGATACCAGCCGGAACACGTGTTCGGGAGCGTCGGGGTGGTCCCGGATGCTGATGGTCAGGTCTATCACCGTGGCGCTCCTTCCGCGATGACCCCGAGTTCCGCTGCCAGCCGTTCGCGCAGTGCACCCGCTTCCGCTGCGAAAGTGCGCTGGTGCTCAACATAGGCGGCCTTGCCATGGGGCGTCTCAATGGGGATGGCCGGATACCCCCAGTCGGCCAGGTCGTAGGGGGATGCCTGCATATCCATGGCCCTGATCCGCCACGACAGTTCGAAGCAGTCCATCACCAGCTCGCTGGGCAGCGCCGGCAGCAGTTTATAGGCCCATTTGTAGAGGTCCATGTTGGCATGGAGGCATCCCGGCTGCTCCGTGTGCCGCTGCGATTCCCGGCTGGGCGAATGCTCGTTGAGCGGGATGGCGTCCGGGGTGTAGAACCGGAACGCGTCGAAGTGGGTGCAGCGGATCCTGTTGTCCTCCACCACCTTGTCCGTACCGGCCGCACCCAGCCGCAGTTGCAGGTACTCATGCCGGAGGTCGAACTTGTCCTGCCGGTAGACCATGGCCCACTCGTGCAGTCCGAAGCAGCCAAACTGCGCCGGCCTGGCGGCCGTGCCGCGGAGGATGATGCTGGCGAAGGCCACTGCATCCCTGCGGTCGGCCAAAAAGGCGTGCCGGTCGAAGGTGACCGCGGTGCTTCCCGCAGCCAGTCCCAGGGCGGCAAGCTCGCCGTCGTCGAGCGTCCGGTAATGCTTCCAGCCGAGCCGTCCGGCTGCCTGGGCGCCGGTGAGGACTGCGCCGGCACCGGGGTGCCAGCGCTTCAGCTGGCCGGGCTTCTGCGTGTAGTAGGTGAAGAGGAAGTCTTCCACCGGGTGTTTCTGTCCCGCGGAGCGCCGGGCCAGGTATGGATCGGCATAGCGGCTGACGCGCTGCAGGTGGGCCTCTTCCCTTGCCTGCGCAGTGTCCGCCGCCAGGAGCTTAAGAGGCTCCACCGGATGCGCCCAATACGTCCTTGGCAGCGTCCCACGCGCTGATCTCGCATCCGTTGGTCCGCGAAAACTTTGACTCCACGGCGACGCCGTCCACCATGCCCGTGACGGCGGCTGTCTGGGGGCCGCCATACTGCTGGGTGCAGGGCTGTGAGGTTCCGGGCGCGGCCGGAGCGGCGATGGCCGGATTGGCTTTCAGCGCCGCGCAGGCGGCAGCGGCGTTGGGATGGCTGCTTTCCGCGGCCGGCTCGCCTGAGGAGCAGACCAGGGTGTAGTTGACCTCGGGCGCGCCCGGGGACGGCACCAGGGTGATGGCGAGTTCAGCGTTCCCCTGCCCCGGGCCATTGCTTGGCCGTGACGTGGCGGGGGCAGGAGCCGGCACTGAAGTTTCGGTGTCAGGGGAGGGAGCTGCAGAGCCCGGGGAGCTTCCCGGGGCCGTGGAGGTTGAGGCGGAGGAAGGCGCTGTGCCCTTGGACGTGCCGCTGTCAGGGGTGCCGCTGCAACCGGAGATCAGCCCGGCGCCGACCGCCAGGAATGCCGCGAGCATCCGAAATTTCCGCATCAGGCCACCTCTCCTTCGTCCAGTAATTCTAGTCGCTTGGCGTACGGCGGCAGGTTTCCGTTTGGCCGCAATCACTCACTGGGAGGTGGCGGCGATCAGCCCCATCATGGACGCGTGCAGTTCGGTGACCTGTCCGCGGGTCAACCCCAGCCGCTCCATCATGGTCCCCGGCACCCGGAGCGCCTGCTCCCGCAGGGCGGCGCCTTTGGGTGTCAGTTCGACGGCGAGTGCGCGCTCATTGCCGTCCGCACGGCGCCGGGTGATGAGTTCGGCCGCTTCCAGACGGCGCAGGAGCGGGGAGATGGTGGCCGGTTCCTGGGCCAGGGCTTCACTGATGTTCCGGACAGTGCGGGGGCTGTCCTCCCACAGGCAGAGCATTACCAGGTACTGCGGATGGGTGAGGTTGAGCTTCTCGAGCACGGGCTTGTAGGCGCCCACCACGCTGCGGGCAGCCACGGTCAGCGCAAAGCAGAGCTGATGTTCGAGGAGCAGGTCCTCCTCGTGTGCTGCGTCGGTTTCTTTTGAGTCCGTTGCCGCTGTGGCAGTCATTGGTCCTCCGATTGTTAGTGCACTAATGATTAGTGTACATTGGTGGCAGGTTGGACAGTGAGTGGAAGGAACCTCTTCATGGGCAGGGACAGGTCCGCGGACAAGGGCAATGCCTCCCAGCGCTTCATGCGCGCCACCGGGAAGTTGCGGGCCGTTTTCGGTCCCGCCAGCCGCACCGCGCTGGCGCACGACATGACTGACGAGAACCGCCGCCTGCTGGCCCAGCGCCAGGCGGAGACCCAACAGTGGGAGACCATCACCAGGCCGGACGGCAGCACGTATGTTGTCCCGCGGAATCCTGAAGACCGCTCCCTGCGGTAGCGATTCCTTCGCTTTACGCCGGAGCCTTTTCCGCGTCCCGGGCATAAAATAGGGGCACTGGCTCCTGCCGGGGCCTGCTGCACTTTCGCCCGATGGTCGGGAAGGGGGTGGAAAACAGTGGCACATGTCCTCACCAGCTTCATGGGCCTGACTGACAGGCTGCGCTTCGTCTTTGGTCCTGCCACCCGACTGGACGCCGACGCGCCCGTGGTGCACAAACACGACGAATTCGAGCAGGCCTCGGAAGAGGACCTTTCGCATTTCGTGGTGGAGACCGACTCAACCGGCCATCACTACGCCGTACGCCGTGAAGATTTGGAACGCGAAACCTGATTCTTCCTGGATGCTTCCAGAAAACAAAAAAGCCGGACTGCCTTCTCCTTTCGAGGAAAGGGCAGCCCGGCTTTTCGTTGGCGATCAGCGGCCGGTGCCGCCGTATACCGTCGCTTCGCTTTCGGTGTCGAGCCCGAACGCCTTGTGGATGACGCGCACGGCCTCGTCCAGCAGATCGGCGTGCGTGACCACCGAGATGCGGATTTCCGAGGTGGAGATCATGTTGATGTTGATGCCGGCGTCGGAGAGTGCCTTGAAGAACGTGGCCGAGACACCGGGGTGGGACCGCATGCCGGCGCCGATCAGGGACAGCTTGCCGATCTGCTCGTTGTATTCGATGGCCTCGAAGCCGATCTGGTCCTGCGCGGCGTGCAGGGCGGCCAAGGCATCAGCGCCTTCAACGATGGGCAGGGTGAAGGAGATGTCGGTCTTGCCCGTGCCGTGCGTGGACACGTTCTGGACGATCATGTCGATGTTCGAGTGCGCGTCGGCGATGACCTGGAAGATTGCGGCGGCCTTGCCGGGGATGTCGGGGACGCCGACCACGGTGACCTTCGCTTCGGAACGGTCATGCGCAACGCCGGAGATGATTGGCTGCTCCAAGGCAACTCCCTCTTGAGTGGTGATCTTGTCGTCGGCGCTGGGGATGACCCAGGTGCCTTCATGCTGGCTGAATGAGGAGCGGACGTGGAGCGGGACGCCGAACCGGCGGGCATATTCCACGCATCGCAGGTGGAGGATCTTGGCGCCGGAGGCCGCGAGTTCCAGCATCTCCTCGCTGGAGATCGTGTCGATCTTCTGGGCTGACGGGACAACGCGCGGATCGGCGGTGAAGATGCCGTCCACGTCGGTGTAGATCTCGCAGACATCCGCTTCGAGGGCTGCCGCGAGTGCCACGGCCGTGGTGTCGGAACCGCCGCGGCCCAGGGTGGTGATTTCATTGGTGGCCCGGGTCATGCCCTGGAAGCCTGCCACGATGGCGATGTTGCCCTTGTCCAGGGCGGTGCGGATGCGGTGGGGGTCTACGTCGATGATCCGCGCCTTGCCGTGGATGCCGTCGGTAATCATGCCGGCCTGGGATCCGGTGAAGGACTGGGCGGAGGCGCCGAGCTTGTTGATGGCCATGGCCAGCAGCGCCATGGAAATGCGCTCGCCGGCAGAAAGGAGCATGTCCATTTCGCGGGCGGGGGCGGAGTCGGTCACCTGTGCGGCGAGGTCCAGGAGCTCGTCCGTAGTGTCGCCCATTGCCGAGACGACCACCACGACCTCGTTGCCGGCCTGCTGGGCATCCACGACGCGCTTTGCAACGCGCTTGATGCCGTCAGCGTCCGCGACGGAGGAGCCGCCGAACTTCTGCACAATGAGTTGTTTGGTCACCGCGCCGGAGGCGGGTGCCGCCAGCGGCTGTGTTGCGTTGTGCACTTCGGTGGTGGGCGTACTCATGCGCGTACCTTCATCGGATCAATTGGAGTTCTGGAGGCCAGGCAGCCTGACGCTGGACGGCGCGGCTTTCCTCCACAGTTTATCGCCGCGCCCGGAGGGACGTTGAATTGTGACCACATTCCGGCCATGGGGCGCCGTGGTACCCACGGGCAGGGCTGCGGCACGTCCGGCCCCGCGGGCAGTACGACGGCGGGGCCGCCGGGTGCGTCAGCCCAAGGCGTTCCGGCGTCCTTCGAAGGCGCGGCCCAACGTGACCTCGTCGGCATACTCCAGGTCGCCGCCCACGGGAAGTCCGGAGGCAAGGCGCGTCACTGCGATGCCGATCGTCTTGAGCATCCGGGCCAGGTAAGTGGCCGTTGCCTCACCCTCCAGGTTGGGGTCGGTGGCGATGATGACTTCCTGGATCTCGCCGTCGTTAAGCCGGGTGAGCAGTTCGCGGATCCGCAGCTGCTCCGGTCCCACGCCCGCAATGGGATTGATGGCCCCGCCGAGCACGTGGTACCGGCCACGGAACGAACGCGTGCGCTCCACCGCCAGGACGTCCTTTGACTCCTCCACGACGCAGATCACGGCGGGGTCGCGGCGGGGGTCGCGGCAGATATTGCACAGTTCCTGCTCCGTGACGTTGCCACAGACGGTGCAGAACTTCACCCGTTCTTTGACGGTGGTGATGGCCTCAACCAGCCGTTTCATGTCCTGGGGGTCGGCTTCAAGGATGTGGAATGCCAGCCGCTGTGCGGACTTGGGTCCCACGCCCGGAAGGCGTCCAAGCTCATCGATCAGCTCCTGGACAGCACCTTCGTACACGTTTCCCTCTTTAGCTTGGTGTGGATAGCGGATGGATCAGTCGGTCAGCAAGGCCCGGCGGCAGGCCTGGCCGTCAGTAGCGTGGCGTGACCGGGCTTCCGTCCAGGGACCGCTCCTCGATCAGTTTCCCGCCCAGGATGCGTTCGACGGCGGCCCGGCCGAAGACGCCTGATTCCTCGATGGTTTCATCGTCGGCGCTTGGTATGTCCTGGACGTAGGCGCTCGGCGCCGCGGCGGCCCTGGCCGGGGCCTTGGCGCGTCCTGCCTCAGCTTCGGGGCTGTTGGACAGCCGCTGGTACAGGCTTTGCCGCGTTTCCGTTCGTCCGGCCGTCGGTGCAGAAGTTCCTGCAGAAGCCGGCGCGGCATTTCCCGGCTGCGGCCGGGAGGGTGCTGCCGGTGCCTGCGTAACGGACGCACGCGCCGCCGCCTGTGCAACCGCTGCCTGGGAAGCGGTTGGCTGTGGAGCCGGTGCCTGGGCAACAGTGGCCTGGGCAGCCGAAGCATGGGTGACCGGGGCAGGGGCGGCGGCCGCCATGGCGAACTCGGGTACCGGGGAAGGATCCGGGGATTGGGCCTGGTACGGCCCAGCATCCGGCTCCGTCCGGCTGGAGCCGAAAACTGCCCCCGCAGCCCAGTCTGGCCCCGTTGCGGCAGCAGCCGTGGCCGCCGGGGCCACGGGAATGGAGGGCGGCACTTGGGCGGTTGCGGGCTCGTAATGGGGGACGGCGGCGGACGCCCCAATGTTGTCATTCGCGGATGCAGGTGCCGGCTTGGTGCCGACGTTGCTCTTGTCTCCCACTACCCATACGCCGGGTGCCTGTTCCACGGCCCGGGTCCAGGGATCGTGGGCGGCACCAGCAGGCTGGGAAGCCGGCTGGCCGGCAGGTTGGGAAGCGGTGCCCGAGCCCGGGCCACCAGTCCCCTGGGAGCGCGCAGCAGCTGCAGGGTGGGCGCCGCCTGCCGCCTGGTCGGCACCAGTGGCAGGGGAGGGCGGTGCCGTCCGGTTGCCCGGACGCGCGGAGGGCTCCCAGTCCATGGGGGGTTCCTCATCCAGCGGGGGAGCGTCCTCATCCCGCGGCGGTCCCCAATCGTCATCGGAGTAGGAATAGTCGCCTCCGGCAGGCGGGTACGCGGGGTGGGCGGAATTCGTGCCGGAGGTGTCGGCAGCGGTCCCTGCAGCCCGGGCGGTGGCATCGGCAGTGGCACTGGGGCCAGACCCCGCAGGATCCATGCCGTGGTTGCCCCTCGCGTTGGCGTCGGCCGCCGGGCGTGCCCCCGGAGAGGTGGCACCCGGAGGGGTGGCAGTTGAAGGGGCGGCTGCAGGTGCGGCCGACGGGCTTGCGGCCACAGCAGAACTTCCCGAACTGCCGTAAGGGGCGGTGCTTCCCGCGGCGGGGGAGCTGCCGGCAGCGGCTGGGCTTCCGGAACTACCGCCCAGCGGCGTTGCGGTGCCCGCCGCTGCCGCGGGTACCTGCACCGCTGGGGTTGCCTGGGCAGAGGCAGAGGCAGAGGCAGAGGCAGAGGCAGAGGCAGAGGCAGGGGCCAGGCCCCAGGCAACGTCAGCTGAGGTGGCCGGAACCACCGGGCTGGCGGGAACTTTTGGGTTTGGCTCAGAGCTCGCCTGGCTGGCGCCGCCGGCAACCGCCTGGATCTGGCAGTCGATGCCGACGGTCTTGTGGATGGCTTGGCGCAGGTTGTCCGAATGGTCCGCCCTGCCGAAGGCGCCGGCAAGGCCGGACGTGGTGAAGGACAGGGTCAGGACACTGCCGTCGAACGCCTGGACCTGCGCATTGGGTTCAACGAGGGCCCAGGTGCTGCGCTTGATTTTGGACAGCGCCTGCAGGACATCCGGCCAGGCCCTGCGAAGAACCTCGACGTCGCCCATGGCCGGGGGGTTGGCCGGGGCCGACCCGCCGGGTGCTTGGTGGTGCGCTGCGGGAGCCTGATGAACAGGGGCCTGCTGTCCTGGCACCTGCTGGCCTGGCGTTTGGGCGCCGGGGGAGTTGCTGCCGGGCCCGTGGGTGGCAGGCACCTGGTCGCTTTGGGCCTGCGGCCGGTCCGGGACGCGAGTGGCCGCGGCCTGGCCGGGCGCCGGCCGGTCTTCCTGTCCCTGCGGTGCTGCATGGGCTTGGGCCTGGGGCGCTGCGGTGTCTTGGGCCTGCGGCGCTGCCTGGTCTTGCGGCCCTGAAGAGGGCCGCTGGGTGGGGTTGGTGGTCCCCGCGCCGGGGGCAGAACCCGGGGGGCCCTGTGCCGTCCGGGGCCGGGACGGTTCTGCCTCGACGGGCCAGTCGCTGGTGCTGACCCGCGGGGGTGTCAGGGGACTGCGGGCGCCGTCAGAGGCGGGAGCAACCTGTCCGTCCCCGGAACCGGGCATGGCGGGAGCAGCCGGTCCGGCCTGGGCGGACGCGGATTGGGCCCCTGCAGCCTGGGCTGCGGAAGAGTGGGCTGCAGCAGTATTGGCAGAAGGCTCCGGGGCGGCCGGCTGGTGCGCGCGCTGGGAATCCAGCGGGGAGCCGGCGGGAGTGGCAGCTGGTGCCATGGGCTGGACTGGCGTTGGCTGGACTGGCGTTGGCTGGACCGCCGCCGCCGGCGCCTCCGCCGATGCCGGCGCTGCCGTGGCGGGAGCACCGACGTCGTTCCCGGCGTAGTTCAGCCGCCGCTCCACCCGGTCGATCCGGGCTGCCATGCCGCGCTCATTCTGTTCAGCGCTGGGCAGCAGGATCCGGGCGCACAAAAGCTCCAAGTGCAGCCGGGGGGACGTGGCCCCGGTCATTTCGGTCAGGGCCGTGTTGGTAACATCAGCGGCCCGGGAAAGCTCCGCCGCGCCAAGGTTGTGGGCCTGGTTCTGCAGCCGGGCGATCTGGTCCGCCGGCATCCCGCGCAGGATGGCGTGGGCGCTCTCGGGCATGGCCTGCACGATGATCAGGTCGCGGAAGCGCTCCAGCAGGTCCTCTACAAACCGGCGGGGATCGTGGCCCGTCTGTATGACCCGGTCCACCGCGCGGAAAACGGTGGCGGCGTCGGAAGCAGCCACGGCTTCCACGACGTCGTCCAGCAGGGACGCGTGGGTGTAGCCGAGCAGGGCCACGGCGAGCTCATAGTCCAGCCCGTTGGGTCCGGCGCCTGCCATGAGCTGGTCCAGGACGGAGAGCGAATCGCGGACGGAGCCGCCGCCGGCGCGGATGACCAGGGACAGGACGCCAGGGGCGACGGGAACGTTTTCCTGGCGGCACAGAAGCTCCAGGTAGGCCATCAGGGGCTCCGGCGGCACCAGCCGGAACGGGTAGTGGTGGGTCCGGGAACGGATGGTTCCAATGACCTTGTCCGGCTCTGTGGTGGCGAAGATGAACTTGATATGTTCCGGCGGCTCTTCCACGATCTTCAGCAGGGCGTTGAACCCGGCGGAGGTGACCATGTGGGCTTCGTCGATGATGAAGATCTTGTAGCGGTCCCGCACGGGGGCGTAGGTGGCGCGCTCGCGGAGGTCCCTGGCGTCGTCAACACCGCCGTGGCTCGCGGCGTCAATCTCGATGACATCGAGGGAACCCGAACCGCCGCGGGCCAGCTCAACGCAACTGGGGCAGGTTCCGCAGGGAGTGTCCGTGGGGCCTTGGGCGCAGTTGAGGCAGCGGGCCAGGATACGGGCGGACGTGGTCTTGCCGCAGCCCCTGGGGCCGGAGAAAAGGTAGGCGTGGTTGACGCGGTTTTTCCGCAACGCCGTCATCAGCGGCTCGGTAACATGCTCCTGGCCAATAACGTCAGCGAACGAGTCGGGACGGTATCTGCGGTACAGGGCGGTAGTAACTGTCACAGAGAAAACCCTACCAATCCGGGCTGACATCATGCCGCCCTGTGGGGGAATAGTAAAGACCCCCCATGCACCCGCCAGAGCCCGTTTACCCTTGCTACCTTCCGGTCCTGGGGGAGTTCAACAGGATGACGCCACATGAGGGGCCGTCAGATACTTTACCCGAACATCCGGCCCGACTCGAATCGGACCCGGCGCCGCCGCCGGAGGCCCTGGCACGCCGCCCGGCGGGTCGGCGGCACCTGGCCGGTGGATGCCCGGGTACGGATGTCCATTGCTTATCCCCGCCCCAGCCGGGATCATGGCTATGTACACCGATTGGGGCAATCTCAAGGTTGTGAGCTGCGTGGCCTGGCTTAACGGGGTTGGACCCGGCAGCTCAACGGTGCAACAGGGAATGGGCGCATTGGGGGCGTCCATTTTCAGGTTAAGGCAACCGTCGCCGCGCCCCTTTGAGGCGGGCTGCGGCCGGCAAAAAACCGCCGCCGGATGGGCCAATTGGGCGATGCGGAAAACTTCAGGTAATCTAGTACCTGCTTTTGATTCAGAAGCAGTTGGAGAATTCGCCTAGCGGCCTATGGCGCACGCCTGGAACGCGTGTTGGGTTAACGCCCTCGGGGGTTCAAATCCCCCATTCTCCGCCGGTCAAGAACCCGGCCCCGGTAACCCGGGGCCGGGTTCTTGCTTTTTTGCCTCCGTTGCAGCCTTCCGATTCATGGTCAGGCCAGATCTGCCAGCGGTTCACCAAGCCGCCTCAGGCGCTGCCTCGCTGCTGTTTCGCTGGGACCCATCCGCCTCCGGGGACCGCCCAGGGCCAGGTGGACGACGCCGAGCACCACCTTTGTGGTTAACCGCACGGGCAGGGGAAACGGGCCCAGCCGTGGAAGAGAGAGCCCCAGCATCTGGCGGTACCGGGGTTCCAGGCTGTAGACCGCAGCGGCAAACAGGATCCGGTAGCCAGGCTTCAGCAGCGGATGCAGCGGCGCATTGCGGATGAACTCCACCGTCTCTTTGACCCGGCCGTCCGCCCGCAGCGCCCCCTGCGCGTACCAGCGTTCCAGTTGGCTGCGCATCTGCGCCTCCGTCAGCGGCGGGTCTTCCACCCCCATCAGCCTCCCGGCCTGGGCCCACTCCCGCACGTAGGCGTCCGGGCCGCCGGGGATGGTCCCGCCCCAAATCCTGTGGGCTGCGAGGAAGCCGTCCGTGAAGGCCAGGTGGATCCAGTTGGCCAGCCCCGGATCGTTGGCACTGTAGGTGCGCACTTCGCCGTCGTTGTCCTCGTAGTTGCCCTGGACTGGCTCATGCAGGCGGCGTACCCGCCGCGTTGCTTCCTCCGCGGCGTCCGTGGATCCATAGGTGACCGTAAAGATCCAGCGGATTGTGTTGGCCAGCCGGCGCAGGGGGTCGTCACGGAAGTTGGAGTGCTCATGCACGCCCGCGAGCGCACCAGGATGGAGCGACTGCATGAGCAGCGTGCGGATTCCACCCACGATGGGCGTCATGGAGCCGTGCACCGCCCACACCGCCGAACCGGGCAGGTGGTAGCCAGCGTTGTCGCCCTCGGCCAGCTTGAGCGTCCAGTCCGGCGGGGCGTCGGCCCTGCCCGAGAAGGTCTTTTTGATTTCGTCCTGCCAGGTACGAAGGACATTGCGCATGAGACATTGTCGCCCATTTGCGCCACGCGCGGCTGGATCCGGCAGGGAAGCCCAGCTCCACCCCCTAACGACCCACAAAAAACCCGCATTGTCCGGCTATGGGGTTTCCACGCCTGCGGTCCTGTGGTCCCATGGGACATACCGTCGAGACACCGTGCGGCAGGCCACGTCGTGGAGTCAGTCAATTGGGCAAGAATTCCGTGCCCGGCAACCGCAAGCCGGACCAGCGTACCTTTCCCCCCGTTGCCCGGGCCGTCGCTGCTGCCGGCGTGCTGGCGGCCTCCGTCTGCGCCGTCAACCTTTCCGCCGGCTCCGCTGAGCCGCCACAGTTGGCGCGATCGGTGGCCGGCACCGGGACCACTCCGGGCAGTGCCGCCCCGTACGGAACGTCCGGAACGGCGAAGCTCCGGGAAGGGCACGGCGAACCAGCCCCGACGGCAACGGACCAGCTTGGCGCCACTGCCCTTCCGCCGGCCATCTTCTCCAATCCGCAGGTGGCCCTGGCCTTCCCGCACACGTCCATCGGCGGCGTCGACCAGGGCGCCACGGCGGCCCTCACGCTGGGTCCGGCCGGTGCCGGCAGGCCATTGCCCGGCTTCCTCATGGCGCCCCTGCAACTTCTGGACCCGAGCTCGCCGTTCGGGTTCCGGGTCAGCCCGATCAGCGGGGCGGCGGGAGACTTCCACCTGGGCCAGGATTACGCTGCCCCCTGCGGAACCCCGGTCTACGCCGCTGATTCCGGTGTTGTGCGGGCAGCCGGCTGGCACCCCTGGGGCGGCGGCAACCGGATTGAGATTGACCACGGCGACGGGCTCATCACCACCTACAACCACCTGGAATCCATTGGTGTGCACACCGGCGACCAGGTGCGGGTGGGCCAGGTCATCGCGCGCGTTGGCACCACCGGATGGTCCACGGGCTGCCACCTGCATTTCGAGGCAATCCTGAATGGCCGCTACACCAACCCCCTGAGATGGAACTTCCTCCAGCTCCGGGCGCTGGACCAGGCCCTTCCGGCCGGGATGGTGTCGTACGCCCCGGGTATGGGGTTGTCCGGCGGCAGGATCAGCTGGACCATCCCCCTCCAGGTTGATCCGGGTGACGGGCTCCCTGCAGCGGGGCTCCAGGTTTCACCCTTCCCGCCGCTTTTCGTACCCGGCCCGGCACCGTCGCCATCCCAGGCAACGGGCATCGTGCTGCCCGCTCCCAACGTGCAGTTGACGACGACGGCACCGCCGACTGCTGAACCGTCGGTAAGTACCGCGCCGCCTTCGCCCGCGGCGGCACCCAGCGATCCTTCGACCGTCCCGGCAAGCCCGACGCCGTCTCCGTCACCGACGGAGCCATCGCCGTCGCCCACTTCACCCACCCTGACTTCACCAAGTCCCACGCCGTCGCCGACACCCACTTCGCCGACCCCGACTTCGCCAACTCCGACGTCACCAAGTCCCACGCCGTCGCCCACACCGTCGCCGTCGCCCACGGACCCTGCAAGCCCAACGCCGACGACTTCGCCGGTTCCCGCCCAGCCCACGCCCACTGAACCGGCTCCGGCGCCAACGCCGGTTGATACCGCGCCCGCGCCCGCCCCCGACCCGGATCCGGCGCCAACGCCGGTGGAACCTGCCCCCGCTCCCGCCCCAGAACCGGCGCCAACGCCGGTGGAGACCGCGCCCGCTCCCGCCCCGGCCCCAGCACCGGTTGAGCCGGCCCCGGCCCCAGCACCGGTTGAGCCGGCCCCGGCCCCAGCACCGGTTGAGCCGGCCCCGGCACCAACCACCACCGCCCCGGCACCTGCGCCGACCCTGCCGCCCGCGGAGCCTGCCCCCACGCCGACGCCAACCCCCACCCCTACCTCGACAGAACCAGTACCGACTGCACCCCCGGCCTAGGGAATTTCCACCCCGGACCCGTACGGCGCCCCGCCGGCACCGAATCCCTTCCATGAACATCTCTCCTCTGACACGCAGCCAGCGACCCCTCTATCCGATCCCGCTGATCCTGAACGATGGCACCAGGACACATTTCGGCCAGTTCAAGGGAAAAGTGGTGTTGGTGGTCAACGTGGCCTCCAACTGCGGCTTCACGCGGCAGTACGCGGGCCTCGAGGCCCTCTACGGCAAGTTCCGCGACAGGGGGTTCGAGGTCCTGGGCGTTCCCTGCAACCAGTTCGCAGGGCAGGAGCCGGGGACGGACAGCGACATTGCTGACTTCTGCGAACGGAATTTCGGTGTCACGTTCACGTTGACGGCCAAGGCGGAGGTCCGCGGCAGGAACCAGCACCTGCTCTATTCGGAGCTCACCAAGTTCAAGACCGGGCTATTGCCGGGGCTGGTGAAGTGGAATTTCGAGAAGTTCCTGGTCAACCGGGAAGGGGATGTGGTGGCGAGGTTCGCCCCCACGGTCGAGCCCGACTCTGCAGAGATCATCGAGGCCATCGAGCATGCGCTCGAATAAAGGGCGGCCCGCCGAATTTGCCCTGCAAAAGCGCAGTTCTTGTAATTTTTTCCACATCAGCGGCGGAGATTTACCCCATGTTTGCCAAATGTCTGATTGGATAAATATTACTGAAGGGTACAAGGGAAGAACGGCTTCCCACCGACCATAGAGGTAGCAATGGAGCACATCGAGGCCGAACACCCCCGGCCACGCCACTTCCTACTCCACCTGAGCGATCCCCACCTGTTGGGAGGTCCAGAACCCCTCTACGGAACCGTCGACAGCGAAGCCAGGCTTATCCAGCTCTTCGATGAAGTCAAAGCGTCCGGGGCCAGGCCGGAGGCCGTGATCTTCACGGGCGACCTTGCCGACAAGGGCGATGCCGAGGCGTACGTGAAGCTTCGGGCCATCGTCGAGCCGGCCTGCAAGGAGATGGGCGCCCAGGTCATCTGGGCCATGGGAAACCATGACGACCGGGCCAACTTCCGCAGGGGACTCCTTGACCAGCCCGGCAGTGACGCGCCGGTTGACCACAGCTACTTCATCAACGGGCTGCGGGTCATCACTCTGGACACCACCGTCCCGGGATTCCACCACGGCGAACTGAGTCCGTCGCAGCTGGAGTGGCTGGCCCGCCAGCTGGAAACCCCTGCCCCGGACGGCACCATCCTGGCCCTCCACCACCCGCCGGTCCCGTCAGTGCTGGACCTCTCGGTGCTGGTGGAACTGCGCGATCAGGCGTCCCTGGCCGCAGTAGTGCGTAATTCGGATGTCCGCACCATCCTGGCCGGACACCTGCACTACTCCACCACCGCGAGCTTCGCCGGCGTTCCCGTCTCGGTGGCGTCGGCTTCCTGCTACACCCAGGACCTTAATGTACCTGTGGGCGGAACCCGCGGGCAGGACGGCGGCCAGGCGTTCAACCTGGTGCACGTGTATGAACACACCATCGTGCACTCCGTGGTGCCGATGGGCAGTGCCCCCACCGTTGGCGAGTATGTGTCTCCCGAGGAGACGGCCCGGCGGCTGGAGGCCGCCGGGATCAGGATCCCGGAAACCACCAAGCAGCGCGGCAGCACCAAACTCGGGGTGCCTACCAGCCGGTAATACCGGCTCCACAGAGCACTGGGGCAGGCTCCCTGACGGAGCCTGCCCCAGTGCTTTGGAAGTGAAGGGTCAATGGGCGGCCAGCCTACTTCTCCCAGGGCGCCTTGATGGGGAAGTACCTTTCCAGGAAGTCCGTCACCACTTCGGCGCGCTCGTCCGCGCTGACCTCAGGGAAGCTGCCGTCGTTCAGGCAGAAGAAATCCATGTTCCGCTTGGCCAGCAGCTTGGGCAGGTACTTCAGGCCCGAGCGCATGGTGGTGTCCACGTAGCGCACCTTCGCCGCAGTCTGCGTCACGGCGCGGCCGGTCAGCAGGGCGTAGTAGTGGTAGAAGGAATTGGTCACGGAGATGTTGTCCGCTGCACGGAACCGGCTGGCCGCCGTCTTGCGGAACTCCTCCGGGAACTCCTCCTCCATCTGGCCCACCACGCTCCGCCGCAGGGGCGCGGCAGTGTGCTCCAGGTGGCGGGTGGTGATCCGGCCGAACCGGTTCCACAGGAGCTTGCGGTTCACCCGGGCGGCGTTTTCGAACCCGCTGCGCTCGGCATCGTTCTCGCCCAGGCCAATCCTGGTTTCCGCCTCGATGAACTTCGTGATGCCGCCGGGGGTGAAGAACATGTCCGGGCCCACCGGCCGGCCAAAGAACATGTCGTCGTTGGAGTAAAGGAAGTGCTCGGACAGCCCATCGATGTGCTGCAGCTGGCACTCCACAGCCTGTGAATTGTGCGTGGGCAGCACCGAGGGATCGGAGAAGAACTCCTCGCTCCGGACGATGGTGACGGAAGGGTGCTCCGCCAGCCAGGAAGGAGCGGGGGAGTCCGTGGCGATGAAGATCCGGCGGATCCAGGGCGCAAACATGTACACGGACCGCAGTGCGTACTTGAGTTCGTTGATCTGCCGGAACCGGGCCTCATGGTCGTCGCCTTCGCCCAGGACATGTCCCTTTTGCTGGGCGCGGCGGGCCGCGATGTATTCGGGGGAGCTGCCGTCCACCCAGGAGAACACGATGTCGATGTCGAAGCTGATGTCGCTGGCGTGGTCCGCAAACATGTTCTCGATGGTGGGCCACGTGTGACCGTAGCGCTCCACGGTGCCCCGGACCGCATCCTGGCGCAGCAGCGTCCTGCGGGTCAGGGAGTTCTCGATCGGAAGGATGAGCTGTTCTCCCTCGAAGGACCACAGCTCAATCTGGACGCCGGCAGAGGCGCCGAACTCGAAACCGCCCACCGGCTCCACCCGCGGCCGGTACAGCCGGAAGATGCGTCCCTGCCGGTTGGGGGACAGCTCGCCGTCCGCCACCAGGACGGACGTCTTCTTCTTCGCGTCCACGGTCATGGAGTAGAAGGGCTCGTCCCGGCACGCCTCCACCAGGGCAGCCCGGAGTTTCTTCCGATCCTTCCAGTCCAGGGCCAGCACGGGGCGGTCATTGTTGCCGCGGACCAGGAGGTACGACAGGCCGGCGTTCGCCAGGACGTTCCGCAGGAACAGCAGGTCTTCCACCATGGCCTGGTAGGGGGTCCTGGTGTCATTGATCAGGGCATAGCGGCCCTTGTGCCGGACGACGTCGGCCCGGTGGCCCAGCCGCCGTTCTGCCGCCGCCGATGTGATCTCGGCGTGAAATTGTTCTTCCACTGACGCCTGGGCGCCGTAGTAGACCTCGTCCTGGACCGGTGCTTCTGTAATGGTTGTCTCCGTGCTGGTGGAAGTGGGCATTCTTACCTGCATGATAGTCCTGCCTTGGTAACGGAAGGTTTCGCGGCGCTTTTGCGGCCGCGCGGGGCATCCCCCGCCCGGCAGGGACTCAGGCGTCCAGCGCCTCCCGCCAGGCCCGCAGGAAGGCGCCGCCGGCGTCGTCGTGGATCACCGTGGACTCCAGCCCCAGGTCCGCTGCCGTCAGCACGGGGTAGGGCTTGCTGGGCACACCGTCCGCCGGCCGCACGTCCACGTGCTTCACGGGATGGTCGTTGTGGTGCAGCCAGTCCGCCATGGCGTAATCGGTGCGGGAATCGCCCACGGTCCGCCACGCCTGCGGGGTGATGCCCTGCGCCGCGAGGAGCTCCACCGCACGGCTGGCGCCCAGGTCCTTCCCCAGCCGCACGGACTCAATGTCCGTGGAAATAATGGTGGGATCCACGCGGTAGTCCACCTCGTCGTCGGAATTCGGCACGTGGTGGTCAAGCCGGACAACGCCCAGCCCGTGGCGTGCCATGAGTTCCATCGCCTCGGCGTCGAACAGCTTCTGCTCCGCCAGGTAGTCAGCGCTGGGCACGTCGATGTGCTGCTCCACTGACACCATGGCGCGCTTGGTTTCGTCAAAAAACATGTGGGCGGCATAGTCCTCCGCCACCAGCCGGCGGATGTCATCCCCGTACGCTGCGGGGACGGCGAGTTCCCGGTCCACGTGGATGGGGCCGGGGCCGGCCGACGTATAGCTGAACCAGACCGCGCCCTTTTCGCAGATGGCGTGGATGACGGTTCCCGCCGGAATGCCGGCCGCGATCATCGGTTCCATGACCTGCTCGCGGATAAAGGCGTCGGAACGGCCGGTGTTGAAGATGACAGGAATCCCGGCTGCTGCGAGGGCCACCAGGTCCAGGATGATGGCGGGCTTGACGTCCCGTGTCACCGGGCTGGCCACCGGGCCGTCCACGTCCAGCAGGAGCGCCAGCGGCGGTGCGGACGGCAGCCGGATTCCGGGTGCGGACACGGCAGGGGACTCGGATACTGTCATGGGTCCATTCTGTCAGCAGGACCGCCGCCGTCCCGTGCGGGCGCCCGCGGAGCAGGCCGTGTGGCGGTATGGTCACTGTTTGGCTACAACCTGGCGCGGGCCAGCCCTGCTACTTTCGCTGGGGCACCGCGGTGCCTACTGTGGCATGGTGATATTCAAAGCTGTGGGCGAGGGCCGCCCTTACCCCGACCATGGTTACAGCACTCCCAAGCAGTGGGCATCGCTGCCGCCGCGGCCGGTGCGGCTGGACGAACTGGTGACCACCAAGCGCACCCTGGACCTGGAAGCGCTGCTGGCGGAAGACTCCACATTTTTCGGTGACCTGTTCCCGCACGTGGTGCAGTACCAAGGGACCCTCTACCTGGAGGACGGACTCCACCGCGCAGTGCGGACCGCCCTGCACCAGCGCACCGCGATCCACGCCCGGGTCCTGGTGCTCGATGGCTAGCAAGCGGCCAAAGGATCCCGGCATCCTGCATGGCCACCACGTTGTTTCCGGACCTGAGCTGCGCGCCGCCATGGAAGCGGCAAGGGACGCCGACGAAACCGTCCGGGTCCGCCGCCGCGTGCTGCACGGCGTGGTGCTGGTCCTGCTCATCGGAGTGATCGCCGCAGGCATCATCGTTGCCCTGGCCATCATCAACGGCCGGCTGAAGCTGCCGTCGGCCGAGCCGGCCCCGACCCCCGTGTCATCTTGCCCGGCCCCAACGTTCGACTACACGCCCACCGACAAGATCAACCTCAACGTCTTCAACTCCACCAGCCGGCCCGGCCTTGCCCGCTCCGTGGCGGATGAACTGCTGGCACGCAAGTTCGTGGTGGGCAACGTTGCGAACATCAACGCCGGCTACCGGGGCGTGGCTGCGGTGGTGTCAGGCGCCGCCGGCCAGGCGGCGGCGTTCACGGTGCAGCGCCATGTGCCCGGATCGGATTACTTCCAGGACGGCAGGACAGACGCCAGCGTGGACGTCATCCTGGCGCAGGATTACAAAGCGCTGGTCCCGCCGGAACTGGTGGACCAGACACCGGGAAAGCTCAGCTGCCCGAGGGAGAACCGGCGCACTGCGGACACGGACAAGCTGCCCGTCATGCCCGCCGCCGCTCCGACGCCCTGACCGCCGGACTCAGCCGGCCACAGCCGGGAGCTGGCCGACGCGCACGGGCCGGCCGCCGTCGTCGAACCTTGCACCGGCGCCCAACTGGATGAAGCGCACGGTCCGCGCCACGCGCGCCTCCAGTTCGGCCGGCTCGTCGCTGCCCCTCGCGGCACTTGAGGACAAGGTGCCCAGGATCAGCTGGGACTGCTGGCCCACGTCCGCCACCGGCAGGTAGCCCTGCTCCATGCCGTCACGCAGGATGCCCTGCAGCAGGACGCTGAGCTCGCCCACATGGTCGGAGAGCTTGGCAAAGGACGACGGCGACAGCACCGCCCCCATGGCAGGCCCCGGCGGGAGGTGGCGGCGGCTGAGGTCAACCACCTGGGCGCGGACGTACAGTGCCAGCCGCTCCACCGGGTTCTCCAAACGGTTCAGCGATTCGCGCAGGTCGGAGAGGAACTTCTCGGTCTCGTCCAGGGCGTAGGAGATCAGCAGTTCTTCGATGTCCGCGTAGTAGTTGTACACGGCGGTGCGGCCCACACCTGCGTGCCGGGCCACATCCGTCATGGTCAGCCCCGGGAGGCCATGGGTGAAAAGGAGCTCGCCGAAAGCGGTGAGGATGCGGCGCTGGGTGTCCGCGCGTTGTTCGGCGTTGCTGGCCGCTGAAATCCTGGGCATGCAGACACTTTACCGCGATGTGTCAGTAAAAGATGCTAAACCGCGCAGCCGTCCGGGCCGCACGCGTCAGCTTCGGAGGAATTGACCAGGACCAGGGGGTTGGCGTCCTGCCATGCCTGGTTAAGGGCAGCGGTGAACGTCTCCGTGGGCTGGGCGCCGGACAATCCGAACTTCCGGTCGATTACGAAGAAGGGAACGCCGCTGATCCCGAGGCCTTGGGCCTCCTGGAAGTCGAACCGGACCTCGTCCGAGTACTTGTCGGTGGTGAAGAGTTCCTCCACCTCGTGGGCCGGCAGGCCCAGGTCCGCGCCCAAGGACGTGAGGTATTCCCGGCTGCCAATGTCCTTGCCGTGCTCAAAGTGGTCGCTGAGCAGGCGCTCCTTGGCCGCATCCTGCCTGGCGTGGGCCGCCGCGAGGTGGATCAGGCGGTGGGCGGTGAAACTGTTGGCCACCACAACCTTGTCGAACCGGTAGTCCAGGCCTTCACCCTTGGCCTGCTGCGCCACGTGCTCGAACATCTGCGAGACCTGCGGCGCCGGCATGCCCTTGCGGCTGCTCAGGTACTCCAGTTCGGTGCCGTCGTAGTGCTCCGGCAGTGTTGGGTCCAGCTGGTAGCTGCGCCACACCACGTCGACGGCTTCACGGTGGGGAAACGCTGCCAGGGCAGCCTCGAACCGGCGCTTGCCGATGAAACACCACGGGCATGCAACATCCGACCAGATCTCAATCTTCATGCCCTGCATAACCGGGCCGCCCTGGCGGCCATTCCGGCGCGTGCCGTGAGATGGGGCACATTCAGCCCTTGTGGCCGGGGCGATCCTGGGCAATAGTTCTGAGGTAGGTGAAGCAGACGCCATGGAAATGTCGAACACCGCGGGACAAGCATGTCCTGCGGATTTATGTGCCTGGCGGCTGGGGAGCTCGGGCCTCGTTTTCTGGAGGCCGGATATGCGTATCGGACTTATTGCAGGACCGTGGATTCCGATTCCACCGGTCACCTACGGCGGCATTGAAAGAGTCGTGGACACCCTGGCGCGCGGGTTCGCCGCGGCCGGACATGAAGTGCTGCTGGCAGCCCCTTCGGAAAGTACCTGCCCCGTGCCGCAGGTACCCGGGATGCGGCCGGCATCCCGCGATGAACTGGGCCTCACGATGTCTGAGCTCAGCCATGTCATCCGCGCCTACAAGGGCCTCCAGGACGTGGATATCATCCATGACCACACCCTGGCAGGCCCCCTCTACGCGCATAGGCCTCCAAAGGTGCCGGTGGTGACCACCATCCACGGGCCGCTCCACCAGGACGCAGAGGACCTGTACCGGGCCATGGGCCAGGACGTCGCCATCGTGGCGATATCGCGCGACCAGGCGTCCCATGCCCCGGAAGTCCCCGTCACGCAGGTGATCCATCACGGGATGGATGTTTCCGCTGTCCCTGTCGGAAGCGGACGCGGTGGTTACTTGTGCTTCGTGGGCCGGGCGTGCGAGGACAAGGGCCTGCTGGAGGCAATCACTATTGCGCGGCAGGCGGGCGTGCACCTGAAGATCGCCGTGAAAATGCGGGAGCCCGAGGAGATCCGCTATTTCCGCGAGGTCATCGAGCCGATACTTGGCCCCAACGAGGATTTTGTGGGGGAGGTGGATGACGCCACCAAGTACCGGCTGATGGGTGAGGCGCTGGCATTCCTGAACCCCATCCAGTGGTCCGAACCTTTCGGCCTGGTCATGATAGAGGCACTGGCCACCGGCACCCCCGTCATCGGCACGCGCATCGGCTCCGCCCCTGAGATCGTGGAACATGGCCGGACGGGTTTCCTCGGGAAGACCGAGGAACTGCGGGGCTTCGTTGAGGCGGCCGCCGGGCTCAGCAGGGAACGCTGCCGGGCATCAGTAGAGGAGCGGTTCAGCGCCCAGCGGATGGTGGCGCAGCACCTCAGGCTCTTTGATGACCTGCTGGCCGGGAGATTGCCGGGAGGGGTTCCGGTTGCCCCGCCGGTGCACCAGAATCGTTAAGGGGGGACCGGCGGGCGTTGGGCTCCCCGGCAGCATCCAGCCTGAGAAGGGAGTCCTTCCATGACCGCCTGGAACGAAGACAATGAGGCCTCCGGCTCCGATGTTGGTGCCGTCACCGTACTGGAAGGCTCTTCGTTTTGCATCTCGGCCGGAACCGGCGACATCAGCGCCGACGGCAGCACGAATGGTGCGTTCTACCAGGACACCCGGATCGTCTCGGGCTGGGTTCTGCGGATCAACGGTTCGCGGCGCGAACCGCTGTCCGCCCAGAAGGCCCAGCCTTTCGAAGCAACCTTCGTTGGCCGCGCAACATGGCCGGGAGGCCGGTTCGACAGTCCGCTGGTGGTCCGGCAGGTCCGGCACATCGGACCGGGCCTGCAGGACGACATCATCCTGGAGAATTACGCAGCGGAACCCGTTGAATGCGCCATAGAGCTGCTTGTGGACGCGGACCAGGCCGACCTCTTCGAAGTGAAGGGCGGCCGGACTACTGGCCCCGATGACACCACCCGCACAGTGGTGGATGGAAAGCTCATCATCGAAGCATCACGGCACGGCCAGCAGCGGGGCTCCGCCATCGGGGCCAAGGATGCGGAGGTGGGCACGGATGGGCTCCGGTTCCGCGTCGCCGTCCCCGCCCGCGGCAAGTGGAGCACCAGCGTGATTGTGGTGCCCCTGGTCAACGGGGAGGCCCCGGAAAAGCCCTTCATGGAGGGCCAGCTGCCGCACCACCGTGAGGGCGTGCGGCGCCACCTGGCCTGGGAAGAGAACGTGCCGCGGATCAGCATCGAGGACAGCAGCTTCCAGAACGTGCTCAACCGCAGCCAGAGCGACCTCGGTGCCTTGCGAATCTTCGATGCCCACCATCCCAACCGCGCGGCGGTCGCGGCCGGGGCGCCCTGGTTCATGGCGCTGTTTGGGCGGGACTCGCTGCTGACGTCCTACATGAGCATGATGGTCAACCCCAATCTCGCCTTGGGCACGCTGCAGACCCTGGCCGGGATCCAGGGGAAGAAAGTGGATGTGGATTCCGAAGAGGAACCCGGACGCATCCCGCACGAGGTCCGGCTGGGCGTGACCGCTGGCCTGTCGCTTGGCGGCACCGCGTATTACGGCACGGCGGATGCCACTCCGCTTTTCGTGGCAACCTTGGGCGAGCTGAGCCGCTGGGGACTGTCCCGGGATGCGATCCAGCCGCTGCTGTCCCACGCCGACCGGGCCCTGGAATGGATCGAAAAATACGGCGACCGCGACGGCGACGGCTTCGTGGAGTACCTCCGGCCCAACGAGCATGGACTGGTGAACCAGGGCTGGAAGGACTCCTGGGATGGCATCAACTTCGCGGACGGGACCATCGCGGAAGCCCCTATCGCACTCTGCGAGGTCCAGGCCTACGTATATGCGGCCTACCTGGGCAGGTCGCTGCTGGCCCACTGGACGGGGGATCCTGACCTCGAAAAGCACTGGGCCGACAAGGCGGCAGCCTTCAAGGAGGAGTTCAACAGGAAGTTCTGGCTGCCGGACAAGGGGTACTTTGCGGTGGCGCTGGACAAGGACAAACGGCATGTCGATGCGCTGACGTCCAACATCGGCCACTGCCTGTGGACGGGCATCGTGGACGAGGACAAAGCCGTGTCCGTCATGGAAAACCTGATGTCCCCGCAGATGTTCACCGGCTGGGGCATCCGTACGCTGGCCTCCGACATGGGCGCCTACAACCCCGTCAGCTACCACAACGGCTCGGTCTGGCCCCACGATACCGCGCTGGTGGCCACGGGGCTGATGCGCTACGGGTTCGTGGACGAGGCCAGGCGGGTGGCACTGGGCATCCTCGACGCAGCCCGGCACTTTGATGGCCGGCTGCCGGAACTGTTCTGCGGGTTCGACCGCGGCGAGTTCCCGGGCCCTGTTCCGTATCCCACTGCATGCTCCCCGCAGGCGTGGGCGGCGGCGGCGCCCGTGCAGCTCGCCCGGATCCTGCTCCGGTTCGATCCCGTCTTCACCCGGGGGGTGGTGCACCTGGCCCCGATCCTGCCTGAAGTCGTGGGGACATTCCGCGCAGAGAACGTTTTGTTGGATACCAGCCGGGTCACCATCACCGCCACGGGAACCCAGGGCGGCATCGACGGACTCCCGCCGGGGCTGAAGCTCCTGACGGAGCCCCGCCCACCGCTGGCCTATCCGCCGAACGGAGCCCCGGCCAACTCGCGCGTCCCGGGCCTACAGCAGTCCAGCAGCTGAACAGTTCAGGGTAGGGCGCGCTCCAGGACGAAGTCGTGCTCCACGGTGCTGCCCAGCCGGAATGATTTGGTGCCCACCTTGTGGAAACCGGACTTTTCGTAGAAACGGATGGCCCGGGCGTTCTGGCTGTTCACACCCAGCCAGGCCCCGGCGCTGCCGGATGCTGCGGCCGCCTGGAGGCTCGCGTGCATGAGTTCTGCTGCCGCGCCCAGCCCGTGATAGTCCGGGTGGACATAGCATTTGCTGATTTCCACGGACGGCAGCAGCGTCAGCACGGAATCCACGTCCGGGTCCGCTGCGGGCCTGTCCACCAGGAGGCTGTAGCCGCAGAGCTGCCCGTCGGCGTCGATGACCAGGATGGTGATGTCCGGGTCGGCGAGGTAGCCCTTGAAGTGCTCCTCGCTGAGCGTGTTGGCCAGGTGGGCGGCAATGTCGGCAGGTGACGACGACGGCGGGCAGGCCAGCGGGAAGGTGACGGCCGCCAGCCCGGCGAGGGGGCCGGCGTCGTCCGATGTTGCGGTGCGGATGGTGTGCGTCATTCGGTTGCTCCGGTAGGGAAGGTCAGGCCGTGAGGGTTCGGATGGGGGAGCCGGCAAGCCAGGCGGTGATGTTCTCCAGGGCACCGCCGTAGAACTGCCGGTAGCTTTCCTGCGTGACGTAGCCCAGGTGGGGGGAGAGCAGGGTGTTCGGCGCTGCCAGGAGCGGGTGGCCGGCCTGCAGGGGCTCCTGGTCGAAGACGTCCAGGGCGGCGCCGCGGATCCACCCTTCGTTCAATGCCCTGACCAGGGCCTCCTGGTCAACGAGCGGCCCCCGGGCGGTGTTGACCAGGATGCCCTCGGGCCCCAGCAGCCGCAGCTCGGCCTCGCCCACAGTGTTCTCGGACCGCGGGGAGAGCCTCAGATGGAGGGTGGCGACGTCGGCGACCGTGAAGAGCTCCTCCTTGGACACCAGCCGCGCGCCGGCCTCCTTGGCTGCCTCCGCGGTTAGGTTCTGGCTCGACGCCACGACGTCCATCCCGAAAGCCTGCCCGTAGGCGGCCACCCGCCGGCCGATCTTGCCCAGCCCCACGATGCCCAGCGTCTTGCCGGCCAGCTCAAAGCCCACCGTTGACTGCCAGGTACCGGCCCGGAGCGAGCTTTCCTCGGCGGGAAGGTGCCGGGCGATGGCCAGCAGGAGGGCCCAGGTCAGTTCGGGCGCGGCCGTGGGTGAGCCGGGCGTACCGCACACCGTCACCCCGTGCTCGGCCGCCGCCGCCACATCGATGGCGGCGTTCGCCATTCCGGTGGTGACCAGCAGCTCAAGCGACGGCAGCTTCTCGAACACCTCACGGGGGAACGCCGTCCGTTCCCGCATGGCGATCACCATGGTGGTGTCCGCCAAGGCCGAAACCAGCGCGTCGCGGGATGTGAAAGGTTCACGGTAGGACGTCACCGTGACCCCTTCGGCCTCCAAAGCCGTGAAGTCAGCGAAGCCGTGGGCCACGTCCTGGTAGTCATCGAGGATGGCAAGGCGGTGGGTCATCGGTGTCCTTCGCAGTGTCCTACGTCCTTAGGTCACGTTCATCGTATGGCAGGGCCGTCCGGGAGGGTGCCTGAAACTCCAGCAACGCGGAGCATGATAGCAATGGGAGTGATGAATCCACGCCCATTCCCGATTTTGACCCTGTGAGCAGCCGCGTCCTGTCCCGCGTCCCGAAAAGCTGGGTCCTGCTGGCCTGCATCGGCCTGCTGGCGCTGAACCTCCGTGGCCCCTTTGTTGCCGTCGCGCCCCTGGTGGACCTCATGCAGGCGGAACTGCACTTTTCGCCGGTCATGCTGGGGCTGCTGACCAGCATCCCCGTGCTCTGCTTCTCGCTCGCGGCTCCGCTGGCGTCCCTGGCTGCGCGGAGGTTTGGTGCCGAGTTCGCCGTGACGCTGACCATTCTGGGGGTCCTGGCCGGCGTGCTGCTCCGGTCTGCGGGAGGACCGGTCCTGGTGGTGGCCGGCACGGTGGTCATCGGGGTGGCCATCACCATAGGCAACATCGCGGTGCCACTGATCATCCGCCGCGATTTCGCTCCCCGACGGCAGGGGACTGCGATGGGGATCTACACCGCAGCCCTGAACATCGGGTCCTTCCTGACCTCGGTCATCATGGCCCCGCTCGCCGCAGTGACGGGGTGGCGGCTGGCCCTGGCCGCTGTCGCCGTCCTGGCCGTCGCCGCGGTGGTGGTGTGGGTGCTGGCAGTGGGGCCCCGGACGGCTTTCCTGGCCGAGGCCGAAGACGGCGGGGACACACCCCGTGCCCCGGCAACCCGTTCCGGCTGGATTACTGCCGGACTCACGGCCGGCTTCGGCGGCCAGGCGTTCTCCTATTACGGCGTCACGGCGTGGCTGCCGAGCTACCTGCACGACGAACTGGGAATGAACGCAGCCCAGGCCGGCGCCGCGTCCTCGATCTTCCAGATCCTGGCCATCGTGGGCGGACTCGGCGTGCCTTTCGCGGCCAAATATCTGAGTACGACGGCGGTGGCGGTCACCCTGGGTACGTTGTGGCTTGCCGTTCCGGTGGGGCTGCTTTTCCTGCCGCAGCTGTGGTGGCTGTGGTCCACCTCCGGCGGGATTGCCCAGGGCGGCGGCATCACCCTGATCTTCATCGCCGTCATCAAGCTGGCCCGCGACCAGGCCTCCGCGGGGCGGATGTCCGCCACGGTCCAAGGCCTGGGCTACTGCCTCGCCGCCGTCGCCCCGCCGCTGGTGGGATTCGTCCACGACAGCTCCGCATCCTGGACGCCGGCCCTGCTGGTCATCCTGGTGTCGGTGCTGACCTTCTTCGTCAGCACCACCCTGTCCGTGCGGCAGGTGCCGAAGGGCCGCTGAGGCGAGGGCCGCCGTCGACCGTTCTTCCCGGAACGCCCGCTCACTTAGAGCAATAAACACAACGACGCCCGATCACTTATAGCAACGAATACGACAACGCCCGATCACTTTCCTGGGGAAAGTGATCGGGCGTTGTGGGAGGTGCTCCGTTGCCGGACCGGCGCCCCGGATTTCGGGGGGCCTGTTGCGAAGGGCGTGCCGGCCCGGCAGACGGAAGTACTGGCGGGTCAGGCCGCGGTGAGCTCCTCGACGGTGGCCTTTTCACGGGCCTCCGTCAGGTAGCGGGCGTAGGCCGGCAGGGTGAGGAAGGACGGGAACTCGCGGCTGAGCGTGACTTCCTCGAAGATGTCGCGGGCGTCCTCGAACCGGTCGCCGTCGAAGCGTTCCAGCCGGGCGAATTCCTCGTCCAGCAGTTCCTCCACCCACTCGTGGCTGATGATCTCGCCGTGGTCCGTGATGGCCCGGGCGTAGATCCACTGCCAGAGCTGGGACCGGGAGATCTCGGCTGTGGCGGCGTCCTCCATGAGGTTGTGGATGGCCACTGCGCCGTTGCCGCGGAGCCAGGATTCGATGTAGCGGATGCCTACCTCGATGTTGTTTCGGATGCCCTGTTCGGTGATGGTGCCGCTGGTGGCGGCAACGTCGATCAGGGCGCGGTCGTCCGGGGTGACGTCCTCGCGGAGCCGGTCCAGCTGGTTGGGCTTGCTGCCCAGGACACCGTCGAACACTTCGCGGCACACGGGCACCAGGTCGGGGTGGGCCACCCAGGAGCCGTCGAAGCCGTCGTTGGCCTCGCGGGTCTTGTCCGCGCGGACCTTCTCCAAAGCGTTGGCGTTGGCTTCGGGGTCCTTGCGGTTGGGAACGGCTGCTGCCATGCCGCCGATGGCCATGGCGCCGCGCTTGTGGCAGGCGCGGACCAGCTGTTCGGTGTAGGCGCGCATGAAGGGCTGGGTCATGGTTACCTGGCCGCGGTCGGGGAGGACGAAGCGGGGGCCGCGGGTGCGGAAGTTCTTGATCAGGGAGAAGATGTAGTCCCAGCGGCCGGCGTTCAGGCCGGCGGCGTGGTCGCGCAGTTCGTAGAGGATCTCCTCCATCTCGAACGCCGCGGTGATGGTCTCGATCAGCACCGTGGCGCGGATGGTGCCCTGCGGGATGCCGAGCAGGTCCTGGGCCAGGATGAAGATGTCGTTCCACAGCCGGGCTTCGAGGTGGTTCTCGATCTTGGGCAGGTAGAAGTACGGTCCCTTGCCCTGGGCCAGCAGGCGGCGTGCGTTGTGGAAGAAGAACAGTCCGAAGTCCACGATGCCGCCGGCGATGGGCTGGCCGTCGATGAGCATGTGCTTTTCCGGCAGGTGCCAGCCGCGGGGCCGGACCACGATGGTGGGCAGCTCGCCGGCCGGGCGGAGTTTGTATTCCTTGCCTTCTTCGGACGTGAAGTCGATCCGGCGCTCCAGGGCGTCGGTGAGGTTCAGCTGGCCCTTGATGACGTTCCGCCACGTGGGGGTGGAGGAGTCCTCCATGTCAGCCAGCCACACCTTGGCACCCGAATTCAGGGCGTTGATGGTCATCTTCTTGTCCACCGGGCCCGTGATTTCGACCCGGCGGTCCTCCAGCCCGGGTGCCGGGGGAGCGACCCGCCAGGACGCATCATTGCGGATGTGCTCGGTTTCCCGCAGGAAACGCGGGTCCGCCCCGGCGGCGATGTCAGCCCGCCGTGTGCGCCGGGCCTGGAGCAGCTCCTGCCGCCGCTCGGCAGTTGCCCGGTGCAGCTTCGCGATGAACGTCAGTGCGTCCGGGGTTAGTACTTCGTCCTGCCGGCAAATAGGCTGTGCGGTCAGGGTGATGCCATTGATCGTGAAGCTGTCGGTGAAGCTGTTCATTTCAGTCTCCTTAAAGACGAAAGGGAAGTTCGACGGCGGGACTTGCCTGGGTGGGGCCGGGGATGGGGAAATCCTCCGCGTGCTATCCCCATCCCCGGCGTAAGACCTCGCAAAGCTCGGTCGACGCCGGGGACAGGGCCCCTTTACGCACGCTTCCGGATTCCCCCTCCCGGCCCGCGACGGTCACGCTTTGGGCGAGTGCCGCCGTCGTGCCTCTTCGGTGAGCGAAGCGAACGGCTCACCTCGGGCGGCTGGGGATTAGTGGAACTGTCCCTCTTCGGTCGATCCGACCAATGCGAGGGTCGACGCGTTCGGGTTGAGCGCCGTGGAGATGGTGTCGAAGTAGCCGGTGCCGACTTCGCGCTGGTGCTTGGTTGCGGTGTAGCCGCGGGACTCGGAGGCGAATTCCTTTTCCTGGAGTTCGACGTAGGCGCTCATGCCTTCACGGGCGTAGCCGTGGGCGAGGTCGAACATCGAGTAGTTCAGGGCGTGGAAGCCGGCCAGGGTGATGAACTGGAACGTGAAGCCCATGGCGCCGAGTTCTCGCTGGAACTTGGCGATGGTGTCGTCGTCCAGGTGCTTGCGCCAGTTGAACGACGGCGAGCAGTTGTAGGAGAGCATCTGGTCCGGGAACTCGGCCTTGACGGACTCGGCGAACTTGCGGGCGAGCTCCAGGTCCGGGGTGCCGGTTTCCATCCAGATGAGGTCGGAGTAGGGGGCGTAGGCCTTGGCTCGGGCGATGCAGGGTTCGATGCCGTTGCGGACCTTGTAGAAGCCCTCGGCGGTGCGCTCGCCGGTGATGAATTCCTGGTCGCGCTCATCGACGTCGGAGGTGATCAGGGTGGCGGCCTCGGCGTCGGTGCGGGCGATGACGACGGTGGGGGTGCCGGCGACGTCGGCTGCCAGGCGGGCGGCGTTCAGAGTGCGGACGTGCTGCTGGGTGGGGATCAGCACCTTGCCGCCGAGGTGGCCGCACTTCTTCTCCGAGGCGAGCTGGTCCTCCCAGTGAACACCGGACGCGCCGGCCTGGATCATGGACTTCATGAGTTCGTAGGCGTTCAGCGGGCCGCCGAAGCCGGCCTCTGCGTCGGCGACGATCGGAACCATCCAGTCCTCAACGGTCTGGATGCCTTCGGAGAACTCGATCTGGTCTGCCCGGAGCAGGGCGTTGTTGATGCGGCGGACCACGGTGGGGACCGAGTTGGCCGGGTAGAGGGACTGGTCCGGGTAGGTGTGGCCGGAGTTGTTGGCGTCGGCCGCAACCTGCCAGCCGGAAAGGTAGATGGCGCGCAGGCCGGCCTTGACCTGCTGCACGGCCTGGTTGCCGGTAAGGGCGCCCAGGGCGTTGGTGTAGCCGCCGGTCTTGTGCTCTTCGGTGAGCTGCTTCCACAGCTTCTCCGACCCGCGGCGGCCCAGGGTGTGCTCTTCGGAGACGCGGCCGCGGAGGCGGACGACGTCGGAGGCTGAGTAGTCCCGGGTCACACCTTCCCAGCGGGGGTTGGCGGCCCACTCGAGCTCCAGGGCGGCGGCCTGCTCTTCGGGCGTCTGCTGGGTGGGCTCAAATGCTGCAGTCATCGTTGATCTCCTTGATTGAGCTCCGGATGGAGTAGGTGGGAACCGCGTCGTTGAGGTTCCCACCGGCTTATCCGGTGCGGTGTTTCTTTCCGTGACAACTACTTTTCAGCACTTTCAACCCCCTTTCTAGAGAAAAACTATGGAAAGAAATGCACTTCTTCACGTATTCTTCAGAAATGTCGCCTTCAAGCTGGAACCGGGACGTTTCCCAGCCACCGTCAGCCGCCGCAGCGGAACTGGACGTCATCGCGCTGGGCCGCCGCGTCCGCCATCTCCGTAAACAAGCCGGGCTTACGCTCGATGACCTGAGCGCCGCCGTCGGTACCGCTCCCAGCCAGCTCAGCCTGATTGAAAACGGCAAACGCGAGCCCAAACTGACGCTGCTGCAGCACCTCGCCGGCGCCCTGAACGTCAGCATCGACCAGTTGCTCGGGGCCGAGCCGCCCAGCCGCCGCGCCGCCCTCGAAATCGAGCTGGAACGCTACCAGCGCGGGCCGCTGTACGAATCGCTGAACCTGCCCAAAATCCGCATCAGCTCGCGGCTTCCACTGGATGTGCTGGAGGCCCAGGTGGGGCTGCTGCACGAGCTGGAACGGAAGATGAACGAGCAGGTAGCCACCCCGGAGGAAGCCCGGCGCGCCAACGGCGAACTGCGGGCCATGATGCGGGAACGCGGGAACTACTTCCCGGAGTACGAGGCCGAGGCGCAGAAGGTCCTCAAGGAGGTGGGTTACACCACCGGCCCGCTGAGCCAGCACGTCATCGCGGACATCGCCGAGCACCTAGGATTCACCCTGCACCACGTGGGGGATCTGCCGCATTCCACCCGTTCCGTGACGGATTTGAAGAACCGCAAAATTTACCTGACGCAGAGCCAGCGGCAGGACCACGACCCCCGCTCGGTGCTGCTGCAGGCCCTGGGCCACTACGTCCTGGGCCATGAAACGCCCAAGAACTACGGTGACTTCCTGGCCCAGCGTGTGGCCACCAACTATTTCGCCGCCGCCCTGCTCCTGCCCGAGCAGGCAACCGTCGAATTTCTGCAAAAAGCCAAAGCGGCCAAGGAAATCGCTGTGGAGGACATCCGCGACGCGTTCGCCGTCTCCTACGAGACCGCGGCGCACCGCTTCACCAACCTGGCCACCAAGCACCTGGGCATCACCACGCATTTCCAGAAGACGCACCAGAGCGGCATCATCTACAAGGCGTACGAGAACGACGGCGTGAACTTCCCGCAGGACCACACCGGGGCCATTGAGGGCCAGCCGTCGTGCAAGGCCTGGACCTCCCGTGCCGTGTTCGATGTGCCGGACAAGTTCAGTGCCTACAGCCAGTACACCGATACGCCGTCGGGCACGTACTGGTGCACCGCCCGCACCGAGCGGTCTGCCAGCGGCGAGTTCTCGCTCAGCATTGGCGTGCCGTACCAGCATGTGAAGTGGTTCCGCGGGCGGGAAACCAGCGCCCGGGCCAGGTCCAACTGCCCGGATCCCAACTGCTGCAAGCGGCCGCCTGCCGAACTGACCAGCCAGTGGGCCGGGAACGCCTGGCCGTCCGCCCGGGCCCACTCGCACCTGCTGGCCGCGATGCCTCCCGGAGCTTTCCCCGGGGTGGATGAGACCGAGGTGTACAGCTTCCTGCAGGCCCACTCCGGCTCATAGGAACGCCCCATCACATCCTGCCGGTTTCCTCCCGACGCCCCATCACCTCCCGCCGGTTTCCTCCCGACGCCCCATCACTTTCCTGACGAAAGTGATCGGGCGTTTGGGAATAAGCCGCCAAAGGTGATGGGGCGTTTGGGTGTACGCCGCCAAAAGTGATGGCGCGTTGCTGGATTAAGTGCCGAAAGTGATGGGGCGTTGGGTCAGCCGTGCAGGGTCCGGTAGGCGGCCGCGGCGGCGGGGTGCAGCGGAATCCCGGCCGTGTTGATGAGGCTCTCCGCGCTGAGGAACTGCACTCCCAAAGTTGACTGCGGGATGAGTTCGCCGGCGTTGTGCACCAGCAGCTGGACAGTGCGCTCCACGGTGGCGGCGTCCAGGTCCCTGCGGCAGAGCAGCAGGTTGGGAGCGCCCACCGTCCACACCGCCGGTATGCCGGGATAGCTGCCTTCCGGTATCAGGACCCGGTCGTACATCCCGCCGTACCTCCGCCGCAGTTCCGGCAGCAGCGCGGACAAATCCAGCAGTCCGAGCGCCACGTCCTGCTGCGCGCTGGCGATGGCCGCAGTGGGCACGCCGCCGGACCAGAACAGGGCATCGACGGTCCCTGCCTTCAGCGCCGCGATGCCGTCATTCAAGCCAAGATGTTCGACGGCGGCCGTTCTAGGGGAGGGGGGCGCGGCATCCGCGGAAGTGCCCAGGCCCGCTGCTTCCAGCAGCCGGGGAGTGGTAAGCGAGGTCCCCGACCCCGGCTGGCCCACGGCGACCCGCCGCCCCGCCAGCCCGGAAATGTCCCGGATGCCGCTGTCCTTCCGCACCACGCAGTGGACGTAGTTTTCGTAGACCTTCCCGATGGCGGCGATCTCCGCTCCGTCCCCGCCCGCCTGGCCGGCGGCATCGGCCAGGGCCACAGCAAAGCCCGCCCGGCCCGCCCGCAGTTCCGCGATGTTGTCCAGGCTTCCGCCGGTGGCCACGGCCCGGGCATGGCCCGCTACGCCGTGGCGTTCAAGCGCCGCGGCCAGCAACGTCGAGAACTCAAGGTAGAAGCCGCCGGGTTCGCCGCCGGCCACCACCAGGTTCTCCGGCCGGTCGCCTCCGGTGCACGCACTGAGGGCAGGCGGCAGGCATGCTGCGAGTCCGACGGCGAAGGTCCACTTGAGCGCCGACCGTCGCGGCGGCAGGGAGACAGGGCGGCCCGGGGCAAGCGCTTCACGCATTGGCATCACCGCTCCTGGTGCCCGGAAGCAGCTGATCAGACGCCGGAGCGGGAAACTCGATCCGGGCCGCGAGCCCATGCGGGGCCGCTTCGGCCAGCACCAGGCGGCCACCGTTGGCCGCGGCAAGCTGGCCCACGATCGTCATGCCCAGCCCGGTCCCGGGAACCGATGAATGCTGCGGGGACCGCCAGAATCTGGTGGCAGCGGCGGCGCGCTCCGGGGCAGGAAGCCCTGGACCGTCGTCGGAAATCTCCACCACCACCGCGCCGCCCTCCATCCGGACCGTGGCCGTCACGGTGGCACCGGGGGCGTACTTGAGGGCGTTGTTGAGGAGCTCGGCCGCCATCTGGGCCAGCTCTGCCGGGTGGCAGGAAACCAGTGCCGGGGGCTGTGGCGCCGGAGCAAGGACCAGCTTGCAGCGTGCCTGTTCTGCCAGCGGTGCTGCCCGCTCGATTTCCCCCTGGAGGACCGGGAAAGGGTCCACAGGATCCGGCGCGGGGAGGCCTTCCATGCTGCCGGCAGCCCGGAGGTACCCCTCGGAGGCCCGGTGCTCCGCGGCGGCGAGTTTGAGGACGCCGTCCAGGATCTCCTCCACCCGGTCCAGCTCCGCCATGGCGCGCTCGGCGGCATCGTGTTCACGGGCCGTCTTCAGTTCCAGCTGCAGCAGGTCCAGCCGAAGCCGGAGGGCCCCCACGGGGTTGCGCAGCTGGTGTGACGTGTCCGCGATCAGCTGCCGCTGCGCTGCCATGCTGGCGCTCACGGTCCGGGCCATCACGCTGAAGGACCGGCTCAGTTCCCGCAGCTCCGGCGGCCCGTCCTCCGGAAGGCGTCCCGCCCGGCCGGTATTTTCCAGTTCGTGCACCGCCGAGTTGAGCCGCTGGACGGGCCGGAGGACCCATACGGTGACCCGGGCCGCACCCAGCAGGAGCACGGCGGCAAGGGCAAGCGCCGCCACCCCCACCGCGAGCCACCGTTCCCGGAGCTTCTGCTGCGCGGTGCCGGCGTCCACGTCCAGCACCACGGCGCCCAGGACCTGGCTGGCGCTGCCGAAGGGCCGGAAGATCACCCGGGAGCCGGAACCGAAAGGTTCCAGTGGTTCCAGGGCGGTGTTGCTGACGTTCAGCCGGGCCAGGGACAGCGCGTCCTGCACGTCGGACCGGCCGGTATCAAGGTCCCCGGAATGAAGGGTGGCCTGCTGCACACGCACCACGATCCCTTCCCCGTACAGCCCGGAGTACGTGTCCATCTCCCGCTGCAGCCGCGCCGTGTCCCCGTCGGCGGAGGCGTCGAACGCCACCTGCGCCAGACGGTTCAGGGACGCCGCCCGGTTGATCTGCAGCTCCTGGGTCAGCTCGCGGGACGCGGACGTGAGGATGGTGCCCGAGATCAGGAAGACCACCACCAGGCAGAGCACGCTGAGGACGCCCAGCACCCGCAGCCTCATCCGGAAGCCGCCTCCACCCGGTACCCCACCCCACGGACGTTGATGATGAAGCCGGGTTTTTGCAGTTTTGCCCGCAGCCCGGTGAGGTGGACGTCCAGGGACCGGGAGGAAGCCAGGAAGGCGTCGCCCCACAGCGCGTCAAGGATTTGTTCCCGGGTGACCACCGAGCCGGCGTGGCGTGCCAGCAGCGCGAGGAGCTCGAACTCCGTGGCGGTCAGGGCGAGCGGCGAACCGGCTTTGGAAGCGGTGCGGCGGTTCAGGTCGATCGCCACGTCATCCAGCACGATGACGTGCTCCTGCGGGGTGCCGCCGCCACGGGCCGCCCGCCGCGTCACCGCTTCGATCCGCGCCAGCAGCTCCACCAGCTTGACGGGCTTGACCAGGTAGTCGTCCGCGCCGGAACGCAGCCCGAGCACCACGCTGCGTTCGTCGTCCCGTGCGGTCAGGATCAGGATGGGGACATCGGTGACCTGGCGCAGTTTACGCAGCACCTCCAGCCCGTCCATGTCCGGCAGGCCAAGGTCCAGGAGGATCACCTGGAAGTTCCGGTGGGACAGCAGCGCATCAGCGCCCCGCGCCAGCCGTTGCGGGTGGTGTCCGGCGCTTTCGACGGCGGCGGTGAGGGCGCCGGCCATGGCGTCGTCGTCCTCGACGATCAGCACGTCCATGGCCATCTTCCTTGCTGCGTTTCCTGTGGTGTCCGGTTCATCCCCGCCACGTGAGATTACCGCGTGGCGCCAGGATATGCCCGACGGAGGCCGGGCCGGCCGGGACGGGACACGCAGGCAAAACCTAAGGAAGTGTTAGGAAATGCCCCGCCACGTTGGCTGTGCGGTGGATCACCCATACCGTGGATGAGGCCCTCCGGCGTTGGAGGACGCACGTCACCACAAGGAGGAACTCACCGATGAGCACCCAACAAACCGCGCCCCTGACGGAGGCCGCCCAGACCCGGCGGGCCGTGGGCAACATCCTGAAGGGTTCCGCCGGCAACCTTGTGGAATGGTACGACCTCTACGTCTATACCGTCTTTGCCGCCTACTTCCAGGCCCACTTCTTCAACTCCAAGGATGAGCTGCAGGCGGGCCTCGAAGCGATGGCCGTCTTCTCGACGTCGTTCCTCATGCGGCCCATCGGTGCCTGGTTCTTTGGCCGGTACGCGGACCGCAAGGGCCGCAAGGCTGCCCTGACCCTCAGCGTCACCCTGATGTCGGCCGGCTCCTTCGCCATCGCCGTGCTGCCCACCCAGGACGTCATCGGACTGTGGGCCATGATCCTGCTGGTGCTCATCCGCGTGATCCAGGGCTTCTCCGTGGGCGGCGAGTACGGCACCAGCGCCACCTACATGTCCGAGGCAGCCACCAGCAAGCGCCGCGGCTTCTTCTCCAGCTTCCAGTACGTCACCCTGATCGGCGGCCAGATGCTGGCCCTGCTGGTCCTGGTGATCCTGCAGAACGTCATGCCCAAGGGCGACCTGGGGGATTGGGGCTGGCGCATCCCGTTCGCCATCGGCGGCGTGGCCGCCCTGGTGGTGCTGTGGCTCCGCCGCTCCATGGAGGAGACCGTTTCCGCCGAGCAGCTCGAGGCCGCCAAGACTCCCGCGGTTGCCGGACAGGCCCAGCCGGGCACCATGAAGCTACTGTTCACGAACTACTGGAAGCCGCTGCTGGTCTGCATCGGCATCACCCTTGGCGGGACCGTAGCGTTCTACACCTACACCAACTTCATCCTGAAGTTCATGAACGATACCTCGGGCATCGCCAAGACCGACACCTCCGTGATCAACTTCTGGGCGCTGTTCATCTTCATGCTGCTCCAGCCCGTCTACGGCATCATCTCGGACAAGGTGGGCCGCAAGCCGCTGCTGCTCTGGTTCGGCATCACCGGCGTGCTTTTCACCTGGCCGCTGCTCTCCACCCTGGCCGGCACCAAGGACCCGTTCACCGCGTTCCTGCTCATGATGGGTGGCCTGGTGATTGTCGGCGGCTACACCTCGATCAACGCCCTGGTAAAGGCTGAACTGTTCCCCGCCTCCATCCGCGCGCTCGGCGTTGGCCTGGGCTACGCAATCGCCAACTCGCTCTTCGGCGGCACCGTGCCGCTGATCGGCGCGGCCTTCCAGAAGGCGGAGCGGGAGGACCTGTTCTTCACCTACGTGACCATCGCCATCGCCATCTCACTGGTGGTCTACATCTTCGCCCTGAAGAACAAGAAGGCCACCCACCTGGACGACGAACAGGGCCACGCCTGGGAGCAGGCGCCGCAGGGTGGCGGCAAGGACAAGGACGCGCTCGGCGTCTAGCATTCGGGCGTCCCAACGGACGCCTCCTTTTGCGTGTGCAAAGTGAGGTATGGGGCGAGGAGCCCCTTTAGCGGCGCGTCGTCCGCCGGCGCACCAGGTACCCGTGCGCGGCGAACAGGCGGGGCAGCACCACGTACACCGCGGTAGGAACCACCACCATGGTCAGCCCCATGGCCCGGAAGACGGGGTGCCAGGTTTCCATGAGGGGTGCGGCCGCCATCATGCCGATGGCAACCAGCGGAAAAATTGCCAGCCAGGTGATGGCCGCGCGGACATGGATGGACGGCGGAGCCGCCGGAACTCCCGGCACCGGTGGGACTGCGGGGACCACGGGCTGGGGAGCGGAAAGGGTTGCCGGCTGGGCAACGGCGGGGGCTGCGGGCTGTGGAACCGTGTCCATGGAAACTCCAACTGATTAGTTGCTTATTGCTTCCAAAGACACTAAACGCGCACAGGTGCAATTGCAACTACCTGGTTGGAATTGCGTAGACTTATTTCATGGCATGGAACACAGCGCGGACCCAGGAGTTGCTGCTGGCCGCTGCCACGGAGGAGTTCAGCGCCAAGGGGCTCGCGGGGGCGCGGGTGGACCGCATTGCAGCTGCCGCCGGCGTGAACAAGGAGCGCATCTACCAGTACTTTGGCAAGAAGGATGAGCTGTTCGACGCCGTCCTGGCCGCCGAAATGGTCCGGGTAATGACCGAGGTGCCCATCACCGGCAGCGGGCCGGAGGCGTTCGGCGAATACGCCGGCCGCCTCTTCGACCGGCACACCACCGACGGCGTCCTGCCCAGGCTCCTGTTCTGGGAAGGCCTGGAGCGGGGCGGGGAAACTGTCAGCCGCGCCACCCGGTCCGACCACTGCGCCATCAAGGTGGGACAGGTCCTGGACGTCCTGCCCGGAATCGACAGGACCGACGCCGCGGACCTGCTGATCACCGTCATCACCCTGTGCGACGGCTGGCCGGTCCTGCCCCAGATCGACACGCTCCTGGCGGGCAGCAGTGCTGACCGGACCACCCGTCGTCGGGCGTTCATCGTGCGGACCGCAACCCTGCTCGCTGAAGCCCTCGCCGCCGAGGTGCGGGCAGCCCCCGGAGCTGCCCTGGACCAGGCCGGCTAGGAGGCCTGCCGGGGAACCGGCCGGGTGGGCGGACTATATTGGGCCATGTCAGCACACCACCACCATCGCGGGAGTCTGCACCCATGGCCAAGGAACTTGCCACCCAGCTCATCGAACAACTCCAGGCTGCCGGCGTGCAGCGGATCTACGGGATTGTGGGCGACAGCCTCAACCCGATCGTGGACGCCGTCCGCCAGACCGGCGGCTCCGCGAAGGGCGGCATTGACTGGATCCACGTCCGCCATGAGGAAGCCGCCGCCTTTGCGGCCGCAGCCGAAGCGCAGCTCACCGGAAAGCTTGCCGTGTGCGCCGGATCCTGCGGCCCCGGAAACCTGCATCTGATCAACGGCCTGTACGACGCCAACCGCTCCGGCGCTCCGGTGCTGGCCATCGCCTCCCACATTCCCAGCAAGCAGATCGGCAGCAGCTTCTTCCAGGAGACCCACCCGGACCGCCTGTTCAACGAATGCTCGGTGTACTCGGAGCTGGTCAGCACCGCAGAGCAGGCTCCCCGGGTAATGCACAGTGCCATCCAGCACGCGCTGGGGCTTGGGGGAGTGGCCGTCGTGACCCTGCCGGGTGACATTGCCGGGCTGGAGGCCGCCGGCCCCACCCCGCTGCCTGCCACCTTCCGGCCTGCCAGCCTGGTCCCGGACCCGGCCAGCGTCCAGGCCCTCGCGGACGCCATCAACGACGCCGGCAAGGTGGCCATCTTCGCCGGCGCCGGCGTGGAAGGGGCACACAGCGAACTGATGGCGCTCGCCGACCTGGCCAAGGCGCCGGTGGGGCACTCGCTGCGCGGCAAGGACTTCGTCCAGTACGACAACCCGTTCGATATCGGCATGACCGGGCTGCTGGGCTACGGGGCCGCGGCCGAAGGTATCGAGGACGCCGACCTGCTGATCCTCCTGGGCACCGACTTCCCGTACGACCAGTTCCTGCCGGACACCCGCACCGCGCAGGTGGACCGGGTGGCCCACCGGCTGGGCCGCCGGACCGACGTCGACATTGCCGTCCACGGCGACGTGCTGCCCACCCTGCGCGCACTGCTCCCGCTGGTGAAGGCGAAGAAGAGCCGCAGGTTCCTGGACCAGATGCTGAAGAAGCACGACCGGCTGATGAACAAGGCCGTGGGCGCCTACACCCGGAAGGTGGAGAAGAAGCAGCCCATCCACCCGGAGTACGCGGCGTCCCTGCTGGACCAGGTGGCCGCCGAGGACGCCATCTTCACCGCGGACACGGGCATGTGCAACGTCTGGACCGCGCGGTACATCAACCCGCTGGGCACCCGCCGCCTGATCGGATCCTTCCTGCACGGCTCCATGGCCAACGCCCTCCCGCACGCCATCGGCGCACAGCTGGCATTCCCCGGCCGCCAGGTCATCTCGGTGTCCGGCGACGGCGGCCTGTCCATGCTGCTGGGCGAGCTCATCACTGCCGCCGCCTACAAACTGCCCGTCAACGTGGTGGTCTTCAACAACTCCACGCTCGGCATGGTCAAGCTCGAGATGCTGGTGGACGGACTGCCCGATTTCGGTGTGGACGTCCCCGATGCCAACTACGCGGCCGTGGCACAGGCGCTGGGCTTCCATGCGGTGAGGGTCACGGATCCGGCGCAGATCGAATCGGCGTACCGGGAAGCGTTCGCCCACCCCGGCCCGTCGCTGGTGGAACTCATCACCGACCCCAAGGCGCTGTCCATCCCGCCGAAGATCTCCGGTTCCCAGGTGATCGGGTTCGCCACGGCCATGTCCAAGGTGGTGCTGAACCGCGGGGCGGGTGAGGCCGTGAGTATGGCGCGCAGCAACCTGCGCAACATCCCGCGGCGCTGACCGGGGTCCAAACCCGCCATCACATCCTGCCCATAAATCCGGAACGCGTCTGCACTTTATGCAAACGCGTTCCGGATTTTACGGCGAGAAGTGATGGGGCGTTTGGGTTATAGGGGCCAAAAGTGATGGGGCGTTTGGGTTTTAGGGGCGAAAAGTGATGGGGCGTTTGGGTTTTAGGGGCGAAAAGTGATGGGGCGTTTGGTCAGCGGGCGCCGCCCTGCCACAGGGCGTCGAACGGGGCGCCGGAGGCAACGCGGTTGCGGATGCCGGCGGTAACGAAGTCCTTGGCGGTCCGGGCGGCCTCCAGCGGGCTGGCGCCCTTGGCCAGTTCCGCCGTTACGGCGGCGGCCAGCGAGCAGCCGGCGCCGGATACTGCCACATCGCCCACCTTCGGGGCACTGAGGACTTCGAGGGTCTGGCCGTCGTAGAAAACGTCGACGGCGTCGGGGCCTTCCAGCCGGACCCCGCCCTTGGCCAGGACTGCTGCGCCGCTGAGCTCGTGGATGCGCACGGCAGCGGCCTTCAGCGACTCCACGTCCGTGATCTCCAGGCCGGACAGTGATTCCGCCTCGAAGTGGTTGGGCGTGACGAAGGTGGCCAGCGGCAGGATCTGCGACTTCAGGGCCTGGTCCGTGTCCAGTGCGTGCCCCGGCTCCTGGCCCTTACAGATCAGCACCGGGTCCAGGACAACGTTGGCGAAGCTGTTCTCCTGCAGGGCGCCGGCCACCGTGCTGATGGTGGCCGGGCTGCCCAGCATGCCGATCTTCACCGTGTCCAAAGCCGAAGGGGAGCCCGACGCCGGACCGTAGGCCGCCGTCGTCGCCTCCAGCTGGTCGGCAATCACCTGCTGGTCCACCGGCACGAAGCGGTGGTTCCAGCTGTCCTTGGGGTCGAAGGACACGATGCAGGTCAGGTTGGCGATGCCGAAGACGCCCAGTTCCTGGAAGGTCTTCAGGTCAGCCTGCGCGCCGGCACCACCGGTGGCTTCGGACCCGGCGATGGTGAGGACGACGGCGGGACTTGCGGCGGGCAGCGTTACGTCAGGGGTAGGGGAAGTCATGCACCCATCCTGCCACCCGGCGTCGGACGCCCGCCAAACCGGCCGGCCGGGTCAGCCCTTCAGCGTCCCGTCCAGCAGGGCGCGCAGTTCCCGGAAGTGCCGCTCCGTGGCTTCCGGGTGGAACGCCGAGGTGTCCGCCATGCTGTAGCCGTGAGGTGCCCCTTCGTAGATCTCGTTGGATGCCTCGAGCCCGGCGTCCTTGAGCGCTTCGCCCAGGCGCGCGACGGCGTCGGGGGCCATGCTCCGGTCGTGGTCCGCGTGGCCAAAGACGAAGCGCGCCCGGGCCGTGCCAAGCCCCAGGTGAGGGCTGTCCGGATCCTCCGTTGCCAGGCCGCCACCGTGGAAGCCGCCACACGCTGCCACCAGGTCCGGGTGCGAGGTGGCGGTGCGGACCGCGAGCCGGGCACCCATGCAGTAGCCGGTGGTGCCAACGGGACCCGGCGCCACGCCGTCGAGCGCCGTCAGCGCGGAAACCCAGGCATCGATGTCCGGCATTGCCTTGTCCGGGGTCAGCCGGCCCACCCGGGGGAAGGCAGCCTTGCCGGCAGCTTCCCGGCCCTCCTGGGTGGTCATGTCACCGGCCGGGGCCAACTCGGCGACTGTTCCTTCCCGGTAGAAAACGTTGGGCGCCAGCACCACGTAGCCCCAGTCGGCAATGCGCTGCGCCATCTCCTGGATGCGCGGGCGCAAGCCGAACGCGTCCATGTAGAAGATGACCCCCGGGAACGGGCCCGTGCCGGTGGACGGGCGGGCGACAATGGCTTCGGCATGGCCTGCTGCGGCCTGGATCTCGATGAGCATTTGGTCAGGATAGCGGAGCCACCCGGGAGCCACGCTCAGGAGTAGTACCGGCCCAGGGTTTCGGCCTTGAAATCGAAGAAGGTGCCGGACTCGATGGCCAGCCGGGCGTCGTCCACCATCTTCACCACGAACCGCTCGTTGTGGATGGAGATGAGGGTGGCGGACACCATTTCCTTGGCCTTGAACAGGTGGTGGATGTAGGCCCGCGAATAGTTGGCGCAGGCGTAGCAGTCGCAGCCATCCTGCAGCGGCCCAAAATCACGCTTGTACTTGGCGCCGGAAAGATTGAACCGGCCGTACGGGGTATAGAACGCGGAGTTGCGGGCCACCCTGGTGGGGGAGACGCAGTCAAAGGTATCCGCGCCGTTTTCGATGGCGGTGAAGATGTCGTCCGGTTCGGAAATTCCCAGCAGGTGCCGCGGCTTGTCCTCCGGCAGTTCCTCGTTGCACCAGCGCACGATGGTGCCCAGGTTCTCCTTCTCCAGCGCCCCGCCGATGCCGAACCCGTCGAACGGCATCGCGCCGAGGTCGCGGCAGGCTTTCCGGCGCAGGTCTTCATACTGGGCGCCCTGGATCACGCCGAACAGGGCTTGGTAGGGCTTGGCTGCCCGTTCCTCCGTCAGGCGGAAGTGTTCCTCGATGCACCGTTGCGCCCACAGCCGGGTGCGTTCCAGTGATTCCTCCTGGTACCGCCGGGAGTTCTGCAGGGTGGTCAGCTCGTCGAACGCGAACATGATGTCCGCGCCGATCTGGTGCTGGACCTGCATGGAGATCTCGGGGGAGAAGCGGTGCCGGTCGCCGTTCAGGTGGGACTTGAACCAGACGCCTTCGTCGTCAATATGGGCCAGGCGTTCCTTGCCGGGGGCCACGGCATCATCCGGTCCGGAGGCGTCCACGGACTTCATGTCGATGACTTTCTTGAACCCGGAGCCGAGGCTCATCACCTGGAATCCGCCGGAGTCGGTGAAGGTGGGGCCGGGCCAGTTCATGAAGGCACCCAGGCCGCCGGCCGCATCCAGGATGTCCGGGCCCGGCTGCAGGTACAGGTGGTAGGCGTTGGCCAGCAGCGCCTGGGCGCCCAGGTCCGCCATGGATTCCGGCAGCACGGCCTTGACGGTGGCCTTGGTGCCGACGGCGATGAACGCCGGCGTCTGGATCTCACCGTGCGGCGTGGTGATGGTGCCGGTGCGGCCCAGGAATTCCCCGTCGTTTTCCGCTACCTGAGCCGCCGTCGGCGGGCAGGACTCCGCCAGGCGGGTGCCGACCGTGAAGGAGAACTGGGATCGGGTTTCAGGCAGGGCGAAGGCGGGGTTGGCTGGCACCGTACCAGTGTGCCAGCAAACCGCGCGGCCCCCGTAAACTCAGCTGGCCGGTTCGGAAGCCGGGTAGTTCTCGGACCGCCAGGAATCCCAGGATTGCCGGATGGCCTCGAAGGCGCCGGCGCCGAGGTCGTACGTGGAAGCGATGACCAGCGAGCCGTCACCCTCCGCGCGGACATCCTTGATGGCCGGGTGGTCCGCCACCACCAGCAGCCCCTTGCCGTGTTCGGCGTAGCTGTGCACCGTGAGGCCCACCTGGTGGCTGGTCCGGTACCAGACCTTGCCGCTGATGTCCTCGCCGGTGCCGAGTGTCAATTGGTAGGGCTCGCCCGGCGCCGGGAGGTCGGAGAGCCCCAGCTTCTCAATGGCGGAGGCTTTGCCCTCGGTCAGGTGCAGGAACAGGGTGTGCCGCTTGCCGTGCGGGTGGCGTTCCAGGGCGAAGCGGAGTTGCTGCAGGAAGGTCAGCCAGCCCTGCGTGACGTCCTCGTCCCAGGCAGCCCACTCGGAGTCATGGTCCACGGCGGCGCGGGTGACACTGACCCGGGTTCCACCGGCCTCCGGGTGGAGCTCAAACGTGTCCCCGCCGTGCACGGTGAGGCTGGTGTGGTCCGGTGCTTCCTGCACGTCACTGGAGAAGTAGATCTCCTTGATCTCGGACTCCAGGTCCTCGGCCTGCCAGCCATGCCACTGGGCCACCTTGGACGGTTCACGCAGCATGGTCCAGACCTGCGGCGCGTCGGCGTTGATCACTACGCTGAGATTGTTGGTCATAGCCCCGAATGTACGCCCCGGACCTAGCCTCGGGTAGGGGCAATTTCCCATTGCGGGAAGGCGCCGGGAAGACGCCCGTAAGGCCCGCGGGAGGCGCCTCCCGGACGCCCCGCAGGTCAGGAGCGGACGGCCTCCAGCTCGTTGCTGATGCGCCGTTCCAGTTCGGACGTCCCGATGGTTTCCGAGCCGCCGTGCGCCCGCAGGAACAGCAGGGATTCCAGCCGCAGCAGCCGCCATTCGCGCTCGGCGTCATGGTTGGAGTTGTCGATGGAGCGGAAGATTTCCTTGTCGTACAGGTTGGGCTCGTTGAGCGAGCGCTGCCGCACCTTGGCTGCCATGCGTGCCTTGAACGGGTCCGTTTCCTGATTTTCGGGGGTGCGGATCAGTTTCTCGTACACTTCGGCGCGATCGTCCTGGCCGTCCTGCCGGCAAATGTAGCTGGCCAGCGCCAGGGAGGCCTCCACCGAGGTCCACCGGCCCGGGTTTCCGTCATAGGGCAGCACGGTGATCAGGTCCGCCACGGACAGTGCGCCGTCCGCGTCCTTGAGCGTGATGAACAGTTCGTGCGCCAGGTCGCTGAGGTCCTTCAGGCAGCTTCCGGACTTGAAGTTGACGCCCTTGGAGAGCCTGTCGGCCAGGAGCAGGACGCCCTCCGCATCCGGATGCGCCTCCGCGGCAGCCTCCACCACTGACTCGGGGGTGCCGGCCGGCGCCGGGATGAGGGCCAGTTCCTCCTCGCTGGGCCCGGTCGCTGCGGGCGGCGCCGGCGGGAGGGGAGGGACGACGACGGCGGGCGCCACATTGATGGGACCGGTCCCGGCGCCGGGCTGCTCCTGCGCACCGTTCCGGGGCGTCAGGGTTTCCGCCGGCGGTGCGGCCTCCGGAAGGTCCGCCGGCAGCGGAAGCTGGGTGACGTCGTCGTGCGCTCCGTCCACCACCGTGACCATGGTGCCGATGGCAACCCGCAGGGTTCCGCCGCCGGAGAGGCTGGCCAGTACCAGTGCGGGGGAGCCAAAGTCGTCGTGCTCGAGCTCCACCTGGTCGATTTCGGCAGTGCGCCGGCCGTCGGGGAGGAGGATGTGGCTGCCGGTGGTCAGAGATCCAGCCTGCTGTTCACGGTGGTGCCTGGCGGCTGGTGATTCGGTCATGGGAGTCCTTAAGTTCTCTTGCGGTCCGCCCTACAGTCTACAAAGGCGGGCACTCAAAACCGGGGACCCCCACGTCCCGGCGGGGTGGTCAGAAGCCCACGCCTGCAAACGCCAGGGCCTGCCGGATCAGGCCGCCGCGGCCGCCGGAAAACTCCATCTGGACGCCCGGGCTGAGGACTTCCTGTGGGGTCATCCAGGTCAGTTCCAGGGCGTCCTGGCGCGGCTCGCACTCGCCTGTCACCGGGATCACGTAGGCCAGGGACACGGCGTGTTGCCGCTCGTCAGTGAAGCCGGTCTGGGACGGTGCCGGGAAGTATTCGGCCACCGTGAACGGCACGGGGCTCAACGGCAGCTGCGGGAACGCCAGGGGGCCCAGGTCCTTTTCCATGTGCCGCAGGAGGGCGGCGCGGATGGTTTCGCGGTAGATGACGCGCCCGGACACCAGGGAACGCACCATGGTCCCGTCTGCGTCCGCCTGCAGCAGCGTGCCCACTTCGTTGACGTAGCCCAGCGGGTCCAGCCGGACCGGTACTGCCTCGACGTACACCATGGGCAGCCGCCCCCGTGCCTCAAAGAGGTCTTCTTCAGAGAGCCAGCCGGGATTCGGGTCAGGTGTGCGCACGTTCATGCTTAAGTTCTACCCCATGGGGCGCCGCTGGGAGATCCACACCGTGGCGGGCGCGTTGGGGCTGCCGGTATCCGGGTTGGCTACGTGGAGGGTGCTTCCAAACGCCTCCTCTATCAGGCTGGCGGTGAGGCCCGCGGCGGTGAGGCGCTCCTGCAACGGTTCCAGCCCGCCGTCGTACTCGAAACCCAAGCCTGACCTGGACTGTCCGGTGGCTGGCCGTACCAGCAGGACGCCGCCGTTTTTGGCAGTGAAGTCTGCCGTCTCGTCATTGTCCGGCACGGGCCGGGGGCGGGCGCCGATGTGCAGCAGCGTGCGGACGGCCCCCTCCGGGTCCGCGGTGTACCAGACCGCCGCAACGGCCAGGGCGGGATCTGCGTCGGCGCACTGGGCGAAATGGGCGGCCTTGTCCGCCAGGAAGCTGAACCCGTCAGGCGCGCTGATCCGGCAGGCGTCACCGTGGTCAGCAGTGACGAGTTCGGCCGGTCCGGCGCCTTCCGCCGCCCCTTCCTGTGGGGACTCCTCCTGTGCCGACAGGTTGGTGCGGCGGGCGAATTCGGCCACGTCTCCCACTTCCACCGCCAGCACCGTCCGGCCGTCCTGGCCCGAACCCGCCTCCGCGGAGTGGAGCGCCACGCGGCCTGACGCCGAATCAAAGACCTGCCACCCGCCGTCGTCCTCTGTCTGCACCATCCCCAGGGTGGTGAGGAGCTGCTTCCAGGACTCGGTGCGCGAGGTGAAATGGACGGGGCGGACTCGGAGCATGGCGTTGTCCTCAGGTGGCGGATGGATCTGTAGGGCCATGATGCCACGCGAAACCGCTCTGCACACGGGGCTTGTGGCACGGGATTCCACGGGCAGAATTAGCCCATGGCCACTGAGCTTGAGGAACTGCTGCTGCCCGATGCCGCTGCCTGGCGTGCCTGGCTGGAAGAGAACCACGGCACCAGCCCGGGGGTGTGGCTGGTGCTGCACAAGAAGGGCGGGAAGGTGACGGGCCTTGACTACGCGGCGGCCCTGGACGAGGCCCTGTGTTTTGGCTGGATCGATGGCCAGGGCCGGCGCCGGGACAGCGAAAGCGTGTTCCAGCGGATGACGCCGCGGCGCCCCCGCAGCGTCTGGTCCGCGCGGAACGTGGGGCACATCGCGCGGCTGGAGGAGACGGGCAAGATGACCGACGCCGGCAGGGCGGCGGTGGAGGCCGCCAAGGCCGACGGCCGCTGGGACGCGGCCTACGGCGGTCAGGCTGACGTCGAAGTTCCCGCAGACCTGGCAGCAGCCATCGCCGCCAACCCCGCCGCGCAGGCAATGTTCGATGTCCTGACGAAAACCAACCTGTTCTCCCTGGTGTACCGGACGAATTCGGCCAAGCAGGCAGCCACCCGGGAGCGCAGGATCGCGGGCTTCGTGGATATGCTGGCGCGCGGTGAGACGCCGTATCCGCAGAAGAAGCGCCCCGCCGGGCTGGGCTAGTGCCGGCTGTGTGACGCCCGGGATTCTGCTCCCGCGGGGCTGGCCGGTAAAATTGACGGTTCACTTGCGCTGGTGCCGTTCCCCGAACCCGGGGGACGGCACTTGTGCGTTCAGCGAGGGATTGACACCGCCATGCCCCCCAAAATTCCGGAAACTGCTTTCGCCGCCGTTCGACGCCGCCCCGTCCTGTGGGCCCTGACGGCCGTGACGGTGCTGGTGCTGGCAGGATTGCTGGTGCTGGGCGGCAACATCAAGAGGGACGGCGGGCAAGCTGGAACCCCGCAGGCCGGTACCGGGCAGAGCGGGACCGGGCAGCCCGGTGATCCGCCGGCAGCCGCCCCCGCGGACGATGCCGGCTACCGGCCCGCGTACCACCTCACCCCTGACCAGCACTGGATGAACGATCCGCAGCGACCCTTCTTCCTTGATGGCCTGTGGCATTACTACTACCTCTACAACGCCGACTACCCGGAAGGGAACGGCACCGAGTGGTTCCACGCCACCAGCACGGACCTGGTGCACTGGAAGAACGAGGGCGTGGCCATTCCCAAGTTCCGCAACGGCCTGGGCGACATCGAAACCGGGTCCGCGGTGGTGGACACCGAGGGGACAGCCGGATTCGGCAAGGGGGCCGTGATCGCCGTCCTCACCCAGCAGCACGACGGTGTCCAGCGCCAGTCCCTGTTCTACTCGACCGACAAGGGCTACAGCTTCCAGGCCTACGGGCAGAACCCGGTGATGGAGAACCCCGGCGCCGAGCATTGGCGGGACCCCAGGATCATTCGGGACGAGGCCACCAACCAATGGCTCATGCTGCTCGCGGAGGGCCACAAGATCGGCTTCTACACCTCCAAGGACCTCAAGCAGTGGACCTACGTGTCCGGCTTCGAGCAGGAGGGGCTGGGAATCCTCGAGTGCCCGGACTTCTTCCAGATGGACGTCGACGGCGACCCCGCCAAACGGACGTGGGTCCTGGCTGCGAGCGCCAACGGGTCCGGGGAGGGCCGCACCACCGGCGTGGCCTACTGGACCGGCAGCTTCGACGGAAAGGCCTTCACTCCGGACGGCGGCCACCAGTGGCTGGACGGCGGCCCGGACTTCTACGCGGCCGTCACCTGGGATGACCCGCGGCTGGACGATGCGCAGCGGAAGGCGTCCCGCCACGCCATCGGCTGGATGAACAACTGGACCTACGCCCGGCAGCTCCCCACCGGCGACTGGTACGGGTCCGCCTCCGTGGTGCGGGATATCAGGCTGGCGTCCGACGGCGGCCGGCCGGCCCTGGTGTCCTCGCCCACCGCCGCGCTCCAGTCCCTGGAAGGGGAACCGGTCCAGGTGCCCGGCGGGAGCATTGGTGACGGCCTGGCACTCCCGGTTCCTGACAGTGGCGCCTTCAAGGCCGACGTCGAGCTGGACAGGCCCGCGGATGGGACGGGGGAGGCGCGGCTGCTGCTGCAAAGCGGCGGCACCACCTACGCCACCGTGGGCTACGATTTCGCGGCCGGCCGGGCCTTCGTGGACCGCGGCGGTGATGCGGCGGCCGGCGGGAGCGGCCTGGCAGACCGGGCGGACGCCCGCGGCGAATACCGGCAGGCGCGGTCGGTGGATGCGCGGCCCGCCGGGGACTCCGTCCGCCTCACCGTCTACGTGGACCGGTCCTCAGTGGAGGTCTTCGTGGACGGACAAGCCCTGACCTCGCTGGTGTTTCCGCCGGCGGGACCCAGGGAAGTGCGGCTTGCGGCCGACGGTGCCGTGTCCCTCCGGCACGGCACCGTCACGCCGCTGGCCGGCATCCGCTAGGCGCTGGCCGCGGCGGTGACCGCCGCCGCTGCCTCCAGCGTCATCCACGCCTGGAGCTGGGTGGAAAGTTCGACGGCGGCGCCCGGCGGATACGCAGCGGCCGCCGGTTGGGCGGCGTGCAGCGAAAAGATGCTCTTGCCTTCCCGCCCGGCCCCCGCTTCACCCGGCCCCACGGGGCGCCGGCCGGACCAGAACGCGTCAGCGGTGTCCGTCACCAGCCGCGCAGCCGTGGCGCGGGTGGCGTCCGGAAGCCGGCGGTCTGCTGCGGCGAGCGCCAGGTAACGGCAGAGGATCCCGGTGAAGAGGCCGCCGTCGCCCGTTCCCTCACAGCGCAGCACGGAGCCGGAACCGGGGCCGGAACTGTCCGCCGGGACGGTCAGCAGCCGCTGCACCGCGTCCACCAGGACCGCGGCCCGCGCCAGGTTCGCCTCGCCCCCGAGCTCGAGGAGCGCACCCAGCACCGGGCCCTGGTTGTAGGTGTACACCGCACGTTCCAGCACAACCTCTCCGGCGGGATTCAGGCGTGCACCGTCAAGGTAGAGGGCCTGGTCCGCGTCAAAGAGCGTGGCGTCCAGCCAGTCCAGCAGCGCCTGGGCCTTGGCGTGCTGGCCGGTGCGGGCATAGAACAGGGCCACCGGCGCCGTGGCGGGAGTGTTCTTGAAGTCCCGTTTCTTGCTCCAGAACGTCCCGCCGCCCAGGTCGTCGGTGCACGCGGCGTCGAACTGCAGCGCCAGCGACGCACGGACCACCGCGTTGCGGCGGCGGCCCGGACGCCGGGTCTCCTCAGCCAGGCTGTCCAGCCGAAGGGTGGCCAGGGCAAGCCACGCCATGTCGTCGTAATAGCTGTTCACGAAGGTCAGGGCGTTGCGGAGCCTGATCCCGGTGACCAGCCGTGAGGCCAGGTGCCCTGCGCTGGGCCGGCCCGGGCCGTTGAACCGGGCCGCGGGGGTGGCACCGCCGCCAAGTTCCCGCCGCCCGGTGTCCACCAGGCAGTCAACGTAATGCGCCTGCCACCAGTAATGCCAGGGGAGGGCCAGGGACGCGGCCGGCCGCATCCGGCGGAGCGCGGCACGCCACCGCGGCCCCGGCTGGGTGCCGGGCTCCTGCGCCGGCGTTGAGGGGGTGGGCTGACCGGCCGCATGCCGGCCCTGCCACAGCACGGCGCCCAGGTGGGTTCCGGGCAGGAACAGCAGTTTCCGGCCGAACAGGGCGGTCACGGAACGGGCCGCGTGGTTCGCCCGGTCCTGCCAGATGGTGGGGGAGGTGCTGCTGGACGTCATGCCGTCCACCCTAACCGGGCCGCCGGAGCCGGGAGGGCAGGGAACCGGGGGTGCGTGCGGCGGCGCCGGATTTCAGTTAACATGCATTAACTGTTGCCCAAGGCCGTGCCGCGGCGTGGGGACACGCATCAAGGAGGATGTATGGACATCAAAGGCAGCGTCGCACTGGTGACAGGCGGGGCGTCAGGGCTGGGCGCAGCCACCGCGCAGAGATTGTTCGACGCCGGCGCATCCGTCGTGCTCGTTGACCTGCCGTCCTCAGACGGCCAGGCAGTGGCCGACGAACTCAACGGCCGCGCCGCAGCCGGCCAGTCCGCCATCTTTGCCCCCGCAGACGTGACCAGCGAAACGGACGTCCGGGCCGCCGTCGGGACCGCCGCAGGGCTGGGACCGCTGCGGATCGTGGTGAACTGCGCGGGGATCGCCACCCCGGGCAAGGTCTTGGGACGGGACGGCGTGCTGCCGCTGGAAACGTTCAGCAAGGTCATCCAGGTCAACCTGATCGGGACTTTCAACGTCCTGCGCCTGGCGGCCGAGGCCATGGTGGCCACCGAGCCCGCCGCCACCCCGCTGGGCGGCCCGGAACGCGGCGTCATCATCAACACCGCCTCCGTGGCTGCCTTCGACGGGCAGATCGGCCAGCCTGCATATTCTGCTTCCAAGGGCGCCGTGGCCGCCATGACGCTGCCGATTGCCCGCGAACTGGCGCGCTCGCTGGTCCGCGTGGTCACCATCGCCCCGGGCATTTTCGAGACTCCCATGATGGCCGGCCTGCCCCAGGAAGCGCAGGACTCGCTGGGGGCGCAGGTACCGCACCCGTCCCGGCTGGGCAAGCCCGCGGAATACGCCAACCTGGTGGCGCACATCGTGGACAACGCCATGCTGAACGGTGAAACCATCCGCCTGGATGGCGCCATCCGGATGGGACCGAAATGAGCGCGCCGGACGTATCGCAGCTGCCGGCGGCGGACTTCTTCGCCGTCGAAGCAACACTGGACCCGGCCGAACGGACCAAGCTCGCCGAACTGCGGGACTTCCTGGCAGCCGAAGTGGCACCCTACGCCGGGGACTGGTGGAACAAGGCCGAGTTTCCCGCGCACATCCTGCCCAAGCTGGCGGCCCTGGAACTCAGCACGCCCGTCCACCGCGGCTACAGCCACCTCTTCGCCGGGCTTGTCATTGCGGAGATAACCCGGGTGGACACCTCCCTGGCCACGTTTTTCCTGGTCCACCACGACCTCTTCGTCGAGTCCCTGCACACCTTCGGCACCGACGACCAGAAACAGCGGCTGCTGGCCGACGCCTCGGAACTGCGCACTACCGGCGCGTTCGCCCTCACCGAACCGCTGCACGGCTCGGACGTGGCGGGCGGCCTGGAGACCCGCGCCCGGCGGATCTCCTCCACCACGGGAGAAGCGGACGACGCCGGCGACACCTGGGTGCTGAACGGGGCCAAACGCTGGATCGGCAACGGGACGTTCTGCGACTACATGCTGGTGTGGGCGCGGGACGAGGCGGACGGCTCGGTGCGGGGCTTCATCGTGGACGCCACCCTGCCGGGGGTCAGCCGGAGCAGGATCGAGAACAAGATCGCCCTGCGCACCGTCCAGAACGCTGACATCGAGTTCCGCGACGTCAGGATTGCCGAGGCGGACCGGTTCGGCGGGATCAGCAGCTTCGAGGACACCAAGGAACTGCTCCGCAGCTCACGGATTATGGTGGCCTGGCAGGCGGTGGGCCAGCAGCTGGCGGCCTTCGACGTCGCCCGGCAGTACGCCGTGGAACGGCAGCAGTTCGGCCGCCCGCTGGCCCATTTCCAGCTGATCCAGCAGCAGCTGGTGACCATGCTGGGCAACACCGTGGCCAGCATGTCCATGATGGCCGGGATCGCCAGGCTGCAGGAGGAGGGCGCCGCCGGCATGCCGCAGGTGGCGCTCGCCAAGTCCTACCTCAGCGCCCGCATGCGTGAGACGGTGGCGCTGGGCCGGTCCATCCTGGGCGGAAACGGGATTGTCACCGATTACCGGATGGCCAAGATCTTCGCCGACGCCGAGGCCATTTACACCTATGAGGGCTCGTTCGAGGTGAACACCCTGATCGTGGGCCGGGCCATCACCGGGATCTCAGCCATTTCCTGAGCTTCCCGGGCGCTACGCGGGGTAGGGCTCTTTCTCGCCGGCCTCCACCCGGATGTCGAGGCTGTTGTTCTTCACCGGCATGGGGCAGGTGCCGTAGGGGGTGAAGGCGCTGGGGTAGTTGATGGCCCGGTTGAAGTCCAGCACCACGGAGCCGTCCGGCCGGGGCCTGGGGAGGGAGAGTTTCCGCCACTCGTCCGTGGTGTCGCCGTTGGTTTCGTCGTGGAACGTGACGGTCAGGGCGCCGAGTTTCTCCTCCTCCGCCTGGAGCCGGAACTCGTGGCTGCTGCCCGTGAGGCGGAACACCACCTCGCCCACGCTGCGGTGCACGCCGTCAACCAGCGGGTTCGCGGTCCCGATCGGCACATCCACCGGTGCCGGGTAGGGCTCAAACCTGCCGGTGACCTCCCAATCGGGGTTGTACGGAAAGGTGGGCACGCCGTCGAACTCCGTAAAGACGGGCGATGCCGCGTCCCGGGTCCGGATCGCATACCGGCCGCCGCGCATGGCCAGCTCCACCACCACCTGGTCCCCGTCCGGGCCGCCGAACTGCACCCACATCAGCGATTCCTCGTCCGCCAGGACGGCGGATACGGTGCCGTCCACCGTTTCCCCTGTCTCCACCAGCGTGAGCCCGTCCGACGGAACCGCGGTGAGGAACGCCGTCGAGCCCGTGGCGTCACTCGACCACAGGCCGGGGGCCAGTTCGACGGCGGACGGTGAGTCTTCCAGCCACTGGAAGGACGTGAGGGTAAGCCACCCGTGCGGCGTTGCCAGGGCCTTGTTGCGGTTGGCGCGGAAGCGCTGCCAGCGCTCCTCCCTGGCGGCTGGAGCGGCGGCTGCTGGGGTGGTGGTCATGGTTCCTTCCGGTTTCGTCTGCCCCCGCTACAACTGCCGGCCAGGCATGTTCATTCCACCGCTGATTCCTTTATCCGGGTTGAATGGAGAGGTGGACATTTTTGCGGGAGTGAATCGGGAGTGGCTTGCCGCGCTCACCTGGCTGGCGGCCGCCCTTGCCGCCGCGGGCGTCCTGGCGTGGCGCCGGCGGCGGCCGGACCTCGCAGCGCCCGCCGGCGTCGCCGTCTTCATGGCAGCCAACGTGGGCGCCGGCATCTACGTCCTGAACCACCTCGCGGACGGGCGCTGGGGCGGGGACGCGCAGGCGAAACTCGCCCCGCCCGAACTCTCCGGGACCCCCGTGGTGGGCCAGTTCCTGCAGCCGCTCGACGGAGCCATGGCAGGCATGGCCGGCGGCGTCAACGATTTCATCGACTTCCGGGCCGCGTTGCCGGTGGCACTGGATTTCTTCGCGGCCGCCGGCTGGGCGCTGGCCCTCCTGGTGCCGCTGCTGCTCACGGCTGCCGTGGTCCAGGCCGGGAGGGCCCGGCGCCGCACGGCGGAGGCAGCCGCCTGGCAGGACGAGGTGCAGAACCTACGGGCTGAGCTCGACGCCGTCAAACGGCATGTGGGGTACCGCGACATCTTGTGAGACGGATTCCACTGACCCACGGGTCCGGGGGTAGCATCTTTAGCTAGTAACGTGGCTCACAGTATCCAGCGCAGTGTACGAGCCAAGTCCAAATCCCTCGAAAGATTGTTTCAATGGCTCACACTGCAACACCTCCCGAAACCGATCTTGCCTCCGAACTGCGCGCGGACGTCCGGCGTGTGTCCACCCTGCTGGGTGAATCGCTGGTCCGCCAGCACGGACCGGAACTCCTGGACCTCGTGGAGCAGGTCCGGCTCCTGACCAAGGAATCCAAGGAAGCAGCGCGCGGCGGTGCCCACGCTACCGGGCCCTGGAGCGCGCACGACGTCGTTGCCCAGGTCCGCGAACTGCTCGGCTCCCTGCCCATTGAGCAGGCAACCGACCTGGTGCGCGCCTTTGCCTTCTACTTCCACCTGGCCAACGCCGCCGAACAGGTGCACCGCGTCCGCGGCCTGCGGACCCGGGCCGAAAAGGACGGCTGGCTGGCCAAGACCGTGGCGGACATCGCCGCGCAGGCCGGACCGGACGTGCTGCAGGAAGTGGTCAACGGCCTGGACGTGCGTCCCATCTTCACCGCCCACCCCACCGAGGCGTCCCGCCGCTCCGTCCTGGACAAGATCCGCAAGCTCTCCGACGTCCTGTCCCAGTCCACGGCCGAAGGGTCCACGGCACGCCGCCGGCAGGACCGGCAGCTGGCAGAGATCATCGACCAGATGTGGCAGACCGACGAGCTGCGCCAGGTCCGGCCCACCCCCGTGGATGAGGCCCGGAACGCCATCTACTACCTGGGCGGCATCCTCACGGACGCAATGCCGGAAATGCTGTCCGAGCTCTCCGAACTGCTGGGCGAGCACGGCGTCACCCTTGCTTCCAAGGACGCCCCCATCCGGTTTGGCTCCTGGATCGGCGGTGACCGCGACGGCAACCCGAACGTCACCGCGGCCGTGACCCGCGAAATCCTGCAGATCCAGAACCAAAGCGCCATCCGGATCAGCATCGGCATGATCGACGAGCTGATTTCCATCCTGTCCAACTCCACGGCCCTGGCAGGCGCGGACCAGCCGCTCCTGGAGTCCATCGACGAGGACCTGAAGAAGCTGCCCGGCCTGGACAAGCGGGTCCTGGAGCTGAACGCCCAGGAGCCGTACCGGCTGAAGCTCACCTGCATCAAGGCCAAGCTCATCAACACGGGCAAGCGGGTGGCCGCCAACTCCAACCATGAGCACGGCCGCGACTACAGCGGAACCGAGGAGCTCCTGGCGGACCTGAACCTGCTGGAACTCTCGCTCCGCAACCACTCCGCGGCCCTGGCGGCGGACGGCTCCCTGGCCCGTGTCCGCCGTGCCATCGCCTCCTTCGGCCTGCACCTGGCCACCCTGGACATCCGCGAACACGCAGACCACCACCACGACGCCGTCGGCCAGCTGATGGACCGGATCGGCGGCCCCGGCCTGCGCTACGCCGAGCTGAGCCGTGAGGAACGCTTCGAGGTGCTCGGCTCCGAGCTGGCGTCCCGCCGTCCGCTGTCCGGCCACCCGATCAAGCTCGACGGCGCCGCCGACGGCACCTACGACGTCTTCCGCGAGATCCGCCGCGCCCTGCGCATGTACGGCCCCGACGTCATCGAGACCTACATCATCTCCATGACCCGCGGCGCGGATGACGTCCTGGCCGCGGCCGTCCTGGCCCGCGAAGCCGGCCTGGTGAACCTCTTCGGCGACAAGCCCTACGCCAAGCTCGGCTTTGCGCCGCTGCTGGAAACCGTGGAGGAACTGCGGGCCTCGGCCGAGATCGTCGACCAGCTGCTCTCCGACCCGTCCTACCGTGAGCTGGTGCGCCTGCGCGGGGACGTCCAGGAAGTGATGCTGGGCTACTCGGACTCCAACAAGGAATCCGGCGTGATGACCAGCCAGTGGGAAATCCACAAGACCCAGCGCAAGCTGCGGGACGTCGCCGCCAAGCACGGCGTGCGCGTCCGCCTGTTCCACGGCCGTGGCGGTTCCGTGGGCCGTGGCGGCGGGCCCACCTACGACGCCATCCTGGCCCAGCCCAACGGTGTCCTGGAAGGCGAAATCAAGTTCACCGAGCAGGGCGAAGTCATCTCGGACAAGTACTCCCTGCCGGAGCTGGCCCGCGAAAACCTGGAGCTGTCCCTGGCCGCTGTGCTGCAGGGGTCTGCCCTGCACCGGAACCCGCGGACCTCCGAGGACCAGCGAGAGCGGTACGGCCACGTCATGGAAGCCATCTCCGACGCCGCCTTTGACCGGTACCGGAAGCTGATCGACCACCCGGACCTGCCCGCCTACTTCATGGCCTCCACCCCGGTGGAGCAGCTGGGCTCCCTGAATATCGGTTCCCGCCCGTCCAAGCGTCCGGACTCCGGCGCCGGCCTGGGCGGCCTGCGCGCCATCCCCTGGGTATTCGGCTGGACCCAGTCCCGGCAGATCGTGCCCGGCTGGTTCGGTGTGGGCTCCGGGCTCAAGGCCGCCCGCGAAGCCGGGCACTCGGCCCAGCTGGTGGAGATGATCGACCACTGGAACTTCTTCAAGTCCGTGCTGTCCAACGTTGAGATGACGCTTGCAAAGACGGACATGGATATCGCCGGCTACTACGTGTCCACCCTGGTCCCGGAGGAACTTCACCACCTGTTCCGCACCATCCGGGAAGAGTACGAACTCACGGTAGCCGAGGTGCGCAAGCTCACCGGCGAGAACATCATCCTGGATGCCCAACCCACCCTGAAACGCTCCCTGGAAATCCGCGACCAGTACCTGGACCCCATCAGCTACCTCCAGGTGGAACTCCTGCGCCGCATCCGCACTGAGGGCGGGATCAGCGGGGCCGAGATCGATGAACGCCTCCAGCGGGCCATGCTCATCACCGTCAACGGGGTGGCGGCCGGCCTCCGCAACACCGGCTGATTCTCCAGTTGCTCCATCACGTGTGGTCCCTGACAGACGCTGTTAGGGACCGCACGTGATGGCGCGTCCGGGTTTGGATAGGGTGGAGGGCATGCCTTCCTTCCAGACCCGCCTCAAGATCACCGGGCTCCGGCCGGGCAATCCGCCGGAAGCCGTGATGGACACGGCCGTGGAGGTGCTCGGCACCCGCCACCATGTGGAGGCGCACCAGCTGCAGATCGCCGGGGGAGTGCCGGAGCTGAACCTGCGCTTCCTCGTCGAGGCCAGCGAATACAACGGCGAGAACCAGCAGGCGCGGGAGTCGGCAGCCATGATGCGCGACGCCGTCGAACACGTTGCGCTGACGGGCCCGCTCAGCGTGCTGCGGCGCAGCCGCGGCAAGTGGCTGCCCGTCTAGCCTGCGTCGGGGAGGGGCTCCTCCTCCACCGGGGAGCGGTCGCCGCGGCGCCGGGTGACCAGGATCCCCACGACAGCGCCGATGAGCAGTCCCACCGCCACCCCGATCAGGGAGCTTGCCCAGAACGGCAGCTTGGTGGTTGACCCGGTGAAGTAGCCCAGGCCCACCAGCCAGCATGCCCACAGCACGGCACCCAGGGCCGCGCACAGGCTGAAGCCGCGGACGGACACGTTGGCCACGCCGGATGCCGCCGAGGTGGCGAGCCGTCCGCCGGGAATGAACCTGGCGCCGATGATGGTGCCGTAGGTGGAGGAACGGCCGGCCTTGGCCAGCGCCGCGTGGATGCCGCTGTGGACCCGCCGGCCCCACTTCCAGCGGTCCAGCACATGGCTCAGCCGCCGCCGGAAGAGGTGGAAGACCACCATGTCGCCCAGCCAGGACGCCACGGCGGCGAGCACCAGTACCAGGAATACGTTGGCCCGGCCGTCCGCGGACAGGGCGCCCCCGGTGATCACCAGCATCTCGGAGGGGATGGGCGGAAAAATGGCATCGCCGATCACCACGGGGATGACCCAGAAGTAGAGGGCCGTCCCCCAGCTGTCAACGCTGCCGAAGTCCATTGCCACAAGGTACCGCACTTGGGAAACTGGCGGCATGCGGATCTCGGTTCTGCGGGGCGACATTACGCAGCGGCGCGTGGATGTGGTGGTGAATGCTGCGAACTCCTCGTTGCTGGGCGGCGGGGGAGTGGACGGGGCGCTGCACCGGGCGGCAGGGCCGGAACTGCTCGCGGCATGCAGGGAGCTGCGTGCCAGCGGGCTTCCGCATGGCCTCCAGACCGGAGCCGCCGTGGCAACACCTGCCTTCCGGCTGCCGGCCCGCTGGGTGATCCACACGGTGGGGCCCAACCGGCACGCAGGACAGACCAACCGCGTCCTCCTGGTCTCCTGCTTCAGCGAAAGCCTGCGGCTGGCCGAGACCCTGGGGGCGCAGGACGTGGCCTTTCCCGCGGTGGGCGGCGGAGCCTACGGGTGGAGTGCCGCGCACGTGGCGCAGGCAGCGCTTGAGGCGCTGACGGGGTTCCGGACCGCCCATCCGGCCAGCGGGCTGGAGCTGGTGGAGTTCGTGCTGCACACCGCGGAGATGGAGGCGGTGTTCAGGGACGTGCTCGGGCCGCTTCGCTGAGCTCCAGGCTGCTGCGGTATTCCACGGGCTTTCCCGAGATCGGGTCAACGAACCGGATGCCCCGTGCCAGCAGCTGGAGCGGCCTGGCGTAGTCGTCCGGGGCCTTGTCCAGCAGGTCCGGATAGAAGGCATCGTTGACGATTCCCAGCCCCAGCGAGGCCATGTGGACCCGCAGCTGGTGGGTCTTGCCGGTGTGGGGTTCCAGCCGGTACCTGGCCAGGCGCTGAGCTGTACCGATGGCGCCTGTACCGGTGACGCCGGTGCCGCCGGCACCTGCCGGTGCGCCGCCGTCGAACGTTTCCAGCCGCTCAATCCTGGTCTCTGCGTTCGGTTCGCCGTCCACGACCTCCGCCAGCAGGTAACTGCGGGACTTGGTCATCCGGTTGCGGACCACCACGGGAAAGTCGACGGCGGGGTGCCCCGGCGCGGGCTCGGCAGCGGACACACACTCGTACTCCTTCTGCACCTGCCGCTTCTCGAAGAGCACCTGGTACTTGCCCCGGGTCTGCGGGTTGGTGGAGAAGAGCAGCACGCCGGCCGTCATGCGGTCCAGCCGGTGCATGGGGATCAGGTCCGGCAGGTCCAGCTGGTTCCGCAGGCGCACCAGGGCGGATTCCTGGATGTACGTGCCTCCCGGTGTGGTGGGCAGGAAGTGGGGCTTGTCCACCACCAGCAGGTGGTGGTCCTGGTGCAGGATGCTCAGTTCCACGGGAAGCCGCGTTTCCGGCGGCAGGGTGCGGTAGTACCAGATGAAGGTGTGCTCCTGCAGCGGCGTGGCCCGGTCCAGGGGGATGCCGCCCTCGCCAACGATCTCCCCGGCGTCGAACCTGTCCTCGATGCCCTGCGGGTCGATGTGGCCCCAGCGGTGCATCATGTAGTCCATCGCGGTCTCCCACGGGCCCTCCTCCGGAAGGCGCAGGCGCGTGGCATTGACGCCGTCGCGGACGGGGAGGGGGGATTGCATCACCGCTCCATTCTACCGGCGCCGGATTAGCCGGTCTGGCCCGCAGCCGGCCGTCCGCGCCCTCCTCCGACCATAAAAAAGTTCTTGACAAGAAAAGTTGTCGGTGGGCACACTGGAGGCATGCAGGACATTGCAGTCATCGAGGACCCGGCAGCCGCCGAAGCATCCCTGGATCCCATCCGTACCCGGATCCTGCGGGAGCTGGTCCAGCCGGCCTCGGCCACGCAGCTGGCAGTGCGGATCGGCCTGCCACGGCAGAAAGTGAACTACCACCTCAAAGCGCTGGAGCGGCACGGACTGGTGGAACTCGTGGAGGAGCGCCGCAAGGGCAACGTCACCGAACGGGTCCTGCAGGCAACCGCCGCTTCCTACCTCATCTCGCCGTCAGCGCTCGCCGCCGTGTCCCCGGACCCAGTCCGGTTCGCGGACCGCTTTTCGGCGTTCTGGCTGCTGGCGCTCGCCGGCCGGATGGTGCAGGAGGTGGGAAAGCTCATCGCCGGCGCCGCCGCGGCCCGGCAGAAGCTGGCCACGTTCGCGATCGACGGCGAGATCACCTTCCGCACGGCGGCTGACAGGGCCGCGTTCGCCGAGGAACTCGGCGTCGAAGTCACGCGGCTGGTGGACAAGTACCACGACGCCGGCGCACCACCCCGTGGGCGGCGGCACCGGCTCGTGGTGGCGCTGCACCCGGCCCTGAAAGAGACCAATGCCGTCACGGCAACCAACGAAACAGCAGGCAAGGAGCAGGACAAATGAGCGACAAACGGGACTTCGAGATCGTCCAGGACACCGAGCTGCCCGGCACCCCCGAGCGGGTGTGGGAAGCCGTCACCAACGGAACGCCGGCCTGGATGTTCCCCACGGACCAATGGCCGGCAGTCAAAACCGTTGAGGAATACCCCCACCACCTGGTGTCGCGGATGGAGGGGCCGGACGGCTGGTTCAACCAGCTGGAGCACGTGCTGGAGCCCCTGGACGGCGGCCGCGCCTGGCTCCACTACGTCCACAGCGGCATCTTCGCGGACAACTGGGACCAGCAGTACGACGGCGCCAGCCGCCACACCGAGTTCTACCTGCACACGCTGGGCCAGTACCTGCAGTACTTCGACGGCCGCCCCGTGGTGTTCACCGACATCCAGGCCCCGGCGGCATCCCAAACACCGGACGGCTTCACCCGCCTCCGTGACGCGCTGGGCGCCGGTTCCGCGGAGCGGGGCGCCACGGTCGATGTGGAGCTCGACGGCGTGGGGCGGCTTACGGGCGACGTGGACTTCGCGAACGAGCACTTCCTGGGCATCCGAACCCCGGACGCGCTGTACCGGTTCTTCGGCCGCAACGCATGGGGTGCCCCCGTGGGCATGACGGTGCACGATTTCAGCGGCGCCGGCGGCACGGAGGCCACCGACAAGGCCTGGGGCGGCTTCCTGGAGCGCGTGTACGGGTAGCTCCCGCTTCCCGCTCCGGCGCTTCCAGGAGCGGCCGGTCAGGCGATGGCGACGGCGGGAGCCTGGGTCAGTGAGCGCCGCAGCTGGGGTGCGGCGTCCAGCCGGTCCTGGGCCGCCCGCAGCGCCAGGATTGCCGTCTCGAGCTTGTCCGGCGGGAGGGTGAATGGCAGCCGCAGGTTGCGTTCAAACGCGCCGCCGATTCCGAACCGGGGCCCGGCCGCCAGCCTGATGCCGTATTCCGGGGCCAGGACGGTCAGGGCCGTGCTGATGGGGCCGGGCAGCCGGCACCACACGGAGAGGCCGCCGGCGGGCGGCGCCACCTGCCACGTGGGAAGGTGCTCCGCGAGGAGGCCGAGCAGTGTGGACCTGTTGCGGCGCAGCATCTGCAACAGTGCGGGCAGGGGCTCCTCCAGTGCCCGCACCAGGTGTGCTGCCGCGAGCTGTTCCATGACGGGCCCGCCCAGGTCCAGGGTGGTCCGGGCCGCGGCAAACCGCTGGATTATGGACTCCGAGGCACGGATCCAGCCGGTGCGCAGCCCTCCCCAGTGGGACTTGCTCAGTGATCCGATGGACACCACGGTGCTGCCGAAACCCGCCAGGGGAGTGGTGGCAACGCCGTCGAGGTTGAGGTCACGGAGCGTTTCGTCCGCCACCAGCACGGTTCCGGCCGCGGCGGCCGCGCGGGCCAGCCGGCGGCGCTGGGCATCGGGCATGATCATGCCGGTGGGGTTGTGGAAATCCGGGACCAGGTAGGCGAGTTTTGGCTGCTGCTGGACCATGGCGGCTTCCATCGCGGGCAGGTCCCAGCCGGAATCGGCGAAGGCCACCGGCACGGGGCGGCACCGGGCGGAACGGATGGCATCCAGCGCGTGCGGGTAGCTGGGGTGCTCCACCAGGATCCGGTCCTGCCGGTCCGCCAGGGTTCGGATGATGATGGTCAGGGCGTGCTGGGCGCCGGAGGTCACCATGATCTGGCCCGGTTGTGTCGGCACGCCGGCCGCTGAGTACCGGTCTGCCACCGCCTGCCGCAGCGGCAGCAGTCCCAGGGCGTCATAGCCGAATCCGGGAAGCAGTGCCGGCAGCTCCGTCAGTGCCGCGGCGAAGGCCCGGTGCACCACCTCACCGCTGGCGGGCAGCGCCGAATAGGCCAGGTCCACCAGCCCTCCGGGCGCCGTAAGCCCGGGCGCCGTAAGCCCGGGCGCGGTGAGTCCGGGTGCTGCCAGCGGGCCGGTGGAAGGCGGCTGCGGACCAAAAAGTGCCGGGCCGAACGGTGTCAGTTCGGGGATGCGGGTCTTGCCGCGGCTGCCCTGGCCGCTGCTCAGGAAGCCTTGCTCCCGGAGGCTTGCGTAAGCCGCAGTGACAGTGGTCCGGCTGACCGCCAAGGTGGAGCACAGTGAACGCTCGCTGGGCAGGGCGGTATCCAGCGGGATGCGGCCATCCAGGATCAGCAGCCGCACCACGTCAGCCAGTTCGCGGTACGCGGGCCCGGTGCCCGTGTTCCACGGGCCAAGGAGGCGGGACAGTGCGAGGGCGGTAAGGGCGGCAGCCATGTAGCCAGTATTTCAGACTGGCTATGTAATTCAATGCCAGTTGGCTGCGAGTATGGTTCCATGATGACCCGCAGACTTGTCCAGCTCTTCACCGGCCTCGCCATGTACGGCATCTCCCTGGCCATATTCATCCGCGCCGGCCTGGGCCTGGACCCGTGGGACGTGTTCCACCAGGGCCTGGCCAACCGGAGCGGACTAAGCATCGGCGTGGTGGTGATCGCCGTGAGCTTCCTGGTGCTGCTGCTGTGGATCCCCCTGCGCCAGATGCCCGGCTTCGGAACGCTTTGCAACGCCATTCTGGTGGGCGTCTTCGCGGACATCGGGCTGGCCGTGATCCCGCCGGTAACCCACCTGGCCGCCCAGATCGGCCTCCTCGCAGGTGCCATACTGGTTAACGCCGTGGCCTCGGCACTCTACATCGGCGCCGGCTTCGGGCCAGGCGCCCGCGACGGCCTGATGACCGGGCTGGCCCGGCGCACCGGATGGACCGTCAGGTTCTCCCGCACGTTGATCGAGGTCACCGTGCTGGCCGCCGGCTGGCTGCTGGGCGGCTCGGTGGGTGTGGGTACCGTGGTCTACGCACTGGCGATCGGTCCACTGGTCCATATCCTGCTGCCGCGCTTCATGGTGGCGGCCAGTCAGTCCAGCACCGTCAAGGAACCCAGCGCGTCGACCTGTTGACCTCACCCCTGCAGCACGTCAGGCGGGCGGGGGCTGGCACTTCGGGCAGAAATAGATGTCCCGCTCCTCTTCGCCGTTCGGCTTCCCCAGGAGTCCACGCTGGATGGGCGTGCCGCATTTCAGGCACGGCCGCCGTTCCCCGCCGTACACCCAGTAGCCGGGCCTGCCGGCCATCCTTCCCACCGGCAGCCCGCGGGTGTTGAGGACGGTGACGCGGCGCCCTGGACCCAGGTTGACCTCCAAGAGCTGCTTGGCGTCCGTGATCATGGTCCGCACGTCCGCGACGTCCGATACGGGAGTTGCCGGATGCACACCCGACAGGAAGCACGCTTCGCAGCGGTAGATGTTTCCGATCCCTGCGAGGTTCCGCTGGTCCAGCAGCGCGACGCCGATGGGGACCTCGGGGCGGGACCTGATGCGGCGTTCGGCCTCGTCCGGGTCCCAGTCCGGGCCCAGCAGATCCGGGCCAAGGAAGCCAACGATCGAATCCTCGTTGGCGGTGGCCACCACCTCCACGATTCCCAGGGAGAAGCCGACGGCGTCAGCGACGGCCGTGCGCAGAACGCACCGGGCGGTGTAACCCGGCTTGCGCCACCTCCCGCCGGGCGGGTAGACCTGCCAGGCGCCTTCCATCTTCAGGTGCGAGTGGATGGTCAGCCTCTTGTCCTCCGGGCTGACCACCCTCATCAGCAGGTGCTTGCCCCTGGGGATCACCTCATCGACGGTCCAGCCGGACAGGTTCAGGGTGGCGAACCGGGGCACGCGGAAGTCCGAGGCAGTCAATGTCTGTCCCGCCAGGGCTTCATGCAGTTGGCGGGCGGCCCGCCAAACGGAATCCCCCTCAGGCACGGATCCTCAGTCCCTTCGGCGTGGAGTAGGCGCCGGCGGAGCTGAGGGCGACGGCGACCGGGGTGTCCAGGATTCCGTGCCCGTTCACCTTCTCCATTATCAGCTTGTCCACTGCTCCCCGCGTCACCACACCCACCAGCGCCGCACCTGCCGCCGCCAGGACGGCGTCGTCTTCGCTGAAGGCCAGCAGGGTCTTGCCGCCGCGCTCCACGTAGAGGATTAGCGCACCGTCCACCAGGACAACCAGGGCCCCTGCCTTCCGGCCGGGCCGGTGGCCGGTACCGGCATCCGTCTGCAGGGCCGGCCAGGGGAGGGCCGCACCGTACGGGTTGGCGGGATCGGTGGCGGCGAGGGCCAGGGCCACGGGTTCGGCCTTGGCCAGCTGGGTGTCCTCCGAGTAGGAACGGAGCCGGTCAACGGTGGCCGGCACCGCGAACTGGGCGGCGCCGAGGTGCTCGATAAAGTAGCCGCGGCGGCAGCGGCCGGCTTCCTCCAGCCGGGCCAGCACCTTGTACATGAGTCCGAAGCCGCCGAGGATCTGCTCAGCCATGACGGAGCCCCTGGTGACCACGCCGTAACGGTCCAGCAGCAGTTCCGCGGTGGCACGGGCGTGGATGGTGGCATCGAGTTCAGGCTCGGGCAGGGCGGACCAGCGGCCCGCCGCGGTGGGCGGGGTGGAGGCCCCCTGCGATCCGTACCGGCCCCCGGCCAGCCCGGGGGACCCCATCAGGCCGGTGCCATGGGAACGGCCCAGGCGACTGAGCCGCGGTGCCCTGGCCCGGGGTGCGCGGGCCACCTGGCGGTGGGCTGTGTGGCCACCGGCAATCAGTGCCCGGACAGGGGCGAACGTGTCCCCGGTGATCCTGCCGGCCCAGGCAAGGTCCCAGAGCGCAGCCACCACTTCCTGGTCGCTGAGGACGGCATCCATGCCTCCGGCCACCTCGGTCAGCTGGCGGAAGAAGTACCCGCCGCCGTTGTTCCGCAGGTGCTCCAGGAGCCGTTGGCCGGCGTCCCCCGGTTCAAACTCGGGTGATGGGTTGAGCGTCAGCTCCACCGAATCCGCCAGGTGAAGGCTGATCCAGCCGTCATTCCCCGGAAGTGCGCCGGCCCCGGACCACAGGACCTCGCCGGCAGCCATCAGTTCATCCAGCATGGCCGGCTGGTAGTTGGACACCCGCGTGGCCAGCACCAGGGGTTCCCAGGCCGAGGCAGGAACGGGCACACCCGAGAGCTGGTCGATGGCGGTGATGATGCCGTCCAGTCCCCGCAGCGAGGGCTGGCCGCGGCCACCGCCCGGGGTCCTGACATGCTGCCATGCCGGCAGGAAGCGTCCGTAGGCGGCGGCGTCCACCGGTTCCACTTCCGCGCGCAGGGCGGCCAGCGAACGACGGCGGAGCTTGCGCAGCACCTCGGCGTCGCACCATTCGCTGGCGATGGTGTGCGTGGTGCCGGCGGGGGAGCCGGCCGCAGGGGTGGGCAGTTCCTCTGTTGCCTGGGTACCGGCCTCAAGGCCGGATTCCTGCGCGGACTCCCGGGCCGATTCCTGCGCGGCGCCGTTCTTTGGCCCGTCCTGTGGTGGGGAGCCCGGGTGTGCGGCGCCTGGCGTGGTGACGTGCGGCCGGAATTCGCCCTCCACCACGCGGCCGTCGGCCGCAAGGCGTTTCAGCGCGGTGCCCACCACTGCCACGCCCAGGCCCAGGCGGGCCGCTGCCTCCGCCGCGGTGAAGGGGCCGTGGGTGCGGGCGTACCGGGAGACGAGGTCGCCCAGGGGATCGGCAACCGGCTCAATGAAGGCCAGCGGGACGCCCATGGGCAGCGGCACGCCGATGGCGTCGCGGAGGCGGGCTGCGTCCTCCACGGCCGCGAAACGTTCAACGCCACCGATGTTGACCTTGATGGCGCGGTTGGCCCGCTGGAGGGTGGCCAGGTGGGCTGCCGCTTCCGCCACGGTGGCGGAGGGGGTTTCGGCGCGTGGAGCCTCCACGGGGTCAACCACCGGTTCGGCGGATTCATTGACTACGGGTTCGGCGGCCTCAACCACCGGGCTTTCGGCAGGTTCCAGCCGCAAAGCGGCCTCCTCAGGATCCAGCGGGCCCAGCAGCCGCAGCAGGTCCGCCATGCCTTCCATGCCGCGGGCACGGCGGTCCGGGGCAAGGCGCTGCAGCTCGCGTTCGGTGGCGTCGATGACCTTGGCGTCCAGGAGTTCGCGCAGCTCCACCCGGCCCAGCAGCTCGTTGAGGAGCGTGGAGTCCAGCGCCAGGGCGGCGGCACGCCGCTCCGCGAGCGGGGAATCGCCCTCGTACAGGAACTGGGCCACGTAGCCAAAGAGGAGGGACTTCGCGAACGGCGAGGGCTGCTGCGTGGTGGTCTGCACGATCCGCAGTTCGCGCCGCTCCACGGACGCGGCGATGTCCTTCAATGCCGGCAGGTCGTAGACGTCCTGGAGGCATTCGCGCACCGTCTCCAGCACGATGGGGAAAGTGGGGTATTTCCTGGCCACGTCCAGCAGTTGCGCCGACCGCTGGCGCTGCTGCCACAGGGGCTGGCGTTTGCCGGGGGTCTGGCGGGGCAGCAGGAGCGCACGTGCGGCGCACTCGCGGAAGCGGGAGGCGAACAGGGCGCTGCCGCCTACCTCGGCCGTGACAATCTGTTCCAGTTCTTCGGGATCGAAGAGGAACAGCTCCGCGCCGGGCGGCTCGTCCTCCATCATGGGCACCCGCAGCACGATGCCGTCGTCGGCCGCCATGGCCGAGCCGTCCAGGCCGTAGCGCTGGTGGAGCCGCTGCCCCACGGCCAGGGCCCACGGCGCGTGCACCGGCATGCCGAACGGGCTGTGCAGGATGACGCGCCAGTCGCCCAGTTCGTCGTGGAACCGTTCCACCACCAGCGTGGTGTCGCTGGGAACCACCTCGGTGGCCTGTTTCTGCTCGGTGAGGTACTGGATGAGGTTGTTGGCGGCGAAGTCGTCCAGGCCGCTGGCCTTGCAGCGTTCGGTGGCAGGGCCGGCGTCGGACGCGGACAGTTCGCGGACAAAAGCGCCCAGCGCGCGGCCCAGGTCCACCGGCCGGCCCAGCGAATCACCCTTCCAGAACGGCAGCTTGCCGGGCTGCCCGAACGCGGGGGAAACCAGGACGCGGTCGTGCGTGATGTCCTCGATCTTCCAGCTGGTGGCACCCAGGGCAAAGACGTCGCCCACCCGTGACTCGTAGACCATTTCCTCGTCCAGCTCGCCCACGCGGCGGCCACCCTTGGGTGCGCGCGCCGGTTTGCCGTCCTCGGAGGGGGAAGCGGATCCCTCCTGTTCAGTGCCGATGATGTAGACGCCGAACAGGCCGCGGTCCGGGATGGTGCCGCCGGACGTCACGGCCAGGCGCTGGGCTCCCGGCCGGCCCTCGATGGTACCGGCGTTGCGGTCCCAGATGATCCTTGGCCGGAGCTCGGCGAATTCGTCGGACGGGTACCGCCCCGCCAGCAGGTCCAGGGTGGCCTCGAAGGCCGACCGGGGGAGGGACGCGAAGGGCGCCGAGCGCCGGACGGTGCTGAACCATTCCTCCACGTCGATGCTGCCCAGTGCCGTGGCGGCAACGGTCTGCTGGGCCAGGATGTCCAGTGGGTTGGCAGGGATGCTGAGCCGCTCGATCTTGCCGTCCAGCATGCGCTCCACCGTGATGGCCGTGTGGACCAGGTCAGCGCGGTGTTTGGGGAAGAGGACGCCCTGGGAGATTTCGCCCACCTGGTGCCCGGCGCGGCCCACCCGCTGCAGGCCGCTGGCCACCGAGGGTGGCGACTCCACCTGGACCACCAGGTCCACGGCGCCCATGTCGATGCCCAACTCCAGGGACGACGTTGCCACCACGCACCGCAGCCGTCCGGACTTGAGGTCGTCCTCGATGAGCGCGCGTTGGTCCTTCGATACGGAACCGTGGTGGGCGCGGGCCAGTACGGGGTCCGCGCCGGCGGAGCTTCCGGCCTGGGCCATCATGTGGGCCGGTGTAGCGGTTGACGCGGGAATGCCCGACGCCGGTCCATCCGCAGTGCCGGGCGCGGCCGCCTGCCCTTCCGCGCCGGGTCCGTCCCAGCCGCCGCCCACCGCGACCAGCTGGCGCTCGGCGTAGATCTCGTTGAGCCGAGCGGTGAGGCGTTCGGCGAGGCGCCGGGAGTTGGCGAAGACGATGGTGGACTGGTTGGCCAGGACCAGGTCCACGATCTTTTCCTCCACGTGCGGCCAGATGGACGCCTGCGGCTGGAGCCCGGACGCGGGACCGGAATCGAAGGCACCGGCGGCGCCCTGCAGGTCCGACATGTCCTCCACCGGGACGGAGACCGTCAGGTCCCAGTTCTTCCGGGCCGGCGGCGCGACGATCTCCACGGGAGCCGAACCCGCAAGGAACTGCGCCACGAGTTCCCGGGGCTCCACGGTGGCGGATAGCCCGATGCGCTGTGCGGGTTTGGGCAGGAGCGCGTCCAGCCGTTCCAGTGATACGGCAAGGTGTGCTCCACGCTTGGTGCCGGCCACGGCGTGGACCTCGTCGATGATGATGGTGTCCACCTCGGCCAGGGTCTCCCGGGCCTTTGACGTGAGCATGAGGAACAGCGATTCGGGGGTGGTGATGAGGATGTCCGGCGGGTTGCTCAGCAGCCCGCGGCGCTCCGCTGCGGGCGTATCCCCGGACCGGACCCCCACGGTGATCAGCGGGGCGGGAAGCCCAAGCCGCTTTGCGGTCTGCGTGATGCCGATCAGCGGGGACCGGAGGTTCCGTTCCACGTCCACACCCAACGCCTTCAGCGGCGAAATGTAGAGGACGCGGGTCTTACGCTTGGGCGCCCGGGCGCGCTTGCCTTTCGCGGGCACCTCCGCAGCGACAGGCTCAGGGGCGTGGGACGCAGACACGAGGAGCCGGTCCAGCGCCCAGAGGAAGGCCGCGAGGGTTTTTCCAGAGCCGGTGGGAGCCACCACCAGCGCATGCGAGCCGGAGGAGATGGCGTTCCAGGCCCCGGCCTGTGCCGGCGTTGGCTCCGAAAACGCGCCGAGGAACCAGTCCCGGGTGGGCCGGCTGAACTGGCCCATGGGCGCTGCCATACCGGAGGCGCTACCGCCGGCAGGACGCTGTTCCTGGTTCATGCCTCCATCATGCCCCAAGGCACCGACACCCAACTCCGCGTTTGGTCCCGGCTCCGCCCCCAGCAGAAACCGGCCTGATCCAAACCACGATGCCGCTTACTGATGTCCCGCGTAATGCAGCCCCGCTCACGCGGTCCCAGCCTGCGGCAGGTCCTTGGTGGCAGGGCCCTCAAGCAGCTTGCCCTCGTTCGTGAAACGCGAGCCGTGGAGGGGGCAGTCCCACGTCTGTTCATTGTCGTTCCAGTGCAGGATGCCGCCCAAGTGGGTGCAGGCCCCGGACAACCTGCAGGTGCTTCCGCCAACGGTGGACACTGCCACCGGCCGATTGCCGTCGCGGTAGACCTTGCCGTGGCCTTCGGCCGGGGCAGTGGCCGGCTCCCCGGGAGCGGGCCAGGAAGCCCGGTCCTTGCCCCGCTTCAAGCCATCGAGCCTGCGGCCCTCGGCGGCCACCTTCCCCCAGTCAGAGGCCAGCCTGGCTGCCACACCGGCGTTCAGCGCGACGGCGGAGAACGCGCCGGCCGGTGACGTGACGCGGTGGTGGATGGTGTCAGCCCACGGCACCTGGCCGCCAAGGATGTCCGCCGATATGCCCAGCGCGGCGGCGACGGCGTTGGTCATTCCCCACTTGTTGTAGCCGGTGCCGAAGTAGATCTGGCCCTTGCCCCGGGGGAGCTTGCCGAAAAACGGCATGAGGTTGGTGGGCATGTAGTCCTGCGCGGACCACGTGTGGGTGGTGGCAGCGCCGGGGTAATGCTTTCCCGCCCAGTCCAGCAGCCCGGCGAGGTGCGCCTTCTCGGAGTCCGTCCTGCCCACGTGATGGCCGTGCCCGCCCACGAGCAGCAGGTTCTTCCCGTCCACCTCGTAGTCGCGGAGCGAGTGGGTGGGCTGTTCGACGGAGATGTACATGCCCGGCGGCGGCGCCTGGTCCTCCTGCAGTTCCAGCGCTGCCGCGTACGAACGGGCCGGCTTCAGCTTGGCGAAATAGAGGCCGCGGTCCAGGACCGGGATACCGGTGGCGAGCACAACCTTGTCCGCCCTGACACTGCCCCGGTCGGTCCGGACGGCGGAGGGCGCGTCCCCGGTGACGTCGCGAAGCCGCACGCCGCTGACGATGCGCCCGCCCCGGCTCCGGATGTCCGCCACCAGCGCGTCGAGGACATCCATCGGGTTGATTTGGGCCTGGTCACGCAGGCGGACGGCGCCGTGGACGGGAAACGGCAGGCCGGCGTCGCGCACGTAGTCCACGTCCAGTCCCGCGGTGCCGGCGGCGCTCATCTCTTCCCGCAGCTTCTCGGTGCCCTGGGCGGACGCAGCGTAGGTGTAGGCGGTGCGGCGCTGGAAGGGCACGTTTTGTTCTGCCAGGTAGCGCAGCAGCCACGCCTGCCCCTCCCGGTTCCCGTCCACGTACGCCTGCACCTGTTTCTGCGAATACTGGCGGGCGAGCTGGGACAGGAACGTGCCCTGCAGCAGGCTTACCTTGGCGGTGGTGTTGCCGGTGGTCACGGCGCCCGGGGAACGGGCCTCCAGTACCAGCACGCTTTGCCCGGACCTGGCCAGCAGCAGGGCGGTGACCAGCCCGGTGAGCCCTGCACCCGCCACCACGGTGTCGTACCTGGAATCCGGTTCGAACGGATCAGAGGCAAAGGGAGCCCTGCGGTCCAGCCAAATCGACGTCATGCCAGTCCAACCTGCCTTCGGTCCACAACCCTCACAAGCTTCGTGATGGGTCCGTTATGCACCCCTGCTATCCGCGGCGTATTTGCTAAGTGTACTTACGATATTGGGGTTTAAGCACGACATCGTCCCCCTGCTCCTGGGCGCTGCCGACGCCGGCCCAACCGGGCGCGAAGGCGGCCCGGCTTGATAGCCGGGCCGCCTTTGTGTCACGGGGCCTTCCTGCGGGGCAGAGCGGTCAGGCGGGCTGGAATGCCCCGATGCTGAGCAGGGTGATTTCGGCGTTGCTGCAGGCCGTGGTGGGCTTCGGGATGAACAGTGAGTCGGTGTCCTCCGGCGGGTAGATCCGGTAACCGGCGGCGTCCACGACCATGCAGCCCTGGTAGTTGCGGGCCTGCGTGTAGCGGAGGACGGCGGTGCCGGTCTGGCCGGGAGCCAGGAGGACGTCCACGACGCCGGCCGAATCGTCCCGCGTGGCCGGTGCGCCGATGGGGGCTCCGGCGGCGTCCGCCACCAGGGAGACGCCGGCGTATCCCCGGAGGATGCAAGGGTCGGAACCCTTGTTGGTGAGGTTGAGCTTCATGTAGACACTGCCTGCCGCGCCGCCGCCGGATGCATCGGTGGCGGCGGTGAGCCCTGCCGCCTTGCACAGGCCGGGTTCCCCTGCCGCCGTGGTGCCGGGGGCCGGGGAGGCCGGGGTGGAGCTGGCGGGCGCCGACGATGCCGGAGGCGGCGTGGACGCCGTTCCCGTGGGGGACTGGCTGGCCTGCCCGGTGGCGGGCGACGTGGTCGTCTGGGACTGCGGCTGGCTTGGACCACATGCGGTGAGCAGCAGTGCTGACGCTGCTATCGCCGTCGTCATGGCAAACCCCTGGGAAATTTTCTGAGACCTCATGGCACCACCTTCGCGGTAGCCGTTGCCCACGTCAACGATGCCGCATGCACTGGCAGCAATTTGATGCCCGGATCGTGATGATCCGGGCATCAAATGCGTCCTTACTGGTTGCCGGTTGCCGCGTCACCGGCCGGTGCGCGGCGTCCGCCCCTGGTCCGGAGCAGGGCCGCGCCGCCAAGGACCAGCCCGCCTACTCCGGCGGCGAGTCCGGTCCAGCTCCGCGCCCCGGCCCCGGTGTCGGTCACAGCCGCCGCCTGCCCGGTTACATGTGCTGCACCGGCCCCGTGGGCATCACCGGTAGCCGCGGCGGTGAGGGTGATCGAGGGTGCTGGCGCCTTCAGGTCGTGCGGGTCCTGGCCGTCGGCGGCGACCTGGGACCAGTCCGTCTGGCCGCTTTCGCAGGTCTGCAGCGTGGGGAAGTGCAGGGTTGCGCCGGCACTGTCCGGCAGGTGCACGGACAGGACCAGGGCGTCGCGGAGCTCAGGGCTCAATGGCGTTTTGGCGGTGTACACAATCTGGCTGGTGCGCTTGGTGATGCTGGAACCGTCGGAAAGCTTCCGGGGTTCGGTGAACTGCTCGGTCACCTTCTCTGCGGTCCAGTTGGGATTGACCGTGGGCTGGGCATCGTTCAATTCCGGGGGCAGCGTGATGGCCACCTTGGTGGTGGGGGACGTGTCGCAGCCGTGCGGGATCCCGAACGTCAGCAGTGCGTAAGAGCCGGCGTCGGTCTTGTCCGGCGTCACGCCAACGTGTGCGGAGGCGCCGGCAGCAGCGGCGAGCAGCAGAACGGCTGAGCCTGCGGCGGCTGCGGAGGTGGTCAGGGTACGGCGAAGAACTGGGGTTGTCATGGGTTGCCTTTCGGGCGCACGCCCCTGGACGGGGGGGCAAAAGTCTGGTCCCCGGCGCCGGGAGGGCCGGTGCCGGGCTTTAAAGAGCGGGTACGACGGCGGAAGGCGGGCCGCGCCGGCTGTCCTGGCGGAGGTTGCGCCAGGGGGAGCGGCGCAAGGGGGCGTGCCTGAACAGCCCGTCCAGGCGGACTGCGGGGAGCGGCGCGAGGGGGCGGGGAAGGCCCGCGAAGGGCCGGAGCCAGCCGGCCAGTGCCCACAGGGCGGTTTCACCTTTGGCGAGAAGCAGCGCGCAGCCCAACGTTGCCGCCGCATGCGCCCCGAGCATCAGGGGCGCAAGCCCGGGGTCCGCCGGGCTCAGGTGTTCGGCGAGGGGAGCAAAGCCGTGCAGGGCAAGCAGGCTGTCACTGTGCAGGTGGGCCGGCTCCGGACCGGGTGCTGCGCCGGGAAGGGGGCTGGAGAAGGCGGTGAGGAGTTCGTGCAGGGCAAGCTGGCCGCCGCCCAGGAGTGCGCCGATGGCGGGGAAGGAGAGCCGGAGCCGGGTGGCGACAGTGCTGGCCAGTGCGGTCAATGCCAGTACCGCGAGGAGGATGACGGGGGCCGGCAGTTGGCCTCCGCCGGCCACGTGGGCGCCGGCGGCCAGTGCCAGGGTGCCTGCCGCCAGGGTTGACGCGCGGAGGAGGTGGAACGGTGACCGCGGGAGGGGATCACGCACGGCTGCTCCTCCTGCTGTCAGCCGGCGCTGCAGGTTGCGGGGCCGGTTCCGATTGCCGGTCCGGAACAAAGGGTCCGGCCTTCAGGATTCTACCGGCCACGCCGCAGTGCCCGGGCCTGTGACGGCGTTGAGGGCGGCGTTAGACTGCCAGCGTACGTGTTGGCGATCGAAGGAGAAGTTCATGGACTACACCGGAAGCCAGTCGGAGAAGGTCGTTCACGCCGGTGAACTGGGCCGGAGCCATATTGGGCAGACAATCAGCTTCCAGCCGAACGAGTTCACCGTCGTCTTCGGGAAGCTCGCAGGCATCGCACGGACGGAAGCGATGGTCTACCTGTCCCTGGCGGGAGTGGGAAGCGGCACCCACCTGAAGGACGAATACGATCTGCCCCTGACCCATGAGGTTTACGTGCCGGTGGACGTCATTTCCAACGCGGAATCCACCATCAAGGACCTGTTCGGAAAGGTCCAGGAGAACCTCCGCGGGGCCGGCCACAAGGGCGGCGAGGACCGGACGGACCGGCTGTAGCCTGGGGAAAGCGACAAAGGGAAGGCCGGCACATTCGTGCCGGCCTTCCCTTTGTCTTCCAGCTGCATACCTTCCCGGTTACGCCGCGGGAACGAACCTCAGGGCAGAGTTCCACTGGAACTGCGGCAGCTGCTCATTGGCTGAGAGCAGGATGTTCAGGAAACCGGTCTGTTCCAGCTGCCGTGCGCGGCGGAGCGGTCCCACCATGATGGGGGTCAGGCCGGCGGCAGAAGCGAAGGCGGCCACGGCGGCGACAGCGTCGTCATTGTCGCCGGCAACCAGGACGTCCAGCGGCTGGCCGGCCACCTTGCCCGCACCCAATGCGGCGGCGAAGGTGGTGTTGAACGCCTTGACCACCGTGGCTCCGGTGGTCTTCTGCAGTTCTTCCGCGGCGGAGCTGCCGGCGGGAACGGAGAGGCCTTCAAAGGTGGAGAAGTCCACCGGGTTGGTGATGTCCACGTAGACCTTGCCGTCGAGGCTGTCGCCGTAGCGGGCCACGATGTCCTTGGCGGCGTCGAAGTACACCGCCGGGATGACGATGGAACCGGTGATGGCGTCGCCCAGCACGCCGGTGCTCACCTGCCCTGTGAATTCCGCGGCCAGGGCGTCGGCCTTGGCCTTGTCCCCGTGGGCCAGGATCTGGACGCTGTTGCCTCCGGCGACGGCGCGGGCTGCAAGTCCGCGGGCCATGTTGCCGGTGCCAATGATGGTGATGTCAGTCATGATGTTCTTCTTTCCAAAGAGGCGGGATAGGAAATTCACTGAAGTCCTTCGTTGAAATGCCCTTACTTGAAGCTTCAACTACAGCACTTGCCGTTCTATTCCGCCGACCGGCAATTAAACCCAAACGGACGACGGCGGGAGGTCCCGCCGTCGTCCGCGTCACCGGATGAAGCCTGCCGCAGCAGCGGCAGGTTGCCTCAGTACGCCTTGACGCGCTGCTCCACGATGAGGTGGATGAGGGCAAACACCCCGTCACGGTCGATGGCCGCCAGCGCGGCATCCAGGGCGGCCGGCACGTCGCGGTCCTCCGTGACGGTGATGCCGAACCCGCCGAAAGCCCTGGCCATCAGGGCGAAATCCGGGTTCTTCAACTGCGTTCCGGACACGCGCTGCGGGTAGTGCCGTTCCTGGTGCGTGCGGATGGTGCCGTACTCCTGGTTGTCCATGACCACCACCAGGGGCGTTGCACCGTACTGGGCGGCGGTGGCGAGTTCCTGCCCGTTCATGAGGAACTCGCCGTCCCCCGCGATGGTCACCACGCGCCGCCCGGGCTCAGCCAGGGAAGCGGCGATCGCGGACGGTACTGAGTACCCCATGGAGCCGTTGCGGGCGCTGATCATGGACGCGTAGCGGCGGGTGGGGAAATACCGGTGGGCCCAGTTGGTGTGTTCCCCGGCCCCGAACGTCACCATCGCGTTCCCGGGAAGACGGGGCACGAGGTTGGCCATCAGGGTGTCCATCCTCGCCTGGCCCGGAGCCGGCGCCGCAGAAGGGAGCGCCGCGAAGCTTTCCTGCTCGGCGCGCATCCTGGCGGTCCAGTCCTTCCACTCCTCATTGACCGGGAGGTCGATGCCCGCCAGGTCGCGGACGAATGCGTCCGGTTTGGCCAGGATCTGCCGTGACACGGGTCCGGACCGCCCGCGCAGCGACGGGTCCGCCGTCACCAGGAAGTTCTTCTTGCTCCAGTCCTGGCGGCACACGAATCCGTCAGTGATCACATCTCCCGGCACCGTGCCCACGAACACCAGGAGGTCGGTCTCCTCCAGGAGGTCATACGTGGGGCGCGGCCGGCCGTACCCGATGGGCCCCACGTAGGACGGCGAATCGAAGGACACCGTGCCCTGCGTGCGCCATTCGGCGGCGGCCGGGATGTGGTGCCGCTCCAGCCAGGCGGTGAGCTGTCCGGCTGCCTCCTGCGTCCAGTCGTTGCCGCCGGTGACGAAGAGCGGCTTGCTGGACTCGGCCAGGGCAGCCTTCAGCGCCGCGGAGTCCGTACCGCTCAGGCCCCCGGCGGCTACGGGTATGGCGGGGTGGAGGACCGGGCTGACCTGCTGCCGGATCACGTCCTCCGGCAGGCCGACAACCACGGGCCCGGGCCGTCCGCTCATCGCCGCAAACATGGCCTCGGCCACGATTTCGGAGGCCCGCTCCGGATGGTCCAGGACCATGACGCGCTTGGCGCCGGTATCGAACCAGGACTTGATGTCGAATTCCTGGAACGCTTCACGGTCCCGGTGGGCAAACGGGATCAGGCCCACGAAGAGCAGCATGGGGGTGGAGTCCTGCCAGGCGGTGTGCAGGCCCACATGCGCGTTCGCGGCCCCCGGCCCCCGGGTGACCATCGCGACGCCCGGCCGTTGCTGCATCTTGCCGTCCGCCTCCGCCATGTACGCGGCCCCGCCCTCATGCCGGCAGACGATGGTTTCGATGCTGGACTGGTGCAGGCCGTCCAGCACGTCGAGGAAGCTCTCGCCGGGAACCACATAGGTGCGTTCCACGCCGTGGGCCACCAGGGAATCGACGATGACGTGGCCGGCGGATTTGAGGGCGGGCGCCACACGGTCCTGGTGGTGGACGACGGCGGCAGGCTGGGGACGGGAGGTGGTCAGGGTGGGCTGCGGCTCTGGTGTCATGGTCTTTCTTCAGCTCGGAGGGTTGCAGGCGTTGTGGTCAGGAAATGGGCGTCCGGTTGGCGATCACGGGTGCTTTGCCGGTGAAGCCTTCGCGGGTTTCGGCGATTTGGCGGATGCGGTGGCGGCAGGCGTACCAGCCGAGGACCATGAGGACGGAAGCGATGGCGGTGACGAGCATGGTCAGGGGTGAGTCGATGAAGACCATGATGAGGACGCCGACGAGGAAGAGCAGGGAGAGGTAGCCGGTGTAGGGGGCACCGAACATGCGGAACGAGGGGCGCTCCACCCAGCCTTTGTCGGCCCAGCGTTTGAGCTGGATTTGGCACAGGACGATGGTGGCCCAGGTCATGATGATGCCGACGGAGGCGATGTTCAGGACGATTTCGAAGGCTTCGGCGGGGACGAGGTAGTTCAGCGGGACCCCGAGGAGGGAGACGACGGCGGTGATGGCGATGCCGCCGTAGGGGACGCCTGCTTTGTTCATGCGGGAGGCGAACTTGGGGGCGGAGCCGTTGACGGACATGGAGCGCAGGATCCGGCCGGTGGAGTAGAGCCCGGCGTTCAGGGAGGACAGGGCTGCGGTGAGGACCACGAGGTTCATGATGACGTCCACGCCCTGGACGCCGATGGAGCCGAAGAACGTCACGAAGGGGCTGACGCCCTTTTGGTAGGACGTGAAGGGCAGCAGCAGGGCCAGGAGGATTACGGAGCCGACGTAGAACACGGCGATGCGGAAGACCACGGAGTTGATGGCCTTGGGCATGATTTTTTCGGGGTTTTCGGTTTCGCCGGCGGCGGTGCCGACGAGTTCGATGGAGGCGTAGGCGAACAGGACGCCCTGCATGAGGATGATCATGGGCAGCAGGCCGTTGGGGAAGATCCCGCCGTTATCGGACAGGAGGCTGATGCCGACCTGCTGGCCGTCCACGGGGGTGCCGAAGATGACGAAGTAGGTGCCGATGATGAGGAACGCGACGAGGGCGGCGACCTTGATCAGGGCGAACCAGAATTCCATTTCGCCGAAGACTTTCACGGAGACCAGGTTCAGGGCCAGGACCACGACGAGGGCGGTCAGTGCCCAGGCCCACTGCGGGACATCGGCCATCCACGGGACGTAGTTGCCGAAGAAGTGCATGTAGAGGGCGGCGGCGGTGATGTCCACGATGGTGGTGGTGGCCCAGTTGATCCAGTAGAACCAGCCGGAGACGAACGCGGCTTTTTCACCGAAGAATTCACGGGCGTAGGAAACGAACGAGCCCGAGGAAGGCCGGTGCAGGACCAGTTCGCCCAGGGCGCGCAGGATCAGGAACGCGAAGAACCCGCACACCGCGTACGCGATGACCAGCGACGGGCCCGCGGCATTGAGCCGGCCGCCTGCGCCCAGGAACAGGCCGGTACCGATCGCACCGCCGATCGCGATCATCTGGATCTGCCGCGGCTTCAGGTTCTTGTGGTAACCCTTGTCCTCCGCGTGCAGGGAGGTCTCGGACGCATGCGCGTGACCACCGTCAATCAAGTGGTCGAACTCAACCTCTTCATTGGGGTTGTTGGGCATGGGTATTCCTTTCGATCCGGAAAAGATCTTGCTGGATGGGGAAAACTTAGAAGACTGACCAGCCGGTGCGGTCGGAGAGGTCGGCCAGGGCTGCGGTGCCGGCAAGGGAATTGCCCTTGGCGTCCAGCCGGGGACTCCAGACGCAGATGGCGCATTGGCCCGGGACGATCACCAGGATCCCGCCGCCTACTCCGCTCTTGCCGGGCAGGCCCACCCGGTACGCGAATTCGCCGGCGGCGTCATACATGCCGCAGGTCAGCATGATGGAGCCAATCCGCTTGGCCTCGCTGGGGGACAGCACCCTGCCAGTTGATCCCTGGCCGTCGTTGGCAAGGAACAGGCCGGCACGGGCCAGCTGGACGCAGGTCATCATGATGGAGCACTGGCGGACGTAGTTCTCCACCACTGCCGCGGCCGGCTGGGTGAGGTTGCCAAAATCCTTGAGGAAGTGCGCCAGGGCCAGGTTGCGGCTGCTGCCGGCCAGCTCGCCGGCAGCAGCGGCTTCATCGATGAACGGTGCGTGGGAGCCAGGCTCCGCCTCATGGCTCCCCGCTTGTTCGGTGAGGAACCGCAGGAGCTGCGTGGCGGCGTCGGGCGTCTCCTCCAGCAGGTGGTCGGTGACCACCAGGGCGCCGGCGTTGATGAACGGATTGCGGGGAATGCCCTTTTCGGCTTCCAACTGGACCAGCGAGTTGAAGGACGTTCCGGAGGGTTCGCGCAGCACCCGGGACCACAGGGCGGCGGACCTGCCGCCCTGCAGGGCCATAGCCAGGGTGAACACCTTGGAAATGCTCTGGATGGAAAAGGGAACGCCGGCGTCCCCGGAGCTGAAGACCTCGCCGGAGGTGGTGGCGACAGCGATGCCGAAGCGGTCGAACGGGACCGTAGCCAGGAAAGGGATGTTTCCGGGAACGCTGCCCGCGTTCTGCCTGGGCCGGTGGCGCCGGACGATGTCCTCAAGGAGGAGGCCCAGGGGCGGTGCGCTGAGTGTGGTGCTCATTTCCTGCCTGGATTGTCGGTGGAGGCGGCCCACTCCTGGAGATGGAGCAGGGCCACCAGTGAATCGCGGGGGTTGCCGAAGTCCAGGCCGGTGACCCTGGCCGCCTTGGCAACGCGGTAATAGACGGTGTTTTTGTGCAGGTTCATGTGTTTGGCGCATTCGGAGACGTCGAAGCAGGCATCGAAGTAGGCCTGCAGGGTTGCTGCGAGTTCGGCATCCTCCTGGAGCAGCGCCGCCATGCTGCGGTGCCGGAAGGGTGAGCTGTGGAAGTTCCGTACGGCCTCGCGGTAGAGGATTTCCGCCTCGAAATCGTCAACGGTGGCCACCGTGCCCGGTGTGGCGTTCCGCACGCAGGCCAGCAGCGCTTCAGTGATGCCGGTGACCCCGTGGATGGACAGCAGGTCCGGCGCCAGCGGTCCGACGGCGGCGAAGGGAATGATGCCCAGGTGCTTGCTGGCATCCTTGACCACCGCTTCGGCAAGTGCCCTCAGCCCCGCCTCCGCCGTGCTGGACTGCAGGTCCGGCAGGATAATGGCCGTGTCACCGTTGAACTGGCCCACGACGGCGGATGCCTTGTAGGCGGCAGCGTGAATGGAGGCCAGGTTGGCCAGTTCGCCGTGCTTGAGCGCGGCGTCGTCGGCCCGGGAGTCGGCGTCGGACATGCCCATCAGGAGCAGCGCCGCGGGACGCTCCGAGGGGATCTTTCCGCTGTGGGCGCTGGCGGCGGCCTCGGCGGGACCTGACAGGATCCGTGCCACCCGGTCCTCCCGCATGTGGACGGACTGCTGGTTGCGGTAGCGGATCAGTTCGGCGGAAACCCTGGCTGCGGATCCGGTGAGGACGTACTCCACGTCGGGCCCGAAGCCTTCTCCGGTCTCCTGGAGCCAGATGTAGCCCATGATCCGCTCCCCGGCGAAGAGCGCGATGGCCACCCGTTCACGCAGCCCGTCCTGGGGTCTCGCGGGGACGCGGACCGGCTGCCGGGTGCGGTGGAGTTCGCGGTAGGCACCCAGGTCCTTGAGCAGCAGCTCGTACTTCCGCGGGCCGCGGCGGGACAGGATGGACGCTTTGCGGAGCTCGTCGATGTCGTTGGTGACCGTGGAGTACGCCAGGACCTTGTTGGCCGCGTCCTCGATCAGCACGTGGCTGGAGGTGAGCCTGGCCGTGGTCTGGGCGATGGCGAACAGGTCTTCCTCAAGCAGGGTGAGGACTTCGCTCTCGTAGCTGCGTGGCTGGATCCGGTCCTTTGCGATGGACAGCAGGCGGTCCCAGTCGGCGGCCGGATCAACCAGCAGCAGGCCCGAGCCCGCCGCCTGCAGGAGTTCTTCCGCTTCGGCGAGGTCTTCGCGGTTGCCCTTGACGGCTACCACCGGGGGCGGGTCCTTCAGGAGCCGCCGGAGCGCCGGCAGGGCGGAGCGGCCGCGGACACCGATGAGCAGGACAAACGCGCCGGCAGCTTGGACGGACTCGTCGTCGGCGTCGACAATAAGGAACCGTTCAATGGCCGGCGCCGAGGGGGCTGGGCGGAGGATGAGGCTGGCGAAGCCAAGGGGGAGATCCGAGAGGATGTCATCCACCGTAACCGCGGCCATGGGTTTTCCTTTTGCGTCGATCCCGCCGGACGGCTCTGTCCGGTCACCCCATGCTATCCAGCGGCCGCCGTCCTGATTATGGGCCCGGTCCCAAACGCGGGGACGGTTTTTTGGTTTGCAGCCCGAGGCGAAGGCCGGCTGCGTGGGAGGAGTCCGGCGGGCACGCCTTGGGTGCGGTGTGGCAGATGGCTTGCCCGGGCGCTCGATCTGCAGCTAGATCCAGGCCGGGGCCGGGGGCGCGGGGGTGACCGATCCGCCGTCGTGCTGTGCCGTGGTGCCGTCCGTGCCGCGGCCGGTGGCCCACTGTGCAATGGCGGCCAGGGAGCCGGACACCACGGTGGGGGAGGCGGCTGCCGTGTCACCGAAGACCAGCGCAGAGGGTTGGCCGGTGACCTTGACCACGAGGTCCTTGTCCGTGCCGCGGGCGTGCCAGGCGCCGGTGATGTCCGTGAGGAGCCGTTCCAGGACGGGTGCGGGGATGTCCCGGAACGTGGCCCCGTTGTCCAGGTCAACGGCGTGCACCCACACTTCCCTGGTGCGCATCCAGACGGTTTCTTCGGCGGGAACGGTCCTGCCCTGGACGGTCTTGACCTTGTGGTGCCAGTTCTCGGCGGGCAGGTCGCGCCACTCGACGTTCAGGTGCACGGCGGAGTGGTCGAACAGGTTCCGCAGCGCGATGGGACTGAGCGTGGCGCCGAAGTCGATCTCGTGGTTGCGGACCTCCACCGAGGGGTACATGGGGGTCTCCACGCCGGTGGCTGCCCATTCGACCAGCCGTGCCACGGCCCGCGCGTTGTAGCCCACGTGGGCCACAACGTGCCGGCGGGTCCAGCCCGGCAGCAGCGAGTCCCCGTCCAGTTCCGCGTCCGTGAGCTCGTTGAGCTTGCGGGCGAAGAACGCGGTGCCGCGCCGGGCCTGCAGGAGCCCGTCGAGCAGGACGGGATCGGTGGTCTGGTCGTGCCGGGCAACCATCAGGCTTCCTTGACCACGCGGTTGGTCAGCTGGCCCAGGCCCTCGATGGTGGTGACCAGGACCTGGCCCTCCTGCAGGTAGCGCTTGGGGTCCTGGGCGTGGCCCACGCCGCCGGGGGTGCCGGTGGCGATCACGTCGCCCGGGTTCAGGGTGATGATGGTGGAGATGTAGGAGACCAGGAACTCAGGGGTGAACACCAGGTCCGAGGTGGGGGTGGACTGCTGGACTTCGCCGTCCACGGCGGAGGTCATCAGCGGGCCGGCGGTGAACTCGTCCTTGGTGACCAGGGCCGGCCCGAACGGGGTGGACTTCTCCCAGGTCTTGCCCTGCAGCCACTGGATGGTCCGGAACTGGTAGTCGCGCATGGAGACGTCGTTGAGCACGGAGTACCCGGCGATGTGCTCAGCGGCTTCGGCTTCGGGGATGCGGCGGCCGGCCTTGCCGATGACGACGGCGAGTTCGGCTTCCCAGTCCACGGTGTCCGATTCCTGCGGCAGGGCCAGGTCATCGTTAGGGCCGATTAGGGATTCGGCGTATTTGGCGAACAGGGTGGGGTGCTCGGGAACCTGCCGGCCCATTTCCTTGATGTGGTTGCGGTAGTTGTGGCCCACGCAGATGATCTTGCCAGGGGAGGGCACGACGGCGGCGAGGTCGGCGCCGTCCACTGGGTGCGTTGCGCCGTTGGCCGCCTTGGCGGTGGTTTCCCAGTTGGGGTCCTTCAGCAGGGCCCCGACGTCGGAGAAGCCCGGGATCTCGGTGAGGGTGTCGCCGTCCTGGCGGACAGCTTTGGTGCCAACAGCTGTGCGGAGGGTGAGGAGTTTCATTACTTGGTGCGTCCTTCGATGTAGGTGCGGTTGAAGTTCAGGCGCTCAAAGATGGGTGCGTCGCTGAACCGGAACAGGTCAAACTCGGATTCGGCCTGCAGGGACCAGGCGGCCCAGGACGGGACCACGAACAGGTCGCCCTTGGCCAGGACCCTGGTTTCGCCGTTGAGCGTCACGGTGCCGGTGCCGTCGAAGACCTGCCAGACGCTGGAGCCCACCTCGCGGACGGTCTCGGTCCAGGCGCCGGCCCGCAGGCGGTGGAACTCCGCGCGGATGGTGGGCATGACATCCCCGCCGGTGGTGGGGTTGGTGTACCGGATGGCGGCGTGGCCCTGGGACACGGTGGCGGGGTGGCCCTCGTCCTCCAGGAGCAGCTGCTCGCGCAGGGCGGCGTCGGTGTACTTCCACCGGTAGGCGGCGATGGGGGAGTTGGTGGTGTTCTCCAGTCCGGAGAGCGGGCGCAGGCCGGGGTGGGCCCAGAGCCGCTCGGAGCGGGAGATGTCCGGGGTGGCCTCGTCCGTGACGCGTTCGGTGCCGAATTCGAAGAACCCGGCGTCGGCGTAGTGGACGAACGGGATGTCCAGGCCGTCGATCCAGGCCATGGGCTCATCGGTGTCGTTGTGGTGGCCATGGAAGTTCCAGCCCGGGGTGAGCAGGAAGTCGCCGCGGGACATGCGTACAGGATCGCCGTTCACCACGGTCCACACGCCTTCGCCTTCGACGACGAAGCGGAAGGCGTTCTGGGAGTGGCGGTGCTCGGGGGCGGTTTCGCGGCCGCCCAGGTACTGGATGGCGGCCCAGAGGGTGGGGGTGGCGTACGGGGTCCCGGCCAGGCCGGGGTTGGCCAGGGCGATGGCCCGCCGTTCCCCGCCGCGACCCACGGGTACCAGGTCGCCGGCGCGGGCGGCGAGCGGGTACAGGTCATCCCACCGCCAGACGTGCGGTACCGCCTTGGGGGACGGGACCATGGGCATCAGGTCCGCGATCTCCGTCCACAGGGGAATCAGGTTTTCCTTGTTGAAGTCCTTGTACAGCTGCTCGAGCTGGGCAGCCTCCTCGGGGGTGGGCTCGGGAACATGGTGTTCCTGTGCCACAGATTCGTGCGTTTGGTTTTGAGCGCTGATCGACACTGGCCTTCTCCTTGCGTGCGGACTGACTGCGACGTGGATTCGACCCTAAGGAATGAGCGCTGTGATCCCTAACATATTCTGTACAGCAGAAAGGGCTGCCAGTAGTGGTCAGCCGCCCGCGCCGCCGTCGGCCGGATTGGCCGCGATGTCCATCTCCAGTTGGCGCCGGGTTTCCATCATCACGCCCACCAGCCCTGCGTCGAACAGTGGCCGGAACCTGGCCACCGGAGTGGCCACGCTCAAGGCGCCCACCACCATGCCCTTGCCGTTGTGCAGCGCCATCCCGAAGGCGCTGATGCCCTCCTCGGTGCCCTCGAAGTTGGCAGCGAATCCGTTGGCCCGCACCGACTCAAGTTCGCGCAGGAATGCCGGGTACTCGGCGTCGGGAATGAAGTCGCCGGCCAGCTCCGCGTTGGGGCTGCGGAACAGCTGTTCCAGCGCGGCCGGTTCCAGCTCCGCCAGGATGGCTTTGCCTCCCGATGCCTTGTGCGCCGGGAGCAATGTCCCCTGGCGGTCACCCACACGCAGGATATTCGAGCTTTCCACCGTGTCCAGGAACCGGACCTTGGTTCCCACCCGGATCATCAGGTTGACGGTCTCGTTGGTGCGGGCGCACAGGACTTCCATGTGTGGCCGGGAGATGTCGCGCAGCTGCCGGGTCCAGCTGAACCCGGCAGGGCCGGCGCCCATCGCCGGGCCCGGCACGTAACGGCGCGTTTCGTCCTGCACCGCGAAGCCGCGGTAGACCAGCATGGCAAGCAACCGGTGGGCGGTGGACGGGGCCACGCCCAGTTCCGCCGCGGCGTCCTTGAGCCGCAGGCTGCCCACGTCCCGCAGGAGCTGCAGCAACTGCAGGGCGTTGTCCACCGCCTCAATGGAGTAGGTGGGCTTCCGTCGGGCCGGAAGATTCTGCATAACAGAATCTTATGTGCGGAGCGGTATGGCTGCCAGCACAGTGGTGGGATGAATCACACAACTTCCGCTGCAGCGCCGCAGCGCACGGCCGCCCCCGCCCCGGCCGGCCGTTCCGGGTTTCCCCGGCGTTCCGTGCTTGCCGTCCTGGTGTGCTGGCTGCTGGTCGTTTTCGACGGCTATGACCTGATCGTCTATGGGACGGTCCAGGGCTCGCTCATCAGCGATACCGGCTGGGGCCTGACCAAGGCCACCGCCGGCACCATCGGGTCGATGGCCTTCATCGGCATGATGATCGGAGCGGTCTTCGCAGGCCGCATGTCCGATAGCTGGGGCCGCCGGCGCACCATCATTGGCTGCGCCGTCGTGTTCTCCTTCTTCACCATCCTCTGCGCCTTTGCCCCCAACGCGCCCGTCTTCGGCGGCCTGCGTCTCCTGGCAGGCATCGGCCTGGGCGGCCTGGTGCCGTCGGCCAATGCCCTGGTGGCAGAACTCGTTCCCGAAAAGTGGCGGTCCACCATCGCCACCCTGATGATGTCCGGCGTCCCCATCGGCGGTTCCATCGCCGCCCTCGTCGGCATTCCGCTGATCCCGGCCTTCGGCTGGCCGGTCATGTTCCTGGTCGCCGTCGTCGCCCTGGTGGTGGTCATCCCGCTGGGCATCCGCTACCTGCCGGAGACCCTGGCACCCGGCTCGAAGGGCGCAGCCCAGGGCAGCACCGCCAAGGACGCCGTCGGGTTCGGATCCCTGCTCCGTGCGCCCTACCTCGGCACCAGCCTGTTGTTCGCCATCGGCACCCTGGTGACCCTCTTCGCCTGGTACGGGCTGGGCACCTGGCTGCCCAACCTCATGCAGCTGGCAGGCTACAACCTCGGGTCCGCCCTGACGTTCGCCCTGGCCCTCAACCTGGGCGCGGTGGCGGGCTCGGTGCTCACCGCCTGGGCCGGCACCCGGTTCGGCCCCCTTCCCACCGCCATCGCGGCAGCGGCCGTGGCCGCCATCGGATTGCTGGTCCTGGTGACCGGGCCGCCGGTCGCCGTCGTCTACCTCATGCTGGTGCTCGCCGGCGTGGGCACGCACGGCACCCAGTGCCTCATCATCGCCGCCGTGGCCAGCCACTACCCGGCACACCTGCGCGGCACCGCCCTTGGCTGGGCGCTCGGCGTGGGCCGGATCGGGGCTGTAGCCGCCCCGCAGGCCGGCGGGCTCCTGCTCGCGGCGGGGCTGGGCGTCAACTCGAACTTCCTGGCATTTGCCGGAGCAGCCGCAGCAGCAGCAGTCCTGCTCGCAGCCGTCGGTACCAAAATCAAGAAATCAACAGCAGTAGGAGTTTCGAATGTCTAACGTCAAAGCGTCCACCGACGTCCTGGTAGTAGGCGGCGGCATGGCCGGACTTGCCGGAGCGCTGGCGCTTCGCGAAAACGGCGCCGACGTCACCTTGGTTGAAGTGGCACCCGCCTTCGGCGAAGTCGGCGCCGGCCTGCAGATGGCCCCCAACGCCTCCCGCGTCCTTAAGCGCTGGGGCCTGCTGGAGAAGGCGCTGGAAATCGGCGTCCAGCCCAAGCACCTGGTGTTCTGCGACGCCATCACCGGCGAGGAACTCAGCCGCCAGACACTGGGCGGCGAATTCGAGGAACGCTACGGCGCCCCCTATGTGGTGATCCACCGCAGCGACCTGCACCGGATCCTGCTCGAAGCGTGCCAAGAAGCCGGCGTCACCCTGGTGAACGACGTCCTGGTGCAGAAGGTGGAGACCGACGGCGACCGGGCCCGCGCCTACACCGCCAAGGGTGAGGTGTTCGAGGCTGACGCCATCCTGGCAGCGGACGGGCTGAAGTCCACCCTCCGCGCCACCGTCGCCAACGACGGCCCCGTCAACTCCGCCTACGTGGCGTACCGCGGCACCGTGCCCATTACCGAGGAAACCCCCGCCGCAGACCTGGAGGACGTCATCGTCTACCTTGGCCCGAACTGCCACCTGGTCCAGTACCCGCTCCGCAAGGGCCAGCTGCTCAACACCGTGGCAGTGTTCAAGTCCCCATCGTTCGAGCGCGGCGAAGAGCAGTACGGCGGCGTGGACGAACTCCAGGCGGCCTACAAGGACTGCGTCCCCGCCGTGCAGGAAGCCCTGAAGAACCTGGCCACCGGTATCCGCTGGCCCATGTACGACCGCAACCCGATCGAAACCTGGGTTTCCGGCCGCATGGCGCTGATCGGCGATGCCGCCCACCCGATGCTGCAGTACCTGGCCCAGGGCGCCTGCCAGGCACTCGAGGATGCGGCAGTGCTGCAGGACGCCGCGCAGAACAAGGTCTTCACGCCCGAGGGTATCGACGCCGGTGCATGGGAGGATGCCTTCCGCGAGTTCAACGAAACACGGGCGGCGCGTACCGCCCGTGTCCAGACCACCGCCCGGATCTGGGGCGAGTCCTGGCACGTGGACGGCGTGGCCCGCGTCCTGCGGAACATGCTGTTCAAGAGCCGCGGCGACAACAACTTCCAGTACAACGACTGGCTGTACGGCCGCGACGTGCCCGGTGCCCCGGCGGAGGTTCCTGCCGGCGCCAAGCTCGTGCGAGCCTAAGCACCACGATCCACAGGCGGGCGTACGACGGCGGGTGGCTCCCGGCGTCGTACGCCCGCCTTGCGTCGTGCCGGCGTCGTACGCCCGCCTTGCGTCGTGCCGGCGTCCGGCGTCAGCGGGGACTTACGTGGGGCAGCTCAGGTCCGGATTGTAGGAAGCGAACATGCCGTCCGGGTTGTCCCGCCAGATCCACGCGTGAAGCGCATAGGAACCGGGGAACGGCCCGTCCTCGAAATCGAGGCCGGCGAGGGTGGGGCGTTCGGCCGCCGTCGAGATGAATTCGGCCGCCACCAGCTCGTACTGCCCGTCCTCGTCAGGCATGTAGACGAGGACCTCGGGCTTCCGGGCCTGGGTCTTGTCATCGATTAGTTCCTGCTTCGCGTAGTGGAAGCCCATGGCTCCCACGCCCGGTTTGTCGATGCATTCGGTGATCTTCCGGTATCCGTCCGCCTCCGCGTTCTCCAGCCAGCGGTAGTCGTCGGTGACATCACGCAGGGCCCTGACCAGCCGGCGCTGATCGTCATTGTGCCGCCAGTCGTCACTCTGGTCCGGGTCCCCGTGCCCGGATCCGCCATGGGCCACAGCAGCTCCGGGAGCAAGTCCCAGGGCAAGCACGGCGGCGGATGCCATGGACAGCAGTCCCGTCCTGGTGCGTTTCATCGTTGATCTTTACCCCTTTCGAGACCGGTGTCTTCCGTTTAAGGGCTGCGACGCGGCGGGGATGTTCCCCCGTCCCGCAGCGGTATGCCGGCAGAATCCCCGGAACTGCCGGTGAGGGTGCGGTGGGACGTCTCTTTCGTCCATCAATGCGAGTGGCGGGTCAAGTATGCTCCGGCGCCGAAACGGGCCGCTAGGCTACGGGCAGGTAATAGGGACCCCCTGGTGCTTCGCGTCCGGAGTGGAGGCCCTGAGGGTTCAAGCCCGTACCTATTCGCGGGTCCGGGGCAGGTCCCGGGATCGGGCGGCCGGAGCAGCTTCGGAATACTTCTGCAAAGTTGAATGTTCAACCAATATGGACTTCGGCATTTTTACTTTTGGTGAGCTATCCCGCAACGGAATAACCGGGCTGGCCCAGTCGCCGCACCAGCGGCTGGAAGAAATCATTGGGCTGGCCAGGCTGGCCGACCAGGCGGGCATCAGCGTCCTGGGCCTGGGCGAGCACCACCGCCACGACTTCGCCTTGTCCGCCCCCGAGATGGTGCTGGCCGCGGTTGCCCGCGAGACCACCAACCTGAGGCTGGGTACCGCCGTTACCGTACTCTCCACCCAGGACCCGGTGCGGCTGTTCGAACAGTTCGCCACCCTGGACCTGGTTTCCGGCGGCCGCGCCGAGATCATCGCCGGGCGCGGCGCGTTCATCGAGTCCTACCCACTGTTCGGCTACGACACCGCGGATTACGACGAACTCTTCGACGAAAAGCTGCGCATGCTGCTGGAACTGCGGGACAACGCCACCCTGACGTGGCAGGGCACATTGACCCAGACCATCCCCGGCATGGACATTGCCCCGCGGCCGCTGCAGGAAAAACTTCCCGTCTGGGTGGGGGTCGGCGGGACGCCCGCGAGTTTTGCCCGTGCAGGACGCCTGGGCCTGCCGTTGTTTGTTGCATTGCTGTCCGGACCCGAGCGGTTCCGCCGCCTGGTGGAGCTGTACCGGCACACCGCTGCCGAGGCCGGGCATGACGCCGCCGCCCTGCCGGTGGGTGCCGGCGGCCACTTCTACGTGGCCCCCACCTCCCAGCAGGCACGCGACACTTTCTATCCCTATTACCGGGCGTACTTCGAGCAAAACATGCCCCGCCCAGTAGACCACTTCCCGCGTTCAACCTTCGATGACTGGTCTGAACCCGGCGGCGGCCTGCTGGTCGGGAGCCCACAGCAGGTGGTGGAGAAGATCCTGGCCATCCATGAGGCACTGGGCACCAGCCGCTACATGGCCCAGATCGGACTGGGCGGGCTTCCGTTCGCCGAAACGGCGCGTTCCATCGAACTGCTCGCCACCGAGATCATGCCCGCAGTAAACCGGGAAATCGGGGCTCCTGCCCCTGCCTGACCCAAGCCATTTCCACCACCAACACCGAGGACACGATATGCACGCACCGTTCGCCGAACCCACCGTCGCCTGGCAGAGCCCCGACGATCCCAACCGCCCCCTCGTGGTGCTGCTGCACGGCCGCGGATCGGATGAATCAGGAATCATCGGGCTGGCCAACCACCTTCCCGAAGGTTTCTCCTACGCTGCCGTCCGGGCGCCGATCCCGTCGGGTGGCGGGTTTGCCTGGTTCGCGAACCGGGGGACCGGGCGGCCCGTCGCCGACTCGCTGGACCAAACAATGGCATGGTTCCGGACCTGGCTGGACCCGATCGCCCCGGAAGGACGGCCGGTGATCCTTGTCGGCTTCAGTGGCGGTGCGGCGTTCGCGGGCGGGTTGCTGCTGGCTGATCCGCAGCGTTTCGCGGGCACCGCCGTCCTTTACGGGACGCTGCCGTTCGAGGCTGGCGTCCCGACGTCGCCCGACCGGCTTGCCGGCGCCCCGGTGTTCCTGGCCCACGGCGAAGCCGACACCGTCATCCCGGCTGAGCTGCTGGGCCGCACCTGGGGCTACCTCCTGGGGGCCTCCGGGGCGGACACCCACGCCCGCAAGGACCCCGGCGGACACGCCCTCACCGCGGAAACCGCCGCCGAACTTGGTGCGTGGATCACCGAACGGGCCTAGCTCCTGCTGCCCTGGTCAGCCTTCGTCGCAGAGCAGGTGGTACCAGCTGTCAGCCAGCACTTCCAGGGGCGCGGTTCGGTTCCATTTTTGCGCCTGGTCCTGCCGTTCACGGTGGGCTGATCAGGCCGGGGCTGGGCCTGTTGATTCCCTGACGGTCAGGTGCGTTGGCATGACGGCGAGCTGCCTGCTGGCACTTCCGGACAGCGGGTTGAGCTGCGCCAGCAGCATGGACACGGCCACCCTGCCGGCCTGCTCGATAGGGCTGGAGATGGTGGTCAACGGAGGGTTGCAGAAGTCCGCGCCGAAGATGTCGTCCGAGCCAATGATGCTCATGTCGGCAGGAACCCGGATGCCGCGGGCCTGGAGGCGCTGGAGCATGCCGATGGCCAGCAGGTCGTTGAAGACGATGCAGGCCGTTGCCCCCGTCCTGACGGCCGCATCCGCCGCCGCCGCACCGGACGTGGTTTTCGGGGCGTAGGGGCCGATCCGGTGGACCTCCATGCCCCGTTTGGTTGCGTCCTCCTCGAAGACTTTCCACCGCATCTGGTTGGACCAGGAGGTGGGCGGTCCGGCCACATAGCAGACTTTGTGGTGGCCCAGCGAGGCCAGGTGCTCAAGGGCCTGGATGATGGCAGAGGGAGTATCGATCATCACCGTCGGGGCACTGGTGGAGGCGCGGTTGAAGGTTACCAGGGGCTGCGACTGCGAGACCTCCGCAAGCTGGGCGTCCGTCAGGCGTGACGCGGCCAGGATAAAGCCGTCCGCGGACTTGCGCATCTTGTGCAGGGCGTCGAGTTCCATCTCGCTGGACTCCTCTGTGTCCACCAGGAGCTGGGTGACGCCGGCCGCCTTGAGCTGGTGCTGGGTGCCGCGGATGATGTCGAAATAGAACGGGTTGGTGATGTCGGGGACCAGGACAGCCACCGCGTTGGTCCGTCCGGAACTGAGTCCGCGGGCCTGGGAGCTGGGCACGTAATTAAGCTCCGCGGCCGCTTCCTCGATCCGGATCCGGGTCCGCGGGTTGACCCGGTCGGGCCGCGCCAGGGCCCGCGACACGGTGGAGGTGGCCACTCCGGCAAGCTCCGCCACGTCCCGGATGGTGGGTGGGCGGTCCCGCCGGGTGCCCGCGTCAAGGCCTGCCGGGACTGACGACGCCGTGGTTGCTGGGTCTGCCATCGCTGGGCCTTCCTCGCGGACCGGGATAAAACCGGCCATGTGGGGTTTCCAAGGCTACTCGTTCCCGGAATCCTGTTGAACTCAATCTGAGCATTTATGGCAACTTTTGGCAACCGCTTGCCATGCGCGTTGCCATCTTCCTAGACTGACTCTCGAGTCGCCTGCAGTGATCTCCGCCACAGGACGGATGTGGCCATGCGGGTGTCCTAGAGGAGAAAAACAATGAGGTTTAAATCGACTACTGGGCTCGCGGCAATTGTCACGGCTGCAGCACTCGCCCTGACCGGTTGTGGATCCGGAGGCTCCGGCAGCAGCGGAGGATCAACCAACGCGAACGGGAAAGTGGATGGTACGGGCAAGACCCTGAACGTCCTGGTCGGCGTCCTGAGCCAGTACCCCGAACAGCAGAAGCAGTGGCAGAGCGATATCGCCGCCAAGTACAAGGCCGAGACCGGGGCGGACGTGAAATTCGAAACCTTCGCCTCGGCCAACGACGAGCTCACCCGCATCCAGACCTCGGTGGTATCAGGCCAGGGACCTGACATTTATGGCCTTGGCACAACGTTCACCCCCACGGCATACGCCACCAAGGCGTTCGTGACCCTTTCCGATGACGACTGGAAAGCAGTGGGTGGCAAGGACCGATTCAACCAGGCCGCCCTCGGGATTTCCGGGCCGGACAAGGACCATCAGGCCGGCATCCCCTTCGTGAGCCGACCGTTCGTGATGGCCTACAACAAAGACCTGCTGGCCGCAGCCGGCATCGACAAGCCCGCCACCACGTGGGACGAGCTCGCAGCCCAGGCCAAGAAGATGACCAAGGGGGACACCTACGGCATCGCCACTGGCTACAAGGACAACTACGATCCCTGGAAGTTCATCTGGGCCATGTCCGTCCAGGCCGGCAACCCGCTGGTTGACGGCAACAAGCTGAAGATGGACGACCCCACCGTCAAGAAGGCCTACGAGACCTACTTCGGTTGGCTCACCCAGGACAAGGTTGTCGACCCTGCATCGGTCGGCTGGAGCAACAGCAACGCCGTGGCTGCCTTTGCCAGCGGCAAGGCCGGCTACCTGATGATGACAACCTCCAGCTCCATCCCCACGCTCGACAAGTCGGCGGTTGCCGGGAAGTACGAGTACACGCTGATGCCCACCGTTGCGCCGGGTGAAACGCAGTCCAAGTCCGACGGCGACGCGGCCAGCATCCTCTCGGGCGACAACCTGGTGGTGGCTGACTACTCGAAGCAGAAGGATTTGGCCTTCGCCTACATCAAGCTGATCACCTCCAAGGACGAGCAGCTGAACTACCAGAAGACCTTCGGCGACCTGCCTGCCAACGCCGAGGCCCTGGCCAGCCTGACAGACCCCAAGCTCAAGCCGCTGGCCGACGCCGCCGCCAAGTCCAAGGCCACGCCGTTCACCGGTGCCTGGGGCGACATCCAGCTGGGACTCCTCAACGTCACTGTCCAGTCCGTCCCCGATCTTGCCGCAGGCAAGGTGGACGAATCAGCCCTGGACCAAAGGATCAAGGACGCCCAGAACAAGGGCCAGGCTTCCCTGGACCGGGCCTCCAAAGGATAGGTTCTGATGTCAACCGACGCCTCCCATGAAGTCCGGCTTGCGGCGGATACCGCCGCAGGCCGGGCGCCCCGGAACACCGACGACGCCGGGCAGCAGCCCGGGCACAAGGGCGGTCCGCGCCGCAAGGGCCTGAGTGAACGGAACCGCCCGCTCTGGATGCTGATCCCGGGCGGAGCCCTGATGATCATCATCATCGTGGTCCCGCTGCTGCTGGGCATCTACATGTCCGTGCTCAACCTGGACCAGTACACCCTGCGGAAATGGATCAGCGCACCGCTCATCGGAGCCGAGAACTTCGTTGAAGCGGTCACGGATTCGCCGCTGATCCACGCCGTCTGGCTCAGCGTCAGCTACTCGCTGCTGGCCATGGTGGTGACACTGCCCCTGGGTATCGCCGCCGCAGTGGCAACGCAGAACGCGTTCAAGGGGCGGGCGGTGATCCGTTCCATCTTCCTTATCCCGTATGTCCTCCCGTCCTTCGTGGTGGCAACGGTATGGCGGACCATGCTCCAGCCCGGCGGAATCGTTGATGAAGCCCTTGCCACCGTGGGGATCCACGTGGGGCTGTGGCTCAACGGGCCGCAGACCTTCTGGACGCTGGTCCTGGTCCAGATCTGGGCGTCCTGGCCGTTCATCTACCTGCTGGCGCTGTCCGGCCTGCAGTCCGTTGACCATGAGGTGCATGAGGCCTCGGCCCTGGACGGTGCACTGTGGTGGAACAAGTTGCGGTACGTGGTTTTCCCCTACCTCAAGGGCCCGCTGTCGCTGGCCTTCCTGATCGGGATGCTGCACCACATCAACAACTTCACCCTCCCGTTCGTGCTCTTCGGCGTCCCGGCCCCCGCCGACGTCGAAGTCCTCCCCATCCTGACGTACGTCACGAGCTTCCAGAGCTTCCGGTTTGGCCTGAGCGCCGCGATGGCCTTCATCTCCCTGGTGCTCATCGCCATCCCGCTGTTCGTCTACCTGCGTGCCGTCAAGCTTGACGACGCCGAAACACCAGGAGGCAAGAAATGAGCGCCACCACAGCCACACGGCAGAGGCCGGCCACCGACCACGTTGACCGTCCGGGCTCGCACCGGCAGCACGAGGTGCTGCGGCTGCTCCCGACCCCGCTGCTGATTTTCGTCCTGGTGTTCCTGGGCGCCCTGGTCCTGGTTCCGGTCCTGTACATCTTCCTGGCCTCCGTGAACTCGGACATCGGGGTGGCCAACGGCGAGTTCTGGCCATCAACGGTCACGTTCGAGAACTACTCGAAGATCTGGACCAGCGTGGGCCTTGCCACCGGTTTGGCCAACAGCGTCCTGGTGGCCGGAGCCACCGCTGTGGTGTCGGCGGCCTTGTCCGTATCCACAGCGTTCGTCCTGGTCCGCTACACCTTCCGAGGGCGCCTGACCATCCTCCGGGGCCTGCTGGCCCTCCAGTCGGTGCCCGGAACCCTGATGGTGCTGCCGGTCTTCGTCCTGTTTTCCTCGGCTTCCACCTACCTCGGGATCCAGGTGATCGGAACCCAGTGGGGACTGTTCGTCACCTACCTGACCTTCGCCATGCCGTTCTCCACCTGGGTGATGGTCACCTACCTCCGCGGGCTTCCCAAGGAACTGGAAGAGGCAGCCCGGATCGACGGCGCCTCCAACCTGGGGGTCCTCTTCCGGATCATCCTCCCGCTGAGCTGGCCCGGCATCGTCGTCTCCGGCATCTTCGCCTTCCTGCTCGGCTGGAATGACGTCCTGTTCGCCTCGGTGATGACGCGCCCCGAAAGCCAGACCGCCGCCGTCGCACTCCAGATCTTTGGTGCCTCCCAGGAAGGCGGCGCCATTCCCTACTACGGCCAGATGATGGCGGCGGCCCTGGTGTGCGCCGCACCGGTGGTCATTCTCTACCTGATTTTCCAGCGTTACCTAGTAGGCGGGCTGACCGCCGGAGGAGTTAAATAACCATGGTTTCGACCAACCAGGTCACCTGGCAGCTGTCAGGCTTTGGCGACGAGATCGACGACGACCCCGCGGTCCAGATCGCAGTGCTGCAGGCGCTGGGCGCCAACCACATCGAAGTCCGCAGCGCGTGGGGCACCAACATCGTGGACCTCAGCGATGAGCAGCTGCAGGCACTAGCCGCACTGCTCGCCGAAAAGGACATGAAGGTTTCAGCCATCGCTTCCCCCATCGGAAAGGTGGATGTCAGCCTGCCTGTGGAGCACGAGGTGGAGCGGCTCCGCCGGGCTGTCAACGCTGCCAAGGTCCTGTACGCCAGGTACATCCGCATTTTCTCCTTCTACTACGGCGAATCGGTGCAGGTGGACAGCATCCGCGACGCCGTCATGGAACGCATGCGGGCACTCGCCGACGTTGCCGAAGAAGGCGGCGTTATCCTCCTGCACGAGAACGAAAAAGACATTTTCGGGGATGTTCCGGACCGGGTCCTGGATATCATCGAGACCGTGGACTCGCCGGCCCTGAAGGTCGCCTGGGACGCCGCGAACTTTGTCCAGGTGGGCGTCAAACCCTTCGACGAGGGCTACGCCAAGCTGCGCCCGCACCTGGAGTACCTGCAGGTCAAGGACGCCCTCTTCGCCAACGGCCACGTTGTTCCTGCCGGGGAAGGGGACGGCGATGTGCTCCGCACCGTCGAAGCACTCAAGGCCGACGGCTACGAAGGCTTCGCCTCCCTGGAACCCCACCTGGCAGGTGCGCACGGCCTGGGCGGCTTCTCCGGGCCCACCGCCTTCGGCATCGCAGCACGCGCCTTCGCAAAAGTCACCGCAGAAGCAGGAGTCCAGACCGCATGAGCACCTTGAACGTAGCCATCACCGGATGCGGCGTCATTGGGCGCACCCACGCCGTAGCCCTCCAGTCCTTCCCGGAAGCCCGGATTGTTGCCCTCGTCGACGCCATTCCGGCGGCATCCGAAGCGCTCGCCGACTTTATCGAGCAGCAGGGCGGGCAGCGGCCCCAGCAGTTCACCACGCTGGCGGACGCCTTCGCGGCGGAGGACATCGACCTGGTTGCCCTGGCAACGCCCAGCGGCCTGCACATCCAGCAGGGCCTGGAAGTCCTGGCCGCCGGCAAGCACGTGGTCATTGAAAAACCACTGGACGTGGACCTCACGCGGGCCCAGGAAATCGAAGCCGCGGCGAAGGAAGCCGCGGGCAACGGGGTCGTGGCCTCCGTTATCAGCCAGCACCGGTTCGACCAGTCCAGTGTTGCCGTTGCTGAGGCCGTGGCAAAGGGCCGCTTCGGCCGGCTGACCTCTGCCATCGCATCCGTCGCGTGGTGGCGCAGCCAGGGCTATTACGACTCCGGTGACTGGCGCGGCACCTGGTCCATGGACGGCGGCGGCGCCCTCATGAACCAGGGCGTCCACACCGTGGACCTGCTGCTGTGGTTCATGGGACGCCCCGTGGAGTTCCACGCCCACACCGCCAGGCTGGCCCACGAACGGATCGAGGTGGAGGACACTGCGGTAGCGACCATCACCTTCGAAAACGGGGGCCTGGCCGTGCTGCACGCCACCACTGCCGCCTACCCCGGCCTGACCGTCCGCGTGCAGCTCATGGGATCCGAAGGATCAGCCGTAGTGGATAACGACCGCCTGCAGTATTTCCACAGCAAGGACGCCGGCGGCGAATCCGCGGACATGGGCCTCCAGGGCGGGGGCAACCAGGCGGAGGAGGAACTGGCCAAGTACCCGGAGGAGGACTACAAGGCCGCGGATCCCACCACCTATCCCGCCGGACACGTCCGGCAGTACCGGGACATCCTGGCCGCCATTGCCGGCGGAAGGCAGCCCGGCGTCACGGTCAGCGACGCCGTCAACGCGCTCGCAGCGGTGCGGGCCGTGTACGTGTCGGCCACCCTGGGCCAGCCCGTCCTCTTCGACGATGTGCTGGCGGGCAAGTACAACGACCTCGAAGTCCGCACCGGCACCGCGGCAGAAAGCGCCTGAGCCATGAAGTTTTCAGTATTTACCGCATCCACCCCGGAATGGGAGCCCGAAGAGGCTGTCCAGCACCTCGCGGACCAGGGCTGGGACGGCGTCGAATGGCGCATCACCGATCAGGCCGACGCGGCGGAACCAGGCTTCTGGGCCGGCAACAGGGCCACGGTCCCGCTCACGGGAATGGAGGACCACCTGGAGCGGATCGCGGCCATCACCGGCAGCGCGGGACTGCAGTTCTCCGGAATCGGCGGGTACGCACGGTGCGACAACCACGCCGACGTGGACCGGATGCTGGCAGCCACAGCCAGGCTGGGCGCCGGCCAGGTCCGGGTAACAACGCTTCCATTGGGAACTGCGGCCTGGGGAAACGAACCGGCCAGTGGTACGCCCTACCCGGAGCTCTTTGCCGGAGCCCGCCGTGATTTTGAATGGATCGCCGAACGGGCTGAACACCATGGTGTGAAGGCACTCGTTGAGCTGCACCACCGGACCATCACCGCTTCCGCGTCGTCAGCGCTGCGGCTGCTGGACGGACTGGATCCGCGGCACGTGGGTGTCATCCACGACCTCGGCAACCTGCTCATCGAAGGGCAGGAGGACTACCTGCCGGCGTTCGAGCTCCTGGGCGACTACCTGGCCCATGTCCACGTGAAGAACGCGGTCTGGGTCAACAGCGGCGAAACCGATGAGTCCGGCGCGGCCGTCTTCCGGAACGAGTGGGCTCCACTCCGCTCGGGCCAGGGCAGCGTGCTGCAGTACTTCAAGGCACTCGCGGCCTTTGGCTATGACGGGTGGGTGACGGTGGAGGATTTCTCCACCGACCTTCCGTTGGCCGAGCGGACGGCTGACAACCTGGACTACCTTCGTTCCACCGCGGCCCTGGCGGGGCTCTCCGTCCCGGCAGGAAGGCGTTGAGCATGGGCCAGCCCATAGCGGACCACCCGGACCGGCTGCTGCCTGCCGATCCCGGCGTCCGGGACATCGCACGGTCCCTCTTCAAGAAGGTGGAAGGACTGCCGATCATTTCCCCGCACGGACACGTGGACGCGGCAATCATCGAACAGAACACCCCCTTCCCTGACCCGGCGGCGCTGCTGGTCACGCCGGACCACTACGTCACCCGCCTGATCCACGCGGGCGGGGTGCCCATGGACCAGCTGGGCATGGGCAGCCAGCCTGCCGATTCACGGCAGGTGTGGCGCCATTTCTGCGAGGCGTGGCCGGACTTCGAGGGAACCGCGTCCGGGTATTGGATCCGGCAGGAGTTTGCCCACGTGTTTGGGCTGCCGGAGGAACCGTCCGCGGACAATGCGGACCGGCTGTACGACGCGCTGCAGGCCAAGCTGTCGGAGCCGGGCTTCCGGCCGCGGGAACTGTTCAAGGAATTCAACATCGAGGTGCTCGCCACCACCGATGACCCATTGGACTCGCTGGACAGCCACGCGGCCCTGCACGCCGACCCCTCATTTGCCGCAAGGGTGCTGCCCACCTTCCGGCCGGACCAGTACCTGAACATGGCGCATCCGGCGTGGCGGGACAACGTGGACCGCCTCATCGACACGGCTGGGGAGGGCGCTTCCGGCTACGCCGGCTACATCAAGGCCCTCGAAGCGCGCCGGCGCCACTTCGTGGAGCGCGGCGCGGTGTCCGCCGACCACGGCGTCTTCACGCCCGCCACGCTGAAATTGGACGACGGCGAGGCGGAGCCGCTTTTCGAGCGTGGCCGGGCCGGCCAGGCCAGTCCTGCGGACCGGGACGCCTTCGAAGCGCACATGATCTACCAGATGGCCCGGATGTCGGTGGAAGACGGCCTGGTGATGACTATCCACCCCGGCTCGTTCCGCAACCACCATTCGCCCACGTTCGAGGCCTTTGGCGCGGACACCGGCCATGACATTCCGGTGGCGGTCAATTACACGGAGGCGGTGCGCCCGCTGCTGCAGGACTTCGGCACGGCCAAGGACTTCCACCTGGTGCTGTTCACCCTTGATGAGACGGTCTTCTCCCGGGAGTTGGCCCCGCTGGCGGGCTTCTACCCATCGGTGTACCTGGGCGCGCCGTGGTGGTTCCTCGATGCCCCGGATGCGATGCTGCGCTTCCGGTCAGCGGTGACGGAGACGGCCGGCTTCTCGCGGTCCTCGGGCTTCATCGACGACACCCGTGCGTTCTGCTCCATCCCGGCCCGGCATGACACCGCCCGGCGGATCGAGGCATCCTTCCTGGCCAGGCTGGTTGCTGAGCACCGGGTCACGGAGGAACGGGCGCATGAACTGATCGTGGACATCGTGGACGCGTCTCCCCGGCGGGTGTTCAAGCTGTGAACGCCGCGCCGCCTGCACTCAACCGCAGCCTGAAGCCGCTGCCCAAACCCCCGGTGCGCATCGTGCACCTTGGGCTGGGGGCATTCCACCGCTCCCACCAGGCCTGGTACACCCAGCACGCCCCGGACGCTGCGGAGTGGGGGATCGCGGCGTTCACGGGCCGCCGCCCCGACGCCGCGGCAGCGTTGTCCCGCCAGGACTGCCTTTACACGCTGGTGGAGCGGTCGGCCGGCGGCGACAGTTTCGAAGTCATCGGCAGCATCGTGGAGGCGGTGGACGGGGCCAACATTGCACGGCTTTGCGAGCTGGTCGCGGCGAAGGAAACGGCAATCGTCACGCTGACGATCACCGAGGCTGCCTACGGGCTGGCCGCGGATGGAACGTTCGACGCCGGCGCTCCAGGTGCGGCGGATGACCTCCGGGCGCTGTCGGCAGCAGCGTCCGGGGAGGCAGGAGTGCCCGGCACGCCGCTGGGGCGCCTGGTGCTGGCCCTCGCCAGGCGCCGGGACAGCGGCGCCGGCCCACTCGCCGTCGTCAGCTGCGACAACCTGTCCGCCAACGGTGACGTTGCCCGCCGCGCAGTCCTGGGACTGGCATCCGGGTGGGGTTCCGGGTTGGCTGGGTGGATCGAAGCGAACGTCAGCTTTGTCAGCACTTCCGTGGACAGGATTACGCCGCGGACCACCGAAGCGGACATCGCAGAGGTGGCAGAGCAATGCGGTTACAGCGACAATTCGCCGGTGGTGGCTGAACCATTCCGGAACTGGGTGCTCAGCGGGGACTTCCCGGCCGGGCGTCCGCGCTGGGAGGAGGCCGGCGCCGTCGTGGTCAGTGACATCGAACCCTACGAGAACCGGAAGCTGTGGCTCCTCAACGGCTCGCACTCCATCCTGGCCTACGCGGGACAGCTCCGCGGGCACGCCACCGTGGCCGACGCCCTGGCGGACCCCCTCTGCCGGAAAGCCGTGGAGGACTTCTGGGACGAGGCAGCGCGCCACCTTCAGGGGGAAGGGCTGGACATCCCGACATACCGCCAGGCCCTGCTGGAACGCTTCGGAAACGCACGCATCGCCCACCGGCTCGCCCAGATCGCGGCCGATGCCACCACCAAGCTGCGCATGCGCGCGGTGCCCGTGATGACAGCGGAACGGGCCGATGGCCGCCGTGGCGCAGGCAGCGCGTTGATGCTTGCCGCCTGGATTGACTACGTCACCGCGGGAAGCGACTTCCAGGATCCGCTCGCCGCCGAAATCCAGGCAGCTGTGGCGCTTGAGGGAACCGAACGGGTGCAGGGGTTGCTTCGCCTGGTCAGCGCTGCCCTCGCGGACGACCCCGACGTCGTCGCCCTTGTTGCCCGACTGTGCGGATCCTTCAAGACGACCCCGGCCGAGACCCCTGCACGTACCTGAATCCAGCTTTTAACTTCCGGAAGGAACAGTTAGTCCCATGAAAATCGTTGCCGCCGATGTGTTTGTTACCAGTCCGTCCCGGAATTTTGTGACCCTTCGGATCACGACTGAGGATGGTGTGACGGGTATTGGTGATGCCACGTTGAACGGCCGGGAGTTGGCTGTTGCCGCGTATTTGAAGGAGCATGTGGCGCAGTTGCTGATCGGGAAGGATCCGCACCGGATCGAGGATACGTGG
>NZ_JBFBKW010000008.1:0-215005 GCF_040702325.1 Pseudarthrobacter sp. 902506025
AGACCTCTTAGTCGTTGGCTGTGTGTGGTAACCACCAACCTAAGAGGTCTTCACCTATTCACGATGTAACCAACGTCCTGACTCAGTACACCTAGCGGCTGTTGCGCGCGAGCGCCTCTCCGATGATGCGGGCACCTTCCGGGTAGGCACCGGGGTTCGGTCCTGAGTAGTTGAGGCGGATGAACGCGCCGGCGGGCTCGGCGGGAAACCACCCGGTGCCGGCGGCGATGATCACGCCGGCGTCCCCGCAGTCACGCACCAGCCGTGGAAGGTCTGTGGTGTCCGGCAGCCGCAGCCACAGGTTCAGCCCGCCCCTTGGCAGGTTGTCGAGGTGTGCCTGCGGAACGTGCTCCCGGATGCTGGTGGCCAGCAGGTCCCGGCGGGCCTGCAGTTGTTGGCGGAGGCTGCGCAGGTGGGTCTGCCATCCGGGTTGCGTCACCACGTCCAACGCCGCTGCCTGCAGGAGTCCGCTGACGTACATCGACTCAGCGGCGCGGTGGCCCAGGATGCGTTCCCGCGCAGGCCCGCGCACGATCACGGCGGCAATGCGGATGGCCGTGGACACGCTCTTGGTCAACGACCTGATGTAGACCACATGGCCGGAATCATCCTGCGTGGCCAACGGGACGGGGTTCGAGGTGATGCCGAAATCGTGGGCCCAGTCGTCCTCCACCAGGAAGGCACCACGCCGGCGGGCTATGTCGAGGATCTCGGCGCCCCGGCCCGCCGCCCACTGGGCCCCGGTGGGATTCGCATAGTTGGGCTGCACGTAGAACGCCCGGGCCCCGGTCTCGGCAAAGGCGCGGTCCACGTCGGCGGGGTCCGGGCCTTCGGGCCCTGTGGGCACCGGGACCACCCGCACCCCGGTCTGGGCGGCGGCCAGGATGGCACCCCAATACGACGGCGACTCCATGAGCAGAGGCTGTCCCGCGCCCACCAGCGCCCGGAAGATGGAGCTGAGTCCGCTTTGGCTGCCGGGCAGGACGATGACGTCGTTTGGCGTTGGGGGCGTGATCCCCACGGGGGTTGCCGCGCCCAGTTCCTGGGCGAACCATTGCTGCAGTTCGGGCATGCCGGCGGCGGGCGGCCGGGACAGGGCCGCGTCGCCGCGGGCGGCGCGGGACAGCGCGGAGCGGACCAGCCGTTCCGGCAGCAGCTCGCGGTCCGGGTAGCCGGAGTGGAACCAGATGGCGTCGCCGGGGACGTTGCGCATGGTGTCCGACGACGGCGGCAGCGGAGATGACGGCGAGCGCAGCGCTGCGGTCTGCCAGCCATAGTCCGACGGGCGTGCGGTGCGGACGGCACGGACAAACGTCCCGACGCCGGGCCGGCTTTCGATCAGGCCCTGCGAGGCCAGCGCCTGCAGAGCCTTCTGGACCGTCACGGGGCTCGCCTGGTACTCGGCCACCAGCGAGCGGGTGGACGGCAGTTTGGCTCCGGGCGCCGCTCCCGCAACCCATTGCCGGAGTGCCGCCACGATCCGTGAACTGCTATCGTTGTTCATGAAACAACATAGTAGCGCTACTGTCCTGGATGGCCCAGTGATACTGTCCCGGCCGTCCACCGGGATCTGGTGGGGCCTGCTGGGCGTTGCGGCCTTCTCCTTCACCGTTCCCTTCACCCGTTTGGCTGTCGCCGGGTTCCCGCCGTTGTTCATCGGTTCCGGCCGGGCCGTGGTGGCCGCTGTCCTTGCCGCCGCAGCGCTCGCCATCAACCGCCAGCGGCTGCCGCATCCAGACACCTGGCTGCGGCTGGCGCTAGTGGCCGGTGGCGTCGTCGCAGGCTTTCCGCTGCTGACGTCCTACGCCCTCACCGCCGTGCCGGCCGCCCACGGCGCCGTGGTTATCGCCCTCCTGCCCGCCGCCACGGCCACGGTGGCCGTGCTGCGCACAGGCGAGCGTCCACCGGCCCTCTTCTGGGCCGTGGCGGTGCTAGGCTCGCTGGCAGCCATAACCTTTGCCGTCCTGCAGTCCGGGGGAGCGGGACAGCTGCACTGGGCGGACCTCCTGCTGCTTGGCGCCGTTGCCTGTGCCGCGGTGGGGTATGCGGAGGGTGGCCTGCTGGCCCGCGAACTGGGCTCGTGGCAGACCATCGCCTGGGCGCTGGTCCTCGCCGCGCCGGCCATGCTGGTCCTGGCCGTTGTCTCCGTCCAGGGCCAGCCGCCCCCGGCCACCCCCACCCAATGGGCCGCGTTCGGCTATCTGGCCGTGGTCAGCATGTTCCTTGGCTTCTTCGCCTGGTACCGCGGGCTGGCCACCGGCCCGATGGCGCAGGTGAGCCAGGTCCAGCTGCTCCAGCCCGTCCTAAGTATCTGCTGGGCCGCACTCTTGCTGGGCGAGGCATTGACGTGGACCACCGCCATCGGCGCCTTTGCCGTCATCCTCTGCGCCGGTGCTGCGGTCCGCGTCCGGCTCAAGACCACCTGACCACCCGAAAGGACTCCCATGTACATTCCAGCCCACTTCGCCGCCCAGCCCGGCGCCATCCGGAACCTCCTGGCACACGCCGGTGCCGCCAATCTCGTCACCATGACCGACGCCGGCCTGCTGGCAACGCTGCTGCCCGTCGCCTTCAATCCGGGAGTGGGGGAGCACGGCGCACTGCAGGCGCATATGGCGCGGAACAACCCACAGTGGTCCACCGCGCCAGCCGGTGAAGCGCTGGCCATTATCCAGGGCCCCGATGACTACATCTCGCCGTCGTGGTATCCCGCCAAAGCAGAGCATGGCCGCGTGGTTCCCACCTGGAACTACAGCACCGCACACGTCTACGGCGAGCTGGTGGTCCATGACGACGCCGGCTGGCTGGCACGCCATGTCCGGCACCTGACCGGCCTGCACGAGGGCGGCCGGCCGGATCCGTGGGCAGTGGACGACGCCCCGGAGAAATTCATCGCCGGGCAGTTGCGCGCGATTGTGGGCGTGGAACTGGTGATCACCAGGATCGAGGCGAAGGAGAAACTCAGCCAGAACCGCTCCGATGCCGACGCCGCAGGGGTGGCGGCGGGACTCCGGGCCATCGGGCGGGAAGCAGGAGCGGCCGCCGTCGAACGCGTCCGCCCCTGACTCCCGGGAAACCGGCGGGCGCTAGGCCGTCCGTTCCAGGAGCACCATCACCTCGTAATGCGTGGTCTGCGGGAACATGTCCAAAACCCGTGCCCGCCGGGCTGTAAAGGACGGGAGCGCGGCCAGGTCGCGGGCCAGCGACTGGGCGTTGCAGCTGGAGTACACCACATGCTGGACATCGGATGACTCGAGCCAGCCGCACAGCTCCTTGCCGATGCCGCGGCGGGGCGGGTTCACGATCACCAGCTCCGGCGACTGCTCCGCCGCGAGGGCGAACGCGGTGGCGTCCCCGGCGTGGAAATCCATGCCCGCGAGGCCGGCCTCGTCACTGCTGAGCCGGGCCGAGACGATGGCCTCGCTGCTGGCTTCAATGCCGGTGACCGTGCGGGACGGGGCGGCGCTGTGGAGGGCGAAGCCGCCCACACCGCAGTACAGGTCCCACACCGAGGCCGGCGCCAGTTCGTTGACCCACTCGCGCCCCTGCCGGTACAGGGCCGCGGCCATGCCGGTGTTGGTCTGGAAGAAGCTCTGCGGCCTCAGGTGCAGGTTGATGTCATTGACCCGCATCTCCAGCGTGGACTGCTCCGTCAGCAGGATCTCGCGGTCGCCTTCGAGGACGGCCTTGTGCTCCGGGAGCAGGTTGACGGAGACCACCTTGACCTGCGGCAGGTCGGCCAGGAGCTCCGGAAGGTGCTTCCGGATGCGCGGCAGGGTCTGCTCGGAGCGGAGGACCAGGCGGAGCATGACCTCACCTGCCGGGGATTCGGTGATGATGACGTGCTTGAGTTCGCCGGTCCGGCGCGGAACGTCGTAGGGCGTCAGGCGGAGGCGGCGGATGTAGGTGGCCAGCACCGGGAAGACGGCCCGCAGGCCGGGGGAGCAGACGCCGCACTTGCGCAGGTCCACGCCGTGGCCGTCGGCGTCGAGGATTCCGATCGTGGGGTTCTGCGCCGTCCCGCCGATCACCATCTTGGCCTTGTTGCGGAAGCCGGACTCCTGGCTGGCCACAGGCTCCAGCCACTCCAGCGAGGTGTGGTCGGACAGGAGGCCCTGGCAGTGCAGCTGCTTGCCGGCCAGCTGTTCGCTGTACGGCCTGCCCATCTGGGTGCAGGAGCGGCAGGTGCCGGCATCAAAGTAGGAACAGCGCATGACTGGTCAAGTTTACCCGGTCGCCTTCCCGGCCGGGACGGGAAGGTACGACGGCGGCACCCGGCCAGGTGCCGCCGTCGTACCTTCCAGCACGGCCGCAAACGTAACCCCGTGCAATATGCGCATGCTTCCATGCTTTTGATGCTGAGAAATTCGGCAGCCGTGCTACTTTCGGCACTGACACCGTGCATTTCTTCGTTTGGAGACCCGTGGAACCCACACCCCCGCTCACCCTCGATCCACGGCCTGCGGCACCGCAGCCCGTGGAGTCCGCCCTCCGCCGTTCCATGGGGCCTCGCCATCTGGTCATGATCGCCATGGGTGGGGTGATCGGCTCCGGCCTCTTCGTCAGCTCGGGCTACACCATCTCCCAGGCCGGCCCGCTTGGCGCCGTCATCGCGTACCTGGTGGGCGCCTTCGTGGTGTACCTGGTCATGGCATGCCTGGGCGAACTGGCCATCGCCTATCCCGTATCCGGCGCCTTCCACATCTACGCCGCCCGCTCCATCGGCCCGGCCACGGGGTTCGCCACCGCCTGGCTGTACTGGCTGTGCTGGGCCGTGGCCATCGGCTCCGAGTTCACCGCGTCCGGGCTCCTCATGCAGCGTTGGTTCCCGGACGTTGAGGTGTGGGTCTGGTGCCTGGTCTTTGCCGCCATCCTCTTTGGCTTCAACGCCGTCTCCTCCCGGTTCTTCGGCGAGGCCGAGTTCTGGTTCGCCATCGTGAAGGTGGCCGCCATCATCGGCCTGATCGTCCTGGGCGGGGCGGCGCTGTTCGGCTTCCACCCGCTCAACAGCGGCGGCAACCACCCGCTCCTGCTCCAGAACTTCGCCACGGAATCGGGCCTCTTCCCCAACGGATTCACCGGCATCCTGGTCACGGTGCTGGCCGTCTTCTATGCCTTCTCCGGGTCGGAACTGATCGGCGTCGCCGCCGGTGAGACCAAGGACCCCGCAACCGCCATTCCCAAGGCCATGCGCACCACCGTGATCCGGCTGCTGATCTTCTTCGTGGGTGCCATCACCGTAATCGCCGCCACCATCCCCTACACCGAAGTGGGGCTGGACGAAAGCCCATTCGTCACTGTCTTCTCCGCCATCGGTGTCCCGTTCGCCGCGGACATCATGAACTTCGTCATCATCACGGCCCTGCTGTCCGCCGGAAACAGCGGCCTCTACTCCTGCGCCCGGATGCTGTATTCGCTCGCCGATGAAGGGCATGCACCCCGCGCCCTGAAGAAGCTGAACCGCCGCGGCATTCCCATGGTGGCCCTCTCCGTGAGCATGGTGGGCGGCCTCGCATCCCTGCTCAGCAGCGTGGTGGCCCCGGAAACTGTCTACCTGGTCCTCGTCTCGGTGGCAGGCTTCGCCGTGGTGGGTGTGTGGATGTCCATCACCGCCTCGCACTACTTCCACCGCCGCGCCTTCGTCCGCGACGGCGGCGGCGTCTCCACCCTTGCCTACCGGGCGCCCCTGTTCCCGCTGGTCCCCATCCTCGCGTTCTCCCTCTGCGTCATCTCCCTGGTCGGCATCGCGCTCGACCCCGCCCAGGCGGCGGCGCTCTACTTCGGCATCCCCTTTGTCGCCGCCTGCTACGCCTACTTCCACTTCCGGCACGGACGCAGCGCCGCGCGGGCAGGCCGGTAGGCAGGGCACGGACGACGACGGCAGCGCCCTGGGTGCAACAGGCAGCGCCCGTGGAACAATGGGGCCGTTGTCAGCAGCCCGGGAGGTCAGGAAAGCGTGGAATCAACCGCCGAGGCGTCCTCGATGGCGCAGGGACTGCGGATCCTGCGGCACGTGGTGGAACGGGAAAAGCGGGGGCAGGCGCCGCTGGGTGTTTCGCAGCTCGCCGCGGAGCTTGGCATGGAACAAAGCCGGGTGTCGCGCCTGGCCCAGGAGTTGTGCGGCCTGGAACTGCTGGAGCGCTTTGACCGCGGGCCGTTCCGGACAGGCCCCCGCTTCTTCAGCCTGGCCGCCGCCTTGAACACGGGCTGGGTCCGGGAGGCGAAGCCGCTGCTCGAGGAGCTGGTCGCCGGGCTGGGGGTGCGGGCACGGCTTTCGGTCCGCGACGGATACCGGGTCATCCTGCTCCGCGCCTCGAGCAATGAAGCCGTGCCCGGCAGTTTCGTGGTGCCCGGCATGGTCACGCCCGTCTGGTGCACCGGCGCCGGGAGGGCCCTGCTGTGGGACTTCGACCGGTCCGCCCTGGCCGAACTGCTCGCGGACGTGAATTACATCGGCATCGGCGGACCCGGCGCTGCCCACACTACCGACGGTATCTGGGATCTCATGGAGCGGGACCGCACTGCCGGGTTCATCGCCGCCGAGGAGGAGTTTGAACACGGCGTGGTGGAGCTCGCCGTGCCCGTGCGGGACGCCGGCGGTTCCATCCTGGGGTCGCTCAGCGTGCTGGGCAGCCGCGGAGAGTTCGGAGCTGATTCCGCCGCCGCGGCAGCTGTGCTTTCGGCCGCCGCCACGCGCCTCGGTGCACCCGGAACCTGAGGCTCAGCTCCGGTAGCCGAGCCTCGCTTCGAGCCAGGATCCCTGGGCCGCCAGGGCGGCTGCGCACGGTTCCCGGCGCGGCTCCAGCCGGTCCTTGATGCCCACGATCTGCAGGGCCGCCACCACGTCACCCTTGAAGTCGCGGACCGGCACGGCCAGGGAGTAAAGCCCGGGCTCTGCCTCTTCATCCACGATCGAGTAGCCGCGGACGCGCGCGGCCTCCCGCCGCGCCAGGAACTCATCCACATTTGCAGGCGTGTTGGGACCGTGGCGCGTGAACACGACCTGTGAAAACACGCTCCGGACCTCCTCTTCCGGCGCCTCCCACAGGACCGCCTGGCCGGCGTCACTGCAGTAGGCGGGATAAGGGCGGCCAAGCCATGAACCCACCAGGTTGCTGCCGGCCGGGACACTCTCACCGATGGTCACCGTGCTGTCACCGCGCAGCACTCCAAGGAAGCACGCCTCATTGGTCCCGGCGGCCAGGGCGTCCAGGGCGGTGGCGCCGTCGGCCTGGAGCCGGCGTTCGGTCAGCAGCTGCGCGTCGGTGAAGACCGACCAGTCCAGGACGTAGGTGCGGGCCGCACTGCGGGCCAGGAAGCCTTCCTGTCCGCCGGTCCGCAGGCTGCGGGACACCTGGCTCCGGTCCCGGTCCAGATCGGCGGCGACCTCGGCGGCGCTGCCGCCGGGAAACCCCCGTGCGTGGCGTTCCCCCACGGCAAGCAAGGCCTGGATTCCGCGGCCCATGCTGGAGGTCTTCGACATAAAAGGGAGTCTAGCGATCCCAAAGGAGCCCTCCGGTACGGCCGGTTGCCGTTGCCTGTAACACTCAGTAAGAGCATTAGTCCATGCTTATAGTGAACTTATGCCTCCCCTTTCTTCCCTCTCCGCCGCACTGGAATCCGGCCGCACCCTGACTGCCGACGGCGCCCTGGCCACCGAACTGGAGGCGCGAGGCTGCAACTTGGACGACCCCCTGTGGTCTGCCAAAGTCCTGCTGGAGCAGCCCGGGCTTATCCGGGACGTGCACCGCGACTACTTCGCGGCGGGTGCGAACATCGCCACCACAGCCAGTTACCAGGCAACGCCCCGGGGGTTTGCGGCACGGGGCATGGCTGAGGAGGAAGCCCTGGACCTGGTTGAACTGTCCGTCCGGCTGGCGGATGAAGCACGGCGGGAGCACCTGATGGAGCATCCGGACGCCGGGCCGCTGCTGGTGGGGGGCTCCGTGGGCCCATACGGCGCCTATCTCGCGGACGGCTCGGAATACCGGGGGGACTACAGCCTCGCCCCCCGGGAGTTCGAGGAGTTCCATGCTCCCCGCGTAGCGGCACTGGTCAAGGCCGGCGTGGACTTCCTCGCCTTCGAGACGCTGCCCTCCTTCGCCGAGGCGGAGGCCCTGCTGGCACTCAGCCGGGAACACGGCGTCGACACCTGGTTCTCCTTTTCCCTTCGCGACGGCGGCCACATCAGCGACGGCACGCCGCTGGCCGATGTCGCGCAACGCGTGAACGGGCACCCGCACGTTGCGGCGGTCGGAGTGAACTGCGTGCCCCTTGGCCTGGTACGGCCGGCGCTGGCCGCCCTGCGCCCGCACACGGACATACCCCTGGTGGCCTACCCGAATTCGGGGGAGACATACGATTCCGCAACCAAGACGTGGAGCCAGGCAAGCGGAGACGAGGGCGGCGCGGCCGGGGGAGGGGCGCCTGCAAGCCTGGCCGCGGGTGCCGGGGAATGGCAGCAAGCGGGCGCGCGCATCCTGGGCGGCTGCTGCCGGACCACTCCCCGGGACATCGCCGCATTGGCCGCGCAGGCGTAGCCTTCCGGGAACACTGCCGACTCCACGGGTGTTAAACCCAGTGGAGAAGCGAACAATGGACACCAGAACTTACACAGCACTTGTCATACCGGCCGGCAATGCCGAGCCCATCCGCCTGGAACAGGTTGACGCGGACCTGAAGGCCCTTGAAGCCCTGGTGGGTGGCCCGCTGGAATCCGTGATCCGCGGCGACTGGCATGTCTACCTCAACGCGGAAAGCGTCACGAGGCTCCTGCCGGTCAACTTCCGCGCGGGGCAGCTGATGCACGAATGCGGCCTGGACCTTGACGGGATCCGCGGCACCGCAGTTTTCCTGGGCCGCGGCGAACACGGCACCGAGGCAGACATCCCCGAGCACCTGGAGCGGCTCGTGGAGGAGCTTTTCGGGGCGTTGGCCGCCTAGTCGCTGGCGCGTACCCCGTAGGTGCTCAGCACGTTGCCCTTGCTGGTTGCCGACTGCTCCTGCAGCACCAGGCGTGTCAGCGGGTCGCCGTCCTCGAACAGCCGGCGGCCGCTGCCGGCGATTACGGGGTGGGTCATCAGCTGCAGCGAGTCCAGCAGCCCGGCGAACAGCAGCTGCCGCACCACGGAGATGCTTCCGCACACGGCGATTTCGCCGCCGTCGCGTTCCTTCAGCGCGCCGACGAATTCCGTCAGCGGCGCGTCCATCACCCGCGAGTTCTGCCATTCCAGCGGTCCCGTCAACGTGCGCGACGCAACGAACTTTTCCACGGGGTTGATGAACGCGCCAAAGTCCTGGTCCTGCGGAGCGGTGGGCCAGTAATCCGCCCACTCCTGATAGCTCACGCGGCCCAGGATGACGGTGTCCACGCTGTTGATCATCCTGGCCAGGCCCGCACCGAGTTCCTCATCGAAGCTGTCGAACTGGAACTTGAAAGGTTCGGACACCACCCCGTCCACGGAGTGGAACAGGCCGGCAGTGACTTTGCGCATGGGAGCCTCCAGATAATGTGCGGACACGCCCTACGGTATTCGGTCAGGTCCTTTGCGGGAAGGGTTTTGGGGCGGCCGTTTCGGCCCCCGGATACGGACGACGCCGGAAGCCGCGTTAGCTTCATCACTCGCCGTGTTGTCTTGCGCGGTTTCGAACCTGCCGGGCCCCATACTGGTGAGTGAACGGCTTTCGCCGTCCCCCCGGCCAGGCAGGAGGAAGTGCATGGAAACCCTGAAAAAAGTCGTGACCAACCAGTATTTTCCTGCCGGCGCCGTGCTGACGGCCGTCCTGCTGTTCTGGGTCGTCGCCATGCTCGGCGGCCTGTCGCTGCTCAACAACAACCAGCCGCCGTTGACCACCCTGACCTGGATGCTGTTCGTCTACGCCGCAGCCGTGCTGACGCCCCTCGCGGGACTGCTGGCCGCCGTCGACCTGGTGCGCCGCTGGCGCCGCGACCGCGCTGCCGTCCCGGCCGCCTCCACGCCCGCCGGCACGGCCAGCGTTCCTGCCGGTGCCGGGGAACCAGCCCAGCCCGCGCAGCCGCAAAACTCCCAGCCGCAGGCTTCCCAGCCCCAGAACTCCCAGCCCGCGCCGGCCAAGCCGCAGCGCCCGGGCCGCCAGGAAGCAGCCTGATCCCGGAGCCTTCCGGCTACCTGCCCTTCAGCGCGTTGAGGGCTTCTTCCGCGTGGTGCAAAGCCTGGTGCAGCCTGTCACCGGGTTCCGGCAGCGAGAAAAGGTACCCCTGGAGTGAATCGCACTCCAGTGCCGTCAGGTAGTCCGCCTGCGCTGCTGTCTCGATGCCCTCCGCCGTCACGGTAAGGCCCAGGCTGTGCGCCATGTTGATCATGGAGCTGAGGATGGGCAGGCGCTCATTGCCGGTCCGCACCATGGAGACGAAGGTCTTGTCGATCTTGACGGTGTCCACGGGCAGGTCCTGCAGCCGGCCCAGCGAGGAATAGCCGGTGCCGAAGTCATCCAGCGCCACCCGGGCGCCCGTATCCCGCAGCGCGCTGAGCTGCTGGATCAGGCTGCAGTCGGCGTCGAAGAACACGCTCTCGGTAACTTCCACGACCAGCTGGTAGGGCGCCACCCCGCTGGCTTCCGCCAGCCGCAGGACGTTTTCGGCGAAGTCGGGTTCCTGCAGCTGCACGCCGGAGACGTTCACGGCCAGGGACCGTGACGGATCCTCGCTGAGCCACTGGGACAGCTGCACCATTCCGGTGGCCATTACCTCGGCCCCGATCTCGCCGATCAGCCCGGTGCGCTCGGCGAGTGGGATGAAGATCGACGGCGGTATCCGCTCGCCGCCCCGGTCCCACCTGGCCAGCGCCTCCAGTTGGACCACCTGCCCCATGCGGTGCGAGACAATCGGCTGGAAGTCCACGGTGATTTCGCCGCGGGGCACGGCCAGCTGGAGCCCGCTTTCCATGTGCGTCCGCTGCACCAGGGCCTGCATCATGTCCGGGTGGAACCGCAGGAACCGGTTCTTGCCGGCGGCCTTGGCGGCGTACATCGCGATGTCCGCATGCCGCAGCAGTTCGGAAGGGCCGACGCTGTCCTGGCCCAGGGAGGCGAGCCCCAGGCTCAGGCTGGGGCGCAGGACGGTGCCGCCGATGGTCACCGGGACGTGCAGGCAGCGCACGATGCACGCGGCGATTGCGTCGGCGTCGGGGCAGGCCGTCAGGAGCACCACAAACTCGTCGCCACCCAGCCGGGCCACGACGTCGGCGGTGGGAACGCAGCCGCGGAGCCGGCGTGACACCTCGATGAGCATGTCGTCGCCCGCCTGGTGGCCAAGGATATCGTTGACTTCCTTGAAGTCGTCGAGGTCCAGGAGCAGGACATCCACGGTCTTCAGCCGCGGTTCCTGCAGGGATTCGGCCAGGGCATCGTTGAAGACGGCCCGGTTGGCCAGCCCGGTCAGGGGGTCCTGGAAGGCCATGGCGCGCAGCTTCTCAGCCTGCACGGCGAGGTCCATCAGGGCCTGCTGTGCCTGCTCCTGCGCTTTCCGCCGCGGCGTCACGTCGCGGAAGCTCCATACGCGGCCCACGATTTTCTCGCCGACGCGTTGCGGGCGGGAATAGCGTTCCAGGGTACGGCCGTCGCGGAGTTCCACCACGTCGTGGCTTTCGGCTGCCGGGTCCTCCTGGACTTCGCCCAGCCGCGCGGCGAAGGGCACGGGATCTGCAATCTGCGCCATGACCAGCCTCAGCGCCGGCTCCTCGCTGTCGGCCTCCATCATCTCGGGAGGGATGCCCCACATGGTGAGGAACTGGTCGTTGAATCCGGCCACGCTGCCGTCGGTGGCGATGACCAGGATGCCGTCTGCAGTTGATTCAAGGGTGGCCGTCAACAGGGACATGGCCTCGCGGAGGTTGGCGTCGGCTGTCTTGCGGTGCGCAGTGCCGCGCGCAGAGAGCAGCAGCCGTGCGCCGGCCGGGCCACTTATGCCGGCGCCGTTTGGTTGGGTGCCGTCCGGGTCCAGCCCGGGGAGGACGGCCACGGCTAGTTCGACGGCGGTCTCGGTGCCATCCCCGCGCAGGGCGCTGATTTCCAGCGGCGGGGGATGCTCTTCCGGGTGGGTGAGGAGCTGGTGCAGCAGATGGGCCACGTCGTCGCGGAAACCCTCGCCGATCAGCAGCCGGTGGTCCAGGCCGGTGAAGGCGTCCCGGTGCAGGGCAAACAGCCGTGCCGCTGCCGCGTTTACCGCCAGGACGGTGCCGTCCGCAGCCAGGGCCAAAAGGGCATCCGGACTTGCGTCCATGACCCCGCCAAAAGTTTGTAATGCCACATTGTTGTCACGGCCCGAAAAACCGGTCATCACACCACCCCTTCGCCATCATAAAGGCCGCAGGGGGAAATTGGGCCGGTACCCATACCTTCATTTTGGTCCAGCACGGACCTGGCCCCGGACGTAAAAAGCGCCGGACCCCACAATGGGGTCCGGCGCCTCTTACTGATGAATAGGGGAAAGCCGCTACACCCGGCGGCCGCTGCGGTTGGTGACGGCGCCGTAGATCAGCAGCACGATGATCGAGCCGAGGATGGCCAGCAGCCAGGTCCTGATGTCAAAGAATTCGGCCAGTCCGCCGCCGAAGATCAGTGATCCGATCCAGCCGCCCAGGATGGCCCCGACAACGCCAAGGACCATGGTGATCACCCAGCCGCCGCCTTGGCGTCCCGGCAGGATGGCCTTTGCAATGGCTCCAGCAATCAGGCCCAAAATGAGAAATCCGATAATGCCCATGTTGCCACTCCTTGTCAGTAAGTTGTGCCGGGCCCCCATTTCCGGTTCCCTCATTCAATCAGCAGGCTTACTACTCTGCAAGGCTTTCAATATCACAGGATGACTATCAGTTTGACCCGAATTCCGCGAACTTTTCTCCGGCGGTAAAGCGGCTGCCGGTAGGATTGGGTGTCCCTGCATCTGTTGAAGGAGCTCCGGCATGTCCAGCCACACCCAGCGGCCGCGTGCCATCTTCCTTGACATCGACGGCACCTACGCTGACCACGGGCTGGCTCCGGAGGCCCACGTGGATGCCGTCCGGACCGCACGGAAGCTGGGCCACCTGGTGTTCGTCTGCACCGGACGTCCCCTGTCCATGGTGCCCGGGCACATCCTCGAAGCAGGATTCGACGGCACCATTACCGGCGCCGGCGCCAGGGTGGAGGTCAGCGGTGAAGTCCTCAAGGACACCCGCTTTGAGCCGGAGCTGGCGGCACGCATCGTCGAAACGCTCGACGCGCACGGTGCGGCCTACATCCTGGAAGCGCCGGAGGCCCTGCACGGCCGGACGGGCGTGGACCGGCGGCTGCGGGAGGTCCTCGGGCCCATCTTTGCCGGCCGGCCGCAGCATGACGGCGTCCTCAGCACGGACGTTGATCCGCTCGAGGACATCCTGGGGCCCATGCAGTACAGCGACGACCTCCGCGCCACGTCCTACGCCAAAATCTCCTGCTTCGACTCGCCGGTGCCGCTGGGCCGCCTGATGGAAACCTTCGGCCCCGGGGTGGGGCTGATTCCCAGCTCGCTGTCGGCGCTGGGCGAGCGTGCCGGGGAGATCTACATGGCGGGCACCCATAAGGCCGTGGGTATCCAGGTGGTGGAGGCCCGGCTCGGCCTGGACCGGGCAGACATCGTGGCCATCGGCGACAGCGCCAACGACGTGGAGATGCTCGAGTACGCGGGCGTGGGCATCGCCGTGGAAGGTGGCCATCCCTCCGTTCTTGCCGTAGCGGACAGGGTTACCGCCGCGCCGGCCGGTGGCGGCGTTGCGCTGGCCTTCGCCGAGCTGGGGCTCCTGGGCTGAACCTCAGTGTGCGGCCGCCGCCAAGGCCCCCGCGGCGGTCCCAAGTCCTCGCACCACCCAGCCCTGTTCCTGCCAGGCGGCAGCATCCAGCACATTGCGCGCATCCAGGACCACCCGGCGTCGTACCTGCTGCCCGGCCGAGGCGGGGCACAGCTGCCGGTACTCGTCCCATTCGGTGAGGAGCAGCACCAATTCGGCGTCCTGGAGCGCCCGCGCCGCGGAGGACTCGAACCGGAGGCGTGGGTAGCGGCGCCACGCAAGGTTCACCGCTTTGGGGTCCGTGACGGTCACATGGGCACCGGCGGCGGCCAGCCGGTCCGCGACATCCAGTGCCGGGGAGTCGCGGATGTCATCGGTATCCGGTTTGAAGGATGCACCCAGCACGGTGATGGAACGCCCGGCGAGCGCCCCGCCGCACAGTTCCGCCGCCAGGCGCACCGTGCGTTCCCGCTGGCCCAGGTTCACTGCATCCACCAGCCGCATCCAGTCCTCCACCGCGGGCACGCCCAGGGTGGCTGCCTGGGTTCGGAAGCTGCGGATGTCCTTGGGCAGGCAGCCGCCGCCGAAACCAAGACCCGCGTGCAGGTACCGGCCACCGATCCGCGGATCCAGCCCCATCGCCTCGCTGAGCTCGGTGACGTCAGCGCCCGCGGCATCGCACAGTCCACCGACGGCGTTGATGAAGCTGACCTTGGTTGCCAGGTAGGCGTTCGCGGCCGATTTGATGAGCTCTGCCGTGGCGAAATTGCAGACCAGCCGCGGGATCCCGGCAGCCAGCAGCGGCTCATAGACGCCGTCCAGGGCCGCCGTCACCCCCAGGGGTGCGCCGGTGGCGGGATGGAAGGCGGCGGCCCGGCCGCCGTCCACGCCGTAGACCAGCCGGTCCGGGACCAGGGAGTCCTTGACGGCGGTGCCCTGCCGGAGGAACTCGGGATTCCAGCCGAGCAGCACATCAGGCCGTGCGGCCAGGACATCCTGAAGCATGCCCACGGTGCCAACGGGCACCGTGGATTTACCGACGACGACGGCGCCCGCGGCCAGGTGCGGCAGCAAGGCCGCCGCGGCGGAGACCAGGAAGGAAAGGTCGGCGGCGTCGGACGTCTTGTCCTGCGGCGTCCCCACGCACAGAAAGTGCACCTGGGCGTCCCCTGCGTCGGCGGGATCGGTGGAGAAGCGCAGCCGTCCGGTGGCGCGGCCGTGCTCCAGGAGTTCATCCAGTCCAGGTTCGTGGAACGGTGCAGCTCCCCGCGCCAGTTGCGCCACCTTGCCGGGGTCGACGTCGATGCCCACCACGGTGTGGCCCATGGAGGCCAGGGTTGCTGCGTGGACCGCGCCCAGGTAGCCGCAGCCGATCACGGAAATCTTCATGATGATGCTCCTGCCTTTGAAACCTTTTGTGCTGGTGCGGGCGCCCCCGCGATAACGTCCGCATAGTGCTGCACCAGTTCCGTGCAGAGCGCGGGCCAGGTCCTGTCCTGGACCGAGGCGTGTGCTGCGGCCGCAAATGCCCGCCGTTTGGCGTCGTCGCCCACCAGGTCCTGCACCCGGGCCCGCATGGCGGACAGGTCGCCCGGTTCGTAGAGCCACCCGGTGCGCGAGTTCTCCACCAGGTCCAACGGGCCGCCCCGCCCTGTGGCCACCACCGGTACACCCGATGCCATGGCCTCCTGGATGGTCTGGCAGAAGGTTTCGAACTCGCCGGGATGGACGAACAGGTCGAACGATGCCACCGCCCGTGCCAGGTCATCACCGCCCAGGAATCCGGTGAAGACTGCCCGGGGGAGTGCCGCCTCAAGGGCTGCCCGCTGCGGGCCGTCGCCCACAACCACAAGCCTGGTGTTGGGAATGCCGGCGAGGGCGGCAAGGTCTTCCACCTGCTTTTCGACCGCCAGGCGGCCCACGTAGCCGATGATCCGTTCCCCGCCCGGAGCCACCGAAGCCCGCCACCCGTCGTCGCGCTTTGCCGGCGAAAACCTCGCGGTGTCCACGCCGCGGCGCCACATGCGCACCCGCGGAATGCCCCGGCCGCGCAACTGGTTCAGCGCGAAGGTTGAGGGCACCAAGGTGCGTGAGGAGAGCAGGTGGATGTTCTCCACCCTGTTCCAGGCCCAGTTTTCCAGGAAGGGAACGCCGTACCGGGCGGCGTAGCTGGGAACTTCGGTCTGGTAGATGGCCACGGTGGGGATGCCCAGCTGGTGCGCAGCCTGTGCGGCACGCCAGCCCAGCACGAACGGCGAGGCAAGGTGGACAACGTCGGGCGCGTACTCGGCAAGGATTCGCTTGACCCGGTACACACCTCCCAGCGCCACCCGCACATTCGTATAGCCGGCCAGCGGGACCGCGGGCAGCCTGTGCACCTCCGCCCCCTTGACCCGGCCCGCGGCCTCCCCGTCATGTCCGGAAGGCGCGATGACCAGCACCTCGTCGCCGCGCTCCTGGAGGTGGTCCAGGACCCGCAGGATGGAATGGGTGACGCCGTTCATCAGCGGCAAAAAAGATTCGGCAACGATTGCGATCCTCACCCCTCCACCGTGGTTGCCTTCCTTGAAATGACGGGGGAGGAAGCGTTACCTCGAGGAGAAGGCCGGGTGAACAACTGCAGCGGCCCGCCAAAAAAAATTACTAAGTAGGCTTTGCATTTGATGCTAAGCATGCTTACGGTAGTGGGGCAGTCAGCGCAGAGCCTCAAGCAGCCGGGGCGGAAGCCGGATGACGGGAGAATGCCCCGGTCCGGAACATCCACTGCTGGCAGACCCAGTGCAAAGACCATCCAAAGGAGACGTCATGCTCAACAGGGAAAACCTTGAAAACCTGCTCACCAAGGGCGGCAACGTCGTCGGTTCCGACGGCACGAAAATCGGTTCGATCGGTCAGCTGTACGCAGACGATGACACGGGCGAGCCCACATGGGTCACCGTGAAGACGGGGCTCTTCGGTACCTCCGAGTCCTTCGTTCCGGTGGAGGGCGCGCACAACCAGGGCGAAGACCTGGTGGTTCCCTTCACCAAGGAGCACGTCAAGGACGCTCCCCGCGTGGATGCGGACGGCCACCTCACCCCGGAGGAAGAGGACCGGCTCTACACGTACTACGACCGCGGTGCCCGGACCTACACCGAGGCCCGTTCCGGCACCGCCGGGGACGTTGACCTGCAGGGCGACGCCGACCTGAACGCAGGCACCCCCACCGCCGGGATCGGTGCAGGCCGCGACACCTATGACCGCGACGAAACCGCACGCGGAACCGTTGGCCACGACACCTCCGGCCCCACCACGGACGACGCCATGACGCGGTCCGAGGAGCAGCTGCACGTGGGCAAGGAACGTGAGGCCACCGGCCGGGCACGGCTGCGTAAGTACGTCACCACCGAAAACGTCACCAAGACCATCCCGGTGGAGCGTGAAGAAGTACGCATCGAGCGGGAGCCCATCACGGACGGCAACCGCGGTGCAGCCTTCGACGGACCGGCCATCAGCGAAGAAGAGCACGAGGTGGTCCTGCACGAGGAACGCCCCGTTGTTGAGAAGGAAGCCGTTCCCGTGGAGCGGGTCCGCCTGGACAAGGAAGTTGTCCGTGACGATGTCACGGTCAATGAGGAAGTCCGCAAGGAAAACATCGAAACAGACGGCGACACCCGTCGCTGATCGGGACCCGGGGCTCCGGCCCCCAGTTCCGCGGGCAGCCCGGATGAATCAGCTGCCCTGACACGGTGAACGGCGCCGGGAGCCTCCAGGAGGCTCCCGGCGCCGCACTGTTTAAAACGCTGGTGCAGCCGCGCCGGAAGCGGTGGCTGCACCAGCCAGTAGGACGAATATCTTCAGAACTTACGGTTCATCTCTCATTCGCGGCTCCTGTTTTCCCGGTTGACGGTATCCGGGTACACGGCTGGCAGTGTCCACGTCCGGCAGCCAGCAGAAATCACACCATGCCCTCAGCGGGGCGGCGGGTTGTGGTTTCTACCAATTTTACGGCGGGGCAGGGCAAAAAGCGCCGCACGCCGGGGCATTTGATTGGTGATCAGTGGCTCCCCGGAGCCTGTCGTTCGCGGGTCCGGCACGCCCGGCGTGACACCATGGAACACGATGAAACTGCGCGCTGATCAGACCGGAGACCGTGGCCTACCCATGCCGTTGTGGCTGCAGGGTGCCCTTGAAGCGGCGCAGGCGGCCATCATTTCGGCCCTGGTGGTCGTGGCGCCCATCGTTGCCGTCTGGGCCACTGCCGGATTCCAGAACGGGCAGTTCGAAGTCCTGGCCCGCCTGGCCGGGCAGTCCTGGCTCCTGGTCCATGGGGTGCCGCTGGAACTTGCCGGCACAGGACCCGGGACTGCCACCCACGGCGGGTCCGGCATCCTGAGCCTGATTCCGCTGGGCCTGACCCTCATCCCTTTCCTTCTGGCCTGGCGGGCCGGCCGGCGGCTGGCCCGCGCCTCCTATACGGACCAGCTGTGGCAGGCGCTGCTTGGCTCGTGGGCAGTGTATGCAGCGTTCGGCGCCGCTACCGGGTTCGTCTGCCGCAGCGCCGACGTCGGCATCAACCTCTGGTTCGCCATGCTGGTTCCCCTTGTCCCGTTCGGGCTGGGAATGGTGGTTGGCGCCCGGAGGGAGGCCGGGTCCTGGAGCCGGCTCATCGGCGTTGACGCGGTGGACTGGATCTCGCGCACCAGCCAGCACTCACGCTGGGCCGGATCGTACTTCGCATCCGCGGCGAAAGCGGGGTCCGTCGCCGTGCTGTCCGCCCTCACCCTCGCCGCAGTCCTGCTGGCGGCAGACCTGTTCATCCACTGGAACCTGGTGGTTTCCGTTTATGAAGCGCTCGACGCCGGCCCGGTGGGAGGTGCCGCCCTCACCATCGCGCAGCTGGGTTTCCTGCCCAACCTTGTGGTGTTCGCCCTCGCCTGGACGTCGGGCGCCGGGTTTGCGATGGGGGCGGGCTCCCAGGCCGGGGCGCTGGGGACCGCCGTCGGGCCGCTTCCGTCCATACCGGTCCTGGCTGCCATCCCGTCGGGGTCCCTGGACTACGCCTTCGTGGCCCTGGTTGTTCCGGTGCTGGCAGGTGTCATGGCGGGATGGTGGTTCCTGCGGGAGGGCGAAAACCACTTCGACGAGTGGCTCGCCATCAAGGTGCATGCCCGCTGGTTCACCGCCACCGTCTCCACGCTGGTGCTCGGCGTGCTCGTGGGCGTGGCGGCGGGCCTGCTGACGGCCTGCCTGGCCTGGATCGCCAGGGGGTCAGCCGGCCTTGGCCGCCTGACGGCCATTGGGCCCGACCCCCTGTGGACCGGCCTGTGGGTGGCTGCCGAGGTAGGCATCGGCGTCGTTGTCGGTTACGCTGCCGGACCGTGGCTGGAGCGGGAGAACACCGGGGCGGCGGAACACGATGCGGAGCTGGTCCACTAGGACCAGGCCGCCGCTAGCGGACCTTGGTGGGCAGGAGGTCCTGGAACTGGGCCATGCACGCATGGGTGGCCCGGTCCGTCAGCGCCCGGCCCAGGCACGCCTGGTACTCGCGCACCTGGTCAAACAGGACCATGGTGGTGACGATCAGCAGCACCATGACGGCGGCCACCACCAGTCCGGAAATGGTGCCGAGGAGAACCAGCCTGGATTCCTTGAGGCGGATTGACCGGACCAGCAGGACGATCCCCAGGACCAGGCCCGCGGCGGTCAGCACGGTCGCCAGCCACAGGTAGCCGACGTCCAGCTGGTACACGAAGAACGATCCGAGGACCGAGACCACGAACATCCGGAACAGGGTGCGGGTCTTGGCAAGGGAGGCTTTCGCCGCCTCGCTGAGCGGGGGCCTGACCTGCTGCTGCCCGCTCCGGCCCGGTTCGCTGTTCATGTTTTCCAGCGTACGCGAGCCTGCACCTAAGCTGGACCAATGCGTATCGTCGTCCTCGTTTCCGGAACCGGGTCCAATCTCCAGGCAGTTATCGACGCCGTCAAGGCGGGGGACCTCGACGTGGACATCGCAGCGGTGGGCGCGGACCGCGAGGGAACCTACGGCGTCGAGCGTTCCGCTGCCGCCGGGATCCCCACCTTCGTGGTGAACTTCAAGGCCTACCCGGACCGCGCGGACTGGAACGCAGCGCTGACCCGGGCTGTGGCCGCCTACAAGCCGGACGTGGTGGTTTCTTCCGGGTTCATGCGGATCGTCAGCCCGGAGTTCATCGACGCTTTCCACGGCAAATACCTCAACACACACCCGGCACTGCTCCCCGCTTTCCCCGGTGCGCACGGCGTCCGGGATGCCATGGCGTACGGCGTGAAGGTCACCGGCTGCACCGTGCACTGGGCAGACGCCGGCGTGGACACCGGCCCCATCATTGCCCAGGAAGCCGTGGCCATCGAGGACACGGACACCGAGGAAACCCTGCACGAGCGCATCAAGGTGGTGGAGCGCCGGCTGCTGGTCTCCACCCTGGCCGCCCTGGCGGCAGACCCCGCGTACTCCGCCGCGCCCCACCCCAACTAGGTCGCGCCAAGTGTCGTTTTACCCCCTCAAAACGACAGCTGGCGCTACCTACATTGTTTGAGTGGGCCGAGCCTGTGGATAACGTCCAGCAAGGACAGTTGCGGCTGCCACCATGGGCTGATGAAGGTTCCTCGTCCCATGCCCGGACAATTTGAGTCGCTGCCGTTCACCTTCCGGGAGGCAGTCGACGCCGGCATCAGCCGCCGCCGGCTGCGTCACCGGGGCTTGCAGCGGCCCAGCAGGGGCGTCCGGGTGCCGGACTCCTGCGGCCGAACGGATTTGGCCGCTTGCCTCCGGCCCTACACCCTGGTGACGGAATTTGCCGCGGCTTCCTACGCATCCGCTTTTCTGTTGTGGCAGTTTCCAGGGTTCCTGCCAGGCTGCAACGAACCGCTGTTGCATGTCTCCCGTCCCGACACGGTGGCCATCATGCGCCGGCCCGGTGTGAGGGGCCACCGGGGACAGTTCTTCGACGACGAGATTGTCAGCCACCAGGGCCTGCTGGTCACGTCGCGGACCCGGACGTGGCTGGATTGCTCCCGCAAGATGGGCATCGAGGAATTGACCGTTGTTGCAGACCATCTGATCCGATACCCGCGCCCGGAATTCGAAGGCAGATTCGAACCCTATGCAACGCTTGAAGATCTGGCGGAGATGCTGGACAGGCACAAGGGAACACCCGGAATACGCAAGGCCCGTCTTGCCCTTGATTTGGCCAGGGTGGGTTCCGACTCCGCACAGGAAACCAGGCTGCGGCTGGCTCTGGAGTATGCCGGCTTGCCCGAACCTCTACTGAACGTGCCCACGCCGCTGGCCCCCGGCGTCGTACGTCAACCCGACCTGAGCTATCCCGAACAGAAGGTGGCGGTGGAATACGACGGTGAGGGACATTCGGCAGCGGGACAGATTGAGCGGGACATTGCCCGCGAAGAGGATTTCGGACGCGGTGGATGGATTCTTGTGCGAATCTCAAAGCGGCACATGGAACAAGACGCGAAGCTGGCGGTGGCAAAAGTGCGGCGGACAATGCTGGCCCGCGGCTGGTTGCCCGGAGGCTAGAACCAGGTAGCGCCAAGTGTCGTATTGAAGCTCCAGAACGACACTTGGCGCTACCTGGTTGGGAAAGGTTACTCCAGGCGGGCCTGGCGGGTTTCGGGGGAGAAGAACGCCATCCACAGCACCGAGGCCAGCACCAGGGCACCGGCCAGGGCGAAGGATGTGGCCAGCCCGAGTTCCGGCCAGAAGTAGTTGGCGAAGATCAGCGGCCCAAAACCCGCACCGAGCCGGGAGAATGTGGACGCCCAGCCGAATCCGGTGCCGCGCAGTTCGGTGGGATAGAGCTCGGAGACATACGCATAGAGCACCGGAATGGCCACCTGCACCACGAACCCGAACACCAGCAGCCAAAACACGGCGGCCGTGGGGATGTCCACCACGAATGCCACGATCACCAGGGTCAGCGCGGACAGCGGACCGGTGATGGCAAGGATCCATTTGCGCCCCACACGTTCCACCAGGAGCGCCGCCACCACCACGCCCAGGAAACCGACGGCGGCCATGGACGCCGTGGTGACGAACGCCTTGTACTCGGCGAAACCTGCGCCGATAAGGATCCTCGGCATCCATGTCAGGGACAGGTAGTACACCAGCAGGATGCTGAAGAACAGGGCCCAGGCGGCAGCCGTGATCTTCCAGTTGAACTGCCACACCGAGCGCAGCTGGGTCCAGGCGCTGCCGGCGGAAAGCCGGGGAACGTCCCGGGCGTCGGGAAGGCTGTAGGCGCGGGGTTCCGCCCCGGTGGCTTCCACCAGCCCATCGATGATTTTGGCGGCTTCTTCCCGCCGCCCCTTCCTGATCAGGAACAGCGGGGATTCCGGCACGCTCCGCCGGATCCAGAAGACCAGCAGGGCGGGAAGCACCATCACCAGCATGGTCAGGCGCCAGTCGCCGTAGAGGGCCACCAGTCCGGCGGAGACGAACCCCGCCAGGGCTGCGCCGATGGGCCACCAGCCGTCCATGGCTGTCAGCACCTTGCCGCGCTGCTTCCGGGGGGTGAACTCACCCACCAGGGCGTAATCCACGGGAATGCAGCCGCCCAGGCCAAACCCGGCCATGAACCGGAAGACGCAGAACCAGATGAAGTCAGGGGCGAACGCGCCCAGGACGGTGAAGACCGAGAACAGCAGCAAGGTGGCGGTGAAGGCCTTCTTGCGGCCCACGGTGTCCGCGATCGTTCCCCAGATGAAGGCACCCAGGGCCATGCCGATCAGGTTTGCGGTACCCACCCAGGCGGCCTCTCCCGCGGAGAGCGACCAGTGCTTGGACAGCAACGGAATCAGGATGCCGTTCAGGGTCACATCCCAGGCGTCGAACATGAAGCCGAGGCCCCCGATCAGGAAGATCCTGCCCTGGACTTTCCATCGCCAGGGCAGTTCCTGGACCACCTGTTCGCCGCTGGGCACAGTGGTGTAAGTGTTCATCGCCGCCTCCTGTTCAAAACTCTAGCCCGCCCCCCACGGCGTTCACACTCCGGCTGACACACCGGCCAACCGCGCCTTCGCGATAAACTGGCCCTATCCCCACCAACCGCGGCCCTGTTCCGCGAGATAAGACGGAGACATTTGTGAGCTTCACGCAGCATGAGCGCGTATCCATTGACCGTGTACCCATCCGCCGGGCCCTGATCTCGGTTTACGACAAAACCGGTCTGGAGGAGCTCGCAACGGGCCTGCACGCCGCGGGCGTAAAGCTCGTCTCCACCGGTTCCACGGCCAAGAAGATCGCCGCCGCGGGCATTCCCGTGCAGGAGGTTGAGGAAGTCACCGGTTCGCCCGAGATGCTGGACGGCCGCGTCAAGACGCTGCACCCGCGCGTCCACGGCGGAATCCTGGCGGACCGCCGCGTCCCCGCCCACATGGAAACCCTCGCCAGCATGGACATCGAAGCCTTCGACCTGGTGGTGGTGAATCTCTACCCGTTCGTGGAAACCGTCAAGTCCGGTGCCGCGCAGGATGACGTCGTGGAGCAGATCGACATCGGCGGCCCCGCCATGGTGCGGTCGGCCGCGAAGAACCACGCCGCCGTCGCCATCGTGGTGGATCCGTCCTTCTACGGCCAGGTGGTGGAGGCTGCCGCCGCCGGTGGCTTCGACCTGAAGACACGCCGCCGCCTCGCTGCCAAGGCGTTCGCCCACACCGCTGCCTACGACAACGCGGTGGCCACCTGGACCGCCAGCCAGTTCCTGGACGAGGATGGCGACGGCGTCATCGACTGGCCCGCCTACGCCGGCCTGTCCCTGGAGCGTTCCGAGGTCCTGCGCTACGGCGAGAACCCGCACCAGCAGGCCGCCCTATACGTGGACAAGGCTGCGCCGATGGGCATCGCCCAGGCGGACCAGCTGCACGGCAAGGCCATGAGCTACAACAACTTCGTTGACGCCGACGCCGCCCTGCGCGCCGCCTACGACTTCGCTGAGCCCGCCGTCGCCATCATCAAGCACGCCAACCCGTGCGGCGTGGCCGTCGGCTCCGCCGATGCCGCGGACCCCATCGCCGATGCCCACGCCAAGGCGCACGCCTGCGATCCGGTCTCGGCGTTCGGTGGCGTCATCGCCGCGAACCGGACCGTGACTGCCGGCATGGCCAACACCGTCAAGGACATCTTCACCGAGGTGGTCATCGCCCCCGGCTTCGAGCCCGAGGCAGTGGAGATCCTCTCCAAGAAGAAGAACATCCGCCTGCTCGCCCTGCCCGAGGGCTACGGCCGCTACCCCACGGAGTTCCGCCAGGTTTCCGGCGGCATGCTGGTCCAGGTCACGGACAAGGTGGACGCTGAAGGCGACAACCCCGCCAACTGGACCCTCGCCGCCGGTGAAGCCGCGGACGACAAGACCCTCGCGGACCTCGCCTTCGCCTGGACCGCCTGCCGGGCCGCGAAGTCCAACGCCATCCTCCTGGCAGAGAACGGCGCCGCAGTGGGCATCGGTATGGGCCAGGTCAACCGCCTGGATTCCTGCCGCCTGGCCGTGGAGCGGGCCAACACCCTGGGTGTCACGGTGGAGTCCGACGTCGAAGGTGCCGGCGGCGCTTCCAACGCGGACGCGAGCGGCGCACCTGAGCGTGCCCGCGGTGCCGTGGCCGCCTCCGACGCGTTCTTCCCCTTCGCTGACGGCCTGCAGATCCTGATCGACGCCGGCGTCCGCGCCGTGGTGCAGCCGGGCGGTTCTGTCCGGGATGAGGAAGTGATTGCGGCGGCGAATGCTTCCGGTATCACGATGTACTTCACCGGAGCCCGCCACTTCTTCCACTGATAGCCACGCTTCATCGCCGGCCCGGATTAACGACGACGGCGCCCGTCCCCTGCGCAGGGGACGGGCGCCGTCGTCGTTGTGCTGGTTCAGTCCTGGTCGTCTTGGCCGGAGCCGGGCTCCGGGAGCTGAATCTCCCGGGGCTTCGCCGCCGCCATCCGCTCCTCTGTCCAGTACTCGAGGACTTCCTCGGGGGACTGGGTCAGGTCCACGTGGCTGACGGGATCCTCCTTCGGATCAGGTGCCTTAGGACTTTGCTGCACTGTTGAAGGTTGCCTGGATGACTTTGCCCCAGTACGGGCCGTACATCACGGCTGAGCCGTTGTAGCCATAGCTGTTGATGGAGTTCTGTACGCCGTCTGAGCCGATGCCGATGAACCACGGGCCACCTGAGGAGCCGCCCGTCATGTCGCACGGGATGCCCTGGGTACCGAACTGGGGGTTGTTCGGGTCATCCGTGGCCGTACCGGTGCAGCTGAACAGTGACGTGCCGTTAAACGGCGAGGCCTGCGGGTAGCCGTACGAGGTGTAGGTCAGGCCCCGTGCCTGGTTGAAGGCTGTGCCAGAGCCGCCGACAACATCGGTGAGCCGGTCACCGTTGCTGTCCGTATTCACGACGGCGAAGCCGGTGTCGTAGGTCATGTCGCCGTTGGAGGCCCACTGGGTGGGGGCGTACAGGGCCCTGGCGGTCCACTTGCCGTAGGGTGCCGCGCCGTTGTCGTAGGCGGGCACGAAGACGAAGTTGGTGGCGTACGCGCCCGGGCCCTCGTTTACGCAGTGACCGGCGGTAGCCACGGTGCTGCCGTTGGTCGAGGCGACGGCGTTGCCCGAGCACACATAGTTGGTGCCGCCCATGGTGAAGAAGACTTTGCCGATGTGGGAGACGGGATTCTCGCTCTGGGCAATGGTGGGCTTGCCCTTGGTCCCCTTGGTGGAGGAAGGCTTGCCCTTCTCGACCAGGGCGGCGCTGGAGCGGTTGCCGCGGCCCAGCGCCTTGCCGGCCAGGGTGTCACCTGAGACGGCGCTCTGCATGCGCTCCGGAGTCCAGTAATCCGCTGCGCCGTCGGCATTGAGCGTGACGCCGGCCACGGACGGGGCTTCATGTCCATCCGATGGTGCGGGCGCGGCTGAGGCCCCGCCGGCCGAGGTGAGTGCCAGCACGGCGGCAGCCGAGAAAGTCAGGAGGCCGGAAGCCAGAGACCTGGTGCGTGTCATTGTTGTCCTGTCTGAACGGGGTTTGGGCCCTGGATCGGGAGTGACTTAGCGAATTTATCGCCACCGGACAAGTTTGTACACAGTAGTGAGATATCAAATACCGGCTTAGGACCCTTTCACTGCCCCGGCCGCCCCTTGGTGGCGACGGCGGCCCCGGCACCCGGGCGTGTCCCGCCGTCGGCCGTTCTCCATCGCTGTAATCCTGCCCACCGCCGGGGTAACGCTGGGACTCCGGTACGGTTCAACGCCATGTCCTCGGGTAAGTTGTACATGGTGAAATAGACCGAATTTTTCACAATCAAGCCGACCCACAGGGAGACGCCCGCGCATGTCCAAGATTATCTACACCCACACCGACGAAGCGCCGATGCTGGCTACCTATTCGTTCCTGCCCATCATCGAGGCGTTCGCTTCGACTGCAGGTGTGGAGGTGGAGACCCGCGACATTTCGCTCGCCGGCCGCATCATTGCTGTGTTCGGTGACTACCTCACCCCGGAGCAGCAGATCGGTGACGCCCTTGCTGAACTCGGTGAGCTGGCGAAGACGCCGGAAGCCAACATCATCAAGCTGCCCAACATCAGCGCCTCCATCCCGCAGCTGAAGGCGGCCATCGCCGAGCTGCAGGGCCAGGGCTACGCCCTGCCGGATTACCCGGACAACCCCTCCTCCGACGAGGAAACCGCCATCCGCTCGCGCTACGACAAGATCAAGGGCTCCGCCGTGAACCCGGTCCTGCGTGAAGGCAACTCGGACCGCCGCGCGCCGCTGTCCGTCAAGAACTACGCACGCCAGAACCCCCACTCCATGGGCGCCTGGACCTCCGACTCCAAGACCAACGTGGCCACCATGGGCCAGGACGACTTCCGTTCCAACGAGAAGTCCGTGGTCATCGAGTCAGACGGCACCATCGCCATCCAGCTGGTCCGTGAAGACGGGTCCGTGAAGGTCCTGAAGAAGGCTTTCCCGGTCCTGGCCGGTGAGGTCATCGACGGCACCGTGATGCGCGCCGCCGCCCTGGACGAGTTTTTGAAGGCCCAGGTTGCCCGCGCCAAGGAAGAAGGCGTGCTGTTCTCCGCGCACCTGAAGGCCACCATGATGAAGGTCTCGGACCCCATCATCTTCGGCCACGTGGTCAAGGCCTACTTCTCGGAACTGTTCCAGACTTACGGCAAGCAGCTCTCCGCCGCCGGCATCAGCCCCAACAACGGCCTTGCCGCCATCCTCAGCAGCCTCGAGGACCTGCCGGAAGACGTCCGCGACGGCGTGCAGAACCTGATCAAGAAGGGCCTGGAAGACGGTCCCGCCCTGGCCATGGTGGACTCTGACAAGGGCATCACCACCCTGAACGTCCCCAGCGACGTCATCGTGGACGCCTCCATGCCCGCCATGATCCGCAGCTCGGGCCACATGTGGGGCCCGGACGGCAAGGAAGCGGACACCCTGGCCGTGCTGCCGGACAGCTCCTACGCCGGCATCTACCAGGTGGTCATCGATGACTGCCGCGCCAACGGCGCCTACGACCCCACCACCATGGGCACCGTGCCCAACGTCGGCCTCATGGCACAGGCGGCCGAGGAATACGGCAGCCACGACAAGACGTTCGAGATCCAGGAAGCCGGCAAGGTACAGGTCGTTGACGGCTCCGGCAACGTCCTGATCGAGCACGAAGTCTCCGAGGGCGACATCTGGCGCGCCTGCCAGACCAAGGACGCCCCCATCCGCGACTGGGTCAAGCTGGCCGTCACCCGCGCCCGCGCCTCCCAGACCCCCGCCGTGTTCTGGCTGGACGAGGAACGTGCCCACGACGCCAACCTGATCGCCAAGGTCAACGAATACCTGAAGGACCACGACACCGAGGGCCTGGACATCCAGATCATGGCCCCGGTCAAGGCCACTGCCTTCACCCTGGAGCGCATCCGCAAGGGCCAGGACACCATCTCCGTCACGGGCAACGTGCTCCGCGACTACCTGACGGACCTGTTCCCCATCCTGGAACTGGGCACCAGCGCCAAGATGCTCTCCGTCGTCCCGCTGATGAACGGCGGCGGACTCTTCGAGACCGGCGCCGGCGGCTCGGCCCCGAAGCACGTCCAGCAGCTGCTCAAGGAAAACCACCTCCGCTGGGACAGCCTGGGTGAGTTCCTGGCCCTGGCCGTGAGTTTCGAACACCTGGCCACCACCACGGGCAACGCCCGCGCCCAGGTCCTGGCCGACACGCTGGACCGCGCCACCGGCACCTTCCTGCTGGAGAACAAGTCCCCGAGCCGCCGTGCCGGCGAACTGGACAACCGTGGCAGCCACTACTTCCTGGCCCGCTACTGGGCCGAGGAACTGGCCAAGCAGACGGACGACGCCGACCTGGCCGCCGCGTTCAGCTCGGTCGCCAACGAGCTTTCCTCCAAGGAGGAAACGATCGTGGGCGAGCTGGCCGAGGTCCAGGGCTCACCTGTGGACATCGGGGGCTACTACCGCCCGGATGACGCCAAGGCTTCGTCCGTGATGCGTCCTTCCGCCACCCTGAACAAGGTCATCGCCAGCCTGGCCTAGTACCGGCTGGTAAGGCAGAGAGAAGCGGTGCCCCGGTTTCCACCGGAGCACCGCTTCTTTTGCTTTGTCACTTAGCCTGGGCGCGGTTCAGTTCTTGCCTTTGCCCTTGTCGCCGTTGTTCTTGCCGCCGTCCGCTCCGTTGCCGGCGGCACTGCCCTGTGCCGGGGCCGGTGCGGGAGCTGCCTGCGACGCAGGTGCGGGGGAGGGATCCTGGGCTGCCTGGGCGGCGGCAACGCGGGCGTCTTCGGCAGCCTTCGCGGCCGCCGCCTGAGCGGCAACCGCTTCAGTGAGGTCTGCCCGGACGGCGGTGGCCACGGTGGTGATGCTGCGGCGCCGCTCTTCGGAGACCTGGCCCTTCGCCTGGGCAGCCGAAAGGTCCGCTTCGAGGCCCTCCAGTGCCTTGAGCGCGGCTGCGGGATCGTTTTGGGAGGAAGCCTGGGTCACCTCAAGGACCCGCGCCTGGAGCTGTGTTGCCGCTTCGCGCTGCAGCCCGCTTCCGGGGGCGGCACAGGCGTTGAGGAAGGTGGTCGCTAGCAGGGCCGCCGCGCAGGCCAGCAGCAGCCGGCCCGGCACGGCCTGCCGAAGGGTCACGGCGCCACGCTCTTTTGAAGTTCCTGCAGGTGGTCGCCCAGGACACCGGTTACCGTGGGGTAGGGGACGACGTCGGCGGGCCGGGCGGAGATGCTCATCATCACCGCGGCAGCGGCTGCGGCAATCACCAGGGCAGCGAGCACCACGGCAAGCCAGATCCGCTGGTTCCGTGAGAGGCGGGGCTTGCCGGAAGCCTTGGCAGGGGAGGGGGTGGCCGCCGTCCCGGAACCGGATTGCCGGACAGAATCAGATGCGGGCGCAGGATCAGATGCGGTCGCAGGAGCCTGGGCCGACGGATCGTCAGAGGACCCCGTCGCTCCGGTGGCCCCGGCTGCCTCCCGGACGTCATCCACCGACTCTTCGGCAGTGATGGTCGGAGGGTGGAAGGGCATGGCCGGCAGTACCCGCGTGGTCTCCGGCACCAGTTCTCCGGGCGTTGAGGCCGGGGAAACCAACGCCTGGCGGAGGGCGGTCTCGATGTCGGCGGCCGATGGCCGCTCCAGCGGCTCGATGGTGGTCATGGAACGGATGAGGTCGGCCCACTCCGCGGGGACGTCGTCGGGAATTTCCGGGGCGCGGTGAAGCCGGGCAACCGCGGATTCCACCGCGCTGCCGGGGTATTCCACGGTGCCCTTGATGCATTCCAGCAGCACCAGCCCGAAGGAGTAGATGTCCGTGGCGGACGACAGCGGCTTGCCCAGGGCCTGTTCCGGGCTGAGGTAGGCGGCGGTGCCCACCATGGTGCCCGTGGCAGTGAGCCGGGTGGAATCCACGATCCTGGCGATGCCAAAGTCCGTGAGCTTGGGCCGCAGCGGCTCGCCGGGCCGGATCTGGACCAGGAGGATGTTGCCCGGTTTGATGTCGCGGTGAATGATGCCCAGACCGTGCACATAGGCCAGCGCGTCCGCGATGCCCGCGCCGATGACGCTCAGCTCTTCAAGGGGTACCCTGCTGTGCCGGATACGGGCGCGCAGGTCCTGGCCCTCCACGAGCTCCATGGTCAGGAACGGCCGGGGCTCATCCGGAATGCGGTCATCGATACCGGCGTCGAAGAGGGTTACCAGACCGGGGTGGTTGAGTGTGGCGAGGAGCTGGATCTCCGCTTCCTGGCGCTTGAGTTCATCCGCGTCCGGGGCCTGCGGGGCGAAGAGCTTCAACGCGACGTCGCGGCCCAGGTTTTCGTCCCGCGCACAGTACACCGATGACATTCCGCCGCGGCCGATGACATCACCCAACCGGTAGCGACCGCCGACAACTTCATTCTTGATGGAGCTAGGCGATTCCGCCACCATGACCGTTCCTCCCGGTGCGCTGCGGCACTGTCGTACCTCAAATTATACGGGCGGTGACGTGGAAGCAGCGATTGACCAGGCTTTCCCGTTCCGGCACGCCGACGGCCCGGCGGCGATTTTACGAACCTTCGGCGCCGGACCACCGGCTTCAAGGACATGTGTGCTGACGACATGTTTCTTGTGCTGTTGTTGTGTTTCGGGGCTGCTGTCCTCCTTCCGTCAGCCCGCCGGGTGCTGCCGCTTCAGGCGCACAGTCGCGGGCGGTTACTGTTCTGGCGTGGGGCCGCTAGGACACCTTGCGCTTGCGGAGCGCCAGGAGTCCGGCGGCCAGGAGCAGCAGGGCCAGGGGGACCAGCGATCCGTCCCAGCCGGTCTTGGCGAGGCCGGTGTGGGCAGCGCCTCCGTTGGCAAGGGCGGCATTACCGGCGGCCGTGGTGCCGCGGGGGACCGTTACGGTACCGATTGCCCCGCTCACCGCGGTTGAGCCGGCCGGTGCTGCCGCGAAGCCCTCTGTTCCTGTATCACCGGCGCCACCGCTGGAGTCGCCGCCCGTGGTGTCCGAGCCCGGGGTGCTGGTGCCGGGATCCATCGTTCCGGGATCAGCTGTTCCGGGATCAACTGTTCCCGGGTCAAGGGTGCCGGTGTCGCCCGTGGTTCCGTCACCCGGGGTGGTGCCGGGATCGGAAGTTCCCGGCGTTCCTGTGGTGTTGTCGCCGCCGAGCCCGAGGTCAATGCCAAGATCGACCACAGCATCCAGGCCGCTGCCGTCTGCTGTCCCGGCGCCCACAGCAGCACCAAGGTCTGCGGCTGCATCGATGGCCCCTGCCGTGGCACCGTCCGTGACAGCCCCGAGGGTGATGTCGAGGGCTGCGTCCACCGTGCTGCCGGCACCGGTGGCGTCACCATCGGTGAGGCCGCCCAGGCCCAGGCCTGCGGCTGCATCGACCGCGAGGTCTGCCACGGTGCCGTCCGTAGTCCCGGTGCCGGTGGTGCCGAGGCCGAGGTTGACGTCTGCCGCGGCTGCCAGGTCGGTGGTGCCGGTGGTTGCGGGGTCGGTGGTGGTCACTGTGCCGAGGCCGAGGTTGACGTCTGCTGCGGCTGCCAGGTCGGTGGTGCCGGTGGTTGCGGGGTCGGTGGTGGTCACCGTGCCGAGGCCGAGGTCCACGGCGGCGCCGACGGCGAGGTTCGCCGTGGTGCCGTCCGTCATGCCGGTGCCGGTGGCGGCGGGATCGGTGGTCGCCACAGTCCCCAGCCCGAGGTTGACGTCCACTGCGGCGGCGACACCTGTTGATCCGGCCGGCGTTGGGTCACCCAGCAGGCCCAACGACGTCGAGTCAGCGGGTGCCGCCGCCGAGATAAGGGCGGAGGCGGAAAGGTCCGTCCCGCTGGTGGTGTCCGCCGCGTTGGCGGTGGCGCAGCCGAAGGCCAGGAGGCCGCCGGCAAAGAGGGTGCTCAGCAACCCCCTGCGAAGGGTGCAGTTCATGGTGTTTACTCCTGAAATAGTTGAGTGTCCGGGCGCTGGACAGCTGCCCGTAAAGCCGCGTGCTGCCCTCGGGAGGGCAGAGGGCCTCAACTAGTCAGGGGAAGAGCCGGGGTCGAACGACACCGGCGCAGGGGCATGCTCGGAGGACCGGTCGGCGCGAACACTTCCGGCCCGGTCAAAATCGAAGTCGAAAGGGTCGAGCCACGCAGCGGCAGGGGACGCTCCGCCCGCTGATCCTCCGCTGCCCGTGCCGGACGCCGGGGCTGCCGGAGCCTGGGCACGCAGGGGCAACGTGTCCGGCAGGGGCTGCTCCTGGACGGCGCCAGCCGTCACGGATTCCCCGGACTGCGGCGCCGCCGTATGGGCCAGGATGCCCGCGCCCGCGGCTTCCATGAACGCGCCGGGGTGGGCTGCTGGTGCCGTGGATGAGACTTCAACAGCCTGGTCAGATTCCGGGGCCGTGTTCATGGCACCCGGCGCATCGTCCACGGCTGCCGGTTGATCCTGCGCGGGAGCAGGGACCACCTCGGCGGGAACGTCCACTTGCACGGCATCCAAGGGCGGGACGGGCAACGGAACAGTTCCGGTCAAAAGATCTGAAACCGGTTGGAGCACAGGCTCCAGGACCGGAACCGCCTCGGCTGCAGGGGCTGCGACTTCCTGGGCTACACCGGCAGCCACAGTATCGGCCAGCTCAGCAAGGGGAGCCGAGACCTCTGAAACCGTTCCGGCCGGAACCACCTGGTCCACCACGGGAACGGCGGCAATAAGGTTGTCCGCGAGGCCGGCAACCGGCGTTACGACAGGCTGCAGCAGCCCGGGGGACGCTGCTGGTCCAGCCGCCGACCCGGCAGGGACCGGTGAAACCGCAGCTGCAAGATCCTGGCTCAGGGAAGACACCGAACTGGTGGCGCCGCCGAGCAGTGAAGTGGAATCGGTCCCGGCATCGGCAGTTGCAGCCGTTGATGAAAGAGTCAACCAGGTGGCCGCGGCTGCTCCTGCCAGGAGCAGCGGGCGCAGGGCATGCCATGGCGAACTACTACGAGCCATGCGTACCACCCCCCAGTGACCGGCGCAATCGATGCTTTCTAAATGCTAAGACTGCTTATCGCCTGAAGTCCAGCATTCACTAAAGGGAATTTACAAATGCCGGAAACGGGTGCAGAAACTGTCAAGGCAGAATCGGGCAGTCACAGTGGCGTGACCAGCGGGCAAAAGCTGCCCGCCGCCGTCGAACGCAGCCTTTGATGATCCTGCTAGTGGCTGTCGTTGGGGTAGGTCACGCCGAGCTGTGCGCGCACACCGTCGAAGAGGCGCATGGTGTTCAGGGTGTCCTCAAGCGGCATGACCGGACTCTCGGTCAGCCCCTGCTGGACGCACCTCATCACCTCGCGCAGCTCGTAGGCGTAGCCCTTTCCCACGACGTCGAAGGTCTCCGTCCGGCGGTCCTCCCACCCCTTGGTGATGACCAGTTCGCGGGGGTTGTTGATGGAGCCCACGCTTTGCAGGAAGCCCAGGCTGCCGGCCACCGTGGCAGTGCGGGGTCCGTGGGCCAGCAGGGAGGAGGTGAGCTGGACCTGGGCGGCGTGGCCGTAGCCAAGGCTCAGGGCGTTCTGCGCATCGACGCCGTCGTCGTTGACGAAGCCCGTGGCGCTGACGGTCTGCGGGAAGCCAAGCGTGCCGAGCGCCCACAGGAGCGGGTACACGGACAGATCCAGCAGTGCGCCCCCGCCGTCCTTCCGGGCCCACAGCCTGGCGGTGGGGGAGTACGGTGCCGGGAAGCCAAGGTCAGCGGTCACCCAATGGATGTCGCCCAGCTCTCCGGAAGCAGCGATGTCGAAGGCACGCTGCATCGAGGGCAGGAACCGGCTCCAGACCGCCTCCATGAGGAAGAGCTTGCGGCTGCGCGCCACCTCGATGAGTTCCGCCGCTTCCCGGGCGTTGATGGTGAAAGCCTTCTCGCACAGCACGTGCTTGCCGGCGTTGAGGGCAGCGAGAACCATCTCGTGGTGCTGCGCGTGCGGCGTCGCGACGTACACAACATCCACGGCGTCATCGGCCAGCAGCCGCTGGTAGCCGGGCACCCCGCCGTCGTCCCCGTACGCCTTGGAAAAGTCATACGCCACGGCAAACGCGTCCGCGGTGTCCTGCGCCCTGGAACTGACCGCATACAGCTCGGCATCTTCAAGCAGCGCGAGATCCTGCGAGACGGCGCGGGCAATGCTGCCCGTGGCGATGATTCCCCAGCGCAGGGGAGCCCCGGTGGCGGACCGGGGATCCTGGTTGGGCTGGCTGGAAAGCCACGGCTTTGCGATCGGAGCAGTCATAGCTGCAATCCTGTCACAGGGCCGCCGGACGGCCCCGGAATTCCGCGCCCCGTGCGGTGGCTAACAGCGGAAAGAGGCCGACGGCGGGAGGACGCTTTGGGCGCTTCCCCCGCCGACGGCCCTGCCGGGCCCGTCTTCTCCGGGTCAGGCCGTGGCGGCGACGGCGCTCCGTCCCCGGACCGGCTCTTCCGTCAGCTGGCCCTGCTGCAGGCGGAACCGGCGGTCGGTCTTGTTCGCCAGGATCCTGTCGTGGGTGACCACCAGGATGGTGGTGTTGTGGTCGCGGCTCAGCGAGCTGAGGAGCTCGATGATGTGGTCGCCGGTCTGCTCATCCAGGTTGCCGGTGGGCTCGTCCGCCAGGATCAGTTTCGGCTCATTGGCCAGGGCGCGGGCAATGGCCACGCGCTGCTGCTCGCCGCCGGAGAGCCTGTTGATCCGCCGGTCGTGCTTGGACGGATCAAGCTGGACCTGTTCCAGCAGGTCCTTGGCGCGCTGCAGCCGCGCGGCCTTGCGGACCCCGGCGAACTCCATGGGCAGCATGACGTTGTCCACGGCGGACAGGTTGGGGATCAGGTTGAACTGCTGGAACACGAAGCCGATGTCCCTGCGCCGGTATTCCGTCAGCTTGGTGTCCGGCAGGCTTGCCAGGTTCACGCCGTCCACCACGACGTCCCCGCTGGTGGGTTTGTCCAGCGCGCCCAGCAGGGACAGCAGGGTGCTCTTGCCGCTGCCGCTCTTGCCCACGATGGAGGCCAGGGTGCCCTGCTCCAGGACAAAGCTGACATCGTTGACCGGCTTGATGGTGCGGTCACCGGAGTTGAAGGTGCGGACCAGGTTCTTGACTTCAATCATGGCTATTCTCCTCGCAGGACTTCGATGGGACGGATGCGCGCGGTAAGCAGCGCGGGCACCAGGGCGCCGATAATGGCCACGCAGAACACGGCGGCGATGCCACCGGCGATCACGCCCGGCGATGCGCTCGCGGTGACCGAGTTCAGGAGCTGGGAGGCGCCGCCGAAGGGGCCGCCCTGGCCGCCCGGGAAGCCGCCCGCCCCGCCGGGGCCGCGGCCCGTGCTGGCAGTGGTTGTGGTGGTGTTGCTGCTGATCAGGGCCGAAGCGATCCCCCCGCTGGCGAAGGATGCGATTGCTGCCCCCACTGCGCTGCCCAGGGCCGCGAGGACCAGGGCTTCGAGGACGAACTGCAGGCCGATGGTGCGGTTGGGGGCGCCGATGGCTTTCAGGACCCCGATTTCGCGGCGGCGCTCGCGGACCAGCATCACCATGATGAGCAGGATGATCAGGCCAGCGGTTCCGAGGGCGGCAATGAAGGCGATGAAGGAGATGTTCTTGACGCTGTCCAGGGAGCTGACGGCGGTCTGCAGGTTCTGCCCCTGGGTGACGTCGGCCTTGCCACTGCCCAGGGCGGCCTGCAGGGCCGTCTTGGTGGTGGCGACGTTGTCCATGGAATTGACCGTGACGATCATGCTGGACAGTTCGCCCGGTGTCCCGGCGAGCGACTGGGCGGTGGGGAGCGTGAGGTAGGCGGCGTTGTTCCCGAACGCCGTACCGGCGTCGAACAATCCGGTCACCGTGTAGGTCTGGTCGTTGATGGTGAAGGTGGACCCAACGGTGAGGCTGTTTTTCTCCGCCAGCGTGGTGCCCAGCAGTGCTCCCGTGGACGCTGCCGAGTAGTCGCCCAGTCCGGTGCCCTGCGTAATGTTCAGTGCCTTGCCCGTGGTGTCCACTTCAGCGCCGATACCCGTGGCGGTGATCGGCAGGGACCGGACCGGCTGCTGCGTGCTTCCGGTGGATCCGGTGGTTCCGTTGGCCTGCTGGTTGCGGTTGCCCAGGGTGCCTGCATCCACCGCGGCGGTAAGGCTCGTGGTCAGGGGCGCTGCGGCCTGGCCGCCGGGGCCCGCCTGCCCGGTTTGGCCGCCCGGTGCGGTTTGTCCAGCCTGCGCCGTTTGTGCCGCGGCAGCCGCCGCGTTCCGCAACCGCAGGGATGAGGTCCCGACGACGGCGCTGACGTTGGGGATGCCGGCGGCGGTGGCTGCCTGGGCGGCTGTCAGCGGCTCTCCGCCGCCTTCGAAGCCTTGGCCGCCGGCGGGGTTGACGGTCAGGACGGTGCCGACGGAGGCGTTGAGCTCCTGCACTTTCGCCCCGACTGCCTGGTTCGCCACCAGCATGGCCAGTGCCAGGCCAATGGCGACGGCCAGCACCGCAACAACAGCTGCGGTGCGGACCTTGTTTCTGAAGGCATTGCCTACGCTTCGGGCAAGGACGCTCACGTTACTCCTATGGCTCAGGTGCCGGCGCGGGAGGCCGGCTTCCCATCAACCCTCGCCGGGCATCCTGTGCCGCAATCCGGCCGGACCTGTGTTTGGCCTGTGAAGGATGTTGCTGTTGAGGCAGGACGCAGGAAAGCCCGGTCCTGTTGAAGGACCGGGCTTTCCGCTTGCCGGGGTTTACCCGGAGTTACCGACTGTGTTACTTGGTGATCGGGCCGAGTACGGGATCGTCCTTGTAGGCCGTCTTGACGTTGGCAGAGGTCACGATGACCGGCTCCAGCAGGTATGCCGGAACGGTCTTGACCTTGTTGTTGTAGGACTTGTCATCGTTGATCTCCGGCTTCTTGCCTGCCTGAAGGTCCTTAACCATGGTGATGGCGTGCTCAACGAGCTTGCGGGTGTCCTTGTTGATGGTGGAGTACTGCTCGCCCGCAAGGATGGACTTGACGGACTCAACCTCGGAGTCCTGGCCGGTGATGACCGGAATCGGCTTGCCAGCTGCCTTGACCGAGGTCAGGACGGCGCGGGCCAGGGTGTCGTTGGGGGAGAGCACGCCATCCAGGGTTGCGCTGCCATAGCTGCCCGTGAGTAAGGTGTCGGCACGGCGCTGGGCGTTCTCTGCCTTCCAGCCCTGGGTTACAGCCTGCTCAAAACCTGTCTGGCCGGACAGGACCTTGAGGGTGCCGTCGTCGATCTTCGGCTTCAGGACGCTCATGGCGCCGTCGAAGAACACCTTGGCGTTGGCATCGTCAGGGGAACCGGCAAACAGTTCGATGTTGTACGGGCCGGACGGCTTCTTGGCCTTCATGCCGTCGAGCAGGGCCTGGCCCTGGAGGACACCGACCTTGAAGTTGTCGTAGGCCACGTAGTAGTCGACGTTCTCGGTGTTCAGCAGCAGGCGGTCATAGGCGATGATGGTGGCGCCGCTGTCCTTGGCCTGCTTGAGCTGGGTTCCCAGCTGGGAGCCGTCGATGGCGCCCACGATAATGACCTTGGCACCCTTGGTGACCATGGCGCTGATCTGGTTCTGCTGCTCCGAAACGCCGCCGTTGGCGAACTGGACATCGGCCTTGAACCCGGCGCCGTTGAGGCCGTCGTTGAAGAGCTTCTCTGCCAGAACCCAGTTTTCACTGGTCTTCTGGGGCAATGCCACGCCGATGGACGAGTCCTGCGGGAATCCGGCTGCGCTGCCGCTGGAGCCGCCACCGGACTCGGAGCGTCCACAACCCGTCAGCGCCAGTGCTGCGATGGCAGCGACTGCCGCGGCCTTTCCTGCTTTACCAATCATTCGCATTGTTGGTTCTCTCTCTATTTGGTGTTAAAAGGTCAGGTTGCAGAGCTCAGGCTTCCCTGGCGATCGCTTCCTTGGTGGAGGTGGTTTCGTCGGGCTGGAGAGGATTACTGGGGCCGCCGCCGGAAGAGCGGTTGAAGTTCCTGGTCAGCATGCCAATGATCGACGTCTTGCCCTGGGACTTGTTGTAAACATCGAATGCGACCGCGATCAGGAGCACCAGGCCCTTGATGATCTGGGTCAGGTCGGCACCGACGCCGAGAAGCTGGAGTCCGTTGTTCAGGACGGCCATGACCAGGCCACCGATGATGGACCCGATCACCGTGCCCACGCCGCCGGTAACGGCCGCGCCGCCGATGAAGACTGCGGCGATGGCATCAAGTTCCCAACCCACGCCGTCGAAGGGACCCGATGCAGTGGAACGGCCAACGAAGATCATGCCGGCCAGGCCGGCCAGGATGGACATGTTCATCATCACCAGGAAGTTGACCTTCTTGGACTGGACGCCGGACAGCTCTGCCGCATGCCGGTTGCCACCCACTGCGTAAACGTGGCGGCCGATGATCGTCCGGGAGGAGATGAAGCCGTAGATCAGGACAAGGACGGCCAGGATGAGGCCGGGGATGGGGAAGGAAGTACCAGGGCGGCCCGTGGCGAACAGGTACGTGGCGTACAGGATGGCGGCGCAGACGAGGACCAGCTTCAGGACGGTAACCCACATTTCGGGAACTTCGGCACCGAGGGCATTGGCCCTGGAGCGGGACCGCAGCTCGCTGACAACCACGAAGACGGCGGCGGCAAGGCCAAGCAGCAGGGTCAGGTTGTTGTAGCCCAAGTTGGGGCCCACCTCGGGGAGGTAGCCGGAGCCAAGGTACTGGAAATCGGCAGGGACCGGGATGGTGTTGGATTTGCCAACGAACTGGTTGAAACCACGGAACAGGAGCATGCCGGCCAGCGTCACGATGAACGCCGGGATTCCGACGTACGCCGTCCACCAGCCTTGCCAGGCGCCGATTACCGCGCCTAGCAGCAGACCCAGCAGGACCCCTGCGTACCAGGGGATGCCCCAGTCACGGATGGCAAGGGCCACGGTGACGCCGACGAAGGCCGCGACAGAGCCGACGGACAGGTCGATGTGTCCTGCAATGATCACCAGCACCATGCCGATGGCCAGGATGAGGATGTAGGAGTTTCCGTTGAAGAGGTTGATGACGTTGCCGGGGGTGAGGGTCCGGCCGCTGGTGGCGATCTGGAAGAAGATGATCAGGGCCACCAGGGCGAAGATCATGCCGAATTGGCGGGTGTTTCCGCCAAACAGCTTTTTGAGGGCGTTCATGGTGTCAGTCCTTGTGTCCGGAAGGTTCTGGAATGGCCAGGGGATCAGGCGGCTTTTCGGGGCGCGGCGGAGGTCATCAGTTTCATCAGGCTTTCCTGAGTGGCCTCGTCCTTGTTCAGGACGCCCGTGATGGCGCCTTCGAAGATCGTGTAGATGCGGTCAGACAGTCCCAGGAGTTCGGGGAGCTCCGAGGAGATGACGATGACCCCTTTGCCCTGGTTGGCCAGCTGCTGGATGATGCCGTAAATCTCGTACTTGGCCCCGACGTCGATGCCGCGGGTGGGTTCATCCAGGATCAGCAGGTCCGGGTCGGTGAACATCCACTTGGCGAGCACCACCTTCTGCTGGTTGCCGCCGGAAAGCTTGGCCACGCCTTCCTCCACGGACGGCGTCTTGGTGCGCAGCGACTTGCGGTACTGCTCAGCAACCGTGAACTCCTGGTTGGGGTCCACCACGTAGTTGTGGCTGATCTTTCTCAGGTTGGCCGCAACCGTAGTGGTCTTGATGTCGTCGAGCAGGTTCAGGCCCAGGGACTTCCGGTCCTCGGTGACGTAGCCCAGCCCGGCATCGATGGCCTGCCGGACGTTCTTGAGGGTGACCTCGCGGCCGTCCTTGTAGATATGGCCGCTAATGAACCTGCCGTAGGACCGTCCGAAGACGGAGCGTGCCAGTTCCGTCCGCCCTGCGCCCATGAGGCCGGCAAACCCGACGATTTCGCCCCGGCGGACGAAGAAGCTGGATCCCTTGCAGACGAGGCGGTCCTGGATGGCCGGGTGCCCCACGGTCCAGTCCTTGACCTCGAATAACACTTCCCCAATCTTGGGCGTGTGCTCCGGGAACCGGGACTCGAGGGTGCGTCCCACCATGCCCTTGATGATGCGGTCCTCGTCAACTCCGTCTGCCTTGACGTCAAGGGTCTCGATGGATTTGCCGTCGCGGATGATGGTGATGGAATCGGCGATCTGCTCGATCTCGTTGAGCTTGTGGGAGATGATGATCGACGTGATGCCCTTGGCCTTCAGGCCCAGCATCAGGTCCAGCAGGTGCTGTGAATCCGATTCGTTCAGGGCTGCGGTGGGCTCGTCCAGGATGAGGATCTTCACGGACTTGTTCAGGGCCTTGGCAATTTCCACCAGCTGCTGCTTGCCGACGCCGATTTCCTTGATGGGGGTATCGGGGTCGTCCCGCAGGCCGACCCTGGCCAGGAGGTCCAGGGACCGCAGGCGGGCCTCGCCCCAGTCGATGATGCCGCGCTTGGTGGGCTCGTTGCCCAGGAAGATGTTCTCCATGATGGACAGTTCGGGGATCAGCGCCAGTTCCTGGTGGATGATCACGATGCCGGCGTGCTCGCTGGCCCTGATGTCCCGGAACTGCTGGACCTGCCCCTGGTAGACGATGTCGCCGTCGTAGCTTCCGTACGGGTACACGCCGGACAGGACCTTCATAAGGGTGGATTTGCCGGCGCCGTTTTCGCCGCAGATGGCGTGGATTTCGCCTGCCTTCACCCGGAGGCTCACGTTCGACAAGGCTTTAACGCCGGGAAATTCCTTGGTGATGGACCGCATCTCGAGAATGACCGGGTCCGCGTGCGTGGTCTGGGACGTCATGAGCCCTAACCCTCCAATGCAATGACTTCTTTGTCCGGCCGGCAAAGCGCAGGGCCGTCTGAACCAAAAGTAAACTGGATCACAGCTATTGTCGTCAAGTCTTTAACGCAATTGCTGGATAACGAAATGGTCTACGCCTTGCGGATCCCGGCGTGCTGGAACACCAGGGCGGCGGCGCCAAGCGCCTCCGCCCGGTCCCCGAGCGAGGACATGGTGAGGGTTGTCGTCTCGCCGATCACGGGCACTGCATGGCGGATCAATCCTCTGCGGATGGGGTCCAGCAGGATGTCGCCCAGGCCCGCCAAGGGCCCTCCCACCACGATGACCTCAGGGTTGATCAGGTTGGCCACATTGCCCAGTGCGCGGCCCACGGCCAGTCCGGCATCGTCCACGACCCTAAGGGTGGCGGAGTCGCGGTTCAGGGCCTTGCGGACAATGTCGGCCGGAGTCATCGGCGGGTCTTCGCCGCGGCTGAGGAGCTCGATCATGGTGGTGGTGGAGGCGATGGTTTCCAGGCAGCCGCGGTTGCCGCAACGGCACACCAGGCCCTGCTCATGGATGGTCGCGTGCCCTATTTCGCCGGTGATTCCCACGTTGCCGTAGTAGGGGGCGCCGTTGAGGATCAGGCCGGCACCGATGCCCGATCCGATCTTCATGAACATCAGGTTGCTGACCCCGGAGTGCTGCCCCCACGTCACCTCGGACCAGGCGCCGAGGTTGGCGTCATTGTCAACAAAGACGGGGATTCTCAAGGTTTCCTCAAGGTGCTGGAGGATGTTGATGCCTACCCATTCGGGAAGGATTGCGCCCTGGGCCACCGTCCCTGTCCGGCGGTCGATGGGGCCCGGAATTCCGACGCCGGCGCCCACGACCGAGGAGCGCTCCACCCCGCTTTCCCGCAACAGTTTCTCCAGGAGCGCCACCGCGGCCTGGATGCCGTCATCCGCCTGGTGGCCCAGGGGGAGCATTATCGATTCTTCGGCGATGACGTGGTAGCTGAGCGAGGCGAGGACCACCCGCAGGTGCCGCCGGCCGAAGTCGATGCCCACGGCCACGGCGCCGTTGCTGTTCAGCCGCACGTTCAGTGCCCGCCGCCCGGAGCTGGTGATCGGCTCGGTGGATGCCAGGCCGGAATCGAGCATGATCTTGACGATGTTGGAGACGGTGGCGGTGGACAGCCCCGTCTGCCGGGCCAGTTCCGCCTGGGTGGACGGGCCGCCCATCAGGGTCTCGATAATCCGCTGCTGGTTCAGCTGCCGCAGGGCGGACTGCGATCCGGGATTTTTAGGTTTGCTCCTCGTTGAGCGCGTAGTTGCGGACATGCTAAGAAGATTGCCCTACCGCTGCGCTTGTAGTCAAGAAGTTAACGCATGGCTGCGTCGAATGCCGTTGGCAACGGTACGCAGGGCCCACGCCGGATCGCCGTGCATTCCGTCCCGGCATGCCTGCGGGTGGGTCCAAACGACCCGTCATCCGCCGCCTGCGGCTGGCTAGGCTGGTAGGCGGAAACAATCCAGCCCAGCCCTGTTCCCGTGGCCGGGCATGAAGAAGGTGGTAACGATGCTGCTCTCCGTCCTGCAGGCGAATGCGGTGGTCCTGGATATTGGGGCCAACCTGCGCACCGTGGACGATGCCGCCCGCCGGGCCGCGCAGGCCGGTGCCGACGTGCTGCTCACGCCGGAACTGTTTCCCGTGGGCTATGCCCCGCTGCGGCTGCGCAGCGAACTGGATCCGGCGGCCCTCCCCGCCATCCGCGCCCGCCTGGCGGACACCGCGCGCCGGCACAGGATCGCGCTCGTCTACAGCCTGCCCGCCCCGGTGCGCACTGAACCACCATCCGCCGGTGCGGCCGGATGGCACATTTCAGCCACCCTGGTGGACGCCCACGGCATGGAAATCCTCAACTACGCCAAGGTGCACCTCTTTGGCAACGAAGAACGCGAGGCATTTGTCGCAGCCGCGGAACCTCCCGCCGTCGTGGATTTCCACGGCATCCCTACCTCCCTGCTGATCTGCTACGACATCGAGTTCCCCGAGGCCGCACGGGCGGCTGCTGCCCGGGGCGCCGAGCTGCTCCTGGTGCCCACCGCATTGTCGGCCGGCTTCGAGGCAGTACCGCAGGTGCTTGTCCGCGCCCGTGCGCTGGAAAGCCAGCTCACTGTGGCGTACGCCAACCACTGCGGAAACGAGGACGCCTACGCCTTTGGTGGCGGAAGCGTGGTAGCGGGGCCCGACGGGACGCTCCTCGCCGAGGCCGGCGACGCCCCGGCGCTGCTGTTTGCCGAGGTGGGCACGGACGCCGTCCGGGCAGCACGCAATGCAGTCCCCTACCTGCGGGAACGCCGGCCCGGGCTGTACCGGGAGTGGGAGGCAGCCCTGCTGCGGGAACCGGGCCACCCCGGGGGCAGCGGCGCCTAACCGCTGCCCGTCAGCCCGTCAGCCAGTCCCGTCCCTCAGTCAGCCCTGCCCGCCAGGCTGTCTGCGTACTGCAGCGCAATCCACAGCTCCGCCCGCACCTGTGCCTGGTTCAGGTCCATCTGGAGCAACTCGCCAAGGACGCCGATCTGCCGCCGGACGCTGTTCCGGTGCAGGCCCAGCAGTTTGGCGGACGCGTCCCAGCTGCCGTTCTCGCTGAGCCAGCCGCGGAGGACAGCCAGCAGCGGATGGCGCCGGTCCGGCTCCAGCGCCAGGACCGGCTGCAGGAGGCGTTCGGCCAGCAAAGTCCCGGCCTCACGGCCCAGCAGGCCGGTGACGGACCAGGACACCTCCTCGGCCCGGATGCTCTGCCCGCTTCTCTGGACCTGGCCGCGCAGGGAGGTGGCCCGCTGGTAGGCGGCGGACAAGCCGGCAAGCTCGGTCGGTTCACCGACCACCAGGCGCCACCCGAGCTTCTCCACATCGGCAAGCAGGGCATCATCCACCCTGAGCCGGGTCACGGCGGCGAAGCCGTAGTCAGTGATCTCCACCAGTTTTGTGTCGAGCATCCGCCGCCACTGCAGCAGTTCCCGGACGGGGCCGTCACCTGCCGGCCACTGGGGCGCTTCCACGTTGATGCCCTGCACAACCCGCATGGGCGCGGACCGGGTGGAGGAAAGGCTCTGCGCCAGCAGGTCCTTGAGCCCGTTCACATGCCTGGTCCCGCCCGCGGTGAGGCTTTCGGGGTGCAGCAGGACGGCGGTGGCCAGCTGGCTTGGAGCCAGCGACCCGCTGGTGCGTTGCCGCACCAGCAGTTCGAGCAATCCGACCGCGGACTGGACCACGTTGTTCTGTGCGGGGGTCAGCGGAACGTCGGAGCCCAGAACCAGGGCGCCAAGATTGGCATCCTTGGTGCTGCGCAGCGGATGGCCCACCACCAGCGCCGAGCCCGGCAGGTCAAAGCCGTCCATCTCCACCCGGGGGCCGCGGCCGGACAGCAGCCGTTCCAGCATCGGTTCCAGCAGGGAAAGTTCGACGGCGGTGCTGCCGCCGGCACTGGTGCCGCGTGCCCGGACCCGGCCGTCCGCCCCCACCATGACCGCCCATACAGGCACGCGCTGGACCAGGGCGGCCAGCAGTTCATGCTCCGGCCTGGGGGAGAGGACGGCCCGCATGAGTTGCCGGTTGGTCTCCGCCAGCTGCCGGAAAACCCGGGCATTGTCGGTCTCCAGGAATTGTGAGAACTGGAGGCCGATCGCCGCGAACGGAAGCGACTCAGGCACCTCGAACAGGGTCAGATTGTGCCGCCGGCACGCGTCCAGCACCACGTCCGGGACGGCATCGAAGTAGGGCCTGATCCCGAACCCGAGGGCCGCCACCTCGGCCTCCACCAGCCGCCGGACATACGCATCCACCCTGGCCGGAGTGCCGCCGTCGCCCAGGAAGGGAAGCCCGGCGGTGAGCAGGAACTCACCCTCCGGCAAATAGGGTGTGGGGTCCTCCAGTTCGCTGGGTTCAACCCACCGCAACAGACGGCCGCCGCTGCCGCCGTCGTGGAGCGGTTTCAGCAGCGGAGGCAGCTGGTCAAGGAACTGCTGGAGGGTGACGAAGCTCAGCCGTCCGGACTCCGCGGGTCCAACGGTCATGGCTCGCACCGGCATCGACCGGCACCCGGCAGCCGGCGCACCCGGCCGCCGCAGGCGCCGGATTGCGGGATCCGCTGCGTTTGTGCATAAAGTCTCACGGTGGATCACTATAAGTCATTTTGCACCAGGTTGAGAGTTGGCTCACATGCCAATGTTGGTCACGGGAAACCGACAACTACTCTGAAGGGACGTCAACGGTGACTGTGCCTGTAACCACCGAAAAACCCATCGCGCCAACCATCGGACGGCCCGGCCTCCGGGCCCAGCTGCTCCGGCGTAAACCGATAGGCCACATGGTCAGCGAAGCCGAAGGCGCCGGTGGGGGAACCGGCCTGGTGCGCAGCTTCGGCGTCCTGCACCTGACGATGATCAGCGTGGGTGCCACCCTGGGGACGGGCATCCTGGTGATCCTCGGCGAATCGGTTCCGCTGGCCGGACCGGCCATCTGGATTTCATTCATCATCGCCGGCCTGGCCGCGCTGCTCTCCGCGGTGTCGTACGCCGAGATGGCCGGCCTGGTCCCGGCCGCAGGGTCGAGCTACTCCTATTCCTACGCCACCATGGGGGAGGGCATGGCCTGGATCTGCGGATGGTGCCTCGTCCTTGAATACGCCGTTTCCGTGGCCGCCGTGGCCGTCGGCGCGGGCCAGTACGTCAACGAAACGCTGGCTGTGTTCGGGCAGGTGCTGCCCGACGCGATGTCCCAGCCTCCCGGCGACGGCGGCCTGGTGAACGTTCCGGCGGTGGCCATCGTCGTGCTCGCCACCATCCTGCTCGTCCGCGGTGCCCGGGAAAGCGCCTGGATCAACACCGCCATCGTCATCGTCAAAGTAGGCATCCTGCTGTTCTTCTGCGCCGTGGCTTTTACCGCCTTCAACGCAGGAAACTTCGAGCCGCTCCTGCCCATGGGGGCCGCAGGCGTCTCCGCCGCCGCCTCCAGGGTGTTCTTCTCCTACATTGGGTTCGACGCCGCCTCCACGGCCGGCGAGGAAGCCCGGAACCCCAAGCGCGACCTGCCCCGCGCCATCCTGCTGTCCATGGTGATCGTCACCAGCATCTACGTCCTGGTGGCCGTTGCCGCCATCGGCGCCCGCCCCTGGGGCTGGTTCGACGGAACCGAAGCCGCCCTGGTCCAGATCCTCGAGGAGACCACGCACCAGCCGTGGATAGCGCTGGTCTTCTCCGTCGGCGCGGTCCTCGCGATCGCCAGCATCGTCCTCACCGTCCTCTACGGGCAGACCCGCATCCTCCTGTCCATGTCCCGGGACGGACTGGTGCCCGCGGTCTTCAGCCGCGTCTCACCCCGCACCGGCACCCCGGCCGCCGGTACCCTGATCGTTGGCACCGCCGTCGCCCTCACCGCAGGCCTGGTGCCGCTCGGCGCCCTGGCCGACGCCACCAGCATCGGTACCCTGTTCGCGTTCGCGCTGGTCAACGTCGCCGTTATCTACCTGCGCCGCAACCGCCCGGACCTGAAGCGCAGCTTCCGGGTGCCGCTGTACCCCATCACCCCCGTCCTGGGCACGCTCATGTGCGCCTACCTGATGGCAAACCTTGGCGCCGAAACCTGGGTGGTGTTCGGCGCCTGGATGCTCGTGGGCATCGCCATCTACTTCGGCTATGGACGCCGGAACTCCAAGGTAGCGGCCCTGAGCGAGCTCGACTACCGTGAACTGACCGCCAAGGCCCCCGGCCAGGAACCTGTGAAAGCAGAACAATCATGACCATCGCCACCGAACTGCCTGCCTCCGACCCCTCCAGCACCTCCACGCCGCCGGCGGACGCGGCAGGGCGGGGCACCGGAGAACAGGCAGCTCCCATCACCATGCTGAACCCCGATTTCCCGTTCAGCTACGACCACTACCTGGCCCACCCGGACGGACTGGGAACCGTCCCGCCGGAGCTGTACGGCACGGAGGTGGCCGTCATCGGCGCCGGGCTGTCCGGGCTGGTGACCGCCTATGAACTGATGAAACTCGGACTGCGGCCCGTGGTCTATGAAGCGGACCAGATCGGCGGCCGTCTCCGCACCGCAGCCTTCCCGGCGGCCCCCGGCGTGGTGGCGGACCTGGGCGGCATGCGGTTCCCGGTCTCCGGCAAGGCCTTCTACCACTACGTGGACCTGCTGGGCCTGGAGACCCAGGACTTCCCCAACCCCTTGGCCGAGGCCACCTCCAGCACGGTGATCGAACTGGCAGGCAAGAAGTACTACGCGGAAAAGCCGGGCGACCTTCCGCCGTTCTTCCGCGAAGTGGCCGACGCCTGGAAGGCAGCAGTCAACGACGGCGCCAGGTTCGGGGAGATGCAGGACGCCATCAAGGCGCGGGACATGGCCAGGATCAAGGAACTCTGGAATGAGCTGCTCCCGCTCATGGATGAGCAGACCTTCTACGGTTTCATCGCCGCCAGCGAGTCCTTTAAAAAGGCAGGCTTCGCCCACCGTGAAGCCTTTGGCCAGGTGGGGTTCGGCACCGGCGGCTGGGACACCGACTTCCCCAACTCCATCCTGGAAATCCTCCGCGTGGTCTACACCGACGCAGACGACCAGCACCGGCTCATCCGCGGGGGAGCGCAGCGGCTGCCCGAGGCACTCTGGCAGCACGCGCCGTCGGACCTGGCGCACTGGCCGGCCGGCACCTCCCTGGCCTCGCTGCACTCCGGCTCGCCCCGCGGCGCTGTGGGGAAGATCAGCCGGGACCCTGACGGCAACCTGCGGGTCCGGGAGCGTTGGGGCCGCGAGGCCAGCTACCCGGCCGTGGTTACCACATGCCAGTCGTGGCTGCTGTCCACCCGCATCCACACCGAGGAGGCACTGTTCCCGGCCGAACTGTGGACCGCCATGGAGAAATCGCATTACATGCAGTCCTCCAAGACCTTTGTGATGGTGGACCGGCCCTTCTGGAAGGACATCGACCCCGAAACGGGCAATGAGGTCCTGTCCATGACGCTGACGGACAGGCTGAACCGCGCCACCTACCTGCTGGACAACGGCCCGGACCAGCCCGCCGTCATCCTGTTGTCCTACACCTGGAATGACGACGCCCTGAAGTGGCTGGCCCTGGACGCGGACGAGCGCGTGGAACTGATGCTGCACTCGCTGGAGCAGATCTACCCCGGCGTGGACATCGCCGGGCACATCGTGGGCCAGCCCATCACCGTGTCCTGGGAGGCGGACCCCAACTTCATGGGGGCCTTCAAGGCCAACCTCCCCGGACACTACCGCTACCAGCAGCGGCTGTTCACGCACTTCAAGCAGGACAGGCTGCCGGAATCCCAGCGCGGCATCTTCCTGGCGGGCGACGACGTCTCCTTCACCGCCGGCTGGGCAGAAGGCGCCGTGACCACCGGGCTGAACGCGGTGTGGGGCGTGGTGAAGCACCTGGGCGGGTCATCGGCGCCGGGGAACCCGGGCCCAGGCGACCTGCTGGACGAGTTCGGGCCGATCAGCCTGGATTAGCCTTCAGAAGCGTGGAGCTCGCGGTGTTTCGCCGCGAGCTCCACGTAGCGCGCCGCATTGGCGCGGACGCCGTCGAACTCTTCATCGGTGAGTTCGCGGCGCACCTTGGCGGGTACGCCCGCCACCAGCGAGCGGGGCGGAACCACCGTACCTTCGAGCACCACGGCGCCGGCGGCCACCAGCGAGCCGGCGCCGATTACTGCACCGTTGAGGACGGTGGCGCCCATGCCGATCAGGCAGTCGTCCTCCACCGTGCAGCCGTGCACGACGGCGGCGTGCCCCACGCTGACCCGCTGGCCCACCGTGCAGGGGAAGCCGGGGTCGGCGTGCAGCACCACATTGTCCTGCAGGTTGCTTCCGGCGCCCACGGTGATGGCCGCGGTGTCGGCCCGGACGGAGACGCCGTAGAAGGCGCTGGCGTCCGGGCCCAGGGTGGCATTGCCGATGATCGAGGCCGACGGGGCCACGAACGCTGATTCATGGACAGCCGGGGAATTGCCGGCGAAAGGGTAGAGAGGAGCCATGGCTTCACCCTAAGCCACCCCTCCACCCAACTGAGTAGCAAAAGATGCCGTTTTGGGGCTTCAAAACGGCATCTACTGCGACCTAGTTGAAGACCACCGTCCGGTTGCCGTCCAGCAGCACCCGGTGCTCGGCATGCCACTGCACGGCCTGCACCAGCGTGCGGCCCTCCACGTCGCGGCCCATCTGCACGAACTGCTCCGGCGTGCGCGCATGGTCCACGCGGATGACTTCCTGTTCGATGATCGGGCCCTCGTCCAGGGCGGCGGTCACATAGTGTGCCGTGGCGCCGATCAGCTTCACGCCGCGGGCATGCGCCTGGTGGTACGGCTTGGCACCTTTGAAGGACGGCAGGAACGAATGGTGGATGTTGATGGCCTTGCCGGTCAGGTCGGTGCAGAGCTCGTCGGAGAGGATCTGCATGTAGCGGGCCAGGACGGTCAGCTGGATGTCGTGTTCGGCGATGAGCGCACGGAGCTTGTCCTCGGCCTGGACCTTGGTGTCCCTGGTCACGGGGATGTAGTGGAACGGGATGCCGTAGAACTCGGCGAGCCCTGCCAGGTCCTGGTGGTTGGAGACGATGGCGGGGATTTCAATGGGGAGCGTGCCGGAACGCTGCTGGAAGAGCAGGTCGTTGAGGCAGTGCGCCGAGGTGCTGGCCATCACCAGGGTGCGCACCTTGTCACCAACGGTATCGAGGTTCCACTGCATGGAGAACGCTTCCGCCACCGGTTCCAGCGCCGCCCGCAGCTCGGACTTGGGGGCTGCCGTGGTCACCTCCACGCGCATGAAGAAGTTGCCGGTGGAAGGGCTGCCGTACTGCTGCGAGTCCATGATGTTGCACCCTGCAACCAGCAGGGCTCCGGCCACGGCGTGGACGATTCCGGGGCGGTCCGGGCAGGACAGGGTGACGACGTACGCTTGGTTCAGCTGCTCTTGATTCACGCGTAATAGCCTACCCGCGCCGCGGGTGCCGGTTTTGGTAGGCTGGAAGGGTCGCAACTGGCGTTGGGTGGCTAACCACCAGGGAGCGGCAATCACGAAGACCACGGATCGTACGCCTGGGCCGAGGGTCATGTCTTGCCGGAATTGGGGTTGCCCCTGCGTCAGCACAGCAGCACCATGCCGGGCTTTCACGCCCTGTCATCAACGCGGTGCGGAAGCGCGCCAGCCGGTAGCCTGACCTAAGCAGTGCCCGTATCCCTAGCCAGGAGTTCTTCGTGACTACTACAGCCACCTCAACCACAGCCGTCAGCAACCAGCCGCTGGCTGAGCTTGACCCCGAAATTGCCGCAGTCCTTGAGCAGGAGCTCGGCCGCCAGCGCGGCACCCTGGAAATGATTGCTTCCGAGAACTTCGCGCCCCGCGCCGTGATGGAAGCCCAGGGCTCCGTCCTCACCAACAAGTACGCCGAGGGCTACCCGGGCCGCCGCTACTACGGCGGCTGCGAATACGTCGACGTTGCAGAACAGCTGGCCATTGATCGGGTCAAGGCCCTGTTCGGCGCCGAGTTCGCCAACGTCCAGCCGCACTCCGGCGCGCAGGCCAACGCCGCCGCGCTCTCCGCCATGATCACCCCCGGCGACAAGATCCTGGGCCTGTCCCTGGCCCACGGCGGCCACTTGACCCACGGCATGAAGCTGAACTTCTCCGGCAAGCTGTACAACGTGGCTGCCTACCAGGTGGAGGAAGACAACTTCCGCATCGATATGGACAAGCTCCGCGAGCAGGCCATCGCCGAAAAGCCCCAGGTGATCATTGCCGGCTGGTCCGCTTACCCGCGCCACCTGGACTTCGCAGCCTTCCGCTCCATCGCCGATGAAGTGGGCGCGCTCCTCTGGACCGACATGGCACACTTCGCCGGCCTGGTGGCAGCCGGCCTGCACCCCAGCCCGGTGCCGCACTCCGACGTCGTCACCTCCACCGTGCACAAGACCCTCGCCGGTCCCCGCTCGGGCGTGATCCTTGCCAAGGAACAGTGGGCCAAGAAGCTCAACTCCAGCGTCTTCCCGGGCCAGCAGGGCGGCCCGCTGATGCACGTCATCGCGGCCAAGGCCGTGGCCTTCAAGATCGCCGGCACCCAGGAATTCAAGGAGCGCCAGGAGCGCGTCCTGGAAGGTGCCAGGATCATCGCCGACCGCCTGAACCAGGCCGACGTCGCCGAAGCCGGCGTCTCCGTCCTCACCGGCGGTACGGACGTGCACCTGGTGCTGGTTGACCTTCGCAACTCGCAGCTGGACGGCCAGCAGGCCGAGGACCTCCTGCACTCCGTGGGCATCACCGTCAACCGGAACGCCGTGCCGTTCGACCCCCGCCCGCCGATGGTCACCTCCGGCCTGCGCATCGGCACCCCGGCCCTGGCCACCCGCGGCTTCGGCGCCAACGAGTTCACCGAGGTTGCCGAGATCATCGCCACCGCCCTCAAGGCAGGCAGCAGCGCCGACGTCGAGGCCCTCCAGGCCCGCGTGGACAAGCTGGCGGCCGACTTCCCGCTCTACCCGCAGCACGAGCAGTGGTAAGCAATGACTGAAACCACAACCGCACAGATCCTTGACGGCAAGGCCACCGCCGCTGCCATCAAGGCCGAGCTGACCGAACGCGTGGCCGCACTCAAGGCCAAGGGCGTCACTCCCGGCATCGCCACTGTGCTGGTGGGCGCCGACCCTGCCTCGCAGCTGTATGTCTCCATGAAGCACAAGCAGTCGGTGCAGATCGGGATGAACTCCATCCAGCGCGAGCTCCCGGCGGACGCCACCCAGGAACAGGTAGAGGCCCTCATTGACGAACTCAATGCGGACCCCGCCTGCCACGGGTACATCGTGCAGTTGCCGCTGCCCAAGCACCTGGACACGGACGCCATCCTGGAGCGCATAGACCCCGCCAAGGACGCGGACGGGCTGCACCCCACCAACCTTGGCCGGCTGGTGCTGAACGTCAACAACAAGATCACCACCCCGCTGCCGTGCACGCCACGGGGAGTCATCGAGCTGCTGGAGCGCAACGGGTACAGCCTGGCCGGCAAGCACGTGGTGGTGGTGGGCCGCGGCGTCACCATCGGCCGCTCGATCGGCCTGCTGCTCACCCGGCGGGACGTCAACGCCACCGTGACCCTGACCCACACCGGCACCACCAACCTCTCGGAGCTGCTGAAGCAGGCGGACGTCATCGTGGGCGCGGCGGGCGTGAAGCACATCGTCAAGGCCGCGGACGTGAAGCCGGGCGCTGCCCTGCTGGACGTCGGCGTCACCCGCGAGACCGATCCGGAGACCGGCAAGAGCCGCGTCTACGGAGACATCGATCCTGCCGCTGCCGAGGTGGCCGGCTGGATCTCACCGAACCCCGGTGGAGTAGGCCCCATGACCGTGGCGCTGCTGATGACCAACGTTGTGGAGGCTGCCGAACGCGCAGCAGGCGTCGGGGAGTAGTCCCGGCCCAAACCGCTCGACGGCGGCACGGTAACTTTCGCAGGGAAGGTGCCGGGCCGCCGTCGGCCGTTTAAGCGCAGCGCAGGCTGAGCCAGGCGCGGCCGTGCACCTACTCCCGGGGGAGTACGGGCGCTACGCCGCCTATCTGATTACTTTCGCGGCCCGCGGGAATAGGCTCGGACCATGCAGCGCCGATTCAGGGGACCACCCACCGCCGTCATCGTGGTGGTGGTCGCCGTGATCCAGGTGGCGGGGTCGGCGTTCGCGTCGGTGCGCCAGCCTGGACACGCGCCGCTGGACCCCCTGGCGCTGGCATTGCTGCTACTGGGGCCCGCCGCGCTGGCTTTCCGCCGGCGCGCGCCGCTGGTGATGCTGCCCGTTGCCGCCGGGGCCACCGCAGCCTACCTTGCCCTGGGCTACGCGTGGGGCCCGGTGGTCCTCTCCTTTGCGCTGGCACTGATCCTGACGGCGGCGGCCGGAAAGCGCGCTGTGGCATGGTCCGGGGCCGCGGCGGGAATCCTGGCATTGTTTTTGGCCGCCGCGCGCAGCGGCGATGAAGCGGCGTTCGTCCGCGCCTTCGCCGGGTCCTCATGGCTGGCCATCCTCGTCCTGATCGGGGAAGGGGTGCGGTTCCGCGGCGAACGGGTGGCCGAACGGCGCCGCCAGGAGGCCGCGGCGGAGCAGGCTGCCCGCGATGAATACCGGCTTGCCCTGGCGCGGGACATCCATGACGTGGTGGCACATTCGCTGTCCCTGATCAATGTCCGGGCCTCGGTGGCGCTGCACCTTGGCGAGAAGGATCCGGCGCAGTTCCGCCCTGCCCTGGAGACCATCAAGGCAGCGAGCAGGGAATCACTGGCTGAAGTCCGCCAGCTGCTGGGCGTGCTCCGGGAAGATGCGCCGTTGAGCCCCACCAGCCGGCCCAGCCTGGCCCGGGTCCCGGAAGTCGTTGACAACGCGCGGCGGGCCGGGCTCGATGTCCGGTTCCAGGGCGGCCCGGACCTGGACCACGTTCCCGCTGCAGCCCAGGAAGCGGCATACCGGATTGTGCAGGAGGCCCTGACCAATGTGGTCCGGCATTCCGGGGCGCGGACGGCCCGGGTCTCCATCCACGCGGCGAAAGGGGAACTGCTGGTGACCATTGACGACGACGGCGCCGGGGCCGGCACAGCGCCTGACGGCAACGGCATCACCGGCATGCGGGAGCGGGTGGCGGCTTTGGGCGGCAGGCTTGAGCTGGGGCCGGCGCAGTCCGGTACGGGCTGGCGGGTCCGCGCGGTTCTCCCGCTGGCCGCTGATGCAGGGCAGGGACCAGGATGATCAGCATCCTGCTGGCCGATGACCAGAACCTGATCCGTGCGGGCTTCCGGGCTCTGCTGGACGCCGAAGCCGACATGAAGGTCGTGGCCGAATGCGGGACCGGGCGCGACGCGGTGCGGCTGGCCCGCCAGTGGCATCCCGACGTGGTCCTGATGGATATCCGCATGCCGGACGGTGACGGCCTGGAGGCTACGCGGCAGATCCTCTCCGATGCGGCGCTGCCAGGTACCCGGGTGGTCATTCTCACCACTTTCGAGCTGGACGACTACATCGCCGAGGCGGTGCGGGCCGGGGCCGCCGGTTTCCTGGTCAAGGACACTGAACCGGCCGAGCTGCTGCGCGCAGTCCGCATTGTGCACGATGGCGACGCGCTGCTGTCGCCCTCGGTGACCCGGCGGATCATGGCCCAGCTGGCGCGGCACTCCCGCGCCGCCGAACCGCCGGTGGCACTGGACCGCATCACCGACCGGGAACGGGAAGTCCTCCAGCTTGTGGGGGAGGGTTTGAACAACGCGGAAATCGCCGGGCGCCTGTTCATCACTCCGCTCACGGCAAAGACGCATGTCTCGCGGATCATGGCGAAGCTGATGGTCAGGGACAGGGCGCAACTGGTGGTGCTGGCCTACGAATCCGGCCTGGTCCGGCCCGGCTGGGCCGGCTGAGTCCGGCACGGGATGCAGCAGCAGGACTCCCCAGGGAGTACGCGGCCCCGTACAGGTGACTCCCGCCGCCGGACGCGCCGGCCGGGGTGCGGCAACGAGACTCGATACAAGGCCGGATCCCCGGCCGGTTAAGAAAGTCTGGAGAACAAAAAATGTTGGCTTCACTGAGCACCGCCCTGTCCACCACCGCCCTGTCCACGACCGCACTGTCCACCACCGCCCTGTCCGCGGCTGCGCAGGTGCCGGCCGATACGGTCGTCTACGGACCCTGGCACGGTGCCTTTTCCCCCTGGTTCCTGTTGTTCCCGCTCTTCTGGATCCTGGTCATCGCGCTGTTCATCTTCGTGGCCCGCAGGACCTGGCGCCGCAACCAGCACTGGGCAGCAGCCCAGGGAGCTGAAGGAGTGCTGCGTGAGCGCTACGCCCGGGGCGAGGTTGACGAGACCGAGTACCGCCAACGGCTGGAGGTCCTGCGCAGCGGGGACCGGCGGCAGAAGTGACCCGGGCCGCCCGGGGCTGTTCGCCGGGGGTGGAAGGCGGCCGAAGCACAGGCCGGGGTTTGAGACAATAGCTCCATGCGAACTTTGGGCAGCTCCTCGTCATCCGCCAAACCCGCAAGGGCCGGTTTTTCGATGTTCCGGATCAGCGGGCCGGGCCTGATGGTCCTGGTGACGGCGTTCATTGTTGCCGTCATCTTCGCCGCCAACCAGAACGACGTCGTGGGCTGGGTTGTTGCCGTCATCGCCGCGTTCTGGCTGGCACTGGCCGCGTTCGTGGTCTTCAGCATCCAACGGGCCGCCAAAAAGGCCGGTGCCAAGCTGTCCGAGGCACAAAGCGCCTTCCACACCGCAACCGGCCGCGCCCCGGCACAGGCATCGGCCGACCATGGGGGCACCCGGGTAGTGTACGAACGCACCGAGGCCGACGAAGTACGCGACCTGAAACTGGACCACTCCTTCAAAATCGTCCAGGTGCAGATCCGCGTCGTGGAAGAGGAACGGGCCAAGGGCGCCGCCGCCAACCAGGACACCATCAACCGCGCCCTCGAGACGATCGAGATCACGGCCACCAATGCCCGGGACATGATCAAGTCCTCCGGCGGCAGCGGAGAGCCGGTGACCGGAACCATCATCGACTAGAGTGGAGCGGGTGAGCTCGGCATTGAACAAGGACCACCTTCGCATCGCATCAGTCAACGTCAACGGCCTCCGGGCTGCCTACAAAAACGGCATGGCGGCGTGGCTGGAACCGCGCGAAGTGGACATCCTCTGCCTGCAGGAAGTGCGCGCCCCTGACGCGATCGTCCGGCAGCTGCTCGGCGAAGGCTGGCATATCCTGCACGCCGAGGCGGAAGCAAAAGGCCGTGCCGGCGTCGCCATCGCCTCCCGCCAGGAGCCTCTCGAAACCAGGAACGGCATTGGGGATGACTACTTCGCCACCGCCGGGCGCTGGGTGGAGGCCGATTTCCGCGTCCCTGACGCTGCGGGAAACCCCGTCCAGCTCACCGTTGCCAGCGCCTACGTGCACTCCGGCGAGGTAGGGACTCCCAAGCAGGACGACAAGTACCGCTTCCTTGACGTCATGAGCACCCGGCTTCCGGAGCTGACCAAGCACAGCGACCACGCCCTGGTGGTGGGGGACCTGAACGTCGCCCACACGCCAAGGGACATCAGGAACTCCAAGGGCAACCTCAAGAAGGCCGGCCACCTGCCGGAGGAACGCGCGTACTTCGACCGGTTCTTTGGTGAGGAAATCGGCTGGCATGACGTCCACCGGAACCTTGCCGGCGACGTCGACGGGCCATACACGTGGTGGTCCTGGCGCGGCAAGGCGTTCGACAACGACACCGGGTGGCGCATCGACTACCACATGGCCACCCCCGGACTGGCAGCATCCGCCATTTCCGCCGTTGTTGACCGTGCAGCCACCTGGGATGCCCGCTTCTCCGATCACGCCCCGCTGGTAGTGGACTACCAGCTCTAAGCCCGAAAGTTTTCCATGACCACCCAGACTCCCTCCACTGCCAAGAAGCGCATCCTTTCCGGCGCCAAGCCCACCGCGGATTCCCTGCACCTGGGCAACTACATCGGCGCCGTGCGCAACTGGGTGGACATGCAGGCGGAATACGACGCCGTCTTCTTCATCCCGGACCTGCATGCCATCACGGTGGATTTCGATCCCGCCGAACTGGCCAAGCGCACCCGCATTGTGGCGGCGCAGTACATCGCCGCCGGCATCGACCCGGACAAGAGCATCTTCTTTGTCCAGTCCCATGTCCCGGAGCACGCACAGCTTGCCTGGGCGCTGAACTGCATCACCGGCTTCGGTGAGGCGTCCCGGATGACCCAGTTCAAGGACAAGACCCAGAAGTCGGGCGCTGACGCCGCAACGCTGGGCCTTTTCGCCTACCCCACGCTGATGGCCGCGGATATCCTCCTGTACCAGAGCGATCTGGTGCCGGTCGGCGAGGACCAGCGGCAGCACCTGGAACTGACCCGGAACCTCGCGCAGCGTTTCAACACCCGGTTTGGCCACACCTTCACGGTTCCCGAGGCGACGATCGTCAAGGAAAGCGCCAAGATCTACGACCTCCAGAACCCCAGCGCCAAGATGTCCAAGACGGGGGAGTCCCCCAACGGTGCCATCCAGCTGCTGGAGGATCCCAAGATCGCCGCCAAGCGCATCAAATCGGCAGTGACGGACGCGGGCACGGACATCCGCTTCGACGCCGAGGAGAAGCCCGGGGTCTCCAACCTGCTGACCATCTACTCTTCCCTGACCGGGAAGTCGGTGGCGGAGCTCGAAGCCGAGTACCAGGGAAAGATGTACGGCCACCTCAAGGTGGACCTCGCGGAGGTGGTGGTGGACTTCATCACCCCGCTCCGCAACCGGACCAACGAGCTGATGGCTGATCCCGCCGAGCTTGACCGGCTGCTGGCCCTCGGTGCGGAACGGGCCCGGGAAATTGCCTCCGTCACGCTGGGCCAGGTATACCAGCGCATGGGCTTCCTGCCGTCCCTCAGCCTCGCAGGAGTCCGCTAGCGCCATGTCTTCGAGAAACGTCACCGCCAGGGGAGGTGCCTTCTCCGCCGGCCAGGCGGAGCGGAACCTGGCTGACCGCTTCGAAGACCAGTCCGGCCACAACGCGGCAACGGACCGTGAGATGCCCCGCAGCGACGAAATCAGTGTGGGCGTCATCCTGGGCTTTCCCGCCGAGATAGCTGACGAACTGCAGCGCTGGCGCGCGTCCTTTGGCGATCCCCTGGCCGGGGTGGTGCCCGCGCACATCACGCTGGTCACCACCACTCCCACCCAGGACTGGGAGGCCACCCGCCGGCACGTCCGCGAGGTGGCCCGCTGCCAGAGCCCCTTCATGGTGACCATCGCCGGAACCGGAACTTTCCGGCCGGTTTCGCCGGTGGTGTTCATCAACGTGGAGGACGGCTTCGAGGAGTGCGTGGACCTGCATCGCAAGCTGCAGCAGGGTCCCCTTCACCGGGAACTGCCCTTTGCCTACCATCCCCACGTCACCATCGCCCATGATGTCGCCCCTGAAAGCCTGGATGAAGCCGAAACGGTGCTGAAGAACTACAGGGCCACCTTCCCCGTGGTTAGCATGGGACTCTATGAGCATGATGCCGACGGCATCTGGCAGCTACGGGAAGAGCTGGACTTTGGGACCGAAACTGACAACCACGCCGGCACCAGCTTCACGGACGCTGCCGCGGACACCACAACCGAAGGCGGCTGACCGGCCGCCGCTGCCCACGCAGCATGCCCAGCTGAAGCTGGCCGTCATCCAAAAGCGGATGGAATGGGGAAAAGCCAGGAGAGCGGGCGGCGGCGTGGTACCGGGCCTGATGGCACTGATCCAGTGGCTGCTGGCCAAACTCAACACCTTGCGCCCCATGCGGGCCTTCCAGCACTACAACCTCCAGCACGGGCCCCTGCTGAGCGCCGGCATTGGCTTCCGGATGTTCTTCTCCATCACCGGCCTCCTCACCACCGGGTTTTCGATAGCCGGGCTTGTCCTCAGCGGACAGCCGGCCCTCCTCGACACCATTGTTGCCACGGTGGCGCACAGCGCCCCCGGCCTCCTGAAAGTCGGCAACGGGGACGGACTGGTGGACCCGAAGGACCTCCTGAACCCGGGCGGCCTCGGCTGGACGGCGGTTATTGCCGCTGTGGTCACCATCATCACCTCGCTGGGCTGGATCAACGGGATGAGGGACGGGCTGCGCGGCGTGCTGCAACTTCCTCCGCTTGTGGTCAACCCCATCCTGGTGCGGCTGCGCGATGCCGGTACCCTGCTGCTGCTGGGGCTGGCCCTGGTGATCAGCGCGGGCGCCTCCCTTGTCTTCGGCACGGCGGCGGGTTGGGTGGTGGGTTTCCTGCATCTCAGCGACGCCGTGGCCGGTCCCCTCACCACGTCCGTCAAGATCGTGGTGCCGCTGGTCCTGAACTGGGTCACCGCGCTGATCATGTTCCGGCTCGCCGCCGGACTGAAACTGTCCCGGCAGGCGCTGCTCGAAGGCACCCTCCTCGCCGCCGTAGGCACCACCGTTCTGCAGATCTTCAGCACTGAGCTGCTGGCAGGGGCCAGCCGGAACCCAATCCTGGCCTCATTCGCCATCATCATCGGCCTGCTGATCTGGTTCAACCTGGTCAGCCAGGTCTACCTTGTCTCAGCCGGGTGGTCGGCGATCCGTGAGGCTGATTTGGAGTCCGGCGGCGCTCCGCGGAAAACCATCCTCGGCGCGCGGCGGGCCACGCCCCAGACCTGACCTGCCGTGCCGGGTGAGGCCGGCAGGGATATCGGGCCGTGGCCGGCTGTTCTACGGCGCCGGCACCAGCCCCTCCCACGCCACCGTCCAGCCCGCTGGAAAGCCGGGGGCGTGCCGGTCCGGGCCGTTGTCCCAGCCGGCTGCCATCAGGGCGACGGCGGCAAGCAGGCCGCCGTTGCCCGGCAGGTACAGGGGCAGCGAGTCCGTCTGGCGGTTGTGCCCGTTGGACAGCACCGTATTCTTTCCGGCCTCCTGCAGGAGCGCGTTGACTGCGGCCTCGGGGCGGCCCAGGCGCGCAGCGGTCATGGCCATGACCGGATAGTCCCAGCCCCACGTGCTGTCCCAGTCCCAGTCCGCCAGGACATCCTCCAGCGTGGCGTTCATGATGCCTTCGTCGATCAGGTCCGTCAGCGGAAGGACGCCGAGCGCGCACAGCATTGAGGGGTGGTCTGTCCTGATGGTGAAGGGTTCCACGTCCATGGCCGCGTAGACGCCGTTGAGCACGCGCGGGGGCACCAGGCCGTCCGCCACCGTGAGCCAGGACTGCACGGGTTCCAGCCCCAGCCGCTCCCGCCAGGCGGCGGCCGTGCGCAGGCCCCACTGCCAGTACGCGAGTTCAAAGGTGGGGTTGGTGACCGTCCCGCGGAGGGAACCGTAGCATTCCTGCGCGGGAATGAGGGGCGGGCCCAGCTCAAATCCGCGCGGTGTGGGGTGGGCGAAGCCGGCCATGAAGTGGGCGGATTCGAAGACGATGTCCGCAAATTCCTCCAGCACCTCCCGGCCCGGACGGCTCCGGTACACCAGTTCCGCCATGTGGATGGGATGCGGCTGCTGCCAGATAAGGAAGGTGCCGATCGGGCTGGGGCTCTCCCTTCCGTCCGGACCTGTCTGCTTTGGCCAGCGGGCGCCGTCGAACCCTTGTCCCCGGGCCGTTTCCCGTGCGCCCTCCAGCACCGTGGCGTACCAGCGCAGGGACGGCAGGAGGAGCTCCACCCGGTTCCAGTGCGCAAAGTGGGCGGCGTGCCACCAGTGCATCTCCAGGTGGAAACGTCCGCGCCAGGAATTGCAGACCAGCCCGGTTTCCTGCGGCGGCAGCGACCCTGAACAGTTGACGGCCGTGAGGTATTGGGACAGCACGATGCGCCGTTCCAGCTCAGCGGCCCGGGGATCCGCCGTGGCAGCCAGGAGGAGCCCCATCGGATGCCCGGCGCCGGGAGGCAGCGGAGTGCTTGCGCCCGCCTTTCCGGCCACCCGGGAAAGGCCCGCGCCGCCGCGCGGAATACAGTCACCATCTCCGGCGGTAAGAAAGCACCTGGAGCTGGGATGACTTTGCCCGGATTGCCGGCGACATCACGGCCAAGAGCCCGAAGGGGACCTACGGAACGGCGACCGTCCTCCGCCAGCGTGGAGAATCGCTCTACACCCAAGACGGCCAACTGGGACTGGGCAAGGAGACGGTGCGGGACTACTTCGATTACTCAGGCTTCCGGCGCAGACCTGTTGCTGCTCAAGCTTCCCGGCGAAAAACCCACTCCGGGAATCTGGCTCCAGTCCTCGCAGTTCTACACCATCTCCGCCCGGATCAACACCGACGTCCTGTTCAAGCGGCTCACACCGGAGAAGGCGGCCGAACAGTGGATCAGCGAGAGCAAGGCAGCCATCGGCAAGTAGGGTTCCCGCCACAGGCGGCGCGGCCGGATCAGGCGGGGGTTGCGTCCAGGTACTGGTCAGCCCAGGCGGCGATAATCCGCGCGGCCCGTGCGGCCTGGCCCTTGCCGGTCAGGAGGTGGTCGCTTCCCTCGAGCGAGACGAAGTTCCGCGGGTGCCGTGCGGTCTGGAAGATGGTGCTGGCATTCTCAATCCCCACGGTGTTGTCGGTAGGGGAGTGGAGCACCATCAGCGGCTTGTGCAGCTGCCTGATGCAGTCCGTGAGGTCCGCGTTCTCCAGGTCCTCCACGAAATGCCGGCGGATTTCCACGCGTTTGCCGCCCAGGTCCACCTCGGCGCTGCCCTCACTCAGGATCCGGTCCAGTGCGGCATCGAACACATGGGCCACGTGTTTGGGGGAGAAGGGCGCTCCCACGGTGGCAACGGCGTCCAGTTCGGGAATTTCCCGGGCAGCGGCGAGGACCGCAGCGCCGCCGAACGAATGGCCCACCAGCAGCGAGATTTCCTTCCCCTCGCTGCGCATGAATTCCGCCGCCTTCACCGTGTCCGCAACCTTGTGGCTGAAGGATCCGGCAGACCATTCCCCGGCGGAGCCGCCCAGGCCCACGTTGTCGAAACGCAGCATGCCGATGCCGCTGTCAGCCAGGGCCTTGCACATCCGTGCCGCGGAGGGGCTGTCCTTGCCCAGCGTGAAGCCGTGCGAAAAGACGCCCCAGCCTTTGACGGGGCCCTCGGGAACATCGATGATGCCGGAGAGCATCTCTCCTGTGGAGCCGGCGAAGGACACTTTTTCGGAGCGGGACATGCTGTCCCCTTTCTGCGCGGAAAGGCTGTGCGGAAACGAACGACGGCGCCCTCCACCACGTGTGGTGGGTGACGCCGTCGGCCGTTGTGTCTGTTCTTGAACGCGCCTAGATCCTGCGGGCCAGGATGGCCTGCTTGACCTCCGCGATGGCCTGCGTGACCTGGATGCCGCGGGGGCATGCCTCCGAGCAGTTGAAGGTGGTGCGGCAGCGCCACACGCCTTCCTTGTCGTTGAGGATCTCCAGGCGCATGTCGCCGGCATCATCGCGGGAGTCGAAGATGAAGCGGTGCGCGTTCACGATGGCGGCGGGGCCGAAGTACTGCCCGTCGGTCCAGAACACGGGGCAGGAGGACGTGCACGCAGCACACAGGATGCACTTGGTGGTGTCATCAAAGCGCTCACGGTCCTCTGCGGACTGCAGGCGCTCCCGGGTGGGCTCGTGGCCCTTGTTGATCAGGAAGGGCATGACTTCGCGGTACGACTGGAAGAACGGCTCCATGTCCACGATCAGGTCCTTTTCCACCGGCAGGCCCTTGATGGGCTCCACCGTGATGGGCTTGGACGTGTCCAGGTCCTTCAGGAGGGTCTTGCAGGCAAGGCGGTTGCGGCCGTTGATGCGCATGGCGTCCGAGCCGCACACGCCGTGGGCGCAGGAGCGGCGGAACGACAGGGTGCCGTCCATCTCCCACTTCACCTTGTGCAGGGCGTCCAGGACACGGTCCGTGCCGTACATGGTCAGGTGGAAATCGTCCCAGGTTGATTCCCCGGAGACCTCCGGGTTGTACCGGCGGACCCGCAGGTGGACGTCGAACGTGGGGATTTCCCCGCCCCCGCCAACGCCGGCAGGAAGTTCAACCTTTGAGGCTGGCTCAGCGATTTCAGCGGTCATCTTAGTACTTCCTCACCATCGGCTCGTAGCGGGTAAAGACAACCGGCTTGGTGGCCAGGCGGATGCCGGCGATTGATTCCGCCGATCCGTCAGCCGGCGCATGGTCATCCTTGTACGCCATGGAGTGCTTCATGAATTTCTCGTCGTCACGCTCGGGGAAGTCCTCGCGGAAGTGTCCGCCGCGGGATTCCTCACGGTGCAGGGCGGCCACGGTCATGACCTTGGCCAGTTCCAGCAGGAAGCCGAGTTCCACGGCCTCGAGCAGGTCCAGGTTGAAGCGCTTGCCCTTGTCCTGGACGTTGATGCGCTTGTAGCGCTCCTCGAAGGATTCGATGTCGCGCAGCACCTGGTTCAGGGTGTCTGCCGTACGGAACACCTGCATGTTCGCGTCCATCGTGTCCTGCAGTTCCTTGCGGATCTGCGCCACTTTCTCGTCGCCGGTGCCGTTGCGGGCAATGTCCAGCAGCTCGGTGGTGTAGGCCAGCGGGTTCTCCGGCAGTTCCACGTAAGGCGCGGTCTTTGCGTACTCCGCGGCGGCGATGCCGGCGCGCTTACCGAAGACGTTGATGTCCAGCAGCGAGTTGGTGCCCAGGCGGTTGGAGCCGTGGACGGAGACGCAGGCAACTTCACCAGCGGCGTAGAGCCCGGGGATTACGGTGTCGTTGTCCTGCAGCACCTCGGTCTGGATGTTCGTGGGAATGCCACCCATGGCGTAGTGCGCGGTGGGGAATACCGGCACCGGCTCGGTGTACGGTTCCACGCCCAGGTAGGTGCGGGCGAACTCGGTGATGTCCGGGAGCTTGGCGTCGATGTGCGCCGGCTCCAGGTGGGTCAGGTCCAGGAGGACGTAATCCTTGTTCGGGCCGCAGCCGCGGCCTTCGCGCACCTCGTTGGCCATGGAACGGGCCACGATGTCACGCGGCGCCAGGTCCTTGATGGTGGGGGCGTAGCGCTCCATGAAGCGCTCACCCTCGGAGTTGCGGAGGATTGCACCTTCACCGCGGGCGGCCTCGGACAGCAGGATGCCCAGGCCGGCCAGGCCGGTGGGGTGGAACTGGAAGAATTCCATGTCTTCCAGCGGGATGCCGCGGCGGAAGGCGATGCCCATGCCGTCACCGGTCAGGGTGTGGGCGTTGGAGGTGGTCTTGAAGACCTTGCCGGCACCACCGGAGGCGAACACCACGGACTTGGCCTGGAACACGTGCAGTTCACCGGAGGCGAGGTCGTAGGAGACGACGCCGGCCACGCGCTTCTGCTTGTAGGCAGTGCCGTCTTCGCGGACTGCGTCCTCTTCAACCGTCAGCAGGTCCAGGACGTAGTACTCGTTGTAGAACTCAACGTTGTGCTTGACGCAGTTTTGGTACAGGGTCTGCAGGATCATGTGGCCGGTACGGTCCGCGGCGTAGCATGCACGGCGGACGGGAGCCTTGCCGTGGTCACGGGTGTGGCCACCGAAGCGGCGCTGGTCGATGCGGCCCTCGGGGGTGCGGTTGAAGGGCAGGCCCATCTTTTCCAAGTCCAGCACGGCGTCGATGGCTTCCTTGGCCATGACCTCGGCGGCGTCCTGGTCAACCAGGTAGTCGCCGCCCTTGACGGTGTCGAAGGTGTGCCATTCCCAGTTGTCTTCCTCGACATTGGCAAGGGCTGCACACATGCCACCCTGTGCCGCACCCGTGTGCGAGCGGGTGGGGTAGAGCTTGGTCAGTACTGCTGTGCGCGCGCGCTGACCGGACTCGATCGCGGCGCGCATGCCAGCGCCACCGGCACCGACGATGACGACGTCGTACTTATGGACCTGCATACCAGACGCTCTTTCTCTCAAAATTCGCTATAAAACAACGGGGCGGCTTTGCCTGCTCCGCAAAACAGGGCCCGCGGACAAGCCCGCGGGCCCAGGGTCGTGCCAGTGCTAGGCAGGGCAGAAGCCGCCCGGAAGGGCAACGCCGTTCACTACGGGGCACGGGTTGAAGGTGAAGATGACCAGGGTGCCCAGGAGGATGATGACCACGGCGGCCGCGTAGAGAACGGTCTTCAGCCAGCGGCGGGTGGACGTCTTCTCGGCGTAGTCGTTGATGATGGTCCGCACGCCGTTGCTGCCGTGCAGCATGGCCAGCCACAGCATGGCCAGGTCCCAGAACTGCCAGAACGGGTCGGCCCACTTGCCGGCCACGAAGCCGAAGTCAATGGCGTGGATGCCTTCGCCGACCATCAGGTTCACGAACAGATGGCCGAAGATCAGGACCACCAGCACCACGCCGGAAAGGCGCATGAACAGCCAGGCGATCATCTCGAAGTTGCCCTTGGACCCGCCGCTGCGGCGGTACTGGGGAGCGATCCGGCCGCTGCGGGGGCTCTCGATGGTTGCAGTCATGGCTTAGTGACCTCCGAGGGCGAGGGACAGGTGGCGGATGGAGAAGGCGACCATGGTCACGACCCAGAGGGCCAGGACTGCCCACAGCATCTGCCGCTGGTACTTGGCGCCCTTCTTCCAGAAGTCGACCGCGATGATCCGCAGGCCATTGAAGGCGTGGAAAACGATGGCAGCCACAAGGCCGGTCTCACCCAGCGCCATCAGCGGATTCTTGTAGGCGCCGATCACGGCGGTGTAGGCCTCCGGTGACACACGCACCAAGGAGGTGTCCAGGACGTGGACCAACAAGAAGAAAAAGATCACTACACCGGTAATACGGTGTCCTACCCAGGACCACATGCCTTCACGGCCGCGGTACAAGGTGCCAGCTGGTTTTGTCGGCACTGATAAACCTCCCTGCAACACAGCGGCGCTGGCATGAGATCCATGCGGGGGGAACGCCTGCTGCGAGAGCACTCGTAGCTCAGGCCTAAATCTAGGCTTCGCTAACAGCTTATTCAATTTAGACGTTTGTTGGTGCCCAGTGCTGGAGCGGATTTTCCGGGGAAATGAGACAAACACCACATCCGTGCGGGCCCAAAGGCCGGGGCGGAGGCCAAAACGCGGGCCCATGCGCCGCCACAGGAGCCGCCCGCGGCCCTTCAGCTAAAGTAGCCGTGATGAGTACAGACAAAGTGACAAGCCCGGCTTCACCCCTTGACCGCTTCATTGCGGTGATTCCGGCAGGCGGAGTGGGGACCCGCCTCTGGCCTCTGTCACGAGCAGCAGCTCCCAAGTTCCTTCACGATCTCACCGGATCGGGCAGCACGTTGCTGCGCGCCACCTACGACCGGCTGCACCCCCTCGCGGGCAACCGGATGCTGGTGGTGACCGGCCAGGCGCACCGTGAAGCCGTGTGCCGCCAGCTTCCTGAGGTGCGCGACTCCGACCTTGTTCTGGAGTCCGAGCCCAAGGACTCCGGTGCAGCAATCGGCCTTGCAGCGGCAATCCTGCACGAACGCGATCCCGACACCATCATGGGTTCCTTCGCCGCCGACCAGGTGATCAGCCCGGACAACCTCTTCCAGGAGGCCGTCCGGGAAGCCATCCATACCGCTGCTGCCGGCAAGATCGTGACCATCGGCATCAAGCCCACCCACCCGTCCACCGGTTTCGGTTACATCCGTTCCGGCAAGGCCCTCCACATCGAAGGCGCCCCCAGCGCCCACGACGTCGTGGAATTCGTTGAAAAGCCGGACGAGACGGTGGCCCAGCAGTACGTGGACAGCGGCGACTACGTGTGGAACGCCGGCATGTTCGTGGCGCCCGTGTCGCTGATGCTCAAGCACCTCGAGGCCAACCAGCCCGAACTGTTCCAGGGCCTGCAGGAAATCGCCCGTGCCTGGGACACCCCCCAGCGTGACGAGGTCACTGCCCGCATCTGGCCCACCCTGCCCAAGATCGCCATCGATTACGCGGTGGCCGAACCCGCCGCCGAAGCCGGGGACGTCGCCGTCGTGCCCGGTTCCTTCCGCTGGGACGACGTCGGCGACTTCGCCTCGGTCGGCCGCCTCAACAGCGCCAAGGAAGTGGATGACGTCACCGTCCTCGGTGATGGCGCCCGCGTGTTCACCGAGAACTCCAGCGGCGTCGTTGTCACCGACACCAAGCGTGTCATCGCCCTGATCGGAATCCAGGACGTTGTCATCGTGGACACGCCGGACGCCCTGTTGGTGACCACCATGGCCAATTCCCAGCGCGTGAAGGCTGCCGTGGACGCCCTCAAGGCAAGCGGGGACACGGACGTCCTCTGACCGGGAACCTGCCGGCACTCCGCGTGCCGGCAGGGCCGGGATGTAACGCGGCTCAGTGAATGGGCGCTAATGCCGCCACCCTCGCTAGAGTGAAACAGTGCGCAACTACACTACTGAAGCCGAGCCCACCGCCCTGGTGGCTCCCTGGCTCGAACCGCTCCTGCCGGAACTGATCGAATTCCGCCGGGACCTGCATGCGCACCCGGAACTGTCCTTCAAGGAGTTCCGCACCACGGACAAGCTCGCCGAACGGCTCGAAGCCGCAGGCCTGAGCCCCCGCCGCCTGGAAGGCACCGGCCTGACGGTGGACGTGGGCGAAGGCCCCATTGCCACGGCCCTGCGCGGTGACATCGACGCCCTGCCCATCATCGAGGAGACAGGCCTGCCGTTCGCGTCGAAAAACCACGGCGTGACCCACGCCTGCGGCCATGATGTGCACACCACCACCATGCTGGGCATTGCCCTGGTCCTGCACCGGATGCACCAGGAAGCACCCCTCGGCGCCACCGTCCGCATCATCTTCCAGCCTGCCGAGGAAACCATGCCCGGCGGCGCACATGCCTGCATCGAGCAGGGTGTCCTGGACGGCGTGCCCCGGATCCTTGCCCTGCACTGCGACCCGCGGATCGAAGTGGGCAAGGTGGGCACCAGGATCGGTGCCATCACATCGGCTTCGGACACCATCCGGATCGAACTGTCCGGGCGTGGCGGCCACACCTCCCGCCCGCACCTCACTGAGGACCTCGTGTTCGCGCTGGCGCAGATTGCGGTCAACGTGCCGGCCGTGCTGTCCCGCAGGGTGGACGTCCGCAGCGGCGTTTCCGTGGTGTGGGGCCAGATCACCGCAGGCTCGGCGCCCAACGCGATCCCCGGCAGCGGCTACATGGCGGGAACCATGCGCTGCCTGGACCGGGATGCCTGGCATGCCGCCGGTGAACTGCTCGACGAGGTGGTGCACCAGGTGGCCGCGCCCTACGGCGTGGACGTCCACCTTGAACACACCAGGGGAGTGCCGCCGGTGGTGAACTCCGAGCATGAGACGGCGATCATCGAGGCTGCTGCCCGCGCTGAGATCGGGGAAAGCGCAGTGGTGCTGACACCCCAGTCCATGGGTGGCGAGGACTTCGCCTGGTTCCTGGCCGAACTTCCGGGCGCGATGATGCGGCTGGGCACCAAAACGCCCGGCGGCGAGGACTACGACCTGCACCGCGGCGACTACATCCTGGACGAACGGTCCCTGGGCCTGGGCATCAGGGTGCTCACGGCAGCAGCCCTGCGCACCATCCGGGACCTGGAGCAGGCGCCCCTTTCCTAGCCGCGTCCCGCCGCGGGGCCGGCCGGGAGGTGCGGATCCGGCGGCGGGAACGCACGACGGCGGTTCAACCGTGGGCGGCCTGCGCTGCAGTAAGTTGTGCACAACTTAGTTGTGCGCTACGGTAGTTCCATGAGCGAAGCACCCCGCCTGGACCGGCAAGTATGTTTTGCGCTCTATTCGGCGTCCCGGGCCGCCACCGCCGTCTACCGGCCGGTCCTGGACGAGCTGGGCCTCACCTACCCGCAGTATCTGGTCATGCTCGTGCTGTGGGAAAGCGAACCCCGGGGAGTCAAGGAACTCGGCGGGGAACTCGGCCTTGACTCAGGCACCCTGTCGCCCCTGCTCAAGCGCCTGGAAGCCCTCGGCTTCGTGGAACGCCGGCGGTCCGGCGAGGACGAACGCCGCGTCGCGGTCCACCTGACGCCCGCCGGGCGGAGCCTCAGCGGCCCGGCCAGCGCCATCCCGCAACGGCTGGCCGACGCCGCGGGGCTCTCCCTGGATGAACTCGAACAGCTGCGGACCACCCTGGGCAAACTCACGGCAGCGCTGCATGAATCACTCTGAACGCTGAATCCGGCACCATCCCATCTACAGGACGGACTTATTTCGTGAAAACCCTCTACACCGCCGAGGCACTGGCCTCGGGCGAAGGGCGTGACGGCACCGCACGCAGCAACGACGGCCGGCTGGCCGTGGACCTGGCCAGCCCCCTGGAACTCGGTGGCAGCGGCCAGGGCACCAACCCTGAACAGCTCTTTGCCGCCGGCTACGCCGCCTGCTTCCACTCCGCACTGCGCCTGGTCGGCCGCAAGGCAGGCGCAGACCTCACGGACTCGGCCGTCGCGGCAAAAATCCACCTTGGGCAGCTGGACGGCGGCGCCGGCTTCGGGCTGGCGGCCGAACTGGAAATCGCCCTTCCCGCCCTGGACCTGGCCACCGCAGAGGACCTGGTGGCCAAGGCACACCAGGTCTGCCCCTATTCGAATGCCACCCGCGGCAACATCAACGTCGACCTCAAGATTCTGGAGTACGCAGCATGAGCACAGCCCTCGCAACCACCACCCGTGAAATCCGGCTCGCTTCCCGCCCCATGGGGCGCCCGTCCGGTGAGAACTTCGAACTCGCAGAGTCACCGCTGCCCGCACTTGAAGACGGCCAGATCCTGGTGCGTAACCTCTTCATGTCCGTGGACCCCTACATGCGGGGCCGCATGAACGACGTCAAGTCCTACTCCGCCCCCTTCGCCGTGGGCAAAGCGCTCGACGGCGGTGCGGTGGGTGAGGTGATCGCGTCCCGTTCGTCGGCACACAAGGAGGGCGACGTCGTCGTCCATTCCCTGGGTTGGCGGGAGTATGCGGTGGTGGACGGCGATGCTGCCACCCCTGCCCGCACTGATCTGGCCCCGGCGTCGGCTTTCCTCGGTGCCCTGGGCATGACCGGGCTGACGGCCTACACCGGCCTGTTGAAGGTAGCGGAATTCAAGCCGGGGGACGCCGTGTTCGTCTCCGGCGCCGCAGGTGCGGTGGGCTCCCTGGTGGGCCAGATCGCCAAGGCCATGGGCGCCTCGCGGGTCATCGGCTCTGCAGGTTCGCCCGCCAAGGTGGCACGCCTCCTGGAGCTGGGCTTCGACGCCGCGTTCGACTACCACGATGGTCCCGTGGTGGAACAGCTGCAGAAGGCAGCAGGCCCCGCGGGGATCGACGTCTACTTCGACAACGTGGGCGGCGAGCACCTGGAGGCCGCCCTGGCGGTCCTCAATGTGGGCGGCCGGGTGGCAATGTGCGGCGCGATCGCACAGTACAACTCCACCGAACCGACTCCCGCACCGCACAACCTCATGCAGGCAATCGGCAAGCAGCTGACCCTGCGCGGCTTCCTGGTGGGCGGCCAGCGGCAGCACGCGGCTGAGTTCGCGGAGAAGATGGCCGGCTGGCTTGGGGACGGCACCGTGCGCTACGACGAGACGATCGTGGATGGCCTGGAGAACGCGCCGCAGGCGTTCATGGACCTCCTGGACGGGGCAAACACCGGCAAGATGCTGGTCCGGCTGTAGCCCAAGCACTGATCCAACCGAAGAACCATAAGCAGTAGGGGCGCCTCCTTTGGAGGCGCCCCTACTGCTTGGTAACAACTTGTAAACAATATCCGGGGTCAGCTCCCACCGTGCTATGGGGACGTGGCGCAGGCCACTAAAGTGATTGCCATCAGTGCGCTCCGGCGCAGTGCTGCGTGCCTTCAGTGAAAACAGAATTTCAGCGCCGAAACGGACACTCATTGAATTCCGCCCGTAGTGCCACTCGCATCATCCCTGGAGGAAAATTGAAGAAATCACTGCGTGCCGGCTTCAAGCGCGGTTCAATGGCCGGTGTGGCCACCCTCGGTGCGTCCGCCTTGCTGCTCACTGGTTGCGGAGCCGCCCCGTCTGCGTCCGGGCCCTCCGGTTCAGCGACCGCCTCGGACTACACCGCATGCATGGTGTCCGACTCCGGAGGATTCGACGACAAGTCGTTCAACCAGTCCGGCTACGAGGGCCTGCAGAGCGCCGTGAAGGACCTCGGCATCAAGGAAAAGCACGTCCAGTCCAAGGCTGACACGGACTACGATCCCAACCTCCGCTCCATGGTCCAGCAGGGCTGCAAGCTGACCGTGACTGTTGGCTTCTTGCTCGGCGACGCCACCAAGTCCATCGCGACGGCCAACCCGAACAGCCACTTCGCCATCATTGACTACAACGACCCCACGTTCCCCAAGAACGTCAAGCCGATCGTCTATGACACTGCCCAGGCCGCGTTCCTGGCCGGCTACCTGGCAGCAGGCACCTCCAAGACGGGGAAGGTTGCAACCTTCGGCGGCATCAACATTCCCACCGTCACCATCTTCATGGACGGCTTTGCCGATGGCGTGAAGTACTACAACGAGAAGAAGGGCAAGAGCGTCCAGCTCATCGGCTGGGACAAGGACAAGCAGGACGGCACCTTCGTTGGTGACTTCAAGCAGGTGGACAAGGGCAAGGTCCTGACCCAGGGGTTCCTTGACCAGGGCGCAGACATTGTTCTTCCGGTGGCCGGACCCGTTGGCGGCGGCGCGGGCAGCGCGATCCTCGATGCCAAGTCCAAAGGCAAGGACGCCAAGCTCATCTGGGTTGACTCCGATGGCTACCTGACTGCCCCGGATTACAAGTCCGTGATCCTCTCCTCCGTCCAGAAGACCATGTCCACCGCTGTGGAGACAGTCATCAAGGACGACAAGGACGGCAAGTTCGACGCGTCGCCCTACATTGGAACCCTGGCAAACGGCGGCGTGGCCTTGGCGCCGTTCCACGATCTGGATTCCGCCGTGCCGGCAGACCTGAAGAGCGACCTGGACCAGCTCAAGAAGGACATCATCTCCGGCACCGTCAAGGTCGAGTCGAAGTCCAGCCCCACCAAGTAAGCACCGAACCGCGGGGCGCGCTGCCCTTCCGCCGTTACCCCGGCCGAAGGGCAGCGCGTTCTGTTTTGCCGGCAACAGACGGTCGCCGGCACCATGCAGGCGGTGCCCATTGCCGCCTTCCTGCCCTGCCCAGGAACCACCCGTGACACTAGGCTGGGACTACCCGCTGCCTCGCCGCCGACAGCGCGCCGGAGCAGATCCATACACACACAGATTGGTTGGGGTCTTGAAACTCGAACTGAAAGGGATCACGAAGAGATTCGGGTCCCTGGTAGCCAATGACCACATTGATTTGGTCGTTGAACCCGGGCAGGTGCACTGCCTCCTGGGCGAGAACGGCGCAGGGAAATCCACCCTGATGAACGTGCTCTACGGCCTGTACGATCCGACCGAAGGTGAAATCCTGGTTGATGGCAAGCCCGTCGTCTTCAAAGACCCCGGCGAGGCCATGGCGGCCGGCATCGGGATGGTCCACCAGCACTTCATGCTCATCCCGGTCTTCACCGTGGCCGAGAATGTGGCGCTGGGCAATGAAGCCACCAAAGCCGCCGGCCTGCTCAACCTGGAAGCCACGCGCGAAAAGATCCGCCGCATCTCGGACCAGTACGGGTTCGACGTCGACCCCGACGCCATGGTGGAGGACCTGCCCGTCGGCGTCCAGCAGCGGGTCGAGATCATCAAGGCGCTGGTGCGTGATGCCGAGGTACTCATTCTCGATGAACCCACCGCCGTGCTGACGCCGCAGGAAACCGATGAGCTCCTGGACATCATCCGGCAGCTGAAGCGCGACGGTAAGTCGATCGTCTTCATCTCCCACAAACTGCGTGAAGTTAAAGCCATCTCAGACACCATCACGGTCATCCGCCGCGGCAAGGTGGTGGGGCAGGCGGATCCCACGGCTTCCCCCACTGAACTGGCGTCCGCCATGGTTGGCCGCACGGTGAGCCTGACCCTCGACAAGGCGCCCGCCAAGCCCGGTGACGTGACCTTCAAGGTCCGCAACCTGACAGTGACGGACCACAACGGCCAGCACGTGGTCAATGACCTGTCCTTCGACATCGCCAAGGGCGAAGTGCTGGCCATCGCCGGAGTGCAAGGCAACGGCCAGACTGAACTGACCGAGGCGATCCTTGGCGTGCAGCCGCACGTGGCCGGGTCCATCACGCTCGACGGCGAGGAACTGCTGGGCAGGAGCGTCAAGCACGTCCTCGGTGCCGGTGTGGGCTTCGTCCCCGAGGACCGCACCATTGACGGTCTGGTGGGCACGTTCACCATCTCCGAAAACATGATCCTGGACCTCTACGACAAAGCGCCCTTCGCACGCGGCGTGGGGATGAAGCCGGGCGTGATCGCGGAGAACGCAGCCAGGAAGGTCGAGGAATTCGACGTCCGCACGCCCTCCGTGTCCGCCGCGGTGGGCACCCTTTCCGGCGGCAACCAGCAGAAGGTGGTCCTGGCCCGTGAGCTCTCCCGTCCGCTGCGGCTGTTCATCGCCTCGCAGCCCACACGGGGTCTCGACGTCGGCTCGATTGAGTTTGTGCACAAGCGGGTCATCGCCGAACGCGACCACGGGACACCGGTCATGATCGTGTCCACAGAACTGGACGAAGTACTTCAGCTGGCCGGCCGGATCGCCGTGCTCTACCGCGGCCGGCTAGTGGGAATCGTACCCGCCACCACGTCCCGCGACGTTCTGGGCCTGATGATGGCCGGTGTCCCGGCCACCGAAGCCGAAGCCAGCGCCGCCGCCCCTGTTTCCGGCGCCACCACCACAGCGGCGGTATCGGAGCCTGCCGGCCACGAAGGAGAATCCCATGTCTGAAAAGACAACCCCGGAACCGCGGCCCACCGGCCGCAACGGCGCCCCGGAGCCCGTCGACACCCCGGAGCCCGGCGGCACCACCTCCGAGGCTGTGGCCTCCGACGTCGTCCTTGACACCGCCGGTGGCCAGATGCCGCCGTCTGCCGTTCCGGCAGCCACCCAGCGGCGCGGCCGGGACCATGACCGGGATGGAAGCGGTTCCGTCCTGCACCAGATCTTCACCGGCAACGCCATGGTCTCCTTCCTCTCCGTGCTGCTGGCGATCGTGCTCGGCGGCATCCTGATGGCAGTGACCAACCCCAAGGTCGCCGTCACGGCCGGTTACTTCTTCGCCCAGCCCGGGGACCTCCTGACCGAGGTCATCCGTCCCTACACTGCCCTGGTACAGGGGTCCATCTTCAACTGGGCCGGCGCCGACCTGGCAGCCCAGCTGTACCCGATCACCGAGACCCTCACCGTCGCAACCCCGCTGATCTGCGCCGGGCTCGGCGTCGCGCTGGCGTTCCGCGCCGGCCTGTTCAACATCGGCGCCCAAGGCCAGATCATCTTCGGCGCGCTCTTCGCAGCCTACGTAGGGTTCGCTTGGCACCTGCCCATCGGCCTGCACCTGCTGGTCGTTATCCTGGCCGGCCTCGTCGGCGGCGCGGTCTGGGGCGGCGTCGTAGGCCTGCTGAAGGCACGGACCGGCGCGCACGAGGTGATCGTGACCATCATGCTCAACTACATCGCCAACTTCCTGCTGCTGTTCCTGCTCACCACCCCGGCTTTCCAGCGCAAGGGTTCCACGAACCCGATCTCGCCATTCCTTGATTCCACCGCGTTGTTCCCCGAACTGCTCGGACCGCAATTCCGCCTGCACGCCGGCTTCCTGGCCGCGATAGCGGCCACCGCCTTCGTGTGGTGGCTGCTGAACCGCTCAACGATCGGTTTTGAGTTCCGCGCCGTCGGTGCGAACCCCAGCGCGGCCCGCACCGCTGGCATCAACGTAGCCCGCAGCACCATCCTGGTGATGGCGATCGCCGGTGCGCTGGCCGGCTTGGCCGGCGTGGCCCAGGTGTCCGGCACGGAAAAGTACCTCTCCGGCGGTGTCGCTGCCTCCATCGGTTTTGATGCCATCACGGTGGCACTGCTGGGACGTTCGACGCCGTGGGGAACCTTCTTCGCCGGCCTGCTGTTCGGCGCCTTCCGCGCCGGCGGCGTGGCAATGCAGGCCCAGACACAGACGCCGATCGACATTGTGCTCGTCATCCAGTCCCTGATTGTGCTGTTCATCGCAGCACCGCCGCTGGTCCGTGCGATATTCGGACTCAACCCCCGTAAGAAGAAGACCACTACGAGTGGGACCGCAGGTTCGCGTGCCGGCGGCGTCAAGAGCGGAGCGGCAGCATGAGCGCCACCACACAATCTCCTACCGGCAAACAGCCGGGCACCGGTAAGGGAACCAGCAGCACCAGCGGAGCCACCCGCGCCGGAGGCCGGACAGGCACAACCGAACTGGTGAGCTGGAAAGCCGGCGTTGGCCTTGGCCTGCTCGCCATCCTGGGAACCGTGCTGTTCGGTTTCCTGGCCAACCCAAAATCTGCCGGCTTCCGCATTGCCGAGGCCCGCGATCCGAACGCCTCCTCTACGGCGGCGTGGGTCACCCTGGCCGTGGCGCTGGCCGCCGCGGCCTACGTCGGTTACCGCTGGGTCAGCCAGCGGCGGGAGGGCGGGGGAGTAGACCGCTGGATACCCGCCACCACCATCGCTGCCGTCGCCGTCCTGGGCCTGGCCGCCCTCGGCGTCGCCCGGGTTGAAAAGATTACTGTGCCTTCGATGGCGCTGGGCTGGATCTGCTCCGTCGTGCTGCTCGCACTGGCAGGGTCCGCCTGTTTCCTGACCGTGCAGCGGCGGCGCACTCCCGGATGGCTGGGCGGCATTTTCGCAGTGGTCTTCCTCGTCGGCTTCATGATCTGGATCGTCGCCGGCGGCCGTGACCCCGAACCCTCCATCTCCCTCGGCGGCCTCATGGCCGGTGCCGTGACCCTGGCCGTACCGCTGGTGTTTGGCTCACTCTCCGGTGTGCTGTGCGAACGGGCCGGCGTGGTTAATATCGCCATCGAGGGCCAGTTGCTGCTCGGTGCGTTCTCCGCTGCCGTCGTCGCCACCGTGACCGGCAACGTCTATGTTGGGCTCATCTCGGCCGCAGTCGCCGGTGCGCTCGTGTCCCTGGTCCTGGCCATCGTGAGCATCAAGTACCTCGTCAACCAGATCATCGTCGGCGTGGTCCTCAATGTCCTGATCAGCGGCCTCACCAGCTTCCTCTTCTCCACCCTGCTCACGGCGGACCCCGAACACCTCAACAAGCCCGGCCGGCTGCAGGCCGTGGATATCCCGTTCCTCGCCGACATCCCGATCATCGGCCCCATTCTGTTCCGCCAGTCCCTGGTGGGCTACCTCATGTACGTCGCCGTGATCGTGGTCTACGTGGGCCTTTTCCACACCAAGTGGGGCCTGCGCGTGCGCGCCGTGGGCGAACACCCCCAGGCGGCCGACACCGTGGGCATCAACGTCAACCGGACCCGCTTCATCAACGTCCTCATGGGCGGGGCTATCGCCGGAATCGGCGGCTCCTTCTTCACCCTGGTGTCGGTGGATGCGTTCAGCAAGGACATGTCCGGCGGCCGCGGCTACATTGCCCTTGCAGCCATGATCTTCGGGCGGTGGAATCCCATCGGCGCGTTCCTGGCGGCGCTGCTGTTTGGCTTCGCCGACAACCTGCAAAGCATCATCACCATCATCGGTTCTCCCGTCCCCAGCCAGTTCATGGCGATGCTGCCCTACGCCCTGACCGTCGTCGCGGTGGCGGGCCTGGTGGGACGGTCCAGGCCGCCCGCGGCCGACGGCATACCCTACGTCAAGGGATGACCGCCGTGGACAACACACAGCAGGTGGACTGGGCAGCCCTGGAGGCTGCCGCCGCCGCCGCCATGAAGAATGCGTACGCCCCGTATTCAAAGTTTCCGGTGGGAGCCGCTGCCCTGACGGGGGACGGCCGGATCGTCAGCGGCTGCAACGTGGAAAATGCCAGCTACGGGCTGACCCTCTGCGCGGAGTGCGTCCTGGTGGGGGAACTGCAGATGACCGGCGGGGGACTGCTGCGGGCGTTCTACTGCGTGGACGGTGAGGGCACCGTCCTCATGCCCTGCGGCCGCTGCCGGCAGCTGCTGTACGAATTCAGCGCCCCCGGCATGCAGCTCATGACCAGCCGCGGCATCAAGACCATGGACCAGGTGCTGCCCGACGCCTTTGGTCCCGAACACCTGGAGGAGACCCGGTGACCGACAGCAAAGCAGAGGCGTTCGACGCCGTAGACATCATCCGCACCAAGCGTGACAAGGGGACGCTGAGCCCCGAGCAGATTGACTGGACCATCGACGCGTACACACGCGGGGCCATCGCGGACGAGCAGATGGCTGCCCTGAACATGGCCATCCTGCTCAACGGCATGGACCGCGCCGAAATCGCCCGGTGGACGGCCGCCATGATCGCCTCGGGGGAGCGGATGGATTTCTCCAGCCTCCGTCGACCAGACGGCGGCCTGAAATACACCTCCGACAAACATTCCACCGGTGGCGTGGGGGACAAGATCACCCTGCCGCTGGCCCCGCTCGTGGCAGTGTTCGGCGTGGCCGTCCCGCAGCTGTCCGGCCGCGGCCTGGGGCACACCGGGGGCACCCTGGACAAGCTGGAGTCCATTCCGGGATGGCGGGCCAACCTGGGAAACGACGAAATCCTGGCCCAGCTCCAGGACGTCGGGGCGGTCATCTGCGCCGCCGGTGCCGGCCTGGCCCCGGCCGACAAGAAGCTCTATGCGCTGCGCGACGTCACGGGAACGGTTGAGGCCATCCCGCTGATCGCCTCCTCCATCATGAGCAAGAAGATCGCCGAGGGCACCGGCTCCCTGGTCCTGGACGTCAAGGTGGGCAGCGGAGCCTTCATGAAGGATGAAGCCAAAGCCCGCGAACTGGCGGAGACCATGGTGGCGCTCGGCAAGGACGCGGGGGTCAACACCGTTGCGCTGCTGACCAACATGAACACCCCCCTGGGGCTCACGGCCGGCAATGCCATCGAAGTCGAGGAATCGGTGGAGGTGCTGGCGGGCGGCGGCCCGGAGGACGTGGTGGAACTGACCGTCCGGCTCGCCGAGGAGATGCTCGCCTGTGCAGGGGTCCACGACGCCGACCCCGCCGCCGCCCTCAAGGACGGCCGGGCCATGGACGTCTGGAACCGGATGATCACCGCCCAGGGCGGCGACCCCCGCGCGGCGCTCCCGGAGGCCAGGGAATCCGACGTCGTCTATGCCCCTGCCGACGGGGTGCTGGTGGAACTGGACGCGCTCGCTGTCGGTGTGGCTGCATGGCGGCTGGGTGCCGGCCGGGCCCGCAAGGAGGACACCGTGCAGGCGGGGGCCGGGGTGCGCATGCACGCCAAGCCCGGTGCCACCGTGCGGGCAGGGGAGCCCCTGATGACGCTGCTCACCGACACTCCGGAGCGGTTCGCCCGTGCCCGGGAAGCCCTGGAACACGCAGTGGTCATCGCTCCGGAAGGTTCGCGCCCCGCCCAGCAGCTCATCATCGACCGAATATCATAGGGACCCATGCAGGCCATCAATGACTTCATCCTCGCCGCAGCCGGACAGCCGTGGGTGCTGGTCCTGGTGCTGGCGTGCTGCATCATTGACGGCTTCTTCCCGCCCGTTCCCAGTGAGTCCGTGGTGGTGGGCCTCGCCGCCGTGGCCGCCACCGCGGATGTTCCCAACCCGCTGCTCCTGGTCCTTGTCGCGGCGGCGGGTGCATTCCTCGGGGACAACATCGCGTACCTGCTGGGCCGCCGGGTGGGCACCAGGCGCTGGGCGTGGATGCGCGGGCCGCGGATGCAAAGCGCGTTCCGCTGGGCGGGCCGGGAGCTGCACAAGCGGCCGGCATCGCTGATCCTGGTGGCCCGCTTCGTCCCGATCGGCCGGGTGGCGGTGAACCTGACCGCCGGGGTCACGCACTACCCGCACCTGCGGTTCGTAGGCCTGACCATCCTTTCTGCCAGCCTGTGGGCCGGCTACTCGGTGGCGATCGGGCTGTTTTTCGGCCAGTGGTTCGAGAACAACCACGTCCTCGGCGCAGCGATTGCCATAGTCTGCGCGGTAGCGCTGGGCATCGTGGTGGACCTGGTCATCAACAAATTCCGGGGCAAACCCAACGTGGTGGAACGGATCCGGGAACCCGGCGCCTGACCAGCGCGTTTAAGGGATAATTCCGGGCATTGGGGCGTAGCGGACAGGGCCCGGAGCGTGGGACACTTAGGAACGATTTCCGCTTTGGCTGCGGCACTTTGGCTGTGTCATTTTTATACAGGAGCAACACCGCGTGGAGTTTATTAATGAGGCCGTGCTCCATGCAGCGGGCCAGTGGTGGATTTACCCGGTTCTGCTGGTGTTCTTCTTCGTGGACGGCTTCGCCATGGTGGTCCCCAGCGAGACCCTCATCGTGGCGCTCGCAGCCTTCTCGCGGCACAGCGGCGAACCCAATCTCTGGCTCCTGGGGCTCACTGCACTGGTCGGCGCCATTGCCGGTGACAACATGGCGTACATGCTCGGTCGCAAGATCGGCCTGGAGCGGTGGGGATGGATGCGCCGGCCCAAGGTCCGGAAAGTCTTCGCCTGGGCCCGCTATGAACTTGAGAAACGCGGCGCGGTACTGATCTTCACCGCCCGCTACATCCCCTGGGGCCGGGTGGCGGTCAACTACGTGGCCGGAAGCACCGGCTTCTCGCACCGCAGGTTCTTCGTCTTCGACGCCTTTGCCTGTGTGACCTGGGTGGGCTACTCCCTTGGCATCGGCCTGTTGGCCAGCTCGTTCCCGTGGCTGCACCACAACCCGCTGCTGAGCGCTGGCATCGCCGTCGTCTTCGCCATTGTCCTGGGTGTGCTCATCGACCACCTGCTCCGCTGGTGGCACAAACGGCTGGGCCGGCATGACGCCCCCGAGGCGGACGAGTGGGCCGAAGGGTCCTCCGGTTCCGGGCAGGAAGACCGGCCCGGCATGCAGGCCCTCGTGGTGCCCTCGGCAGAGGCCGGACCCGCGGCCAAGTAGCGGCTGGCTTTGAACTGCGGCCCACCCTAAGGTGGGAACGTGACTGAGCCCATTGTTGACGCTGCCCCTGCCATCGATTTTGACCTGAAGAGCCTGCCTAAGGTTTCCCTCCACGACCACCTGGACGGAGGACTCCGTCCGGCCACCATCATCGAACTGGCGGAGGCCGTTGGCCACACCCTTCCCTCAACGGACCCCGTGGCCCTGGGACAGTGGTTCCGCGAATCAGCCGACTCCGGATCCCTGGTCCGCTACCTGGAAACGTTCGACCACACGGTCGCCGTCATGCAGACCTACGACGGCCTGTTCCGCGTGGCCAAGGAGTTCGTCGAGGACCTCGCGGACGACGGCGTGGTGTACGGCGAAGTGCGCTGGGCGCCGGAACAGCACCTCCAGAAGGGACTCAGCCTTGACGAAGCCGTGGAGGCAGTCCAGGACGGACTGGAAGCCGGCGTCGAGGCCGTCTCCGAGACCGGACGCGAGATCCAGGTGGGCCAGCTGATCACCGCCATGCGCCACGCCGACCGCGGCCAGGAGATCGCCGAACTCGCCGTCCGCCACCGCAACCAGGGCGCAGTGGGCTTCGACATTGCCGGTGCCGAGGACGGATTCCTGCCCAGCCGCTTCAGGGATGCCTTCACGTACCTCGCACAGCACAATTTCCCCGCCACCGTGCACGCAGGCGAGGCTGCCGGGCTGGAGAGCATCCAGTCCGCGCTGGTGGACGGCCGCGCCCTCCGGCTGGGACACGGCGTCCGCATCGCCGAGGACATCATGGTGGAATTCGACGACGACGAGGAAGCCGGGGACACCGTTGGCCTGGTTACCCTGGGCGACCTCTCCAGCTGGGTCCGCGACCGCGGCATCGCCCTGGAGATCTGCCCTTCCTCCAACCTGCAGACCGGCGCCATCGCGGAGTTCGGCGAAGGCATCGAAAGCCACCCCCTGGACATGCTCTACCAGCTGGGCTTCAACGTCACCATCAACACCGATAACCGCCTGATGAGCGGCGTTACCCTCACCGACGAGTTCAACCTGCTGGTGGAAACCTTCGACTACGACCTCGATGACCTGCTGGAGCTGACCCTCAACGCCGCCGAGGCATCCTTCCTGCCCCTGGAGGAAAAGGAGGCGCTGGTGGAGTACATCAACGACGCCTACGCCAACCTTGGCTGATCCGGAATCCCGGCCCGGCAGTTCTGCAACAGCCGAACTGCTGGGCCTGATCGCCCAGCTGCGCGTGCACTGCCCCTGGATGGGCGGCCTGACGCACGCGTCGCTGGTGGAATACCTCCTGGAAGAGGCCTACGAAGTGGCCGAGACCATCGAGGAAGGCCACCCCGACGCCGAGCTGCAGGGCGAGCTCGGTGACGTGCTGCTCCAGGTTGTGCTGCATGCCCGCCTGGCTGAGGAGCGCGGCGCCTTCACGTTCGACGACGTGGCGCGCGGGCTGGCTGCCAAAATGATCCGGCGGAATCCCCACGTCTTCCGGCCTGACGGCTCCCTGCAGGACAGCTTCCCGGCCACCGTGGCGGAGATCGAGCAGAAGTGGGATGCCGTCAAGCGGGCCGAAAAGCCGGAACGGCAGGACCCCTTCGACGGCATCCCGCAGGCCCTCCCGGCGCTGGCCAGGGCGCAGAAGTCCCTGGCCCGTGCAGCACGCGCGGGCCTTGGGCTCCCCGCGGGCACTCCCGTCCCCGAGGGCGAGGAGGAGCTCGGAAACCTGCTGCTCGCCGTCGTCCGTTCTGCGCGGGACAACGGCATGGACGCAGAGCGCGCCCTCCATGCCGCCGTCCGCCGCTACCAGAGTGACCAGAGTGACCAAAGCGACCAAGCGCCATCATGACGTCCCGGCCTTGACCGGTTTGAGTAACCCGGAGCACTCTCGACTAGGCTGGACCGTGACGAGTACGTCGAGTTTTCTGCCTGATTCCCCCCGTTAATCGCCCATAAGGAGCAAATTCATGGCGCTTATCGATGCCATCCACGCCCGCGAGATCCTCGATTCCCGCGGCAACCCCACCGTTGAAGTTGAAGTCCTGCTGTCGGACGGCCAGATTGGCCGCGCCGCGGTTCCCTCCGGCGCCTCCACCGGTGAGCACGAGGCCGTTGAACTGCGTGACGGCGACAAGGGCCGCTACCTGGGCAAGGGCGTGCAGAAGGCCGTCGACGCCGTGATCGACCAGATCGCCCCCGCCCTGACCGGGTTCGACGCCACCGACCAGCGCAGCATCGACCAGGCCATGCTGGACCTGGACGGTACCCCCAACAAGGGCAAGCTGGGCGCCAACGCCATCCTGGGCGTCTCCCTGGCAGTCGCCAACGCAGCCGCAGCCTCCGCCGACCTGCCGCTCTACAAGTACCTGGGCGGCCCGAACGCCCACGTCCTGCCCGTGCCGCTGATGAACATCCTCAACGGTGGCTCCCACGCCGACTCCGACGTCGACATCCAGGAATTCATGATCGCCCCCATCGGCGCAGAGACCTTCTCCGAAGGCCTGCGCTGGGGCGTTGAGGTCTACCACAACCTCAAGTCCGTGCTGCAGCAGAAGGGCCTGTCCACCGGCCTCGGCGACGAAGGCGGCTTCGCGCCCAACCTGCCGTCCAACCGCGCAGCCCTGGACCTCATCACCGAAGCCATCAAGAACGCCGGCTACACCCCGGGCAAGGACATCGCCCTGGCCCTGGACGTTGCCTCCTCCGAGTTCTACAAGGACGGCGCCTACCAGTTCGAAGGCAAGTCCCTGTCCGCCAGCGAAATGAGCGCCTACTACGGCGAACTCGTTGCCGACTACCCGCTGGTTTCCATCGAGGACCCGCTGGACGAGAACGACTGGGACGGCTGGAAGACCCTCACCGACGCCATCGGCGACAAGGTCCAGCTGGTGGGTGACGACCTCTTCGTCACCAACCCCTCCATCCTGCAGCGTGGCATCGACACCAGGACCGCCAACTCCCTGCTGGTCAAGGTCAACCAGATCGGTTCGCTGACCGAGACCCTGGACGCCGTCAGCCTGGCCCAGCGTGCCGGCTACACCACTATCACCTCGCACCGCTCCGGCGAAACCGAGGACACCACCATCGCCGACATCGCCGTGGCCACCAACGCCGGCCAGATCAAGACCGGTGCACCGGCCCGCTCCGAGCGCGTAGCCAAGTACAACCAGCTGCTGCGCATCGAAGAGGAACTGGACGACGCCGCACGCTACGCCGGCCGCAGCGCCTTCCCGCGTTTCAAGGGCTAGTAACCGCCTAAACCCATCCGCGGTGGCTATGGTTGAAAGACCATAGCCACCGCTGTTGTTTCCAGCAGCATTTCTTCAGCAGTGAACGTCCAGCACAGATAGTGGCGGCCCCGGCAGGCTGCGTTTCAGGAGTGTCATGGCTACCCGCCGCCCCAAAGTTCCCAAGGTCGCCCCCGCCCGTCCAACCAAGGCAACGGACGACGACGGATCCTCCGGCGGTGCCGAGGTCATCCGGGCGGATTTTCGGCCGGCCAAGGGCGCCGCGGCAGGCGCCGCACCTGCGAAGGACAACCACGCGGGCGGAACTGCTGCAGGCCGGCCCGGGAAAGCGGGGGAGGCCAAGGCGGCCAGGCCAACCGCCGGGCGCAAAGGAAGCAGCCCCGTTGACGGCAAGGACGCCCGCAGCCCCGAAGAGGAGCAGCATCCTGTCCCCGCCAAGGCCTTTTCCGGCCGCATGCTCGCGCTGGCCGTGGTGATGATCGCCATCACCGTCATGCTGGCCCCCACGGTCAAGATCTTCTTCGACAAGAAGGCCGAAATAGACGCCCTGAACGCGGATATCGCCGCACGCCAGGCTGAAGGCGACGCCCTCCGCCAGCAGGTGTCGCGCTGGCAGGACCCCAACTACGTCAAGCAGCAGGCCCGCGACCGCATTAACATGGTTATGCCGGGCGAAACCGGCTACTGGGTTTTTGGCAGCGATGAGCCGGCCGGAGAAAGCAGTAGCCCCGCCGGCGCAGCAGCACAAGACCCCGCCGATCTGCCGTGGGTGGATTCCCTGTGGGAGTCCATCAGGCGCGCGGCCACAGACTGAACCGCACAGGAAGGACGGCCCGCGACAGTGGAACACAACACGGCAGCCGCCCGGGACGAATCCCGCCAACCGACAGCACACGACCTTGAAGTACTGAGCAGGCAGCTGGGACGACCCGTCCGCGACGTCGTGGAGATTCCGGCCCGCTGCGTCTGTGGCAACCCCCTCGTGGCCGCCACCGCGCCCCGGCTGAGCAACGGTACGCCGTTTCCCACCACCTTCTACCTGACGCACCCGGTGATCACGTCCGCGGTTTCCAGGCTTGAAGCCGCTGGGGTCATGAACAACATGAACGAGCAACTGGCCGCGGACGCCGGGCTTGCCGCTGCCTACCGGGCAGCCCACGGGGAGTACCTTGCCGCCCGCGACGCCATCGGCCGGCGTTCCGGAATCGGTCCGGTCCCCGAAATTGACGGCGTGTCCGCCGGCGGGATGCCCACCCGCGTCAAATGCCTGCATGTCCTGGTGGGCCACTCCCTTGCAGCGGGCAGCGGCGTCAACCCCCTGGGGGACCAGGCCCTGGACATGATCAGCGAATGGTGGACTGCTGACAAGTGCTACTGCGACGGCGCCTGGGACACCACCGGCGAGGCACCATCCCGGGACCTCAGCCGCCACGGGCCCCAAGGGCTCCCGGACATTGTGGGCCGCCCCGCCCCGGTCCGGAAATCCGCCGGAGCCGCAGAGGCATCCGAATGACCCGCGTCGCCGCCATCGACTGCGGCACCAACTCCATCCGGCTCCTCATCGCCGACATTGACCGCAGTAACGGCGGCACAAAGCTCACCGACGTGGTCCGGGAGATGCGCGTGGTCCGGCTGGGCCAGGGCGTGGACGCCACCGGCGAACTGGCTCCGGAGGCGCTGGAACGCACGCTTGGCGCCACGGCCGATTACGCCCGCCTGATCAAGGAGCATGGCGCAGAGCGGATCCGGTTTGTTGCCACCTCCGCGAGCCGCGATGCACGCAACCGGGACGTCTTCGTGGACGGCGTCAGGGAGCTGCTGGGAGTGGAACCTGAGGTCATCTCCGGGGACGAGGAAGCGGCGTTGTCCTTTGCCGGGGCCAGCAGCGTGCTGCCCGTCCTTGACGGCCAGCAGGTGCTCGTGGTGGACCTCGGCGGGGGAAGCACCGAATTCGTCCTGGGCACCGCGGCCGGCGTGACCGCTGCCAAGTCCGTGGACATCGGCTGCGTCCGGCTGACTGAACGCCACCTGCGCAACGATCCGCCCACTGCCGAACAGATTGCCGCCGCGGAAGCCGACGTGGACGAAGCCATGGCCCGCGCCGGACGCGACGTGCCCCTGGAACGCGCCACCGCCGTCGTCGGTGTTGCCGGGTCCGTCACCACCATCACCGCGCACGCGCTCCGCCTGCCCGAATACTCGCCCGATGCCATCCACGGGGCCTCGCTGCCCATCGGGGACATCCGCGACGCCGCCACCGACCTGCTGGGGATGACCCGGGCCGGGCGGGCTGCGCTGCCGTACATGCATCCGGGCCGCGTGGACGTCATCGGCGCCGGGGGACTGGTGTGGCGCCGCATCCTGGAACGGATGGGGGAGCTGACCGGCGGGAAAGTCGCCGCGGCTACCGCAAGCGAGCACGACATCCTTGACGGCATCGCGCTGAGCATCGGGTAGCCCATGCATCCCACCCCAGCTTCAACCCCGCTCGTGTCCCGTGCCGCGGCCGCCGCAATGGCCGTCATGCTGGCCGCGTGCTGCCTGTTCGCCGGCCTGTTCACGGCCCCCGCCGCACACACCGACGAGTGGCGCGACAAGGAATACTGGCTCGCGGACTCGGGCATCACCAAGGCCTGGGAAGTGTCAAAGGGCGCCGGCGTCAAGGTGGCCGTCATCGACAGCGGCATCGATGCCCAGCACCCGGACCTCAAAGGCGCCGTTGTCGGCGGTTACGATGCCTCCGGCTCAGGCCAGCCGGACGGCCAGAAAAGCGTCGGCTCCAAGCCTGAACACGGCACCCTGGTAGCCACCATGCTCGCAGGCCGCGGACACCAGCCCGCCAGCGCGAGCCCCAGCCCCAGCCCCGGGCCGGCTGTTCCCCCGGATGGCATCATCGGCGTCGCGCCCGAAGCGCAGCTCCTCTCCGTCTCCACCTGGCTGGGCTCGGCCAATCCGTCGGGCAAAAGCGACCAGGACCAGATTCCCGAGGCGGTCCGCTGGGCGGTGGACAACGGCGCCAAGGTCATCAACATCTCGCTCGGCAGCACCACGCCGCAGTGGCCGCAGAGCTGGGACGCCGCCTTCCTGTACGCCGAACAGAAGGACGTGGTCATCGTCGCCGCCGCCGGGAACCGGGTGGGAGGCAATACCCAGGTGGGCGCCCCTGCCACCATCCCGGGCGTGCTCACCGTCGCCGGCCTGGACCGCAAGAACGTGGCCAGCGTGGACGCTTCCTCGCAGGGCATCAGCATTGGGGTGGCTGCACCGGCCGAGAACCTCCTGGGCGGCCTTCCGGCCGGAGGCTATGCCGAATGGGCCGGAACCTCGGGGTCCACGCCCATCGTCGCAGGCGTTGCTGCCCTGATCCGGTCCAAGTGGCCGGACATGAGCGCCGAACAGGTGATCAACAGGATCGTCTCCACGGCGAAGGACGCAGGAGCCCCGGGCAAGGATCCGCTGTACGGCTACGGCATCCTCAACGCCGAGGCAGCGCTCAAGGCTGACGTCCCGGAGGTTTCAGTCAATCCGCTGGGCACCATCGCCGAGTGGATCCGCGTGCACAGGCGCGGCAATGCCGCCCCGGCAACGCCGCTGCCCACCGCAACCTCAGTGCCAAGTGCGGCACCCACGCTGCCCGAAGCCACCGTTCCCGCCGCGAAGGCGCCGTCCCAGCGCGACAGTGCCATCGGCGCCGCCGTCGTCATCGGTTTTGCCGCCCTGTTCGTGGCCATCATCGCCGCCGCTGCCGTCCAGCTCCGACGGGCTGCCCGCAACCCTTCCCTTGCCGTGGAAGAACCCGACACGGGCGTGATGGAAAGGGTCAAATCCCGCCCGGATTCCTAGGTTACGGAGGCTCCGTACGGCTAGTGAAGATTTTCACAAACTCCTGTATCCTTGAACAATGGCAACCACCCCACAGCTCCAGGACCGTCCCAGGGTACTCGTCGTCGGCGGCGGGTACGTCGGCCTGTACGTAGCACTGAAACTGCAGAAGAAGATCGCGAATGCCGGTGGCATCGTCACCGTCGTCGATCCCCTGCCCTACATGACTTACCAGCCCTTCCTCCCCGAGGTGGCAGGTGGCAACATCGAAGCCCGCCACGCAGTGGTCTCCCACCGCCAGCACCTCAAGCAGACGGAACTCATCCAGGGCCGCGTCACGTCGATCGACCACGTCAACCGGACGGCCGTGGTGGCTCCTGCCGACGGCGGCGAGAACTTTGAGGTTCCCTACTTCGACGTCGTGCTCGCAGCCGGCGCCATCACCCGCACCTTCCCCATCAAGGGGCTGGCGGACAAGGGCATCGGCCTGAAGACCATCGAGGAAGCCGTGGCCCTGCGCAACAAGCTGCTGGAGCGCATCGAGGTTGCCTCCACCATGACGGACCCCGCAGCCCGCGCCAGGGCCCTCACCTTCGTGGTGGTCGGCGGCGGCTTCGCCGGCATCGAGTGCATCACCGAAATGGAAGACCTCGCCCGCGCCGCCGTGCGTAACAATCCCCGCATCAAGCAGGAGGAAGTCCGCTTCGTCCTGGTCGAAGCCATGGGCCGCATCATGCCCGAGGTCACGGCCAAGCAGGCTGACTGGGTGGTTGAGCACCTGCGCAGCCGCGGCATCGAGGTCCTGCTGAACACCTCGCTGGACAGCGCCGAAGGCACCCTGAAGCTCATCAACCTCCCGGACAAGACTCCTGCCCAGGAGTTCGAGGCAGACACCCTGGTGTGGACGGCCGGCGTGCAGGCCAACCCGATGGTCCGCTCCACCGACTTCCCGCTCGAACCCCGTGGCCGCGTCCGCGTCCTGCCGGACCTGCGCATCGCAGGCGATGAAGGCATCGTGGAGAACGCCTGGGCCGCCGGCGACATCGCCGCTGTTCCGGACCTCACCGGCAAGGGCCTCCCGGACGGCACCTGCGTCCCCAACGCCCAGCACGCCCTGCGCCAGGCCAAGCGCCTGGCCAAGAACCTGTGGGCTTCCCGCTGGGACAAGCCGCTGGCCGACTACAAGCACAAGAACCTTGGTGCCGTAGCAGGCTTCGGCGAATGGAAGGGCGTTGCCAACATCAACCTCCTGGGCCGCATCGGCCTCAAGGGCGGACTCGCCTGGCTGGCCCACCGCGGCTACCACGGCATGGCCATGCCCACGGTGGAGCGCAAGTTCCGCGTCATCCTGAACTGGATCATCGGCTTCTTCGCCGGACGCGACACCACGCAGCTGATGGACCTGGACAACCCCCGCGGCGCCTTCGTCTCAGCAGCCACCCCGGCACCGAAGCCTGCCGCCGCTCCCGCAGCGGTGCCGGCTGCCGGCTCCAGCGCCACCGCCGCCGCTCCCAAGGAAACGGTAGCGGCCAACGCCAAGTAGCGCGCCTGTTCCACCACGCTTCAGGGCGTTCGACGGCGGCTGTCCCCTTTGCGGGGGCGGCCGCCGTCGGCGTTTCCAGCCAACGCGTCCCGGGCAGGTACCATTGACCCGGCGCCCCAGTAGCCCAATTGGCAGAGGCAGCGGACTTAAAATCCGCGTGTTGTGGGTTCGAGTCCCACCTGGGGTACAACCTGTCCCTTCCGGCGCCCGCCGGGGTCTGGACACCAGGAAGCCGCCTGCACAGCAGGCGGCTTCCGGCGTTTAATTCCGCATATGCAACGACTGTTATAAGGCTGTGACCTCAGTCACTTAGTTTCGCCGCTGTCTATGCACTAGCTTGAACCTAAATCAGGAATACCTGGTCCCATTCCGGGCGCCGAAGCGCCCCATTGATCCGCACGCGCATCGCATGGCCCTGTTTCGGAAGGCAGACAAATGTACCGAAAGAAAGTCCTCACCTCGTTGGCAGCGGCAGCCACATTCAGCATGCTGCTGTCGGCCTGTGCCAACCAGGCAGGCCCCGGCACCACCGAAAGCTCGGGATCGTCCAGCAAGGTGAATATCCCCGCCATTTCGAAAGTCGACGTCCCTGCCGGCGCGGTTAAGCCCGCCGGGGACGGCAAGGCGACCTGCCCCGCGACCACCACGCTCGCCTACGCAGGCGCGCAGACCGGCCCCAACGCCCAGCTTGGCGTCAACATCTTCAACGGCATCCAGCTGGCCATTGACCAGCACAACAAGTCCAACCCGGGCTGCCAGGTCCAGTTCAAGAAGTTCGACACTGAAGGCGACCCCAACAAGGCCACCGGCCCCGTCACCCAGCTGGTGAGCGAGTCGGACATCGTGGGCGTGATCGGCCTTCCGTTCTCCGGCGAATCCAAGGCCACGGGCAACATCTTCGAGCAGAAGGGCCTGGTCCACATCACCCCGTCGGCCACCAACCCCACGCTGACCGAAAACGGCTGGACCACCTTCTTCCGCGGCCTCGGCAATGACGCCGTCCAGGGCCCCGCAGCCGCCAAGTTCCTCACCGGCAAGCTCGGCGCCAAGAAGGTGTACCTGGTCCAGGATGACTCCGACTACGGCATTGGCCTGGGAACCTCCACCTCCGCGGGCCTGGGCAGCGCCCTGGCCGGAACGGAGAAGGTGACCACAGGGCAGAAGGACTTCTCCGCCGTGATCTCCAAGATCATGAACGCCAAGGCCGACGCCGTCTTCTACGCCGGCTACTACGCCGAAGGCGCACCGTTCGACCAGCAGCTGGTTGGCAAGGGATTCACCGGAACGTTCGTGGCACCTGACGGTGTCAAGGATGACCAGTTCATCAAGCAGGCAGGCGACGCTTCCAACAACGCCTACTTCACCTGCCCCTGCCTGCCGGGTGAGCTCATCCCCGACTTCGCCTCGGCCTACAAGGACGTCTCCAAGGGAGCGGAACCCGGAACGTACTCCATCGAGGGCTACGACGCCGCAACCGTCCTCCTCTCCGGCATTGACGCAGGCAAGCAGAGCCGTGCGGACCTGCTGGCCTGGGTCAAGGCCTACGACAAGGACGGCCTGAGCAAGCACTACAAGTGGGATGCCAAGGGCGAGCTCCAGGCCCCGACCGTCTACGGCTACAAGGTGGAGAACGGAAAGATCGTTCCCATCGGCCCCATCGGGGAGTAGCAACCAGCACGAACCGGCTGTGGGGGCCAGCATCAGCGGGCCCCCACAGCCTTTTCTTCGCTTGGCAGCAGCCCAGGACCAAGCAACGTCAATAGACACAAGTCCCACGGCCGGGCCCACAAGGCCGCGTGCAACTGGATCAGGATGTTCCCATGCTTCCCTCTCTTGTCCCACTACTCCCGATGGAAAACGACTGGATCACCTTCGACATACCGTCCCTGGCCCAGAACTTCTGGAGTGCCACGTTTGACGGCCTCACGTTCGGGGCCATCTATGCGCTCGTAGCACTGGGCTACACCCTGGTTTACGGCGTCCTGAACCTGATCAACTTCGCCCACTCGGAAGTGTTCATCGTTGGCTGCTACGCAGTCTTCTTTACCCTCAGCAGCCTTGGCTTCGGCCCCTCAGCTCCCCGGCTCGACATCTGGGCCATCATTCTGAACCTGCTGCTGGCGCTGGTCCTGGCCATGGTGGCGTCAGCCGTGACAGCGTTCCTGCTGGAGCGGATCGCCTACAAACCCCTGCGGCAACGGAACGCACCCCGCCTGGTCTTCCTGATCACCGCCATTGGTGCTTCCTTCACCATCCAGTACCTCATTTACCTGTGGCGCGGTCCCAGCCCTGAACTGGCCCTGACCATGTTCCGGCCCACCCCCATTTTCGACGTCTTCGGCACCATCATCGATTCGCAGCAGCTGGTGATCATCATCGCCGCCGTGATCATGATGGTGGGCATCGACAGGTTCATCAGCAAGTCGCGCACAGGCCGCGGCATCCGGGCGGTCGCCCAGGACCCCGACACCGCCACGTTGATGGGCGTCAACAAAGAGCGCATCATTATTACCACCTTCGTCATCGGAGGCCTGCTCGCAGGAGCCGCCGCCTTGTTCTACGTCATGAAAATCCCGTCCGGTGTCCAGTACAGCGGTGGTTTCGTCCTGGGCATCAAGGCGTTCGCTGCCGCGGTGCTTGGCGGCATCGGCAACGTGCGCGGGGCACTGCTGGGCGGACTGCTCCTTGGCCTGATCGGCAACTACGGCCAGATCCTGCTGGGCAATTCGCAGTGGACCGACGTCGTGGCGTTCGTGGTGCTGGTGCTCGTGCTGCTGCTGCGGCCCGAGGGCATCCTGGGAACCTCCCTTGGAAGGAGCAAAGCATGAGTATGACGGACGGCCCCACGCCGCTGCAGACAGCGGCCGCCGAGCAGGCAGCAGAGGACCGCGAAGCATCGCCGAAAGCCCCGGGCAGGAGCGCACTCCGGCAGCAGGGCAAACGCAAGCCCGGCTACTTCTCCGACCGCTGGCACGCCCTGTCCCGCCAACAGCAGTGGGCCTTCCTGGTCATCGTGGTGGTCCTGGCCTACCTGCTGCCGCTGCTCAACCCGCCGATCATCACCACCGAACCCGGCAACAACTTCGCCCTGGCATGTTTCGACATGGCACGCTTTGCGCTGATCGCCGTTGGCCTCAACATCGTGGTGGGGTACGCCGGCCTGCTGGACCTTGGCTATGTCGCCTTCTTTGCGGTGGGTTCGTACGTCGCCGCCATGCTGACCAGCCCGGATTCGCCCTACCTGCACATCCCTTACCTGTGGACGCTTCCGGTGGCCATGGCAGTCACCATGTTCTTCGGCGTCATGCTGGGCGTGCCCACACTCCGGCTCAGGGGGGACTATCTCGCCATCGTGACGCTCGGCTTCGGCGAGATCATCCGTATCCTGGCCACCATCATTCCTGCCATGAAGGGCCAGGTGGGTTTCCAGAACGTCGGCCACCCGCCGGGTGACGGGGCTGACGGGACGCCGATCTTCTCCAACTCAAACGGTGTGCCCTGGTACTGGCTGACCCTGACCATCATCATCATCGTCACCCTCCTGGTGGGCAACCTGGAACGCAGCCGGGTGGGCCGCGCCTGGATTGCCATCCGCGAAGATGAGGACGCTGCGGAAATCATGGGTGTTCCCACCTTCAAGTACAAGGTGTGGGCCTTCGCCATCGGCGCTGCCGTCGGCGGCCTTTCCGGTGCACTCTTCGCCGGGCAGGTGGGGTTCGTCAACAACCAGAAGTTCGACGTCACCACATCCATCCTGTTCCTCGCCGCAGTGGTGCTGGGAGGTGCCGGCAACAAGGTGGGCGCCATCCTTGGTGGGGCCCTGGTCAGCTACATCCCGTTGAGGTTCACGGCCATCGCCGAATACAAGTACCTGATCTTCGGGATTGCGCTGGTGCTGATCATGATCTTCCGTTCCCAGGGACTCCTGCCCGCACGGCAGCGGCTGCTGGCGTACGGCAGGACGGCACTCAACAAGGTCACCAGCCGCGATGGCACGGAGCCGAAAGACTCGAACAATCCACCAGCCGGCACCGGGACCCAGGCGGCCGGACAGAGAGGAGCGGAGGCATGAGCTCCGAGGAAAGGCACGCGGGCTCCAGCAGTGTGGAGGAGCAGCCGGCCCAGGACGGCGCTGCCCAGGACAGCACGGTCCAGGACGGCTCGGCGGCTCCCGTCGCGCCGGAGCTGGACATGGAGGCCCTCGCCGAAGCTGGAGTGGACCAGGAACTGGCCGAGAAGGTGGCCCCGGACCGCGATATTGCGGTCAAGGTGGGCGACAACATTGTCGAGGTGCAAAACCTGACCATCAAGTTCGGCGGCCTGGTGGCACTGGACAACATCAGCTTCAACATCAAGCGCGGCGAGATCCTTGGCCTCATCGGGCCCAACGGCGCCGGGAAGACCACGTGCTTCAATGCGATGACCGGCGTGTACAAGCCCACCAGCGGAAAAGTGGTGCTGGAGGGGCAGGTCCTGAACGGCATCAAGCAGCACAAGATCACCCGGCTGGGCCTGTCCCGCACGTTCCAGAACATCCGCCTGTTCGGTGAGATGACCGCCCTGGAGAACGTGGTGGTGGGCCTGGACGCGCGGCACCGGACCAGCGTCGGCGGGGCGCTGCTGCGCCTGCCCACCCATATCAAGGAGGAAAAGTCGGCCATCGAGCGCGGCATGGCCCTGCTGGACTTCGTGGGCATCGGCAGCCATGCCCACGTCCTGTCCCGGCAACTGCCGTACGGCTACCAGCGCCGGCTTGAGATTGCGCGCGCCCTGGCCACTGATCCAAAGGTCCTCTGCCTGGACGAACCGGCAGCCGGCTTCAACCCGGCCGAAAAGGAGGAACTGATGGCGCTGATCCGCACCATCAGGGATGAGGGCTACACCGTGCTACTGATCGAGCACGACATGAAGCTGGTCATGGGTGTGACAGACCGGATTGTCGTACTGGAATTCGGGAAGAAGATCGCGGACGGACTGCCGCGGGAGATCCGCGAAGACCCGCGTGTTATTGCTGCTTACCTAGGGGAGCCTGAAGATGACGTTGCTTGAACTTGAGGGAGTGTCCGTCCACTACGGCCGAATCCAGGCCCTGCGGGACATCTCCTTCACCGTCGACGAAGGCGAAGTGGTGGCGCTGATCGGGGCCAACGGTGCCGGCAAGACCACCACCATGCGGACCATCTCCGGCCTGCTGAACTGCTCCGAGGGCAGGATCACCTTCGAGGGCCAGGACATCACCAAGATGAAGGCCCACATCCGCGTGGTGCACGGAATCTCCCAGGCCCCCGAAGGGCGCGGCATCTTCCCTGGCATGACCGTCATGGAGAACCTCGACATGGGAACGTTCGGGCGCAAGGACAGAAGCGGTGTGGGCAAGGACCTGGACCGCGTCTTTGACTTGTTTCCCCGGTTGAAGGAGCGGGAAAAGCAGTTTGGGGGAACCATGTCCGGCGGTGAGCAGCAGATGCTGGCGATCGGACGTGCCCTGATGTCCAATCCGAGACTGCTGCTGCTCGACGAGCCCTCCATGGGCCTCGCCCCACAGTTCATCCGCCAGATTTTCAAGATCATCAAGGAAATCAACAACCAGGGCACCACGGTCCTGGTGGTGGAGCAGAACGCCAACCAGGCCCTGGCCGGAGCCCACCGCGCCTTCGTTCTGGAGACGGGGGCAATCACCCACAGCGGCACCGGCAAGCAACTGCTGGAAGATCCCTCCATCAAGGAGGCCTACCTGGGCGTGGGCTAATTCGCCTGATGGGGCCCGGTACCGGACCGGCGGCAACGGTCACGGTTCGGTTGCAACCGGGCCCCTTGGGAACTTTCGCGGCGGCCCCCACGTGGGAATTGGTAGCGTAACCACAAGCTCATCACCCACACCCACATGGAGGAATCCCGCAATGGCACTTGGCGGCAACCCGATCTTCAACGGAAAGAATTTCCGTGGAGCCACCCAGGCACCGCCTGTCCCGCAGGCTCCCTACGGCGCTCCCTACGGCCAGGCGTCGTACGGCCAGCAGCCCTATGGCCAGCAGCCTTACGGCCAGCAGCCTTACGGCCAGCAACCGTACGCTCAGCAGGGCTGGGGCACGCAGCCCCAGAGCATGACCGACGAACAGCTGCGGCAGATGTACAGCCAGCCCTCGGCGGGCCCCGCGGATACTGGCCGGATGACGTTCGACGACGTCATCATGAAGACCGCTGCCTGCCTCGCCGCGGTGATTGCCGGCGCAGCAGTCACCCTGGTGGTGGCGCCGGGCCTGGCTTCCATGCTGATGATCGTCGGCGCCCTGGGCGGCTTCGTCCTGGCATTGGTGAACACCTTCAAGAAGCAGCCGTCGCCGGCGCTGATCCTAGCCTACGCCGCATTGGAAGGTCTCTTCCTCGGCGGCCTGACCCGGATCCTGGATGGCATGTTCCCCGGCGTCGGGCTGCAGGCAGTTGTCGGCACGCTTTCGGTGTTCGCCGTGACCCTGCTGCTGTTCAAGAGCGGGAAGGTCCGCGCCACCCCGAAGGCCATGCGGTTCTTTATGATCGCCATCATCGGCTATGCCGTGTTCTCCCTGGTCAACATGGTGATGATGTGGACAGGCGTCCTGCAGCAACCCTTCGGCATGCGCAGCATTGAGATCTTCGGCATCCCGCTGGGCGTCTTCATCGGACTGCTCGCCATCGGCCTCGCAGCCTTCTCGCTGATCATGGACTTCACCAGCATCGAAGAGGGCGTCCGCAACGGTGCCCCGCAGCGCTTCTCCTGGACGGCGGCCTTCGGCCTGACCGTCACGCTGGTCTGGCTGTACGTGGAGATCATCCGCCTGCTGGCCATCCTGCGCGGCGACGACTAGGCACTCCGGCAACCTCCCGCCGTCGTACGTTAACCAACTGTGGGCCCCACCAAACTGGTGGGGCCCACAGCCGTTAAAGCGCTCCAGACGGACCGCGCCTGCCTAGGCGATCCGCATGGCGCCGGCGGCGGGGGAGACGGTGAAGATGTCCGGCGCCGCGAAGCCCGCGTCTGCGAAAGCCTTGACGACGGCGTCACGCACCTTCTGTTCGGCGTCCAGCGGCGTAAGCGCAATAGCCGCCCCGCCGAAGCCGCCCCCCGTCATGCGTGCGCCGATTGCCCCGTTGGCACGGGAGGTGTCCACGGCAAGGTCCAGTTCCGGGCACGAGATTTCGAAGTCGTCGCGCATGGAGGCGTGGCTGGCGTCCAGCAGGGGGCCGATGGCGTCGGGGCCCGGGCCGTCCAGCAGATCCACGGTCTGGAGCACCCGGTCGTTCTCGGTGACGACGTGCCGGACGCGACGGAACGTGACCTCGTCCAGCAGCCCGCTGGCTTCCTCAAGGTCCGCCACCTCCAGGTCCCGCAAGGCCTTGACCCCCATGACCTCCGCGCCCAGCTCGCAGGATGCGCGCCGCGAGGCGTAGCCCCCGTCGGCGTGGGAGTGCGACACCTTGGTGTCGATCACCAGGAGCACCAGGCGGGCGGGCCCGGTCTCAAACGGGACCAGGCGGGCCGTCTGGTCCCGGCAGTCCAGGAAAACTGCGTGGCCTTGTGAACCGCGCAGGGACGCGGACTGGTCCATGATGCCGGTGGGTGCCCCGACGAAGTCATTTTCGGCCCGCTGGGTGGCCAGCACCATGTCCTCGGCCTCCAGTCCAGCGCCCGTGAGGTCGTTCAGTGCGGTGATGACGGCACATTCAATGGCGTGCGACGACGACAGGCCGGCGCCGAGCGGAACGTTTGAGTCCAGGAGCAGGTCCAGTCCGGGGACGTCGATGCCCCGTTGCCGCAGCGCCCACACGACGCCCAGGGGGTACTTGGTCCAGCCCTTTGCCGTTCCCGGCTGCAGGGTCTCGAGATTGGTGCTGACCACCCCCTGGTCGCCATACGTGGACAGCAGCCGCATGGTGGCGTCCTGGCGTACGGCGACGGCCACCCGCGCGGTGCGGTCGATGGCGAAGGGCAGAACGAAGCCTTCGTTGTAGTCCGTGTGTTCGCCGATAAGGTTGACCCGCCCGGGCGCCTGCCACAAGCCGTCGGGAGCGCGGCCGAACTCCTGCTCAAAGCGGGCGCCCAGGTCCTGCGGTGTGGCACCTGCGGCCTGGCTGTTGTCCTGGTTCCGGGTGGTCACGCGGAGGCTCCTTCCGGGGTGGCCGCGAGGGCGGCAGCAGGCGTGGACGACGGTGGGACGGCAACATTGCGGAGCCGTTCCGCCACGCTTTCGGGAGTGGTGTCATTGATGAAAGCGCCCATGGCTGCCTCCGACCCTGCCAGGTACTTCAGCTTGTCGGCTGCCCTGCGCGGGGAGGTCAGCTGCAGGTGGAGGTATCCAGCCGGCCGCAGGACGTCATCCAGCGGGGCCTGGTGCCACGCGGAGATGTAGGGAGTCGGCGTGGGGTACAGCGCGTCAACCCGCTTGAGCAGGTCCAGGTAGACATGCGCCAACTCATCCTTCTCCTCCCCGTCCAAGGCCGCGAGGTCGGCGACCTGGCGGTGCGGCACCAGGTGGATTTCCAGGGGCCACCGGGCTGCGAAGGGCACGTAGGCGCTGAAGTGCGTTCCTTCCAACACCATTCTGCTGCCGTCCTCCCGCTCGGCCCGCAGCAGCGAACCGGTCAGGGTTTCCCTGCCGTCCGTTGCGTCGTAATACTTCCGGGCCGCCGCACCCAGGACGCCGGCGCGGGGCGTGACGTAGGGGTAGGCATAGATCTGGCCGTGCGGGTGGTGCAGCGTGACGCCGATGTCGGCGCCGCGGTTTTCGAACGGGAAGACCTGCTTGATCCCCGTCATGGCACTGAGGGCAGCCGTGCGGTGCGACCAGGCTTCGATCACGGTCCGGGACCGCTCCTGGCTCAGCCCGCTGAAGGAACCGGTGTGGTCCGGGGTGAACGACACCACCTCGCAGCGGCCGTATGCGGGTCCCTTCGTTCCCCATCCGGCATGCTCGGGGACCGGCCCGAGCGCCGGTCCCAGGGAGGGGAACCGGTTCTCGAAGACCACCACGTCATAGTCCGCGGCAGGAATCTCGGAAGCATTCCCGGGAGTGGTGGGACAGATGGGGCACTGGTCTGCCGGCGGAAGGTGGGTCCGGGCCTGGCGGTGCGCGGCAACGGCCACCCATTCATCCGTCAGCGCATCGAAGCGGACCTCGCCCGGTTCGCCCCGCGGCGGCAGGCCGCGGTGATCGGTGGTGAGGTGCCCGGCGCGGGAGGTGCTGGTGCCGGCGTCGTCGAAATACATCAGCTCCCGGCCGTCGGAGAGTCTGGTGCTGGTAATCCCTGTCATGCAAAAAGTTTGGCACAAGCGATCAGAAAAGAATAGTTAACAACAAAAAGTAACAAGGTTCGGGATGGAGGTGAGGCGCCGCCCGTTGTACGGTAATCCCCATGACTGCCTCTTCCCCACAGGAAACCTCCGTTGCATCCACCCGGACCTGCGCCACCGGCCGGCAACACGAACTGCGCCGGGGCGATGCCGTGGCCGTAGTCACCGAGCTCGCCGCGGGGCTGCGCTCGTTCAGCCGTGGCGGGGTCCTGCTGACCGAGACTTATGGGGACGACGAGATCTCCCCGGGCGGCGCCGGCATCACGCTCGCCCCCTGGGCCAACAGGGTGGAGGACGGGCAATGGTTCCTCGACGGCAGGAAACAGCAGCTGGACATCACCGAAGTGTCCCGCAACAACGCCAGCCACGGCCTGCTTCGAAACGCCGGCTATGCCCTGGTGGGGAAGTCCCCGCACGCCGTGGCGCTGGAAGCGGTCGTCTTCCCGCAGCACGGCTATCCCTTTCTGGTGCGGCACCGGGTGGACTACCAGCTTTCCGAGGACCTCGGGCTGCGCGTCCGGCAGACCCTCACCAATGACGGTACGGCGGCAGGGCCTTTCGTCCTCGGCGCGCACCCCTACCTGCGGGTCGGTGACACTCCGGTCGAGGAACTGAAGCTGACCGTTGCCGCCGACACCCGGCTGGTGACCGATGAGCGCTTGATTCCGCGCAGTTCGGCCCCTGTCGAGGGGGACGTTGACTTCCGTTCCGGCCGGCACGTCGCGGACCTGGCAGTGGACGTGGCCCTGACGGACCTCCGGTTTGAGGGCGGCGTGGCCCGGCACACCCTTGCGGCCGGTGACGGCAGCGCGGTGTCGCTCTGGCAGGACGAATCTTGCCGGTACGTCCACATCTTCGTCAGCACTGTGTATCCAGGCCGGACCCGGGCCGTGGCGGTGGAGCCAATGACGGGGCCGGCCAATGCGTTCAACTCCGGTGACGGCCTCCGGTGGCTGCCTGCAGGGGAGTCCTTCAGCATGGAATGGGGGATCGATTACGCACCCGGCGCGGCACGGTAGTTTGCATTGGGCCACCGCTGGGGAAGTATGGGGATATGACGCCAAAAGAGGACGACGTTACCCTTGCCCACACAGCACCGGTCCAACCGGCTCCCGCGCCGGCAGCGGCCGCGGCCGCACCCCTGAGGGTTCTGACGGACCGTGAGCTGGACAAGGACATCCCGTACGGCATCCGCATCGCAGCTTCCTGGTCATGGCGGCTCGGCCTGATCCTCCTGATGGCGGGAACCCTGGTGTGGCTGCTTAGCCACATCACCCTCCTGATCATTCCGATCATGGTGGCCGCACTCCTCGCCGGACTGCTCAGCCCGGTCACGGCATGGCTGAAGAGGCGGGGGCTTCCCGCGGGACTGGCCGTCGCAGTGACAGTCCTTGGCTTCATCGGCGTCATCGCCGGTGCACTGGCCCTGGTGGGCAGGCAACTGGTGGTCGGTTTCGGCGAACTGTATTCCCAGGCGCTTGAGGGCGTCCGGCAGGTCCAGGACTGGCTGTCCGCCGGGCCCCTGCACCTGACCGCCACCCAGATTGACCAGTACGTCAAGGAAGCCACCGACGCCCTCCAGAACAACAGCAGCAGCATCCTCAGCGGCGCCCTGTCCTTCGGGAGCACCGCCGGACACTTCGCAGCCGGGATGCTCCTCTCGCTGTTCATCCTCATCTTCTTCCTCCTGGAGGGAGACCGGATCTGGGCCTTCCTGGTCAGGATGCTTCCCCGCAAAGCCCGGGCCGCCACGTTCGGCGCCGGCCACAAAGGCTGGGCATCGATGGTCAGCTACGCGCGCATCCAGATGTTCGTCGCAGCTGTCGATGCGCTGGGCATCGGCGTCGGTGCCGCCATCATTGGCGTACCGCTCGCGCTTCCCCTGGGCGTGCTGGTCTTCCTCGGCTCCTTCATCCCGGTGGTGGGCGCCCTGGTGACCGGCGTCGTTGCCGTCCTTCTGGCACTGGTGGCCAACGGTCCCGTGAACGCCCTGATCATGCTGGGCATCGTCCTGCTGGTCCAGCAGCTCGAGGGCCACATCCTGCAGCCCCTGGTCATGGGCAAGGCAGTCTCGCTCCACCCGGTGGCAGTAATCCTCAGCGTTGCGGCCGGTTCCTACCTCGCCGGCATCCCCGGGGCGCTGTTCTCGGTACCCATCCTGGCCGTAGCAAACTCGGCCGTTCGCTACATTGCGGCCAGAACGTGGGAACATGAACAGGTGCCGGTTATTGCCGGAAGGCCCATCACAGCCGGAGCGGGCGGGGACAACACCATCGAGGACGTTGAGCCGCCGTCTGCATCCGACGCCGGGAACGGCCGGGCGGCAGGCACTTCATCCGAACACCGTGATGCCCGCACCGCCTCTCCGGAGGGCGCCGGGGCAGAACCCAAAGGAGAGTAGTCCGTGAAGATCCTTGAAACCCTTCCCGTCACACTGGACGATGTCCTTGAGGCGCAGAAGCTGCTTGACGGGATCATTGCGCGCACGCCCGTGGAATCGTCCCGGGCGCTGGGGGGCATGGTGGGCGGCGACGTCCATTTCAAATGCGAAAACCTGCAGCGCGCCGGCTCGTTCAAGGTCCGCGGTGCCTACGTACGGATGGCCCGGCTCTCGCCGGAAGAGAAAAAGCGGGGCGTGGTGGCGGCGTCGGCCGGCAACCATGCGCAGGGCGTTGCCGTTGCCGCCAAAAGCCTTGGCATCAAGGCCCGGATCTACATGCCGCTGGGCGTAGCACTGCCCAAGCTTGCCGCCACCCGCAGCCACGGTGCCGAAGTCATCCTGCACGGGCACAACGTGGACGAGGCGCTCGCTGAAGCCCAGCGCTACAGCGATGAAACCGGGATGGTCTTCGTCCATCCGTTCGACAATGTGGACGTGGTGGCAGGCCAGGGGACCGTAGGCCTGGAAATCCTTGAGCAGGTCCCCAACGTCGACACCGTCCTCATGGGCGTGGGCGGCGGCGGGCTCCTGGCGGGGGTCGCCGTCGCCATCAAGGCCCGCGCACGGGAACTCGGCCGGGAGATCCGCATCATCGGCGTCCAGGCGGAGAACGCCGCCGCGTACCCGCCCTCGCTTGCCGCTGACGCCCTGGTACCGCTGAAGCGGGTCTCCACCATGGCGGACGGCATTGCCGTGGGACGCCCGGGACAGCTGCCTTTCAGTATCATCCGCGAGCTGGTGGATGACGTGGTCACCGTCAGCGAGGACTCGCTGGCCCGCGCGCTGATCTTCCTGCTCGAGCGGGCCAAGATGGTGGTGGAACCCGCCGGCGCGGTGGGTGTGGCGGCCCTCATGGACGGCAAGATCGAGAACCCGGGTTCCACGGTGGTGGTCCTCTCCGGCGGAAACATCGATCCCATGCTGATGCTCAAGGTCATCCAGCGCGGCCTCTCCGCCGCAGGGCGCTACATGACCGTTCGGATGATGCTTGATGACCGCCCCGGCTCCCTGGCAACCATTGCCCGTATCATCGCCGAAAATGATGCCAACGTCACCGGCCTGGACCACACCCGGGTGGGGGGATCCATCAGCATGGGTGATGTCTCGATCACCGTGAACCTGGAGACCAAGGGCCACCAGCACGGTGAGCAGGTCCTCAGTGCCCTCCGTGCCGAGGGCTTCCAGCCCATCGTTGTGCACTAGGAGCGGCCATGGCCGGACTGGGCAGCGGACTGACGGGTAACGGAGGCGGCCCGGCGCGGCAAACCATCGCCGCGCGCGCAAGGGGCGGTCTGGTGGTTCTGGGCGGCTTCGTGGCCCTGCTGTTCGCCATCGAGGTGGTCAACACGCTGATGATGGGCGCCCTCACGCGGACCTTCGGCCTGCGGCCCAGGAGCGCCGACGGGCTGCTGGACATCTTCACCTTCCCGCTCCTGCATGCCAATCTGAACCATCTGCTGTCCAACAGCCTGCCCCTGGTCATCTTCGGCTTCCTCGTGTTCCTCTCGGGGCTCCGCGTGTTCCTCACCGCGCTGGCCTTCAGTTGGCTCGGCAGCGGGGTCACCGTCTGGCTTATCGGCAACGGCGTCACGGTGGGCGCGTCCGGCCTGGTCTTCGGGCTCTTCGCGTTCCTTCTGGTGCGTGGCTTCTTCAACCGCAGCTGGCGGCAGATCCTGCTCGCGGTGGTCCTCTTCATGGGGTACGGGAGCATCCTGCTCGGTGCCCTGCCCTTCGTGGCAGGCTACGTGAGCTGGCAGGCGCACCTGGGCGGCGCCGCGGGCGGGGTAGTGGCGGCCCTGCTGCTTCGTCCGCGCCTCCCTGCGCTCCCGCGCCAGTCCTGACCGCCGGTCCTCCCCGGCGGCGCGCCCGGGCGGTCCTTGCGGCGCAGACAGAAAAGCGGCGGCCGTCCCCGTGGGGACGGCCGCCGCTTTGGCCGGACCGGCTTGCTGCTTGTCCTGGCGTTACCCGGCGTAGGGCTTGGCGGAGAGGATCTCCACCTTGATGTCCTTGCCGTTCGGCGCAACGTAGCTGAGGGTCTCGCCCTCCTTGTGCCCCAGGATGGCGGCACCAAGGGGGGACTTCTCGCTGAAGACATCCAGGTCCGAGTCGCCGGCGATTTCGCGCGATCCCAGCAGGAAGGTCTCCTCATCCCCGGCGATCCTGGCAACCACGAGCATGCCGGGCTCAACGATGCCGTCATCGGCAGGCGCTTCACCCACATGGGCGTCCCGGAGCAGGACGGTCAGCTGGCGGATGCGGGCTTCAATCTTGCCCTGCTCCTCCTTGGCCGCGTGGTAGCCCCCGTTTTCCTTGAGGTCCCCCTCTTGCCGCGCTGCTTCAATCTTCTGGACGATCTCCGCCCGGCCTGCGCCGGAAAGGTGGTCCAGCTCTGCCTTCAGGCGGTCAAAAGCTTCCTGGGTAAGCCAGGCTGCAGATGCGCTGTTGGTGGTAGACACGGACTTCTCCTCTAGTGGTCTTACATGCAAAAGACCCCGCCACGGTGGCCACTTGTGGAACAGTAACCAGCTCAGCGGGGTAAAGGTATCTCTCCATTGTAGTCAATCCCTTGGAGATAACCCAACAATCAAGCGTCGCGCATCACATCCCTTAGGACTCTCCGCCGGGAATCCAGCAGCTGTCGACCACTCCGGACACGGACGCCGACTCCGTGCGCAACGTGACGCGCTGGGCGACTGTCCTGCCGCCGTCAGGCGTTGAGTCAGCCGCCGACGGCGGGATGTCCACTACCTTCCAGCCCACCACGGCAAACTTGGCGTCCAGCGCCTTCACGGCGCACTTGACGGGCTTGGCCGGTTCCCGGGTCACCTGGAAGTCGACCTCGGCGAGGGTGGCATCGGCGGTGCTGTAACCCACGTCCTTGAACGTCACCCCGGACAGCGAATTGGACGTGGTCACCCAGGCCAGGAACCCGATCCCCACGGCCAGCGCGACGCCGATGGCCAGCCGGGCGGCCCTGGGGGAGAGCCGGCGCTTTTTAGCACCATACCGATTGGCTAGGCTAGTGTCTGCGGGCGCGGATTGGGCCGGCTGGTCCGGGGAAGTCACCAGACCAGTTTAGTGCCCTTTCCGCCGGCGCTTTCGCGGTGGCACCAGCTGCCGGCAAGGCGCTGCGCCTACCGCACCACCCGTAAGCTGCCCCAGAGCCGCGAAAGACAAATTAAGGAGCCGTCCCCTCCATGACAGCGCCCAGCAAATCCCAGGTGCCGCTCCGGCTGCTCGCGGTCCACGCCCACCCGGATGACGAATCCAGCAAGGGTGCTGCGACTATGGCCATGTATGCATCCACCGGCGTGGACGTCCTGGTGGCAACCTGCACGGACGGCTCCCGCGGTGACATCCAGAACCCGGCAGTTGAAGGTGAGGCGCATCCCAAGCGGGACATGGCCGGCGCGCGCAGGCTGGAGATGCAGCGGGCCGCCGCCATCCTGGGCATCCGCCAGCGCTGGCTGGGCTTTGTGGACTCCGGCCTCCCCGAGGGCGACCCGCTTCCGCCGCTTCCGGCCGGCTCCTTCGCCACCCTGCCCCTGCAGCAGGCGGCCGCGCCCCTGGTCCGGCTGGTCCGGTCCTTCAAGCCGCACGTCATCCTCAGTTATGACGAGAACGGCGGCTACCCCCATCCGGACCACATCATGGCCCACCGGGTAGCCGTGGAAGCGTTCGAGGCAGCGGGGGATCCGGAACGGTACCCGGACGCGGGGGACGCCTGGGAGCCCAGCAAGCTCTATTACGACCGTGCCTTCAGCCCGGAGAGGTTCCGGGCACTGCACTTTGCGCTCGAAGAGGCGGGTCTGCAGTCCCCGTATGCCGAGCGCCTGGCCGCGTGGCTGGAGTCCGATGCGGAGGGGCACACGCCACCTCCTGCCGCGCACCCCACCACCACCCAGGTGGACTGCGGCGACTTCTTCGAAATGCGCGACGATGCACTGCGCGCCCACCGCACGCAGGTGGACCCGCTGGGGTTCTTCTTCGCGGTTTCCCCGGACATGCAGCGCCGGGTCTGGCCCTGGGAAGACTACTCCCTGATCCACTCCCGGGTGCCGTCCGAGCTCCCCGAGAAGGATCTGTTCGCCGGGCTAAGATAGACAGGCAGGCCATTTCTATCTTGCGTAGAAAACAGGTGCGGCGACGGGCCGTTCCGTCCGCATCCTGCTGCATCCGTTCCACCAGAAGGTATTAACCGTGCATTCTCTGCTCCTCAGCCTCGCCACCACGCCGAGCCCGCTGCCCACTCCGACGCTCCGGGACGGAATATCCGAGGACCAGGTAACGCCGGGCCTTCTGGGGTTCATCATGACGGCCTTCTTTGTTGTGGCCACCGCCCTGCTCATTGTGGACATGGTGCGGCGGATCCGCAGGGTCCGCTACCGCGCCCAGGTGGAGGAAGAGCGCCTGGCCGCCGCTGCCGCGGCAGACGTGGACGCCGCAGACGCCCAGGACGGGCTCGACGACGGCACCCGCCAGGCAGCGCCGGACGCCAACGGAAACGGCCCGGCAAACGGGCTTCCGCGGCCCCGCGAATAAGAGGGTCCCGCCGCCGGGGCGGCTTTAGGCAAGGACCGCCAGCGCGATCGCCACGAAGTGGGCCGCGAAGGCAAACACGGTGAACGCGTGGAACAGTTCGTGGAAACCGAAGTGGTAATAGCTGAAGTTCGGCTTCTTGAGGGCGTAAAAGACAGCGCCCGTGATGTAGAGGACGCCGCCCACGCAGATCAGCACTGCTGCCGGAATGCTGGCCTGGAAGAACTGCGGCAGGTAGAACAGCGCGCCGCAGCCCAGCGCGATGTAGATCGGCACGTAGAGCCAGCGCGGCGCATCAGTCCAGAGCAGCCGGAACAGCACTCCGAGGATGGCCCCGGCCCAGATGACCCACAGGAGCACTACTGCCTGCTGGCGTTCCAGCAGGGTCCATGCCAGTGGCGTGTACGTGCCGGCGATCACCAGCATGATGTTGGTATGGTCCAGCCGCTTCAGGACGAGCTTGACCCGCGGGGACCAGTTGCCGCGATGGTAGACGGCGCTGACACCGAACAGCAGAACACCGGTGGCGGCATAGACGGCAGAGGTGACCCGGCGGTCAACCGTGGGTGCGAGGACAACCAGGATGATCCCTGCGGCAAGTGCCAGCGGGGCCGTGACGGTGTGGATCCAGCCGCGCCACTTGGGCTTGATCATCAGTAGTTCCGCGAGGCGGACCGCGGCATCATCCACCGCGCTGGGCTCCGCATCCGGGCCGGGGTTCCGGTCCTCGGGCCGGGGTGCCGGGGAGGCCTGCGGGGAGTCGCTGTTCATGGCACCAGAATAACTTACGGGCCGGTAAGTTACCGCTCAGTAACATCCCTTCGGGACCGGTCCTGAGGTCCTGCCCGTCCCGGGGCGTCCCGGGCGGTAGCCTAGGATGTGGAAGTACGTACGGCGGGAAAGTCAGGTGAGTGGACGCGTGGAGTTGCCCGGGTTCCTCTATGGCTATTACGAGCGCCGGCTGCTCAAGGACCTCCCGCGCGACCGCATTCCCCGGCACATTGGTGTCATGGTGGACGGAAACCGGCGCTGGGCCAAGCAGTTCAATGCCCCCACTGCCCAGGGCCACCAGGCGGGTGCGGACAAGATCCACGAGTTCCTGGGCTGGTGCCAGGAGCTCGGCGTCAAGGTGGTGACGCTGTACATGCTCTCCACGGACAACATGAACCGCTCCAGCGAGGAACTGGACCTCCTGATGGGGATCATCGCCAACACCCTGGACCGGCTGGACGAAGACGCGAACATCTCCGTGCATGCCATGGGTGCCCCTGAACTGCTTCCGGACTACCTGGCCGAGCGGCTGAACAAACTCACGGCCAGGACTCCTGTCCGGGAAAAGATCCACGTCAATGTGGCGGTGGGGTACGGGGGCCGCAGGGAGATTGTCGACGCCGTCCGTGAACTCCTGCATGACGCCGTCGCCAAGGGCATGGATATTTCCAAGCTTGCCGATGACCTGTGCGTCGACGACATCTCCCGGTACCTGTACACGCGGGGCCAGCCGGATCCGGACCTGGTAATCAGGACGTCGGGGGAGCAGCGCCTCTCCGGCTTCCTGATGTGGCAGAGCGCCTATAGCGAGTTCTACTTTTGCGAGGCCCTGTGGCCCGCCTTCCGGAAGGTCGACTTCCTCCGCGCCCTGCGGGACTACGCCGGGCGGCAGCGGCGCTTCGGCACCTGAAACCCGCGGTTCATCACGAGTTCATACATCCGCCGGAGAAATCGCCGCCAAATAGTTGCGGAAATCACCCGGAGTGGATTTACGTTATATCCATCAGCAGGCAAAACCGCCGGCTGATCGGGGAGGCCAGTACATGGAGCGAAACATCGCACCGGGTGTATGGGAGGCCGGATCCGGCCTCGTGGCCGAGCCGCCTCACCAATAACAATTCCGGGCTGGCGCCCGGGGCTGGAGTCGATGTGGCTACTTCTGAACAACTGCCCGAGGTCCTGGTTGGCCAGGGCGGAAAAGCTACCTCTCGCGCCGAGCGAGCCACCTCTGTGACCGGCGCAGCAACTGATGCTGCGGCCGGTTTTGCTGTCTCCGGAAGGGAAGCCGACATCCACACCTTCGTCATCGACACCTCCGTCCTGCTCTCCGACCCGCGGGCACTCCTGCGGTTCGCCGAACATGAGGTGGTGGTCCCCGTCGTGGTCATCACCGAACTCGAAGCCAAACGGCACGATCCGGAACTGGGTTATTTCGCCCGGAATGCCCTGCGGCTCCTTGACGACCTCCGGGTCAAGCATGGCGGCCTGAACCAGCCCCTTCCCATCGGGGATGAGGGCGGCACCCTCATGGTGGAACTGAACCACATCTCCGCAGAGGTGCTCCCGCTGGGCTTCCGCAGCGGGGACAATGACAGCCGCATCCTCGCCGTCGCCAAGAACCTGGCCAACGAGGGGCGCAACGTCACGGTGGTCTCCAAGGACCTGCCCATGCGCGTCAAAGCCTCCGCCATGGGGCTTACCGCCGACGAGTACCGCAACGAACTGGTCAAGGACTCCGGCTGGACCGGCGTTGCCGAAGTCGAGGCGGACGAACAGGACATCGCCACCCTCTACGGCCACGAACCGGTCTTCATCCCCGCCGCCGCGGAACTGCCCGTCAACACCGGGCTGGTGCTGCTCTCCAACCGCGGCTCCGCACTGGGCCGGGTGGGCGCCGACAAGCAGGTCCGCCTGGTCAAGGGCGACCGTGACGTGTTCGGCCTCCACGGCCGTTCCGCCGAACAGCGGCTGGCCATCGACATGCTGATGGACCCGGGCGTGGGCATCGTATCCATCGGCGGCCGCGCCGGCACCGGCAAGTCGGCACTGGCCCTCTGCGCGGGCCTCGAGGCTGTGCTGGAACGCCGCGAACACCGCAAAGTGATCGTCTTCCGGCCCCTCTTCGCGGTGGGCGGCCAGGAACTCGGCTACCTGCCGGGTTCGGAGTCCGAGAAGATGAACCCCTGGGCACAGGCAGTCTTTGACACCCTGGGCGCCCTGGTCAGCCAGGAAGTAGTGGAAGAGGTCATGGACCGGGGCATGCTCGAAGTCATGCCCCTCACCCACATCCGCGGACGTTCCCTCCACGATGCCTTCGTGATCGTCGACGAGGCCCAGTCCCTCGAAAAGAACGTCCTCCTCACCGTTATGAGCCGCATGGGCCAGAACTCCAAGATCGTGCTCACCCACGACGTCGCCCAGCGTGACAACCTCCGCGTGGGGCGCCACGACGGAATCGCCGCCGTCGTCGAAACCCTGAAAGGACACCCGCTCTTCGGCCACATCACGCTGACCCGCTCCGAGCGCTCGCCCATCGCAGCCCTGGTGACGGAACTCCTGGAGGGCTGACCTTACCTACGCAAGGGGCCGTGGCCCGGTTCGCCGGGCCACGGCCCTTCGTGCGTTTCGGTGGCTGGGTACGTCCGCCCCAAGCCCTTCGCCGTCGCTTAGACACCTCCCGGCGCGCTGCTTCGGTCGCTGGGCGACCTGCGCAACGCTCTGGTCGGCGATGCGCTCCTACGCGAAGGACTTGGGCCGGCCTTGTACAGTCAAGTCACCTTGAGGAACTTTGCTGCCGCCTCGTGGCCCTCGACCTGCAATGTCCAGCCCGGGCGGTTGAAGGTTTCGGGGGTGAGGCGGACGTGCTGGAGTGTTTCGACCTTGGTGCCCCAGGCTTTGCGGCTGGTGCCGTTCAGTTCGTAGCCGAGGGAACGGGAGACGCCCAGGGAGGCGCTGTTCCACGCGGCGGCCTCCGACTCGGCGACCTCCGCGCCGAGCCAGTCAAAGGCCCACAGGACGACGGCGGCACGCATCTCCGTGCCCAGTCCCCGGCCCTGGACTGACTTTTTGAGCCAGGAGCCGGTGGTGACAGTCTTCAGCACCGCGAAGTCCCTGGCACCAACGTCCTGGCACCCGATGAACTGCCCTTCATGCCAGATCCCCAGGAGCAGCGTCCAGTGCTCCGGCGCGAACTCCCCGCGGCAGCGCCAGTACCAGCGGGCCATGTTGGGGCCGAGTTCGTCGCCGGGCAGCTCGGTCCACGGCGTGCTGAACGGGTTCCTGGTGGGCTCGTGGATTCCGCTGCGGGCGGCGTCGACAGCCGCCGGGATGTCCTGGTCGGTGATGGGCCGGAGCTCCAGACGGGGCGTGGTCAGCCTGAGGTCGAACAGGGGCCAGATGGAGCTCATCGTCGTCATCCGCGAAGCCTAGCCGACCGGGACCGGGAGGACCTGTCACGTTCAGGCGGGAATGTCCCAGCTGATGTGCCGGCGGACGTCGGTGAGGTTCATGGACTGGGCCAGGAACAGGTCATCCAGCATGTACTCGTCCACGGCGATGATCCGGATCCAGTGGCCATATCCTTCCGTTTCCGCTTCCAGCGACTGGCTGGACACGCAGACACCGGTGTTCACGTCCACGCGCAGCAGGGACCGGCCGGGCAGGCACAAGGGGGCGGCAGGATCGGCGGGGCGGTACGCGGCGTTGGGGACCACCACGGCTTCAAGGACTGTCCGGCCCTCGTGGTCGGAATACCGCACCTCCCGGATATCCAGCGCGTTGCTGCCGGGAAACTCGATGGGCACCGGGGCGTTGCCTGCGAGCTCCACGGGATCCAGCGCAGCCGAGAAGCGGCCGTTGCCGAATCCGGGCTCGCCGTAGGCGGCCTCGGGGCGGCGGCGTACCAGTCCGGCGTCGTCATAGACGGGGGTGACCAGGTGCGGGGGGAGGAGCCAGGACTTGCGCGTGGCGCTCACATAGAAGACGTCCCGGGAATCGTTGATCCCCGTAGTGCTGTGCAGGACCAGGCGCTCGGGGCTCTCGAGCCGGAGCGCCCCCGGACGGCGCAGCCAGGCGCGGACGAACGGGGCGCCCGGGGCGGGGGCCGACGAAAAGGCCTGGTCCCAGTACTCAAACCGCATTGACTGCCACTTCCAGGGGGAGGAGCGGCAGAGGTTCCGGAACACGGCGGCCAGGTCCGCCGGGGAGGCAGGTGATTCCGGAACCGGGCTGCGCCGGGAGTCCCAGGTCGACATATCCACATTTTACGCGGGGGCGCTACGGCGGGAATGGGTGGATCCAGTAGCATCCGAGGGGTGATCGGACGACTCGGTGAACTCTGGCAGCACACCCCGCTTGCCTTCTGGCTGGTGCTGGCGGCCTGCCTCTACTTTGCGGTGATGGCGGTGCGGCTGACCATCATCGACGTCCGGCACCACCTCCTGCCCAACCGGATCGTCTTTCCCTCTTATGCGGTGGCCGGCGTGCTTTTGCTGGCGGCAGCTGCCGTTGCCTGGGCCAGCCCATTTTCGGCGGCCGGTGACACCACTGGGATCCTGTCGGCCCCTGCCCTCCGCGTGGTGGCCGGAGCCGGGATCCTGTGGCTGTTCTACTTCGTCCTCCGCTTTGTGTACCCGCCGGGCATGGGGTTCGGCGACGTCAAACTCGCGGGAGTGCTGGGCATGTACCTTGGCTATCTCAGCTGGGGACACCTGTTCGCGGGGACCTTCCTGGCCTTCCTGCTGGGCGGCCTGTGGTCCGTAGCCCTTCTTGCAGCACGGCGGGGGACTTTGAAATCCTCCATCCCGTTCGGGCCGTTCATGCTCGCCGGGGCCGCAGCCGCCATGCTGCTTCCCGCCTGAGCGGCGGGGCGTTCGCTTGGTGGTTGGATAGGCTGGCGCTATGCCTGCACCCGAATACGTCCTGAAGCTCCGCAAGAAGATCGGTAACGATCCCATCTGGGTTCCCGGTGTGCGGGGCGTGGTGGTGGATGACGCCGGCCGGATCCTGCTGGCCCAGCGGGCTGACAACGGCCAGTGGGCGCTGGTCAGCGGCATGCTGGACCCCGGCGAGCAGCCGGCCCGCGGGCTGATCCGTGAGATCTTCGAGGAAACGGCTGTGGTGGCCGAGGCAGAGCGCGTGGTGTCGGTTGGCGCTGTGGGTCCGGTCACGTATCCCAACGGTGACGTCTGCGAATTCCTGGACGTCGTGTTCCTGTGCCGCTACGTCTCCGGCGAAGCCAGGGTCAATGACGACGAATCCCTGGCTGTCGGCTGGTTTACCCTTGATGACCTTCCCGACCTGATGCCCGGGCACCTCACCAGCATCCGCCAGGCGTTGGCACCCTCCGCCGCCGTCCACTTCGAGCCCTAGAGGCTGCCGCGACGGCCGTCAGCGGCCTTGGGAAACCAGCTCGCCGTCGTCGTCCTTCACACTGGCCACGCCACGTCCGGCGTCCACGTTCCCGGCAGCGGCGGCGGGAAGCCCGGCGGCGAGCCGCTCTGCCTCCTCGCCGCCCACGGCCTCACCGCGGGCCACCATACCGGCGGTGTCGGACAGCGGGATCTGCTTCAGCGTGAGGGCCAGCAGCAGGGCCACGGCGATGAAGGGGAGCAGGTACCAGAACACGGGCGCCAGGGAATCGGCGTAGGCGTTCACGATGGCGTCGCGCAGCTGTTCCGGGAGTTGGCTGAGTGCCTGCGGATCCAGGGTCCGGGTGGACTGCCCGGCCTGCTCGGCGGAGGCGCCAGCGCCGGTGAACGCGCTGGTGAGGGCCTCGGACAACCGGGTGGTGAAGATCGAGCCGAACACGGCCACGCCCATGGCGGCTCCCACTTCGCGGAAGTAGTTGTTGGTGCTGGTGGCGGTGCCGATTTGGTCGGCCGGTACGGAGTTCTGGACCACCAGGACCACCACTTGCATGATCAGGCCCAGGCCGGCGCCGAAGACGAACAGCTGCAGGCAGATGACCCAGATGGGGGTGCTGGCGGCAAGGGTGGTCATCCAGAGCATGGCGGCCATGGTGAAGACGGCGCCCAGGATGGGGAACATCCTGTACTTTCCGGTCTTGGAGATCCGGATGCCGGAGTAGATGGAGGTGCCCATGAGGCCGGCCATCATGGGGAGCATGAGGAGGCCGGATTCCGCGGCGGACGTGCCGGAGGACATCTGCAGGAACGTGGGGACGAATGCGATGGCGGAGAACATGCCCAGGCCCAGGGTGAAGCCGATGGCCGTGGCGTTGATGAAGATCCGGTTCCGGAACAGGCTCAGCGGGATGATGGGGTCCTCGGCGCGCCGCTCAACCATGATGAAGGCGGCCGCGGACACGAGCAGGCCCACTCCAAAGGCCCAGGTGAGGGGCGAATCCCAGCCCTGGTCCTTCTTGCCGCCGAAGTCGGTGAAGAAGATCAGGCACGTGGTGGCGGCGGACAGCAGGACGACGCCAAGGATGTCGATCCGCTTTTCCGCCTTCTTGTTGGGCAGGGTCAGGGCGAACCAGGCGATGGCGAAGGCGGCCAGGCCAACCGGGATGTTGATGTAGAAGGCCCATTCCCAGGTGAGGTGGTCCACGAAGAAGCCGCCCAGCAGCGGGCCGGCCACGGCCGAGAGGCCGAAGATGGCACCGAGCGGACCCATGTACTTGCCGCGCTCCTTGGCGGGAACGATGTCGGCGATGATCGCCTGGGAGAGGATCATGAGCCCGCCGCCGCCCAGGCCCTGGATGGCGCGGAAGATGACGAATCCCCAGAAATCGGTGGCCAGGGCGCAGCCCACCGACGCGAGCGTGAAGAGCGCGATGGCCACGAGGAAGAGGTTGCGTCGGCCCAGGATGTCACCGAACTTGCCGTAGATCGGCATCACGATGGTGGTGGCCAGGAGGTATGCGGTGGTGATCCAGGCCTGGTGCTCCACGCCGCCAAGCTTGCCCACGATGGTGGGCATGGCCGTGGAGACGATGGTCTGGTCCAGGCTGGAGAGCAGCATTCCGGCGATCAGCGCGGAGAAGATGATCCAGATGCGTTTTTGCGTCAACAGCAGGGGCCCTGCCGGCGCCGTGGTGGTGGCGGTACTCATGATTGTCCTTCTGCTGCGGTGGTGTCAGGGGTGTTGAACGGTTGTGAAAACAGGACGCTGGCGGCGGAAATGTTCTCCAGCAGCAGGTCCGGGTAGCTGCGGGTGTTGCCGTCGGAGAAGTAGGCCATGCTGCTCTTGCGGGCGATGGTGCTGAGCAGCACCACGGCCATCTGCACCACCGGGTGGTCGGCGGCTACTCCTTCACGCCGGGCAACGTCCCGGGCGAACTGGGCCTCGCGCTGCTCCGTGACGCCGATGATCCTGAGGATGAGCTGCGGTTCCTTGCGGACCACCCCGATGAGCTGCCGGGTGTCTTCCTCCGAGGCCGACATGTCCTCGGCCAGGCGCAGGGAGAGTGTCACCAGGTCCCGGAAGAGGGTGGGGGAGATCTGTCCTGCCGGTGATCCGGCTCCGCCGGCAACGAACTCCTCGATGATGTCGGACGGGATGTCGTCGTCCGCGTGGCCGATGATGGCGTCTTCCTTGGTGGGGAAGTAGTTGAAGAAGGTCCGGCGGGAGATGCCCGCGGCCTCGCACACTTCCTCCACGGTATATCCGTTGAGTCCGCGTTCAGCCGTCAGGGTCCGGGCAGCCGAGGTGATGGCGCCGCGGGTGGCTGCGCGCTTGCGCTCACGCAGGCCGTCAGAAGTTGCACTATCAGTCACAAAGTAAATTTTTGCACTAAAGCATCTGGAGTGCAAACTTCAGTTGCCGACCTGCAGTTGCCTTAAAGTACGACGGCGGCCGGCGCCTTTCGTGCGAAAGGTGCCGGCCGCCGGACGTTTTGGCCTGTTGGGCCTTGTTTGGCTTGTCAGGCCTTGTGGGCCGGGGCCGTCATGGTGGTGACGTCCAGGGCCTTGTCGAGATCAGCTTCGGAGACCTTGCCGTCGCCCTCGCCGACGAAGCCGAGCTTCTCGGTGGCCTGGCGGATGGTCAGGCCCTCCTTGACGGCGGTCTTGGCGATCTTGGCGGCGTTCTCGTAGCCGATGTACTTGTTCAGCGGGGTGACGATGGACGGGGAAGCCTCGGCCAGGAAGCGGGCGCGCTCCACGTTGGCGGTGATGCCGTCGATCATCTTGTCCGCCATGACGCGGCTGGTGTTGGCCAGCAGGCGGATGGACTCCAGCAGGTTGGCGGCCATGACGGGGATGCCCACGTTGAGTTCGAAGGCGCCGTTGGTGCCGGACCAGGCGATGGCGGTGTCGTTGCCGATGACCTGGGCGGCCACCATGATGGAGGCCTCGCAGATGACCGGGTTCACCTTGCCGGGCATGATCGAGGAGCCGGGCTGCAGGTCGGGGATGGCGATTTCGCCGAGGCCCGTGTTGGGGCCCGAACCCATCCAGCGGAGGTCGTTGTTGATCTTCATGAACGAGATGGCGATGTTGCGCAGCTGGCTGGACGCTTCAATCAGGCCGTCGCGGTTGGCCTGGGCCTCGAAGTGGTCGCGGGCTTCGGTCAGCGGCAGGCCGGTGTCCGTGGCGAGCAGCTCGATGACGCGCTCGGGGAAGCCGGCGGGGGTGTTGATGCCGGTGCCCACGGCGGTGCCTCCCAGGGGCACCTCAGCCACGCGGGGGAGCGAGGCGTTGATGCGCTCGATGCCGTAGCGGACCTGCGCCGCGTAGCCGCCGAATTCCTGGCCCAGGGTGACCGGGGTGGCGTCCATGAGGTGGGTGCGGCCGGACTTGACGACGTCCTTGAACTCAACGGCCTTGCGTTCCAGCGACTCTGCCAGGTAGCCCAGGGCGGGAATGAGGTCGTTGATCAGGGCGGACGTGGCGGCAACGTGCACGGACGTGGGGAACACGTCGTTGGAGGACTGCGAGGCGTTGACGTGGTCGTTGGGGTGGACCACCTTGTCGCTGCCTGCGGCCTTCAGCGCACGCGTGGCCAGCTCTGCCAGGACCTCGTTGGTGTTCATGTTCGAGGACGTGCCGGAGCCGGTCTGGAAAACGTCGATCGGGAAGTCGCCGTCGTACTTGCCGGCAGCCACCTCATCGGCAGCATCGGCAATCGCCTTGGCCAGCTCGCCGTCGAGCACGCCCAGTTCTGCGTTGGCCTGGGCGGCAGCCTTCTTGACCCGTGCCAGCGCCTCGATGTGGGTGCGCTCCAGGGTCTTGCCGGAGATGGGGAAATTCTCTACTGCCCGCTGCGTCTGCGCGCGGTACAGTGCGTTCACGGGGACGCGGACTTCGCCCATCGTGTCATGTTCAATGCGGAACTCTTCAGTGGAAGTCATGGGGCTAGCTTATGGCTCCCGGGCGCCCCATCGAAAACCGTTAAGGGAGCATCGCCGGCGGTCCGCTGGGCCGCCGGCGCAGGGTTCCTAGAGCTCGCCGATTCCGGAAACAAGGTCGGCGCGGCCTTCTGCCAGACGGTACGACAGGCCGATGACCGCGGTCCGGCCCTCCTCGATTGCGGTGGAAATCACACGCGAGCTGTCCGCAAGGCGATGGGACATCTGCTTGACGTTCTCCACCACCATGTCGTTGACCTCGGGCTGGTTGTTCCGCAGGGACGTCAGGACGGAAGGCGTAATGCGTTCCACGAGGTCGCGGATGAAGCCTGCGGGCATTTCACCGGTCTCCACGGCGTCCCGGGTGGCGGTTACGGCGCCGCAGCTGTCGTGCCCAAGGACCACGATCAGCGGCACCCCCAGCACCGCGACGCTGTATTCCAGGGAGCCCAGGACGGCGTCGTCAATCACCTGTCCGGCGGTGCGGACCACGAAGACGTCGCCCAGGCCGACGTCGAAGATAATTTCGGCAGCGAGCCGGGAGTCGGAGCAGCCGAAGATAACGGCGAAGGGATTTTGCGTCTCGACCAGTTCTGAGCGCCGTGAAGCGTTCTGGTTGGGATGGGAGGATTCGCCGTTTACGAAACGTTCGTTGCCTTCGCGCAGGCGGCGCCAGGCCAGTGCAGGGGTCAGGTTAGTAGCCATGCTTACTACGTTAAGGCGCGGCAGTGGCGGAAGGGGAAACTGTGACGGCGGGGTTGGCGTCAAGAGAAGTGACGACGGCGGCCGCGAGGGTTGAGAATTCCTCCAGCTGCGCTGCGCCGGAGAGGACAACGGTGCTGCCGCGGTAGTTCAGGACCATCGACTTTTCGCCCTTGCCGGTGTCCCGCAGTTCCCAATCCCGGCCACCGGCATTCCGCGAGCCGGTAACGGGAGCGTTCTTGGTCTGCTGGAGCAGCCAGGTGGGGTTGGCCTGCGTGGTCTGCACCAAAGCGATGAAGGATGTCTTGGGAGTCACGTAGCCGACCTCCCAGGTAGGCACCCCGCTGCCTGTCCCCGCTTCCCACCGGGCGTAATTTGCCCGGAAGGCGTTGCCGGTGTCCGGTGCCACGGGTGTGAATCCCGCCACATCTGCGGCGTTCCGGGCCACCGACGCCACATCGATGTCCGGGCGGTACCCCTCGCTCTTGGGCTGCGGATTCATGAGGACAACGGGCAGGAACGCCGCGATGCTGAGCACCAGGGCAATGATCATGCCGATCACCGAAGCATTGGCGCGCTTGGCCGCGGCCGCCGGAATGACGGGCTTCACCGGGGTGCCGGCACTGTTGCCCGCGGCGCCGGGACGGCCATCGGGCTGTGCCGGGCCGGAGCTGGGACTGGTGGCTTCCTGCATGTCATTCACCCCTCTATAGTCGCCCATCCCGGAGCCGGAGTTCCATTCGGGCTGGTCCGCGGGCCCCGGCCGGCGGCCAGGCACATTTCGGGGTTGCGTCACGGGCCACCCCCAGCGCGGCGCCACGACTATGATCGATAACAGAGGAATCACCGTTCTGCTGCACCGGCGGGCGGGTTCAATGATCGCCACTCGAAGAAGAGGTTCACGTGTCACCAGCGTCCATGACCCAGAAGTACTCCACGATTTCGCCGTCCCTTGCGGTGGGCCACGACGAGCCGGACCGCAACCTTGCCCTTGAACTTGTCCGCGTCACCGAAGCCGCGGCCATCGCCGGCGGCCACTGGGTTGGCTTCGGTGACAAGAACACCGCCGACGGCGCCGCCGTCGACGCCATGCGTTCCTTCCTGCAGACCGTCCACTTCAACGGCGTCGTGGTCATCGGCGAGGGCGAGAAGGACGAAGCGCCCATGCTGTTCAACGGTGAGCGCGTTGGCGACGGCACCGGCCCCGAGGTGGACGTCGCCGTCGACCCGATCGACGGAACCCGCCTGACCGCCCTGGGCATCAACAACGCGCTGGCCGTCCTGGCTGTTGCCGAGCGTGGCTCCATGTTTGATCCCTCCGCCGTGTTCTACATGGAAAAGCTCGTCACCGGCCCCGAGGCCGCAGACATGGTGGACCTGCGCCTGCCGGTCAAGCAGAACCTGCACCTGATCGCCAAGGCCAAGGGCGTGAAAGTCAACCAGCTCAACGTCATGATCCTCGACCGCGACCGCCACCGCCCGCTGGTGGAGGAGATCCGCGAAGCCGGTGCCCGCACCAAATTCATCATGGACGGCGACGTCGCCGGCGCCATTGCCGCGGCCCGCTCCGGCACCGGCGTGGACGCGCTCATGGGCATCGGCGGCACCCCTGAGGGCATCGTGGCAGCCTGTGCCATCAAGTCCCTGGGCGGCGTCATCCAGGGCCGCCTGTGGCCCACCAGCGACGAAGAGAAGCAGAAGGCCATCGACGCCGGGCACGATCTCGAACGGGTGCTTTCCACCAACGACCTCGTTTCCAGCGACAACTGCTACTTCGCCGCCACCGGCATCACGGACGGCGACCTGCTCAAGGGCGTGCGCTACTCCAAGGACAAGGTCCTCACCCAGTCCATCGTGATGCGTTCCAAGTCCGGAACCATCCGTTTCGTGGAGGGCGAGCACCAGGCCAGCAAGTGGGAAGGCTACGCCCGCAAGAACTGACCGCCAGGTCCTGCTGACTGCAAAGCCCCCGGTGCGCCACACACTCGCCGGGGGCTTTGGCGTTAAGGCCTTGGTATAGGGTTTAAGCCATGATTCCTGCTGTTGTGCCCTGTACTGACCGCGCCCTCTGGGACGAGCACGTTGACCGGTTCCAGGGGCATCCGCAACAGCTGTGGGGCTGGGGCGAGACCAAGGCCGCCCACGGCTGGGCCGTTGACCGGGTCCTGGTCAAGGCCGGGGACGAAACTATCGGCTGTGCCCAGCTCCTGGTCCGCCGGCTGCCCGTCCCCTTCCGTGCCCTGGTCTACATTCCGCGGGGACCCATGTGCTCAGTGGAGAACGCGCAGGTGGTCCTGAACCGGCTGGCCGAGCACGCCGCCCTCTGCCACCGGGGCGTGGCCCTCAGCATCGAACCGGACTGGGACCGGGATTCCGCATTCACCGGTGCCGTGGCCGCCGCGGGCTTCCGCGAATCGACCAACACCGTCCTCATTCCGCGCACGCTCATCCTGGACCTCAGCCGCTCCGACGACGAGCTGATGGCCGAGATGTCCAAGTCCACGCGGGCCAACATCCGCAAGGCCATGCGCAGCGACGTTGAATTCCGCAAGGTCAAAAACGATTCCGAGCTGGACCAGGTGCTGGCCATCTACCACCAGACTGCCGAGCGGGCAGGCTTCGGCATCCACGAGGACCAGTACTACCGGGACATCTTCCGGAACCTCGGCGACTCCTCACCGATCATCGCCGCGTTCGATGGCGAGCAGATGCTTGCCTTCACCTGGCTTTCGCGCAGCGGCGCCACCGCCTTCGAGCTCTACGGCGGCGTCTCCGCCGAAGGCCAGAAGCAGCGGGTGAACTACGGCGTGAAGTGGGCCGCGCTGCAGGCCATGCGGGAAGACGGTTGCAGCCGCTACGACTTCAACGGCCTCCTGAACGACGGCATTTCCGATTTCAAGAAGCAGTTCGCCAAGCACGAGAACATGCTCATGGGAACGTGGGAAAGGCCGCTGTCGCCGTTCTACCCCGCCTACTCGAAGGCCATGCCGCTCGCCCGCAAGGGCCTCCAGCAGGCGCGCCGGCTGCTGAAAGGGGCCGCCGGGCAGGTCCGCCCGTTGGTCCGGAAACTGCGTCCGGGCAGCTAGCCGCAGGGCCTAACCCGGGCAAGGCCAAAAAAGGCGGCCGCGGCACCTACGAAAGTGCCGCAGCCGCCCTTTTGCTGTTGCGGGCTGCCGGAAGTGCTAGAGACCGGTGGTCACGGCGAAGGCCAGCGCAGGCCCGGTGCTGCCGGCTACCCGGTGGACGTTGACCGGTGCCTCGGCCGCGGCGATGAACGCGCTGCCGCCCTGTGCGAGTTCCAGGTCGCCCTTGGGGGAGTCGAGGTAGACGGCGCCGGCCACCACAATGACCACTGCCGCGCCTGCCTGCGCCAGCGGGACCGGAGCGGCGTCCGGCCCTAGTTCGATGCGCTGCAGCTGGAACTCCCCGAACGGGGGACGGAACAGTTCCTGGTCCATCACCGTCCTTTCCGCGCCGAGCATCGGAACAGCTACAGGATGGAAATCGATGGTGTTCAGGAGTTCCGGGACGTCCACGAATTTGGGCGTCAGGCCGCCGCGCAGGACGTTGTCGGAGGACGCCATGACCTCCACGCCCAGCCCGTGCAGGTAGGCGTGCACGTTTCCGGCGGGAAGGTAGACCGCCTCACCGGGCTTCAGGGAGATCCGGTTCAGCAGCAGTGAGATCAGCACGCCGGGATCACCGGGATACTTTTCGTTGAGGCTGATGACAGTGCCCAGCTCGGCCTGGTAGGGCTCAAGCGGTGCCCCGGACAGGAGGGCTGCCACCACCAGGGCGGTGTCCTCTGCCACGCCCTGGCCGCCGGCGATCAGCCGTTCAAAAGCCCGGCGCAGTCCTGCGCTTTCATCCGGGGCGGCAAGATCCTCGATCAGGGCCTGGACCAGCTCCGGGGACTGGCCGCCCGCGGGGAAGGCAGCCGCAACGTGATGCAGGATCTTCCGGGTCTCGGCCGCCGGCCGGAATCCGCACAATGCCTCGAACGGCGTGAGCGCGAAGATCATCTCGGGCTTGTGGTTGTCATCCTTGTAGTTCCGGTTGGGAGCATGGGCATCCAGCCCGGCTGCGTTTTCCCGGGCGAATCCTTCCCGGGCCTGGTCCAGGCTCGGGTGGACCTGCAGGGAGAGCGGCTGCGCGGCCGCAAGGATCTTGGCCAGGAACGGCAGCCGGGGGCCAAAGGCCGCCACAGATTCCGCGCCCAGGAAATGTTCGGGGTCGGAGGAGATCAGGAAATCCAGTGGGCTCCGGGTCCCGTCCTCCGGCAGGTGCGCCACGGACGGCGAGTCAGGGTGCGCGCCGATCCACAGTTCAGCCTCCGGGCGCCCCGACTCGGGACGGCCCAGCAGCGACGCGATCGCCGTCGTCGAACCCCAGGCGTAGTCCCGCAGGACGTTGTCAATCTCGTACAAAACCGTTCCGTTCCTTGATGGGTGGGAGCTGATGGGTGGGCCCTAGAGCGGGGCGCACTGACCGTTGGTGGCCACGAGTTGGCGGATGGCCTCTTCGTTGCCCTCCAGCTTGAGTTGGGTCAGCATCTCTTCGGTGATCGGCTCGCCGTCGGGTGTGGTGGTCACCGGCGTGAAGTCCGACGGCGAGGGCTGCCGGGCAGCGCTGCCCGCGGCGGGCAGGGTGGCGGGGACAGCCCCGGCCGCCTGGACGTGTCCGGCGCCTGCCTGCGGAACTGCCGTGCCGTCGTCGGGAATTCCTGCCGACTGTGCACCCTTGGCGGATGCGGATGCCAGCAGCTGGTCCACCCGTTCGTGGATCTGGTCGAAGTCGGGGTTCGTGGAGAACGACGCATCGAAGTCCGGAGGGCCGATGGTCAGCCGTTTGACGTCCTTGCCTCGCGCCTTGATCGCGAGGTCCAGGAAACTGCCCAGCTGGGCGGAAGAGATGTTTGATTCCACCACCTTGGTTCCCGCGCCGGCGATGTCCTCGAACTTGGACAGCAGGGTGGCGGGGTCAAGCTGTTTCAGCATTGCCTGCTGCACGCACTGCTGGCGCTGGATGCGGGAGTAGTCGTCCACGTACTCGCGCGAGCGTCCGTACCAGAGGGCCTGGGCGCCGTTGAGCGTCTGGTCTCCGGCCGGAATCCACCCGAGGGGCATCCCGTGGGTCTTGGTGGCCTCGTCGAAGTAGCCGCTCATGGGAACCCAGCCGCCGGCCTTGATCCGGATGCCGCCCATGGCGTCGATCAGGGTGGAGAACCCCTCCATGTCAACGAGCACGTAAGCCTGGATTTTCATGCCCAGCGTTCCGGAAACGGCCTCCATGGTTGCCTGCGCTCCGGGGTCCGCCACACCGGGATAGAGGTCCGCGTGCTCATTGGTGACCTCGGTGTTGATGGCGTTGATCAGGCACTCGTCGCCGCAGTCGTAGCCGTCGGGGTAGAGGGCCCGCATGGGGGAGTCTTCGCTGAACTGCGCGTTCTGGAAGTTCCTGGGGACGGAAATAATGGCGGTCTGGCCCGTTTGGGCGTCCACGCTCAGGATCGACAGGCTGTCCGGCCGGCGGCCCGTGCGGTCATCGCCGGCGTCGCCGCCCATCATGAGGAAGTTGTAGCGCCCGTCCACCGGCTCGATGGCGGGACCGGACGAAAAGATGTTGCCGATGGCGTTGCGGCCTACGTTCAGCAGGTAGGCGGCATACCCCATGGAGCCACTGCCCAGGACCAGGGCCACCACCAAGGCTATGCCGACGGCGGGGCGGGCCCGCGGCGCCAGCAGGACAGGGCGGATGAGGCGCAGGGTATTCAGGAACAGGAGGGCCCAGCCGAGGGCCAGCGCCGACATCACCACCACCAGCAGCAGCGAGGTGACCGGGTTGGTGGCGATGCTGATGACCAGGCTCCGGTTGACCAGCAAGAGAACCACTGCCAGCAGCAGGAGTGCCCACACACAGAGCGTTACCCGCAGGGCAGTCCGTCCCAGCTTCCTGTCGCCTGCCACGAGTTGGGCGCTGCCCGGTACCAGGAGGGTCAGCAGGACCAGGACGAAGGCACGCTTGGTCCTGACCGCGGGAGAAGCGCTGACCGGATAGCGGACCGGGTCCGTCAGTGACGGACCGGGGCCGGTATTGAGAACGCTGCTGCTGCTGGCCATGCCCGGCGCCCTAACGGCTGCCCCGAAGGGCGCTGGAGCCGCCGGGGAAGACTTCGCTGACTTTCTGCCGCAGGTTCGCGCCCTTGCGGGTGGCGACGGCGTTCAGGTCCGCGGCGAAGTCGAGGAGATCGGAGCGCAGGGACGCGGCAAGTTCATCGGTGCCGGACGCCAGCATCCGCACGGCCAGGAGCCCTGCGTTGCGGGCACCGGCGATGGAGACCGTGGCCACGGGCACGCCTGCCGGCATCTGGACGATGGAGAGCAGGGAGTCCATCCCGTCGAGGGTTTTCAGGGGAACGGGAACCCCGATCACCGGCAGGGGCGTGACACTGGCAAGCATGCCCGGCAGGTGGGCCGCGCCGCCGGCACCGGCGATGATGACGCGCAGCCCGCGCTCGTGCGCGGTTTGGCCGTACCGGATCATCTCGGTGGGCATCCGGTGGGCGGAGACGACGTCCGCTTCAAATGGGATGCCGAATTCGGCCAGGGCGTCCGCCGCAGCCTCCATGACCGGCCAGTCAGAGTCGGAGCCCATGACCAGGCCCACCAGGGGGCCCGCGGCGGAACCGGCGGCGGGGGTGGCTTCGGCGCTCATGCGTTCTCCTCGAAAATTGCGGAAGGTTCTTCGGTGGTAACCCGCCCGTCGCGGATGATGCCCGCCACGGCCGTGGCCCGGCGGCGGACGGAGTCCACCTCCGTCGTCGAACTGCCCATCAGGTTGACGTGGCCGATCTTGCGCCCGGGCCGCACCGACTTGCCGTAGCAGTGCACCTTGGCAGCGGGTTCGGTGGCCAGCGCCATGGGGTAGGCGGAGTACAGATCCTGGTTGTCTCCGCCCAGGAAGTTCTTCATCACAGTCACGGGTGCCAGCGCGTCGGTGGCACCCAACGGCAGGTTCAGGACCGCGCGGAGGTGCTGTTCGAACTGGCTGGTGATGGAACCGTCCTGGGTCCAGTGGCCGGTGTTGTGCGGGCGCATGGCCAGTTCGTTGATCAGGAAGCCGGCCCCCGTACCCGGGGTTTCGAACAGTTCCACGGCAAGGACGCCGGTGACGTCAAGCTCGGCGGCGATGCGCAATGCTGCGTCCTCAGCTGCGGCAGCAACCTCCAGCGGGATGTCCAGCGCGGGTGCGATCACCTCGTCGCAGACGCCGTCCACCTGGATGGTGTGGACCACGGGCCACGCGCGGGCCTCGCCATCGGGGGTGCGGGCCACGAGCGCGGAAAGTTCGCGGGTGAACTCGACCTTCGCCTCGGCCAGCAGGGGACTCATGGCGGCAAACCAGTCGGCGGCTTCCGCGGCCTCTTCCGCTGAGGCGACGATCCGCACACCCTTGCCGTCGTAGCCGCCGCGGGGGGTTTTCAGCACTACGGGCCAGCCTGTTTCGTCGCCGAAGCGGACCAGCGCGTCAACGTCCGCCACGGACGCCCACGCGGGATTGGGCAGTTCCAGCCGGTCGATGGCGGCCCGCATGACCAGCTTGTCCTGGGCATGGACCAGGGCATCCGGTCCGGGCTGGACGTTGACTCCGGCATCCTGCAGGGCGCGGAGGTGGTCCGTCGGCACGTGCTCGTGGTCGAACGTCATGACATCCAGGCCTTCTGCGAAGTCCAGGAGTGTCTGCAGGTCCTTGTAATCGCCCACCGGTGTGGCGGGGACGGCCGACACTGCCGAAACGTCCTCGCCTTCGGCGAGGACACGCAGTTCAAAGCCGAGTGCTGTAGCGGCAGGGGCCATCATTCGCGCGAGCTGGCCGCCGCCAACCACGCCTATCACTGGAAAAGTCACATCTGCCAGCCTACCGAAGACGGGCCCGATCCCGCTTTTACGTCCCGGCGGGTGAACGGTATTTTCCACGGGCAGGACATAGGTCACCTGCTTCTGCGGGGCGGCTCAAAGCTTTGGGGGCTAAAATGGACCTTTGGCCGAGTGGCCCACAGTTCGTCGCGGCCATGGAGGGTCATGTTTAGTGCACTTGCAGATCGTATCCGGGGGCTCGCCTCACTCTTCTGGCGCGAGGTGGCCAAGTTCGGTGCGGTGGGCGGTGTGGCGTTCGTCATTGACAACGGCCTGACCTATTACCTGATGCACGGCCCCATGTCGGACAGCGAGGCGAAGGCGCGATTTGTGGGCGCGACCGTTGCCACGGTCTTCTCGTGGGTGGCAAACCGCTTCTGGACCTTCCGGCACCGCCGGCAGGCCAACGTGCTCCGCGAGTTCATCATGTTCGTCATCATCAACGGCATTGGCATCGGCATCTCCACCGGGTTTACGGCACTGGCCAAGTACTGGATGGGAATCGACGACAAGAACCTGCTGTTCCTGGCGGGTGTGGCCGGCATCCTGGTGGCCACGGTTGTCCGCTTCTTCGCGTACCGGTTCCTGGTCTTCAACCAGGAACTGGACCAGGAGCCGGAATTCTCCCACGACCACGAAATCATCGAAGCCCACCCGCACCGCGAGCCCGCACGCGCGGCGGAGCGTCCGGCGCCCACTTCCGCCGACGGCGGCCCGCAGGCCTAGCGTTCAGCACTGCTAGCTGCCGTGGATGCGTTCGTCCGCGCGCAGTTTGTCAGTGAGGGCCACCTCGGGATGGGTCAGCACCACCGACCCGTCCCGCAGCCAGGCACCCAGCGCACTGGACAACGCTGATTCGAGTCCCCGGTCTGCGGGGATATGAACCCTGGCGCCCTCCTCATGCTGCAGGGCAAAACCGGTCAACAAGTCCCGGTGGGGGATGGCATTCCCGTCGGCGGTCCGGAGGGCGCAGTCTGCCGGATCCGGATCGGTGTGCGGCATGAACACGTCCCCGTGGGAACGCACTTCGGCCGCGTAGTCGATCCAACCCGCGGGAAGACCGCCGGCCCACCGCATGGCGAGTGCGGGGAGCGCCACGGCGATGACAGCGTCGTGCTGCCCGGTCGCCGCAGTGGGATCGTCTGTGGCGAGGAAGTCGGCCGGGCTGCCGTCGAATACTGTTTCCAGGCCAAGCTGCCAGCCGGCCAGCGCCCACACCATGGCTTTCCAGTGCGCCGGAAGGGCAAGCCGCAGCCGCATGCCCGGCTCCGCATCCAGTTCGTCCTGCAGCAGGTTGCTGGTCTTTGCCACCCAGTTGTCCAGGACCCGTCCGGACAATTCCACCCGCTCCGAGTCTGGGCCGTACCACGTGAGGCGTGGGGCCGTGGAGTTGCCCGAGCGAAGGGTGCCCATCAGGTCGATTGCGGGGGTTGTGTTCATGGGTTCATCCTGCCACTCCGGTTTGCCCCGGTCATCCGGCGGCAGCTGCCTTTTCTTCGCACGCAGCCTTAAGTGATGTTAATCACTATGGTTGCTAAGCGTGCTTGCTATTTCAGCGAAGACCGGGTATTTTCCCCGCCAGCCTTGTGTTTTTGAGGGGTTTTAGGCCCTGGAGGCCGGGCTGCCGTCCACGCCACGCCGGGGCCGGGAAAAATCCCGGGCGTGGCGTGCGCAAACTTCTGAAGCGGGACTGTCTATTATCCCGGCAACGGCTTGACTAGCCCTAGTTACACACGTGTAATTAGGTAACTAAAGCAATTGCGTAAATACCGGCACACAACCGAGTGTCCACGTATCCAGGCAGTGGCTGAAACATCAGGAGGGTCGCCGTGGGGCAAGCAGAGCGTATCCAGGAAGATGCCGTCGTGGCCGGTCAGGCAACGGCAAAGTACCGTGCGCGGGGGGTGCCCAGCGATTGGTACGTGGATCCCGCCGATCCTGATGCTGCGGAGCGGTACAACAGGAATTCCACCAGCGTCCTCGAAGACCAGGCTACGGCGTTCCTTGCAGCGCATGAAGCCCTCCTGGACGGCGGCGCGGAGCCGGAAGACGACCTCGATCCGCCCATGGAAATTGCTGCCGCCGGGACGGCCCAGCCGGTCTGGATCGGGCTGCCGCTCCAACAGGACTTCGACGACGAAGGTGAACTGGGCTGGCAGACGGACGCTCTGTGCGCACAGACGGATCCGGAAGCCTTCTTCCCCGAAAAGGGCGGCTCCACCCGCGATGCCAAGAAGGTGTGCGGCGCCTGCAACGTGAGGTCCCAGTGCCTTGAGTACGCGTTGGCCAATGATGAACGGTTCGGTATCTGGGGAGGCCTTTCCGAGCGTGAGCGCCGGCGGCTAAGGAAGCGAGCAATCTAATTCTTCAGGATGTCCATGTCACTGCCGTTGTGGTTGCCCACAACGGCAGTGCCTATCTGCCCAGAACCCTTTCAGCCCTGGCGGCCCAAACCCGCCCGGCTGACCGTACCGTTGGCGTCGACGCCGGCTCCGGCGACGATTCCTGCAGCCTCCTCAGGGAGGCCCTGGGCGACGCCGCCGTTGTCAGCCAACCCCGGGGCAAAGGCGGCATGGGTGCCGCCGTCTCCGCCGCGCTTTCAGCGCTGGTGCCCTTCGACGGAAACGCTGACGGTGGCCGCACGGAGTGGATCTGGCTGCTGCACGACGACGCCGCGCCCGCGCCCGAAGCCCTCGCGGAACTTCTGGGCGCCGTGGAGCGCGCACCCTCGGTGACTGTTGCCGGCTGCAAGCAACTGGACTGGCATTCCCCGCGGAAACTCATGGACGTGGGCCTTTCCACCAGCAGGTGGGCCGAGCGGCTTACCCTCATCGACGCCGATGAGATGGACCAGGGCCAGTACGACGGACGCACCGACACCTTCGCCGTGAATTCCGCCGGCATGCTGGTCCGCCGCGACGTCTGGGAACACCTGGGCGGTTTCGATCCCGCCCTCCCGGGCAGCGGCGACGACGTCGACTTCTGCTGGCGGAACCGCCTGGCAGGACACCGCGTGGTGGTGGTGCCCGCCGCCAGAATGTTCCATGTGGCGCACCGGCCGCACGCCCTGGGCAACCCGTCCGCAGCCCGCAAGGCGCAGGTCCACCTGCGCCTGAAGCACAGTCCGCTGTGGATGGTTCCCATCCATGGCCTCGGCGCATTGCTCGGCAGCCTCTTCAAGCTGGTCCTGAGCATCGTGGTCAAAGACCCCGGCCACGGCATCTCCCAGCTTGTTGCCACGTCCGCCGCCCTGGGCCGGCCCAGGGCCGTGGCCAAGGCCCGGCGGGCAGCCAAACGTACGCGGCGCATCCGCCGCTCCGTCATCCGCAAGCTCCAGACTCCGCGCCGTGAGGTGTGGAGCCACCGCCGGTCCTTGATGGAGGCGCTGGGATCCGACGGGTCGGGCGCCGACCACCTCGTGCAGGATCCGCTCGCGCACCAGCCCACCGGCGACGCCGCGGACGACTTCGCCGCCCTCGCCACCAGCAAGCGCGGCTGGGTGGGCAACGGTGCCCTGGCCGCCGTCATCATGGCATCAGTGGCCTCGCTGCTGGCGCTGGCAGGACTGTTCCGGGCCCAGGCTGTCACCGGCGGCGCCCTGATCCCCGTGTCTGCGGGGCTGGGGGACATCTGGCACAACGCCAACAGCTGGTGGATCAGCCTGGGTGCGGGCCTTCCCGGCCGCGGCGATCCCTTCGACTATGTCCTGTGGGTCATCGGCCTCGCCGGCGGAGGCGATGCCAACGCCGCCATGGCCTGGCTGCTTCTGCTCGGTGCCCCGCTGTCCGGACTCACCGCGTGGTTCGCCGCGGGCGGGGTGACCGAACGCCGCCGGCTCCGTTTCGCGGCCGCGATCTTCTGGGCTGCCGCACCGGCGCTCCAGGCCGCGCTGAACCAGGGCCGGGCAGGGGCGTTGATCGCGCACATCATGCTGCCGCTGGTGGTCCTGGGTCTGCTGCGCGCTACGGGATCGGCCGTTGGACACGGACGGTTCAGCGCCACCGCGGCGTCCATCTATCCGGCTGGCGAGCAACTCCCGGCCAAGGCGGGCATCAACGGAGTGCCGTCGTGGACAGCGGCCGCAGCTGCCGGCCTGGCGCTGGCGGTCACCACCGCGTCGGCCCCCTCCCTACTCATCCCCGCTACCGTGGTCATTGTGCTGTGCGGCCTCCTGCTGGGACGGCGCGGACGGACAGTGTGGTGGGCGCTGCTGCCCAGCGCAGCCCTGTTTGTCCCCTTTGCCCTGTCCACACTCGACAGGCCGCGTGCACTCCTGGCCGACCCGGGACTCCCACTGGGATTCGACGCCGCTCCGCTGTGGCAGCAGATCCTGGGCCAGCCCCTGTCATTCGACCCCGCCGGCGGCCTCCAGGGACTGGCGGTCTTCACGGGCGGGACCGTGCCCTGGGCCCTGCTGCTGGCCGTGCTCATTGCAGGGCCGGTGGTGATCCTTGCCATTGTGGGACTCTTCAGCGCCGGACGCCGCGCCCGGACAGCCAGATGGTTCTGGACCGGGTCCATCATTGCCCTGGCCGGTGGATGGCTGGCAGGCCACGTTGCCACCGGGCTGAGCGCTGATGTCATGGTGACGCCATTCCCCGGACCCTCAGTGTCCGCCGCATCCTTTGCCCTCCTGGCAGCCGCCCTCCTCGGTGCCGAACAACTGCTGTCCGCGGCCGACCGGGCCTCCGGCGATGGCGCGAAGACCGCGACGGCGGCCCGCACCGTCCTGGCGCTCGGCCTGGTGGTACTGCTGGCCGGGCCGTTGGCAGGCATGGCCGCCTGGTCCGCGCAGAACCTGCTGCGTCCGGCCACCACTGCCGCACCCGCAGCCCAGGCAGGCCCACCCGCTCCATCCGCGGCGGCGTCCGGGGACGGGGGAGCGCTGGGTGCTGCGCGACTGGTCGAGGCCGCGACCGGACGCTCCCTTCCCGCCACCGCCATCGACCGCGGAACCGGTCCGGAACAGACGCGCACCCTCCTGCTCAGCACCGGAGACGACGGCACCTTCAGCGCATCGCTGATGCGCGGGTCCGGCACCACGCTGGACAGCCTCTCCGCCATCGCCTCAGCCCGAAACATCATCGGTGCCCCCGGTGCTGAAAAAGTGCGCGACGACGACGATGTCACCGCAGCCGTCCGACGCGTTGTCGCCACCATGGTTGCGGGGCAGGGCGTGGATCCCCGTTCCGACCTCGAACAGCTCGGTGTTGGCTTCGTGGTGCTCCGCTCCGCGGATACCGCAGCCCAGTTGACCGCAAGCCGGATGGACGCAGTCCCCGGCCTGGTGGCCGTGGGGCAGACCGACGTCGGCTGGCTGTGGCGGATCAGCCCGCTGAACCAGCGGAACCTCCAGGCTGCCGACGTGGCCCACCGTGTCCGTATTGTTGACGCCGGCGGTTCGGCCACAGCGCTGGTCGCTTCCGGCACCGACGACGTCGATGCGGCTGTCCCCGCGGGGCCCGAAGGCCGCCTGGCAGTGCTTGCCGAGCGGGCGGATCCCGGGTGGAGCGCCTGGCTCGACGGGCGCAAGCTGACCTCCACCACCTCCGGCTGGGCGCAGGCCTTCACCCTCCCCGCAACCGCCGGCCAGTTGACGGTCCGCTACGAGAACCCGTGGTCGTTCTGGGCTGCTGCCGGCCAAATCGTGGTGATAGGGCTCACCGTCATCCTCGCAATCCCCATGCCCGCCCGGCGGCCGCGGACCGGCCTCTCACGGGACGAGGGCTCCCTGCGTAAGGAACACCAACATGCATGAGCACACCCCACCGGCTGCCAAGGCGGGGGCAGGCGCCGGCGCACCGGATGCTGCCGAACCGTCGCTGCCCGCTGAACAGCCGGCACCGGCAGGGAAACCCGCTTCCGCCGTTGAGCCTGCCGTAGCGGAAACCGGAGCCGGGCAGGGCCGGAAACCGTCCGGCCGCGGCTCCACGCGCATGCCGGGCGGGAAAGGCCGTGCCGCTTCCGTCGCCGGAGTGGCGGCAGGCGTCCTGATTCTTGCCGGCGGCGGAGCTGTAGTGGCCGCCGGATCGCTGATGCCCGAGCCCGCCTCCAGCCGGACGGTACCGGCGGCCGAAGCCGCTGTTCCCGCGGGGGCCAGCCTCGGCGTGTGCCCGGGCCCTGCACGGCTGCTGGAGGGCACCGAGGCCGGCACCGATGCCCAGTTCCGGCCCGAGTCGGCCACTGCGGCAACCCGGGTGAGTGCGGCAGTGCTCAGCGCCGGAGGTGTGTTGCCGGGGAGCCGGCTGGCGCACCTGGATGGGACAGCCGCCGTCGACATCGCCAAGGACCCGGGTCCGGCGCCCACCCCCGGAGCCCCCCAGGAGCTCCGTGCCGCAGTGGTGGCGGACCGCACCGTGGACCAGGTGAACGTCCTGAGCGCCAACGCCGTGGCAAACCAGAATGCGTCCGCCGCGGGCGCCATGAAATACACGGCCACCGACGGCGACCTGCAGGGCAGTGCTGCGGCTACCTGCGTGCAACCCTCGAACGACCAATGGCTGGCGGGTGCCAGCACCACCGTTGGCCGCACCTCCATCCTCGCGCTGACCAATGCCTCCAGCACACCAGCCACGGTGAGCCTTGAACTGTTCGGTTCGGGCGGCCAAATCCAGGCGCCCGGCAGCCGGGGCCTGCTGGTGGCACCCGGCACCACACGCAGCGTAGTCCTCGCCGGCCTCGCACCCAACGAGTCCCAGCTCAGCGTGCACGTCCGCAGCGCCGGTGGACCGGTTGCAGCCTCCATCCAGCAAAGCTTCCTGCGCGGCCTTACCCCGGGCGGGGTGGACTACATCAGCCCCGGGACTGCCCCCGCGGTCCGCCAGGTGATGACAGGAGTGGACATCCAGGACCCCGCCGGACTCGCTGCCCTGACGGCACAGCCCGGCTACCGTGACGCCGGGCCGGCCCTCGAACTGACCGTTCCCGGCGCCTCCGATGCTGTGGTGGAAATCAAGCTGTACGGACGGGACGGCCAGCACGCGCTTCCCTCCGGCGGGGTCATCACCGCAAAAGCCGGTTCAACCACCGAGGTGTCGCTGGCCGGGGTTCCCGCCGGGCAGTACACGGTTGCCGCCTCATCCGACGTCTCCTTCCTCGCCGCCGCACGGATGAGCCGCGGGCTCCAGGCGGGACAAGCCTCGGATGTGGCGTGGGCGGCATCGGCAGTGCGGCTCGGCAGCCAGCACGTGGTTCCCGTCCCCAAGGGCGGCCAGCGCCAGCTGGTGTTCGGGGTCCTGGATACCAGGGCCACCATTACCTATGCCCCCATCACGGCTGACGGAAAGGTGCGTGCCGCGGCCTCCGCCGACATAGCGGGCGGCACCACGGCCTCCATCAGCATTCCTGCCCAGGCCGAGGGCGCGGACGTCGTTGGCTATGTGGTCTCCGCCTCCGGTGACGCCGCCTATGGAGCGGTGCTCGTGGGGCAGGATGGCCGCAACGATGTTTCCTCCCTGGCCTTCCTGGCTGCTGCTGCCGGCCAGGAAACGGTGCCGGTCACACTGGGCTACTAAGGCGGCCCCGGCTGCTAAGGCCGGGGCAGAGGTCCGGGTTCTGCGTGGGGCCGGTTCAGTAGCGGCGGCGGTACACGGGATCCAGGGTCTCCGGTGCCACGCCAAGCATTTCCGCCGTGTGTTCGACCACCACGTCGTGGACCAGGTCCTGCAGCTCTTCGACGCTGGAGCACGCCTGTTCCACCACGCGCCGGTACACCGTAATCATGGGTCCGTCCTCGCCTGCGGCGGGGGTGTAGGAGCCCATAGGTGGCGTGGACGCATTCGCCGCCAGCTGCTCGAGGTCCGGCGGGATTTCATCCACGCCAAACCGTACGCCGTCCAGGGTCTTGCCCCAGATGTCGTGCAGCCGCTGGGCTGAGTCCAGCACCATGTCGTCGAAGCGGTCGGCGCGCGTGCGGTATCCGGGATGGGTGGGCAGCATCACCTCGCCGCGGAGGCCGCGGCCGTGCCGGTTCCGGCGCCGCCTGGAGAAGCTCCTGCCGGCGGTTTCCACGCCCGATGCCGCGGGGGCATCCGGGCCAGCCAACCGGACCGAAAAACCTGATTCATGGTTCGATGACTGCATACATCGACTGTAAACCCGGGGGAGCATTTACGCGATACATCCCCTCTGCTCCGGGGGCGCGTCGGGCCCTGCCCGCAATGCACGGGTTTTGGGTGCCGAAGGGGTAGTCTGTGATGTCGTGGGAGCTATCCGTCAATGTTCAAGGTCTGCCTGCCGCCAGTCGGCGGTAGCCACCCTGACGTACGTGTACGCGGACTCCACCGCCGTCCTGGGTCCGCTCGCCACCTATGCCGAACCGCACTGCTACGACCTCTGCGAGCAGCACGCTGATTCTTTGACGGTGCCCCGCGGCTGGGAGGTGCTGCGCCTTGCCATGCCGTCCACCCCGCAGCAGCCTGGACCCGATGACCTGCTGGCGCTGGCCAACGCTGTTCGCGACGCAGCAGCCCTCCCTCCGGAGCCCCAGGCGCCTGCCCAGCGGGCACACCATTCCGCCCTGGAAGCTCCGGCCGGCACCGAAGGCGCACGTCGGGGGCACCTGCGGGTCCTCCGGGAACCTTCCTGAGCCCCATCTGGCGGTAGGCTGGAAGCTGCACATCTTTTCCGCTACCGGCGCGAGCGCGCCCGCCAGGGAGCATGAACAAATGCCAAAGATCAGTCCCGAGCTGTTGTCCGTCCTGCGTTGCCCCGTGACCGGCTCGCCCCTGGTCCAGGAGGGGGAGGAGCTGGTGGCCACCGCCGCCGGGGATACGGGCGTCAGGAACCGGTACGCCATCGAGGACGGGATCCCTTTGCTGCTGCCTCCGGAGCTGCTGGCTGCAGCAGCCTCGGCAGGTTCCGACCAGCACGATCCCGCTGCGGCAGGGCACTAGTTCACCTGCCTCCGCACGCACAGAAACAGCAGCACGGGGACTGGACCAGGACCCGGACCAAGCAAAGGACCACCCATGACTTTTGACTACAAAGTTGCCGACATCTCCCTGGCGGAAGCCGGGCGGCACCAGATCCGCCTGGCCGAGCACGAAATGCCCGGCCTGATGTCCCTCCGCGAGGAGTTCGGCCCCACCCAGCCGCTCAAGGGCGCCCGCATTGCCGGTTCCCTGCACATGACGGTGCAGACCGCCGTGCTGATCGAAACCCTCACGGCACTGGGCGCCGAGGTCCGCTGGGCCTCCTGCAACATCTTCTCCACCCAGGACGAAGCCGCCGCGGCTGTGGTGGTAGGCAAGGGCACCGTTGAGGATCCGCAGGGCGTGCCGGTGTTCGCCTGGAAGGGCGAAACCCTTGAGGAATACTGGTGGACGGCCGAGCAGATCCTCACCTGGCCCGGAGCTGAGACCAACCCCGAGCTCGGTCCCAACATGATCCTGGACGACGGCGGCGACGCCACCATGCTGGTGCACAAGGGTGTCGAGTTCGAAGCCGTTGGCAACGTTCCCTCCGCGGATCCCGAGGATTCGGAGGAATACGGCATCTTCCTCGACGTGCTGCGCCGTTCCCTGGCCGCGGACGCGAAGAAGTGGACCCGGACCGCTGCCACGATCAGGGGCGTCAGCGAGGAAACCACCACCGGCGTCCACCGCCTTTACCAGCTGGCTGACCAGGGCAAGCTGCTCTTCCCCGCCATCAACGTCAACGACTCCGTGACCAAGAGCAAGTTCGACAACAAGTACGGCATCCGCCACTCCCTGCCCGACGGCATCAACCGGGCCACGGATGTGCTCATGGGCGGCAAGGTAGCCGTCGTATGCGGCTATGGCGACGTGGGCAAGGGCGCCGCCGAGGCCCTCCGCGGCCAGGGTTCGCGCGTGATCGTCACCGAGATCGACCCCATCTGCGCGCTGCAGGCAGCCATGGACGGCTACCAGGTGGCCAAGCTGGAATCCGTCCTGGCGCAGGGCGACATCTTCATCACCACCACGGGCAACAAGGACGTCATCCTGGCCGAGCACATGGCCGGCATGAAGAACAAGGCCATCGTGGGCAACATCGGCCACTTCGACAACGAAATCGACATTGCCGGGCTGGGACGCATCCCGGGCGTCAAAAAGGTCGAAATCAAGCCGCAGGTCCACGAGTGGGTCTTCGACGAAGGCACCGCCACCGAACGGTCCATCATTGTCCTGTCCGAAGGCCGTCTGCTCAACCTCGGCAACGCCACGGGCCACCCGTCCTTCGTCATGAGCAACTCCTTCGCCAACCAGACCATTGCCCAGATCGAGCTGTGGACCAAACGGGACCAGCACGAGTATGAGAACAAGGTCTACGTCCTGCCCAAGGTCCTGGATGAAAAGGTGGCGCGGCTGCACCTGGAAGCCCTGGGCGTGGAGCTCACCGAGCTGAGCAAGGACCAGGCGGAGTACCTGGACATCGATGTGGCCGGCCCTTACAAGCCGGAGCACTATCGTTACTGAGACGTAAGGGCCCGGGCGCGTTCAAGCGCCCGGGCCGTTATTTTCTGCACGTAGGATCGAAAACATGGAGCCTGATGTAAAGCCCCGCCGCAGGGGGAGCGCCAAGAAAGTCCTTGCCGTGGCCGCCGTGTGTGTCCTGGCTGCCGTTGGCGGGGTTTTCGCAGCCGTCGCTCCAGGCCTTGCGGGCGGACCCCTGGAATCCGAGGCAGGCTCCGCACTGCGGACATCGCCGGGCATTGCATCGCCCGTTGTGCCGCCGGTCAAGCTTGACGCGGCCCCGGCCAACGGTGCCAAGCAGGTCAATCCCGCCGCCCCGGTGTCGCTGAAGGTAGGCAACGGGATCATCCAGCGTGTCACCCTCGCCAGCACCGCCGGGAAGACCATTGACGGCAGCATTGACGCCAGTGGGACGTCGTGGTCCGCCACGGCTCCCTTGGAGTTCAACACCGAGTACAGCTACACGTACGTGGTCAAGGACTCTGCAGGGCGCGAGACCAGCACCACCCAGTCCTTCAATACCGTCTCCAGCTCGCATGAGGCGGACGCCGCCATCTATCCGCTGAACGGCATGAAGGTTGGCGTCGGCCAGCCCCTGCAGATTATCTTCAGCGAGCCCGTAACCAACCGTGCCGCCGTCGAAAAGGCCATCAAGGTCACCACCACGGCAGGACAGGCCGGGGCATTCCACTGGTACAGCGACACGATGGTCCGGTACCGGCCCGAAAACTTCTGGGCGGCGAACTCCACCATCACCATGGACATGCAGCTCTTCGGCGTCGACCTTGGAAACGGGCAGATCGCGAACTTCAATAAGAAGGTGAACGTCAACATTGGGGACAAGAAGGTGGCCATCGCGGACGCCACAGCCCACACGTTCACGCTGAGCGTCAACGACCAGCCCGTCAAGACGCTGCCCGTCAGCATGGGGGACAAGCGCTTCCCGTCCGCGAAGGGATACGCGGTGCTGATGGAGAAGAACCGGTTCGACCACTTCAGGGCTGCCAGCATCGGCCTGAAACCGGATGACCCCGCCTATTACGGTGAGGCCGACGTCGAATACACCATCCGCCTCACGCTGAGCGGCGCCTACATCCACCAGGCACTCGAGTCCGCCTATCCGTACATCGGGAACACCAATGTGTCCCACGGCTGCATCGGGTTCCTTCCGGACGGGGCAGCCTGGGTGTTCGACAACATGGGAACCGGCGACGTCGTCCAGATCATCAACACAGAGGGTGACTACGCGGCGAACACCGACGGGTATGGCGACTGGAACATTCCCTGGAGCGAGTACGACAACTAAGTCACTCGGCGAAGGGCAGGCGCTGCAGCCGCCGTCCCGTCTCCGTGTTCCGCCGGCGTGACTGCGTCAACCTGGTGTACTCCCTGTTCCGGCGTTCAGCGACGACGGCGGCCAGGTAGTCATCGGGACCGGTCCCGGCCGGCGGGGCGGGTGCCACATGGGCCGACAGTTCCTCGGCGATCGCCTGGGCCATTCCTGCCCTGGAAAGCGGAGCCATCCGCCCGGCCTGGCGGATAAACTGGGCGGCCCTGCGCGCCGTGGCGTCGGGGATGCGCCCAATGTCCGCCGCGGCAGCCCAGGACTGCAGGTACGGCGGCACGAAAACCCGGACGGCCCCGTCCGCTGGAACCCGGCTGCGCACAGCGTACGTGCCGGCGAGCAGGTCGCCGAGCCGCCGGGATTTGTCGTTGAAGAGCGCCACGGCGAGGGCAAGGCCGCCAAACGTCAGGTAAATCTCAAGGAATCCGGTCAGCCCGCGGATCACGGCGTGCCGGAACCGGATGGCGCCCCCGTCCTCCCGCACCACCCGCAGGCCGGTGGCCAGTTTGCCGAGCGACCGGCCCCGGCTGAGTGTTTCCACCCCCACCGGCACCACCACCAGGCAAAAAACGACGGCGGCCAGGCCCAGGGCGCGCGCGGCAGCATCGTCCAGGTCAGCGCCGGCGGCGGACAGGCCAATCATGATCAGCACGAGCAGGGCCACATGGACGACGACGTCGATGACCAGGCCAAGGGCCCGGGCCGCGAAGCTCGCTGGCCGCAGCTCGAGTACTACTGCCTCGCCGGTGATGATCTGGCTCACACTGCGTCCCCGCCCTTCGCAGCTGCTGGTATGGACCGTCCGATGGTGCGGACGGTCAAAGTCTAATGCCGGGCGCTAGGCTGTAGCCGTGGACATGGATGCCTTCGCCGCCGTTAACGCTGACAAATGGGCGCGGCTGCAGGAGCTCGCGGGAAAAGGCAGGCTCACCGGCGCCGAGTCTGACGAGCTGCTGGCGCTGTACCAGTCGACGTCCGGCCACCTGTCGCTGGTCCGTTCCGTGGCCCCGGAAAGCGGGCTGTCGGCATCCCTCTCAGCCACGCTGGCCCAGGCGAGGACCCGTTTTACCGGTGCACGGTCCAATGCCATGGCTGACCTTGCCAGGTTCTTCGTGGTGGCACTGCCGGCTGCGCTGTACCGACTGACCTGGCTGACGCTGGCGTGTGGAGCAGCCTTCGTCCTCATCGCCGCGGCGTATGCGGCATGGATCGGGACGTCACCGGAGGCACTCCGGGCCGTAGCCTCCGAGACCGATGCCGCCCAGTATGTGGAGCAGGACTTCATCAACTACTACTCGGAGAACCCTGCAGCGTCCTTCGCCGGAGCCGTATGGACCAACAACGCGTGGATCAGTGCTCAGGCCGTGGCCCTGGGGATCACCGGGGTCTGGGTGCCGATGATCCTGTTCGGCAATGCCCAGGGAGTGGGCATTGCCGCCGGAATCTTCGCGTCCGCCGGCAAATCGGATGTTTTCTTCAGCTACATCCTGCCGCATGGGCTGATGGAGCTGACCGCCGTCTTTGTTGCCTCGGCCGCGGGACTGCGGATTTTCTGGGCCATGGTCTCGCCCGGGCCGCGGACCAGGGGGCGGGCGGTCGCGGAAGAAGGCCGGTCGCTGGTCACGGTGGCCCTGGGGCTGGTCCTCGTACTGTTCGTCTCGGGGCTGGTGGAAGGCTTTGTCACGCCCAGCCCGCTGCCTGCCTGGGCCAGGATCGGCATCGGCGCGGCCGTCCTCGCCGCGTACTGGATCTACGTCCTGGTGGGGGGCAGGCGCGCATTCCTCGCCGGGGAACGCGGGGACCTCCGCCGGGAAGACGCGGGCTACACGGAAATCGCTGCCTGAATCGTTGTAATCCTGCCGGGGTGGTTCCTCGCCCAGCGGAAGTCCCTGACGGTAGGCTCGACAGCAGAATCAATCGCACCGGCGGCATGGGGCCGGTGCGGAACCCAACGGAAGTGACGCTGCTGTGAATGACGAAACACCGGTCCGCGCCAAAAGCGCTGCGCCGCAGCCGGAACCTTTGCTGGATACGTCCAGGGATTCCGACGAGCCCGCGTTCTCCTGGCTGACGCCCACTGATGGCGGCAAGTCCGACGGCGACAACACCGACGGCGACAAGTCCGGCGGAGAGAAGCCCGGCGGCGACACGACCGACGGGGCAGAACCGCTCGGGGACAGGCCTGCCCGGCAGGAGTCCGCGGCAGAAGGCAACTCCGTCCAACCCGAAAGCCGTGCCCACCGCAGGGCTGCGGAAGCCGCCGTCGAATCCTCCGCCACGGGGAATCCCGCTCCCGTCCCGTCCGCTGCCGGCCGGCCCGGCTCCGGCCCGTCGACCGCCACCGCCTCCACGGACGGGCATGCCGGCAGCAGTGCCTCGCCGGTTTTCAAGGAGCCCCTTCCCACCTCGGCCCTGCACGTCCGTCCCCCTGAGGAGGAAGTGGAGCGCCGCAACGCCCAGCGTGAAAGCGCCGCGAACGCCAAGCCTGTGGCACCCCGCGTCATGCAGGTCCTGCTGGCCATCATTTACCCGTTCATCCTCCTGATCCTTGCCGTCCGGGCGGTGACCACCCCGCTCTTCCTCTGGGTGGAGTACAACCGTCCCGGTTTCCCGGGCGATGGCTACGGCTTCAGCACCGACGACAGGATGACCTACGGCTCCTACGCCGTGGACTACCTCCTCAACTGGTCCGGCCCCAGGTACCTGGGCGATCTGGTGCAGCGCGGCGGCGATAAGCTCTTCAAGGACGGCGAAGTCAGCCACATGGCCGACGTCAAAACGGTCATCCTGTCCACCTTCGGCGCCGGTGCGCTGCTGCTCCTCCTGGCGCTGATCGCAATCCTGTACCTGCGCAGGCGCAGCACCGGGGGAGTCCGGCGGGGCCTCTTCGCCGGCTCCATCATCACGCTGGTCCTCATCCTGGGCCTGGGAGCACTGGCGGCACTGGGCTGGCAGCAGTTCTTCACCGAGTTCCACCGGATCTTCTTCGCTGACGGGTCCTGGACGTTCAGCCTGGACGACACCCTGATCAGGCTGTTCCCCAGCCAGTTCTGGATCGACGCGGGCATCGGCATCGGTGCACTGGTGCTCCTGGCATCCATCGTGACGCTGGTGCTCACGTGGCCCACCCGCCGCCGCCGCGGTGTTGCGCTGCAGGAAAAGCGCGTGGACGGGGAGCAGGAAAAGGTGGATCAGCCGTAGATCTTGGCGATCTCCGCCTGGAACTCCTTGACGACGGCGGCCCGCTTCAGTTTCAGTGACGGCGTCAGGTGCCCGGACTCCACGCTGAATTCGGCGTCAAGGAGCCTGAACGTCCGTACCGACTCGGCTTTGGACACCATCTGGTTGGCAAGGTCCACTGCCTCCTGAAGGGCGGCCAGGACCTGGGGGTCGCCGGCAGCTTCACTGAGGGGGAGCGGAGGCAGGCCACGCTCGGACCGCCAGTCGGCAACGCCTTCCGGGTCCAGCGTCAGCAGGGCCGAGACGAAGGGCTTGCCGTCGCCCACCACCACCGCATGGCCCACCAGCTGGTGGGCGCGGATCTTTTCCTCCAGCGGACCCGGCGCCACGTTCTTGCCGCCCGCAGTGACCAGCAGGTCCTTCTTCCGGCCCGTGACGGTGAGGAAGCCGTCCTTGTCCAGGACGCCAAGGTCACCGGTGCGGAAGAAGCCGTCCACGAACGCCTCGGCGTTCGCCGCCGGGTTGCCGTGGTAGCCCCTGAAGACGCCGATTCCCTTCACCAGGATTTCGCCGTCTTCAGCCACGCGAATGGTGGTGCCCGGAATGGGGATCCCAACAGTTCCCACCTTGGTGCGGGACGGCGTGTTGGCGGTGCAGGGCGCCGTGGTCTCGGTCAGCCCGTAACCCTCCAGGACGGGAATCCCCACGCCACGGAAAAAGTGTGCATCCTCGGACGCCAGCGGGCTGGCCCCGGAAACGGTATATCCCACCTCTCCGCCCAGCGCCTGGCGCAGCCGCGGATAGACCAGGCGGTCATATACCGCATGCCGGGCCCGGACCAGCAGGCCGGGGCCCGGACCCTCACCCCGGCTCTGCCGGTCCAGTTCCCGGGAGTACGCGATCGCGGCTGCTGCCGCGGCATCGAACAGCCTCCCCTTGCCTGCCACGGCGGCCTTGTGCGCCGCCGTTGCCCGGACCTTTTCGAAGATGCGCGGCACCACCAGCAGGAAGGTGGGCCGGAACGTGCCGAGGTCTTCCAGGAGCTGCGCCGCGCCCGGAGTGTGTCCCAGGGTTGCCCCTGCGGCCAGGCAGACCACCTGGACGGCCCTGGCCAGCACGTGGGCCAGCGGCAGGAACATCAAGGTGCGGGCCTGGTCCTTTTGCAGGATTTCGGGCAGGAACGCAACGATGTTCCTGGCCACCAGGGCGAAGTTCCCATGCGTGATCTCGCAGCCCTTGGGCTTTCCCGTGGTGCCCGAGGTGTACACCAGCGAGGCGAGGTCGGCCAGCCCCGCGCGGCTGCGCTGCCGCTCCAGCTCGGCGTCGCTGACTCCGGTGCCTGCAGCGGCGAGGCTGGCAAGGTCCGGGGCCTCGCCGTCGTAATCCATCCGCACCACGTTGACCAGGCGGTCGCTGAGTTCGGCGGAACCTGCCACCACGCCGGTGACCAGCTGCACCGTGGCGCGGTCGCCGGCGAAGACGCGGCGGACTCCTGCGTCCTGGATGATCCACTGCACCTGGCTTGCGGAGGACGTCTCGTAAATGGGTACCGTGACGCCGCCGGCGAACCAGATGGCAAAGTCCACCAGCGTCCACTCATAGGAGGTGCGGGACATGACGGCCACGGTGTCGCCGGGCTCCAGGCCGCCGGCGATGAGACCTTTGGCCAGGGCGCTGACGTCCTGCAGGAACTTCTGCGCGGTGACATCCACCCAGCCGTTGGGGCCCTTCCGCCGGTACAGGGCGTGGGCCGGGTTGGCGGCGTGCTGCTCCAGCAGCAGGTCCGTTACGTTGCTGTCGGCGTCAAGCTCAACCAGCAGTTCGGTACTCGCTTCTCTCACAGCAGGTCTCCGTTTCCGCTGCCACGCCGCGGCAGCGGCTCCATCAGGTCTCTGTTGCCATCCTGCCCTAGATCCAGGATGGCATCCACATCCGGACTTTCCAGTCGACGTACGGGATCACTTCGGCCGTCCAGATCGGGTAGAAGAAAGCCGACAGCAGCAATACCGCGGCAAGGAACAGGACCACCAGGTACAGTCCGGAGCGACGGCGCCACGGCGGATCCGAGGACCTTCCCAGCACCAGCCCCAGGCAGTACACCAGGGCCAGGACAAGGAACGGTTCAAAGGAGACCGCGTAGAAGTAGAACATGGTCCGCTCCGGATACATGAACCACGGCAGGTAGCCCGCAGCCACGCCGGCCAGCACGGCCCCGGCGCGCCAGTCCCGGCGTCCCGCCCACCAGAACAGCAGGACCACCAGCGCGATGGCCGCCGGCCACCAGATCAGCGGGTTCCCGACCGACAGGATGGCGGAGGTGCACTTCTCCACGTCACAGCCCGGGGTGCCCTGGGGCGGGGACTCATAGAAGAACGACGTGGGCCGCCCCATTACCAGCCAGCTCCAGGCGCTGGCCTGGTAGGGGTGCTCCGAACTCAGGCCCTGATGGAAGTTGTACGCCTCCAGGTGGTAGTGGACCAGGGACCTGACGGAGTCGGGGAGCCACCCCCATTCCGCCGACGGGTTGCTTTCCGCCCAATGGCGGAAGTAGGCGTTGTCCGACAGGAACCAGCCTGTCCAGGTCGCCGAGTAGACGATCCCTGCCACGGGGACCATGCCGAGGAACGCCGGGATGCCGTCCCGGATGGCTCCGCCGCTGATCCAGCCCCGGATGCCCGCCACCCGCCGGGCGTTGAGGTCCCAGAGCACGGTGAGGAGGCCAAAACCGGCCAGGAAGAACAGGCCCGACCATTTGGTGCCCACCGCCAGGCCCATGCAGACCCCGGCGGCAACCCGCCACCAGCGCACCCCCAGCCATGGGCCGGCCAGCAGCGTGCCGGCCGGTGGCTGTCCGCCGTTCGCGGCAGCGGCGCGTGCCAGCCGTGCGGCCAGGCGGCGGCGCCCGTCGTCGCGGTCCATCAGCAGGGCGCCGAAGGCGGCAAGGATCCAGAACGTGAGGAAGATGTCCAGCAGCGACGTCCGGGACATCACCAGGTGGTGGCCGTCGACGGCGAGGAGCAGCCCCGCCGCGCCCGCCAGGGGAAGCGAGCGGAACAGTTTCAGGGCGATCAGGGAGACCAGCAGCACGGTGAGCGTGCCCATAAGTGCTGCCGCGAAGCGCCAGCCAAAGGGGTTCTCCGGCCCGAACAGCCACATGCCGGCCGCAATCATCCATTTGCCGACCGGCGGATGGACCACATATTCCGGAGTGTTCAGCAGGACGTCGGGATTCCCGGCGTTGAAGGAATCATTGGCTTTGTCCGGCCAGCTGCGTTCGTAGCCGCTGATCAGGTAGGAGTAGGCATCCTTGACGTAGTACGTCTCGTCGAACACCAGCTTGTGCGGCACTTCGAGGCGGATGAACCGGAGGAGGCCGCCGGCCACCGCCGTGAGCACCGGGACCAGGATGTACCAGAGCCGCAGCGACGGCGGATAGTCGCGCCAGGATAGTCCGGTACCGATCAGCCGGGTCGTCAGCGCCTCGGCGGTGAACGCTTCGTCCGGCCGGCTGATCCAGGGCCGGACTGCTTTCCCCCCGGGTTCCCCTGCAGTGGCGCCGGTGCCGGCTGGGGATGCCGCCGGGCTGGGTTTCCCGGCCCCGGCGGGCCGCGTCGAGGTCTGCGTCACGAGCCCCATGCTACCTTTTGCGGCTGGAAGACCCGGCAGCAGTAGGCTTGGTGGGTGGACCCGAACCCCAGCCCCCTTCCCGAGCCGGCCCCTTCGACGGCGGGACGGATCGTCCTTGCCGCCACTCCGATCGGGAACACCGGCGATGCCTCCGCCCGGCTGGTGGAACTGCTGGGCACCGCGGATATCGTGGCGGCAGAGGACACCCGGCGGCTGCACCGCCTGGTCCAAAGCCTGGGTGTCGCCGTTGCGGGCCGCGTCATCAGCTACCACGAGCACAATGAGGCCACCCGGACGGCCGAGCTCCTGGACCAGGTCCGTGCAGGCAGCACCCTTCTCATGGTTACGGACGCCGGGATGCCCGCGGTGTCCGACCCCGGTTTCCGGCTGGTGGAGGGGGCCATCGCCGCGGGGCTTCCCGTGACCGCTGTCCCCGGGCCCTCCGCGGTCCTCACGGCGCTGGCCCTGTCCGGCCTGCCCACTGACCGGTTCTGCTTTGAAGGGTTCCTGCCCCGCAAGGCCGGTGAGAGGGCCTCGCGCCTCGCGGACCTTGCAGGGGAGCGGCGCACCATGGTGTTCTTCGAGGCACCGCACCGGCTTGAAGCCATGCTGCGGGCCCTGCGGGAGAGGTTCGGCCCGGACCGGCCCATCGCAGTGTGCCGGGAACTGACCAAGACGTATGAGGAAGTCATCCGCGGCACCGTGGGCGAGCTCCTGCAGTGGGCTGAGGACAACGAGGTCCGCGGCGAGATTGCCGTGGTGCTTGGCGGCGCCCCCGAACAGGCAGCCGGCACCCCGGAGGACCACGTTGCGGCCGTCAATGAACTGGTGGCCCAGGGTATCCGGCTGAAGGAGGCCGTAGCCGCCGTCGCCGAAGATGCCCGGGTCAGCAAGCGGGAGCTCTACTCGGCGGTCCTGGCCGCACGGTAGCGGGCAGCGAAGCCGTTCGTGACGCGCTGCGCCCGTGCTGTGCAGCTGCACAGCACGGCGGCGATTCCGCAGTGCGCAACGGCGTAGACCATGGGGGTGGCCCGCAGTAGTCTGGCAGTTAATCAGCCCCATGATCCCGGTCACTCCGGCCGCGGCGACGGGCTGCCACAACCCTACCGACGAGGGAGTCATCGTGACTGTCACTGCACAGCCGGCCGTTACCGCCGAGCGCGAAACCCGGCTTTTGGCCTCCGTTCCCACTGGGCTGCTCATCAACGGTGAGTGGCGCGACGCCGCGTCCGGCAAGACGTTCGACGTCGAGGATCCCGCCACCGGGAAGGTGCTGCTGAGCATTGCCGACGCCGGCCCCGAAGATGGTGCGGCGGCCCTGGACGCTGCCGCGGCAGCCCAGGAGTCCTGGGCGAAGGTACCGCCCCGCGAACGGGGGGAAATCCTCCGCCGGGCCTTCGACCTGGTGACGGAACGGGCTGAAGACTTCGCCCTCCTGATGACCCTGGAAATGGGCAAGCCGCTGGCCGAAGCCCGCGGCGAAGTGACGTACGGGGCCGAGTTCCTGCGCTGGTTCTCTGAGGAAGCAGTACGTGCCTTCGGGCGTTACTCGGTGTCTCCGGACGGCAAATCCCGCCTCCTCGTGGCCAAGAAGCCGGTGGGCCCCTGCCTGCTGATCACCCCGTGGAACTTCCCGCTGGCCATGGCCACCCGCAAGATCGCGCCCGCCGTCGCTGCCGGCTGCACCATGGTGCTGAAGTCCGCGAACCTCACGCCGCTGACGTCCCAGCTGTTCGCCGCCGTCATGCAGGAGGCCGGCCTGCCCGCCGGTGTCCTCAACGTCATCCCCACCTCCACGGCCGGGGCCACCACGGGACCGCTGATCAAGGATTCCCGCCTCCGCAAGCTGTCCTTCACCGGCTCCACCGAGGTGGGCCGCCGCCTGCTGGCCGACGCCTCCGAAAACGTGCTGCGCACCTCCATGGAGCTGGGCGGCAATGCCCCGTTCCTGGTCTTCGAAGACGCCGACCTGGATGCTGCCGTCACCGGCGCGATGGCCGCAAAGCTCCGCAACATGGGCGAGGCCTGCACCGCTGCCAACCGGTTCATCGTCCATGAGTCGGTGGCGGCCGAATTCGCCGAGAAGTTCGCCGCGAAGATGAAGGAAATGACCACCGCCCGGGGCACCGAACCCGAATCCAAGGTGGGCCCGCTGATCGACGGCAAGAGCCGGGACAAGGTGCACGAGCTGGTCTCCGACGCCCTCGCCTCCGGTGCCAAGGCAGTCCTGGGCGGCGCTCCCGTGGAGGGGCCGGGCTACTTCTACCAGCCCACCATCCTGTCCGGCGTTTCCGAGGGGACCCGGATCCTGTCCGAGGAAATCTTCGGCCCGGTGGCCCCGATCATCACCTTCAGCAGCGAGGACGAGGCCGTCCGGCTGGCCAACAACACCGAATACGGCCTGGTGGCGTACGTCTTCACCAAGGACATCAACCGCGGCATCCGGATGGGCGAAAAGCTTGAAACCGGCATGCTGGGCCTGAACGCCGGCGTCATCTCCAACGCTGCCGCACCTTTCGGTGGCGTCAAGCAGTCGGGCCTGGGACGCGAAGGCGGCCTCGAAGGCATCGAGGAGTACCTCTACACGCAGTACATCGGCATCGCCGACCCCTACGCCGGCTAGCCCCGGCAGTCCGCAAGACCACACGTGCCGGCCGGGACTTTCCCGGCCGGCACCTGTGTGTTCAGCCCCCGCCTGCCCTGCCGCCGCCGTCGTCCGGCGCTGACCTGAAGCGTGCCCGGGCGTGCGGCAGCCGCCGGATGGCACGGCCGGCTGCGCTGAACGGCATCCTGAGCAGCCGGCCCAGCCGCAGGGTGACCGACGGCGGGACCCACGAAGCAGCCCAACGCCTTGGCATCGGGGCATTGGCGCGCAGTGACGCCTCCACGGCGGCAATGCCGGCTGCAAGGTCCTGGACTGCTGCGTCGGCGGAACTGGCGGTGCCCGGACGTCCATACCTGTGGTGCTCAAAGGCTGAGGTGAGGGAGGCCACCGCCCCGTGGGCGTCCTGGTCCATACCGCCGGGCTCGCCCAGCAGGGTGCTGCGGAACCGGGCCGCGTAGGCCCGCGGCGTCTCGCTGTTCACGGCGGGCAGCCCGTAGTCGGTGCCGAGGTCACGGAGTTCGCTCCATGCCAGCGGGACGGCCAGGTCCGGGCGCTTCGGGTGCAGCCGCCGGGACCGGGCGCCGGCGCGTACCAGGTGCGGCGCGGCGGCCAGGAATACCAGACCCACCGCTCCGGCCGTCCCAAGGAGCCAAGGCATCAGGGGCACGCCGCCGCCGGAGCCGCTTCCGCCTGCGCCAGGGAGGGCCTGTGCCGTTGCACTGGGGGACGGTGCTGGTACCGGGACGGTGTCGGGAATAAGTCCGTCGTTGTTGCCCAGCGATTCCGCCACTGATGGTGCGGAGGTCTCCGTGGCGTAGTCAGGGACCACTCCCCGCGAAGGGGTCGGTTCGAAGGGCACCCAGCCCAGGCCCTGGAAGTACAGTTCCGGCCACGCGTGGGCGTCGCGGGCATCGGCCTCGTACTCAGGGAGGGACCCCTGGCCGGCCACCGTTATGGTGGCCCCTGTGAGCCTGCCGGGGGCGTAGCCCACGGCAATCCTGCTCGGAATGCCTTCCAGCCTGGCCATCACGGCCATTGCCGAGGCGTAGTGGACGCAGTAGCCGCTCTTCTGCTGCAGGAAATCGGCCAGGACGGAGAGCCCGTTGCCGTCGTAGCCGCCCTGCACCGGTGACTGCAGCGAGTAGGTGAACTCGGACGAGCGCAGGTACTTCTGGATGGCCATGGCTTTCTGGTACGGCGTCCCGGCGGATCCGGCCACAGTCTGTGCAGTGGTTTTGACGATGTCCGGCACATTGCCCGGAATCCTGGTGAAGACGTCGGGGATGCCGCGCGCCGGGGCCGAGGACTGGGCCAGCAGGGCTGCGGAGAGCTTGGGCACGGCAGAGGTCACCAGGTATTCCTGCCGCCGGGTGGTGGTGTCCGTGCCCTTGATGCTCAGCGTGGCCGGATCCCAGGTCCACTGGCCGCCCAGGCCACGGACGGTTTCAGGGGCATAGGGGACCGGCAGGTAGGGGCTGGTGAAGGAACCGGCGTCGACGGCGGTGACCAGGCGCACCTGCTCGTCGGTGAGAACTTGATAGCCGGGGTCGATCCGGCCGTCAAGGGAGACCCGGGATGCGTTGCGGTCGTCGGGGCCCCAGGAGTCGCCGTCGAAATTGTCCACGGTCACCGAGCGCAGGTAGAGGGGCGTCGGTGAATTGGTGGCGTACGTGATCCTGCCGCTTCCGTCGGGGGTGCGTAGGCTGTTGCCCAGCGTGATCATCGGGTTGAGGCCGGTGGAAGCGCCCCACGGATTCAGCCTGGACCCCTGAGGGAAGGTGCCGCGGTCGAAGCCGGGAATGGCCAGTGGCAGCACCAGGGTGGCGGCCAGGGCCACGGCCCCGGTCAGCGCGGCGCGGCGCAGCAGCCCGGGACTGCGTGCCGGTCCGCCCTGCAGCCTGCCGTCCGGGGCGAACCACTGGCTGACGGCAAGGATCAGCAGGTATCCCGCCGCGGTGGCAAGGAAACTCCCCACTCCCACGCTTTGGGGTTTGATCATGGCCGGGACCACCAGCAGGGCCAGCAGGCCGGTGCCGGAGGCGGCCGGCATCCCCAGGGGCACCGCGAGGGCATCGACCAGAATGACCGCCAGGCCGAGCACGGCACAGACCACCATGACAATTCCGGCGTTGGGCGCCACGGGCGCTGTCTCCGCCAGCACGGTTTCGCTGGCGCGCTGGATCAGCCGGTCCAGCTCAGGCAGCGTGGCACCGGTGGGGACCACCCAAAGGAAGCTGGAACCGCGGAAGAAGGTCATGGTCAGGACGCCGCCCAGCGCCACGAACCCTCCGGCGGTGACCAGCAGCGGCTGGGCGCGGACGGAACGGAGCGCGGCAAGCGTGAGGGCCACCGCCAGCACGGTGGTCATGGCGGGCCAGTACCAGTTCCAGCCGCGAAGGACACCGTTCAGGGACAGGGCCGCTCCGCAGACCGCCAAGGAGATTGCTGCCGCCATGGCCCAGGGATAGGCGCCGGCACCGGTGCGCCCCGCAGGAATCCGCGGGTTGTCCCGGGCCTGGTGTCCTGAACCCGTCGTCCGGGCCGGTGCGATGGTCATTTCGCCACCCCCGCTCCCCGGCGGACCTCCGCTGCGGGCGCGACGGGCAGGGCGGGGTCCTGGGCGAACTGGCCCCAGGCAGCAGCAAGCCGGGTCTTCGGCGCCGCGGCTACGGCCCGCCAGCCGCCCTGCCGCAGCACGTCGAGGACATCCTGGAACTCCGCGGGCCGTTCCACGGCGAGGAGTGCGAACGCATCGGTCCCGTACGCGGCAGCCGGTGCCAGGGCTGCTGCCTCCTCCTTGGTAATCCGGCCCAACACTGCGATCAGCGGCCCCCGCATGCGGTGCGCGGACAGCTTGTCCATCAATCGGTCATCAAATGCCGGCGGCCCCTGGTCGCTGCCCACGTGCGTCCGCGCCCCGGCAGCAGCCCGCCGCTCTATGTTCCTGCCGGGCAGCTCCGGGTGCGCTCCGTCCCGCCGCGGGTGGAGCGTGCCGGAGAGATGGATGGCCGCCAGGCTCTCGGCGATCGACTGCAGGCCGGATGCGCCGCTGTACTCCTCCGCCCCAGGCTCCGGAGAGGAGGGCGAGTGAAGGAATGCCGGGTCGCCGCCGGCATCCAGCAGTCGAAGGCTGTAATTGCGTTCAGCCAGGTGGGCGCCGGCGGACATGGCGGCAACCACGGACCACTCGAAGGTGTCGCTGGTGGCGGGCGCATGCCCATCGTGGCCGGGAAGCCCCGGCATGGATGTTCCAAGGCCGCCGGCGAACGCGCTGGAACGATGGTCAAGGATGATGGTCGCTTCCGGCGTGGTGACCGATTCCTCCTGCCGGACCATCAGGGCCCCGTGCCTGGCCGTCGCCGCCCAATGGACCCTCCGCATGGGGTCCCCATGGCGGTATTCGCGGGTCATGACATCGTCGTCGCTGGGATTCGCGCGCACGCGGGTGGCAGTGACGCCGTCGTTGCCCCGCGCTCCGCCCAGCCCGGTGGCAGGCAGAGCGACGGCGGCCGGCGTCACGGTGAGGACGTCGCCGTCGTCAATGGGCCGCCGGTGCAGCGAAAGGCCGAAGGGGTCGGTGAACTCTGCCGTTACCGGCCCAATCCTGAACTGCCCGCGATACCTGGACGTCAGGTGGTATTCGTAACGGCTGGTGCCGCCGGTGGCGGAACGGGACGGGAACCGGAACGCGGGTGCCTGGCCAAACTGTGCCGGCAGCCGCTCTTCCATGACCACCCGCCCGCTGCCCGGGCCGGTCCTGGCCACCGCAAGGTTGACCGTGGCCGGTGCCGACGTTTCCACCGGGGAGGGGTTGAATTCCCGGTAGACCCGGAAGCGGGGTTTCACCAGGCGAACGCCTGCGAGGGAGACGAGCGGAAGCACCAGCAGCAGCAGGGCCAGCGTCAGGAGGTCGCGGCGGCCCATGACCTGGGCTGCAGCCAGCGTGAAGGCACCGGCCGCCAGCATGCCCCATCCGCGCCTGGTGAACAGGTGCTTCGGGAGCTTGTGCAGGAAGGCCATGGTGTGCGCCTAGCGGTTCCTGCTGCCGGCGGCCGCCGCTGCCCGGTTGGGCTGCCCCGGGGCCGCCTGGGGCACGGGCAGCCGGGACAGGATGCTGCGCAGGATGCTGTGCGGGGTCTCGCCTGCGCCGGCAGCTTTCCGGTCAAGGATGATCCGGTGCGCCAGGACGGCTTCGGCCACATCACCGACGTCGTCCGGAAGCACAAAATCGCGCCCGTCCAAGGCGGCGGTGGCCTTGGCGGCGCGCAGCAGCTGCAGCATGGACCGGGGGCTCGCGCCCAGCCGCAGCAGCGGGCTTTCCCTCGTGGCCCTCCCTATCGAGACCGTGTATTCCTTCACGGGATCCGAGACGTAAACCTGCTGGACGGTGGCGATCATGGCGGCAACATCGGAAGCGGTGACCACGGGGGTGACGGTGGCCAGCGGCGAGACTGCCTGGTGCGTCTCCAGCATCTCGATCTCTGCGTCCTTGTCCGGGTAGCCCATGGAAATCCGGGCCATGAACCTGTCCCGCTGCGCCTCCGGCAGCGGATATGTCCCTTCCATTTCGATGGGGTTCTGGGTGGCCACCACCATGAACGGCTCATCGAGTTTGTAGGACGTGCCGTCCACCGTGACCTGGTGCTCCTCCATGCATTCCAGGAGGGCCGACTGGGTCTTGGCGGACGCGCGGTTGATTTCGTCGCCGATGACGATGTTGGCGAACACCGCGCCGGGCCGGAATTCGAAGAGCCTGGAGGCCTGGTTGTAGATGGACACCCCGGTCACGTCGGAGGGGAGGAGATCCGGGGTGAACTGGATGCGGTTGACGGTGCAGTCAATGGTCCGCGCGAGGGTTTTTGCCAGCAGGGTCTTTCCGACGCCGGGCACGTCCTCCACCAACAGGTGGCCCTGGGCGAGGAGGACGGTGAGCGCCAGCTTGGCGGCATCGGACTTGCCGTCGATGACGGTATTGACCGTGGTCAGGATGCGTTGCGCTGCTGCGTGGAAGGCACCGGAATCCATGGCTGCAGGCCGGTGGCCGTTCAGGTGGCTGACGGAATCGGCGACGCCGGCCAGGTTCAGGTTCGGTGCGCCTGCGTTGTTGGCAGTGCGTCGGTGGGGTTCCATCGGCAACCTTTCAGCCCGGGTTTCACCTGGACGTGACAGCAAGCCTGCCTTCGCCCCTCGGTGGGCGTGCGCGTGTCTTCGTTCCAGACTACTAACACAACTGCCGTGCCTGACAGAGAGTTCCGGCAAATATAGGGGAGCCTTGGGCCGTTAGGCTGGTTGGATGTGCAATTCGTCGATTCCCGCCGCCTACCGGGTGCCCGCCGCAGACGCGGAACCGGAAGCGGACGCCGGGCGCCGGAAGGATTTCCCGCCTGCGCCGGAGCCCCTGCCAGTACCGGTCATGGACAACCACACCCACCTGGACTTCCCGGAAGGAAAGGGTCCCGTCGGGATCAAAGCTGCACTGGATGCGGCAGAGGCCGTGGGCGTGCAGGGTGCGGTGCAGGTGGGCTGCGACCTGGAGTCCTCGCGGTTCACGGCGGAGGCGGTGGACCAGGACCAACGGCTCCTGGGAGCTGTGGCACTGCATCCCAACGATGCTCCGCACTACGCCGCCCGGGGCGGACTGGAAGCGGCCCTTGCCGAGATCGAACAGCTGGCCGCGCATCCCCGCATCCGGGCCATCGGCGAAACCGGGCTGGACTTCTACCGCACCGAAGGCGAAGGGCTGCGGCACCAGGAGTACTCCTTCAGGCGGCACATCGACATCGCCAAGCGCCTCGACCTCACCCTGCAGATCCATGACCGGGACGCGCACAGCGACGTGGTCCGTGTGCTCCGGGAGGAGGGTGCACCGGAAAGGGTGGTGTTCCACTGCTTCTCCGGTGACGAGGACCTGGCACGGACGTGTAACGAACAGGGCTGGTGGATGTCTTTTGCCGGCACCCTGACGTTCAGGAATGCCGCCAACCTCCGTGCCGCGCTCGCGGTCGCGGACCGGGAGCTGGTCATGGTGGAAACGGACGCTCCCTTCCTGACGCCGCACCCGCACAGGGGGCGGCCGAACGCGAGCTATATGGTCCCGTACACCGTGCGGGCCATGGCAGAATTGACAGGCTCCGACCTCGCCGCACTATGCACCTCCATCAGCGAAAATACCGTGCGGGCATACGGATCCTGGGCTTAATCCCACCCTTCTGCGACACCCGCGATCGCATACCTGGTATGCAAAAATGTTGGCTGCTTTATAACGCTACGGTTACAGTGGGAAACTATTAGCCGGGGTCGGGGAAGGCCAACGGGTAATTTCACTCCACGTGCAGCCGGGCCCGTCTGTCCAACATCGGGCCTTGCCGCTGCGCGGAGTGTGGTGGCGCACTGGTGCCCGGACTCTCCTTTTTGAGGTTGCTCCGGGCATTTTATTGCGCATTCCCCGTGCCCGGATGGACCGAGAGTTACGGGCAATCGTGATCAAGTTCTTCACATCGGACGGCAAGTTCAGCTTTATAAAGGTTGGCGCCCAGCTGCTGGTGCTTTGCGGCCTGGTCGCAGGCCTCGTAGCCTTCGTGGGCAATAACAAAACAATCACGCTTAACGTGGACGGCCAAGCGTCGTCCGTGCAGTCCTTTGGTGGAACAGTGGAACAGGTGGTCAAGAGCGCCAACCTGGACCTGAAGCCCGGCGACCGCGTTTCCCCCTCCCTTGACGCCACCGTCCAGAACGGCACCGTCATCAACATCAACCAAGCCAAAGAAGTCAAGGTCAGCCTTGACGGGGCCGAAAAGACGGTCAACACCACGGCGCAGGACGTCGAAGACCTGGTGACTGAACTCGGTGTGGCCAGCGCCTCGTCGGTTTCGGCGCCCAAGGATGCCACCCTTTCGCTGGCCGGTTCCTACGTCTCCATCTCCACGCCCAAGACCGTCAGCATCGTGGCCGACGGCAAGGTGAACACCGCCACCACCACCGCCCCCACGGTCGGCAAGGTCCTCGAAGACTCCGGCGTGAGCCTCGGCGCCAACGACCGCACCTCCCAGCCGGCCAACGCCAACGTGGTGAACAACATGGTCATCAAGGTTTCCCGGGTTGACACCGGCCAGACCGCCGTCACCAGCGAAGACGTTCCCTTTGACACCGTCACCGCTGAAAGCGCGGACATGCTCAAGGGTGAGAAGGAAGTGACCCAGGCCGGGGCCGCCGGAAAGATCGAGCGCACCTTCAAGCTGGTGCTCGTTGACGGCCGGGAGGCTTCGCGCACCCTGGTTTCGGAAAACGTAGCGGTCCAGCCGGTCACCGAGAAGGTCACCGTGGGCACCAAGGCCAAGCCTGCACCCCAGGCCGCAGCAGCCCCCGCGGCCGCCAACACCGGCGCAGCAGCACCGGCCATGATGAACGAAGCCATGTGGGACAAGATTGCCCAGTGTGAGTCCACCGGAAACTGGAGCATCAACAGCGGCAACGGCTACTACGGCGGCCTGCAGTTCGACATCCAGACCTGGATCGGCGCCGGCGGCGGCGCCTACGCGCCGAACGCCAGCCTGGCCACCAAGGCGCAGCAGATCGACATCGCCAACCGCGTCTACGCACAGCGTGGCCTGTCACCGTGGGGCTGCGGCTGGGCCGCCAGCCGCTGATCAGCGTAAAAAACAGCTGTGGCCGGCTCCGGGTACTCCGGGGCCGGCCACAGCCGTTAACGGGGGAGGGCAAAGTGCCGCGCGGGATAGGATACCTAGGTGACTGAACCGATCCCCGCCGTTCCCGCACCGTTGTTCGGTGCTTCCGACATACGCCGGATGGCAGAGGAAATCGGGGTCAGGCCCACCAAGACCCTGGGCCAGAACTTTGTCATTGACGGCAATACCATCCGCCGGATTGTGGCCGCGGCAGGCGTGGGGCCGGATGAAACAGTGCTCGAGGTCGGTCCGGGGCTGGGCTCCCTGACGCTGGGGCTGCTCGACGCGGCAGCGGCGGTCGTCGCCGTCGAAATCGATCCGGTCCTCGCCGCAAAGCTCCCCGAAACCGTGAAGGAATGGCGCCCCGCCGCCGCCAACGCGTTCCACCTGGTGCACGCCGATGCCATGAAGGTCACCGAACTGCCGGTGCAACCCACAGCGCTCGTAGCCAACCTGCCCTACAACGTGGCAGTTCCCGTGGTGCTGCACCTCCTGCAGCATTTCCCCAGCCTGCAGCACGGCCTGGTGATGGTGCAGGACGAGGTGGCAGACCGGTTGGCAGCCGGACCCGGATCCAAAACCTACGGTGTTCCCTCCGTCAAGGCCGCCTGGTACAGCCAGATGCGCAAGGCCGGCGTGATCGGCATGAACGTCTTTTGGCCGGCCCCCAAAATCCATTCCGGGCTTGTGGCCTTCACCCGCCGCGAACCCCCCGCCACCACCGCCACCCGCGAACAGGTGTTTGCCGTCGTGGACGCCGCGTTTGCGCAGCGGCGCAAAACGCTCCGGGCCGCCCTGGCAGGCTGGGCCGGGGGAGCGCCGGAAGCTGAGCGTTGCCTGCTGGCAGCCGGCGTCGACCCCACCGCACGCGGCGAGGTCATCGACATCGCCGCATTCGCCAGGATCGCCGAAGCCAGGGAAAACCGCCCGTGAACGCGGGACTTGAGAGGGCGGCCAGGGGGCGGTTCTCGGCCAGGACGGTGCGCGTCAAGGCACCCGGCAAGGTCAACGTGTCCCTGGCCGTTGGGCCGCTGCGGCCCGACGGCTACCACTCGGTGGCCAGCGTCTACCTCGCAGTGTCCCTCTATGAGGAAGTGGCAGCCACCAGCACCGCCGCCCCGGGAATCACCATCAGCCTCAGCCCCGAAAGCACCCTGGACCTCGACGCCGTCGACATCCCCCTGGACAGCAGCAACCTGGCGTACAAGGCGGCCGCCATCATGGCCGACGTCTCCGAACACGCCACCGGCGTGCACCTGGAGATCACCAAGCGGGTCCCGGTGGCAGGCGGCATGGGCGGCGGATCGGCCGACGCCGCTGCCACGCTCCTGGCCTGCGACGCCCTCTGGAACAGCGGGCTGTCCCGCGAGGAACTGGCACACCTTGCAGCGGAACTGGGTGCCGACGTCCCCTTCTCGCTCCTGGGTGGAACCGCCGTCGGACTTGGCCTGGGCGACGAACTCTCTCCGGCCCTGGCCAAGGCGCAGACCCACTGGGTCCTGGTGGTGGCCGACTACGGCCTCTCCACTCCCGAGGTGTACCGGACCCTGGACCGGTTGCGCGACGCCGAGGGAATCGACGCCGGGGAACCCACCGGTGTTGACCCGAAGATCCTGGCGGCGCTGCGGGGCGGCGATGCGGAGTCCCTGAGCCGCGTGCTGGTCAACGACCTGCAAAGGGCGTCCATTGAACTCTCGCCTGCGCTGCGCGATACGCTGGGAATCGGCGAGTCCCACGGCGCCATGGCGGGCATGGTCTCCGGATCCGGCCCCACCGTGGCTTTGCTGGCCGAGGATTCCGTGGCAGCCGCTGCCCTCGCAGAGGACCTGCAGCGCTACGGCCTGACAGCACTCGCCGTCCACGGCCCGGTCCCGGGCGCGCGCATCATCTCCGACACCCTCCTTTAATACTTCCAGTCCGGCAGCAGAAAGCAGTTCCCTTTGGCACACCTTCTTGGCGGCGAAAACCTCACGGTTTCCTACGCAACCCGCACCGTCCTGGACGGCATCACCCTGGGACTGGAGGAGGGGGACCGGATCGGCATGGTGGGCCGCAACGGTGACGGCAAGTCCACCCTGATGCGCCTGCTGTCCCTGCGCTCCACCCCGGACTCCGGCCGTGTCACCAAACGCGGCGACGTCAACGTGGGATACCTGGACCAGAGCGACGTACTCGACGGCGACCTCACGGTGGGTGCTGCGATCGTAGGGGACCAGGCGGACTACGAATGGGCCCGCAACCCCCGCATCCGGGAAATCATGGGCGGCCTGGTGTCCGACGTCGACTGGCACGCCAATGTCCACGCCCTCTCCGGCGGCCAGAAGCGGCGGGTGGCCCTGGCCAAGCTGCTCATCGAGGACCACGACGTCATCATGCTCGACGAACCCACCAACCACCTCGACGTCGAGGGCGTTGCCTGGCTGGCCCGGCACCTGAAGACGCGCTGGCGGCCCAACCAGGGCGCCTTCCTGGTGGTTACCCACGACCGTTGGTTCCTCGACGAAGTCTGCACCAAGACCTGGGAGGTCCACGACGGGATCGTGGACCCCTTTGAAGGCGGTTACGCCGCCTACGTCCTGGCCCGGGCCGAACGGGACCGGATGGCATCCGTGGTGGAGGGCAAGCGCCAGCAACTGGTCAAGAAAGAACTCGCCTGGCTGCGCCGGGGTGCCCCTGCCCGGACCGCCAAGCCGAAGTTCCGGATCGAGGCAGCCAACGCGCTCATCGCCGACGTGCCGGCTCCGCGTGACTCCATGGCGCTGAGCAAGATGGCCACCGCCCGCCAGGGCAAGGACGTCCTGGACCTTGAGAACGTGTCCCTGAACTTCCAGGGCGGCGACGACGGCAGGAAGCTCTTCGACAACATCACCCTCCGGCTGGCCCCGGGGGAGCGGCTGGGCCTGGTGGGCGTCAACGGCGCCGGCAAGACCACCCTCCTGAAACTGCTCAACGGCGAGATCGCGCCCGACGCCGGGAAGCTGAAGCGCGGCAAAACAGTGGTCACCGCGGTCCTCACCCAGGAGGTCAAGGAGCTCGACGACGTCGCTGACCTGCGCGTCATTGAGGTCATTGAGCGGGAAAAGCGTTCCTTCAACGTGGGCGGCAAGGAATTCACGGCCGGCCAGCTGGTGGAGCAGCTCGGGTTCACCAACCAGAAGCAGTGGACGCCGGTGAAGGACCTCTCCGGCGGTGAGCGCCGCCGCCTGCAGCTCCTCCGGCTGCTGGTGGGCGAACCCAACGTGCTGATGCTCGACGAGCCCACCAACGACCTCGACACCGATACCCTCGCCGCCGTCGAGGACGTCCTGGACGGCTGGCCGGGCACCCTGGTGGTGGTCAGCCACGACCGCTACCTGCTCGAAAGGGTGACCGACCACCAGATGGCACTGCTCGGCGACGGCAAGCTGCGCGGCCTGCCCGGGGGCGTGGACCAGTACCTGGAACTGCGCGAGTCAGCCTTGGCCGGCTCAACCGTGACCGGCGGCGGAAACCCAGTCACCAGCGCCGGGCAGGCGCAGGCTGCCGGGGGCACCGGTGCAGGCCCCTCCGAGGCCGAGAAGCGCGACGCCCGCAAAGCCCTCAACAGGATCGAGCGCCAGCTCAAGAAGCTCGACCAGGAGGAAAAGAAACTCCATGACGCCATGGTGAAAACCACCGAGGCCGGCGACTTCGACAAGCTCGCCGACCAGAACAAGCAGCTTAAAGACCTCACGGACGAAAAGGACGCCCTGGAACTGGAGTGGCTGGAGTCCTCGGAACTCCTGGGCGACTGACCCCCTTCGCCGCGGACGGAACCACGGCAAGGCTTAGGGTTCAGACTGCAGCTCAGGGTCCTTCTTGAGGCCGGTCAGGCCGTTCCAGGCGAGGTTGACCAGGTGCGCGGCAACGGTCTGCTTGTCGGGCTGGCGGCTGTCCTGCCACCATTGCCCCGTCATCGCCACCATGCCCACGAGCATCTGGGCGTACATGGCGCCGTCTTCGCCGCTGAGGCCGCGGCGGGAGAATTCGTCGGAAAGGATGTGTTCCACCCGGGCGGTGACGTGGGACAGCAGGGTGGAGAAGGCGCCCTCGGGCTGTGAGGGCGGAGCGTCGCGCATCAGGATACGGAAGCCCTCCGTGCGTTCCTCGATGTAGGTAAGCAGGGCCAGGGCGGCGCGTTCCACGAGGACGCGGGGCTTGGCTTCCTCGGTGAGGGCACCGTTGACCGCGTCCAGCAGGATGTGGAATTCGCAGTCCACTACTTCGGTGTAGAGGCCTTCTTTGGAACCGAAGTGTTCATAGATGACCGGTTTGGACACTCCCGCGCAGGCTGCAATCTCCTCGATGGTGGTCCCGTCCAGCCCGCGGACGGCGAAAAGGCCGCGGCCGACGTCGATCAGCTGGCTCCGGCGCTGCAGGCCAGTCATCCGCATCCGCGGAAGGTTGTTGCTCACCTTCCCATCATGCCCCACCGCCGGCGGCGGTATTCAGCGGGGCGGGCGGGAGCGGAGCGCCCCGTGTCGCGCGGGGCCCTGAACACGTGGCAAAATAGGGACTTGTGCCCCGGGCCTTGAGTCCTCCGGCACGGTCCGCTCTGGTGTAACGGCAGCACCCCGGCCTTTGGAGCCGTGGAGTATAGGTTCGAATCCTATGGGCGGAACTGCTGCGCGGGGCGCGATCATGAGGATGGCACCCGGTGCCCGGCGGCCTGGCCCGCCGGACGCCGTCAAGCGCCAGCACAATCAAGCAAGGAGAGCCCGTACGTGATCCCCGAGAATGCCGGCCCGGCCGCTGTAATCGTTCTGGCAGCAGGCGCCGGTACCCGGATGAAGTCGCGTACCCCCAAGATCCTGCATGAGATCGGCGGCCTCTCCATGGTGGGCCACGCCCTCCGTGCGGCCCGCGGCATCGCCCCGCAAAGGCTTGCGATTGTGGTGCGCCACGAACGCGACCTGGTGGCCGGCCACGTATCGGCCCTCGACCCCGACGCCGTCATTGTAGACCAGGACGACGTGCCCGGCACCGGCCGCGCCGTGGAAGCCGCCCTGCATGCCCTGCACGCGGATGAGGACCTGGCTGGAACCGTGGTGGTCACCTACGGTGACGTGCCCCTGCTGTCCGGCGACCTGCTGAAGGAACTCGTTGCCACCCACGAACGCGAAGGCAACGCCGTCACGGTCCTCACGGCGGTCCTGGACGACGCCGCCGGCTACGGCCGCATCCTTCGCGGTGAGGACGGCTCCGTCACCGGCATCCGCGAACACAAGGACGCCTCTGAGGCCGAAAAGCTGATCCGGGAAGTCAATTCCGGGATCTACGCCTTCGACGCCGCCGTGCTCCGCGAGGCGCTGGCCAAGGTGACCACCGACAACGCCCAGGGGGAGAAATACCTCACTGACGTGCTGGGACTCGCACGCGAGGCAGGCGGCCGCGTTGCCGCCGTCGTCACCGCTGACCGCTGGCAGGTGGAGGGCGCCAATGACCGCGTTCAGCTCGCCGCCCTCGGCGCCGAGCTGAACCGCCGCACGGTGGAAGCCTGGATGCGTGCCGGCGTCACTGTCGTGGACCCCTCCACCACCTGGATCGATTCCTCCGTCACCCTGGACGAGGACGTCCGGCTCCTGCCCAACACCCAGCTGCACGGCACCACCACGGTGGCCAGGGACGCCGTCGTGGGCCCCGACACCACCCTGACTGATGTCGAGGTCGGCGAGGGCGCCACGGTGGTCCGCACCCATGGCTCCGGCTCGGTGATCGGCCCGCGCGCCGCCGTCGGCCCCTTCACCTACCTTCGCCCCGGCACCGTCCTGGGCGAAAAGGGAAAGATCGGCGCCTTTTACGAAACCAAGAACGTCACCATCGGCCGTGGCTCCAAGCTGTCCCACCTGGGGTATGCCGGGGACGCCGAAATCGGCGAGGACACCAACATCGGCTGTGGCAACATCACGGCCAATTACGACGGCGAGAAGAAGCACCGCACGGTGATCGGCTCGGGTGTCCGGACAGGCTCCAACACGGTCTTTGTTGCCCCGGTCACCGTGGGGGACGGCGCCTACAGCGGCGCCGGCGCGGTGATCCGCAAAGACGTACCGGCCGGTGCCCTGGCGTTGAGCATCGCCGCGCAGCGCAACACCGAAGGCTGGGTTCCGGCGCACCGCCCCGGAACCCGCTCCGCCGAACTGGCCCAGGCGGCCACCAACGACTCCTCAAGTACCCCGGCATCTACAGAAGAGGGCAAGTAACAATGAGCGAAATTACGGCGCACGGCGAGAAGAAGCTGGTGCTTGCCTCCGGGCGGGCCCATCCGGAGCTGGCCCGGGAAATCGCCAAGGAGCTTGGCACCGAACTCCTCCCGCTGGATGCCTACGACTTCGCGAACGGCGAGATCTACGTCCGCGCCGGCGAGAGTGTCCGCGGCACCGACGCCTTCGTGATCCAGGCGCACCCCGCCCCGCTGAACAACCACCTGATGGAACAGCTGATCATGATCGATTCGCTGAAGCGGGCCTCCGCCAAGCGGATCACCGTGGTTTCGCCGTTCTATCCGTATGCCCGCCAGGACAAGAAGGGCCGCGGCCGCGAACCCATCTCCGCCCGGCTGGTGGCGGATCTCTACAAGACCGCCGGCGCCGACCGCATCATGAGCGTGGACCTGCACACCTCCCAGATCCAGGGCTTCTTCGACGGCCCGGTTGACCACCTGATGGCCATTCCGCTGCTGGCCGACTACATCCGGACCCGCGTGGGCTCGGACAACATCACAGTTGTGTCCCCGGACACCGGCCGCGTCCGCGTTGCCGAACAGTGGGCCGAACGCCTGGGCGGGGCACCCCTTGCCTTCGTCCACAAGAGCCGCGACCTCACCGTCCCCAACCAGGCCGTCTCCAAGACCGTCGTGGGCCAGATCGAGGGGCGCACCTGCGTCCTGATCGACGACATGATCGATACCGGCGGAACCATCTCCGGCGCCGTCACCGTCCTGAAGAACGCCGGCGCCAAGGATGTCATCATCGCGGCCACCCACGCCGTCTTCTCCGACCCCGCCGCCCGCCGCCTCTCGGAGTCCGGCGCGCGCGAAGTGGTGGTCACCAACACGCTCCCGCTCGGTTCGTCCCAGCGCTTCCCGCAGCTGACGGTCCTTTCGATCGCGCCACTGATCGCCAGGGCCATCCGCGAGGTGTTCGACGACGGTTCGGTCACCAGCCTCTTCGACGGCAAGGCCTAGGACAGTACTTCACGAAACCCCGCCGGCAGGAGCCGGCGGGGTTTCGGCCCACACCGCCCCCTGAGCTTGCGAGCTCAGGGGGCGGTGCGGATTAAAGGAAATGGTCCCCGCACTGGTAGGCTTTTAGGCGATACCTTGGCGAGGGAGGGCATAACCTCCGTTATCGACTGGGTCTGCGTCCCTCCTACGGGGACTGCCTTCTTGAAGGGCCGCCTTCCGGCCGCCCGGCGTTGAAGGTCACACCAGACCTCCGCCCTTGCTGAACCCCGTTTAGTCTTCAAGGAGATTTCCATGTCTGAGCAGAAGCTCGCAGCAGAACTGCGCACCGAATTCGGCAAGGGCTACGCCCGCCGCGCCCGGATGGCCAACCTGATCCCCGCCGTCATCTACGGCCACGGCGCAGACCCCATCCACGTGACCCTGCCTGCGAAGGCCACCACCCTGGCCGTCCGCACCCCCAACGCCCTGCTGTCCCTGGACATCAACGGCGAAGGCCACCTGGCCCTGGTCAAGGACGTCCAGCGCGATCCCGTAAAGCAGATCATCGAGCACATCGACCTCCTGACCGTCCGCCAGGGCGAGAAGGTCACGGTTGACGTTCCGGTCCACGTTGAAGGCGAATCGGCCCCCGGCACCGTCCACAACCTGGAACTGACGGTCGTCTCCCTCGAGGCCGAGGCCACCCACCTGCCCACCGCCATCGAGGTCAGCATCGAAGGCCGCGCCGCCGGCGAGCACATCCACGCCTCCGACCTGGTCCTGCCCAAGGGCACCGTCCTCCTGACCGACGCCGAGGCACTCGTGGTGAACATTTCCGAGGCCGTCGAAATCGCCGAGGAAGGCGAAGAAACCGAAGCTGCCGCAGAAGGCGCAGCAGAGGAAGCTCCCGCAGCCGAAGAAGAAGCAGCCGAGTAACCACTCCGCCGTTTCCCGCAGTGGCCGGACCTCCAGGGGTCCGGCCACTGCCATGTCCGCAGGCCGCGTCCTTCTATGCGCTGCCATCCTGTCCACGCCGTCCCCCTAGGATTGAACCCATGACAGACACCTGGCTGATCGTCGGCCTCGGCAACCCCGGCGCGCAGTACCAAGGCAACAGGCACAACGTAGGCCAGATGGTGCTCGATGAAATTGCGGGCCGCATCGGGGCCGGCTTCAAGACCCATAAGGCCCGGGCCCAGGTCCTTGAAGGCCGGCTGGGCATTGGTGGGCCCAGGGTGGTCCTGGCGAAGCCGATGAGCTACATGAACGTTTCCGGTGGGCCGGTCTCCGCCCTCGCCAACTTCTATGGCATCGCCGCAGACCATGTGGTCGCGGTACACGACGAGATCGACATCCCGTTCAACACGGTCAAACTCAAGCTCGGCGGCGGGGAAGGCGGCCACAACGGTTTGCGGGACATCTCCAAGGCGCTCGGCACCAAGGACTACCTGCGGGTCCGTGTAGGGGTGGGCCGTCCGCCCGGCAGGATGGACACCGCCGACTACGTATTGCGAGACTTTGGCACCGCGGAGCTCAAGGAACTGCCCTTCCTGCTGGACGACGCAGCCGATGCCGTAGAGTCCCTCCTCCGTGACGGGCTCACTGCCGCCCAGCAGAAATTCCACCCTGCCAAAGCGGCCTCACCACAGACAGAAACGTAAAAGTTCCCTCCGGCCCTGTTTCCGTGTCTGTGGCACAGGGTACTCTTCTTCCTATGCGGGGGAGCAATGGGGCTACATCCCGCTATTGCAGGATGTAGGGGAAAAGTTCATGTCGATCGAGCCACTCAGCTGGGGACGTGGGTCAACGCCGCAAGGTGACGGGCTGCCCACGCCGACCTCCGGGGCCCCGGAGGGCCAGCAATGGTCCATGCCTGCACGAAGCGCCAACCTCGACGCCGTCCGCACCGCCCTGACCAGCGAAAACTCCCTGGGTGTTGTGATCACCGGTGCCAGGGGAGTGGGTAAGTCCTCCTTGGCCCGCGCAGCAGTTGCGGACCTCGGTCCGGACGTCTGGTCATTGCAGCTCCGGAGCGGGCCTTCGGGCTCCACCACCCCGTACGGCTGCCTGTCGTTCCTGCTGGCCCGGCTGCCGCAGGCCTACATGGGGTCGCCCACCGCCATCCTGCGCGGCATCACCTCGCTTATCCGCAGCGACGCCGCCGGAAGGCCCTGCGTCATCACGCTGGACACCTCCACCAGCATCGACGACATGAGCGCCGGCGTGCTGCTGAACGTCCTGCTGACCGGTACGGCGAAAATTGTTGCAGTTGCCCCCAATTCCAGTGACTTGCCGGCGGATTTCCACTGGCTGCTCACGGAACGGAAGCTGACCGAAGTACGGCTCAGCAACCTCAACGAGCTGCAGACCAGGCAGGTCCTGCTGTCCCTGCTGGGCCACCGCGTCGCTTCCTCACTGGTCAGCACCTACCACCAGATGGTGGGTGGAAATCCCTTGCTGCTCAAAGCCCTGGTCACCGAACAGCAGCTCTCCGGAAACCTTGTCCTGTCTGATTCCGTCTGGACGCTGCGGGACAAGGTGGTTCTCGACGGCGCTGCCAGCCTTGATGACATCGTCCGTTCCCGGTGGTCGCGGGAAACACCCGGAACCCGCGAGGTCATCGAGATGCTCTCCTGCGCCCGGCGGGTGGAGCTCTCCAGCCTCACCGCCATTTACGGCGCGGACGTGGTCGCTGACATGGAAGACGGCGGCCTGCTGGAGATTGATGACTCCGAGCACCGCTGGGTGTCGCTGCGGGAGAAATACATCGGGGACGTCGTGAGGACCTGGCTGAGCATTTCCCGGCGGCGGGAGCTTCGCAACGTTTTGCTGGGCGGCCGGGAGCCGGATCCGGCAGCCATGACGGTGGAGGAACTGATGTCCTTTGCCGCCTGGACCCACGAGTGCGAGGCCGAGCTGGCTCCGGCGCTGGCGCTGGCGGCGGCCCAGGCCGCGGTCCAGCTCTTCGATCCCCGTTTTGCTTTGACCTACGCGGATATGGTGCAGAGGACCGACGCCGGGTGGGCGTCCGCGCAGCGGCAAAAGGCCGCGGCGTATCTTCAGTTGGACCTGCCGGTCCAGGCCCTCTCCGCCCTGGAGGATATTTCCCAGCCAGAACTTGAGGCCCTGGACTTTGAGGAATATGCCCAGGTAGTTGCCGCCAAAGCGCGGGTCATGCGCTCCCTTCCGGAGCAGGCGGCCAAGGTCCCGGAATTGCTCGCCTCCGCCCGGGAACGGCTGGACCGGACGGCCCAGGGGTCTTCCTGGCCCGCGCCGGCAGCAGTGGCGGCGAACCGCATCTCCTTGAGTGAATTCGAATACCAGGCCCATGCCGGTGAGTACGCTGCCATGATCCCCGCGCTCGAACGTGCGGCCGATCCCGCCGTCAACCCGGACACCGAGTTCCGGCTCCAGTCCTCGATCACCCTGATGGGCGCCCTCGCGCTGACCGGTCGCGAGATGGACGCACTGGGCCTTATGCGGCAGCTTGGCGGCCAGCTCACCGACGCCTCGCACATCGTCGGCCTCCGTGAGCGCTACATCAGGGAGGCCTACTTCGTCCTGCTGGTGGCGGGGCAGTGGCGGCGCTGCATCGATCTCCTCACGCCCTTCAGCGCCGGCCAGCCCCACCGGCTGCCGTACCGCAGCGCCGCCACCGAGCTCGCTGCCGGGGTGGCCTTTGCTTTTTCCGGCCGCGGCGAAGCCGCCCTGGAGCCCCTGATCTCCGCTGCAGCCCAGCTGGAGCTGCAACCGGTCCAGGCGGCGCTGCGAACCGCGTACGCGGCCACGGCGCTGGCTTATGCGCAGACCGGCAACGCTGCGTTCGCCCGCAAGTACCTCACCAAGCTGCAACGGACTTCCGGCAAGGCAGGATTTGCCACGGAGAGCATCATCGAGTTCTGTGCGCTGGTCGCCGGCCGGTGGCTGGGAGACTCGGAAGCGGTGGCCGGCCTCAAGCAGGGTGCCCGCCGTAACCTGGAGGCGGGCAGGCACACCATCGCCGGCCTCTACCTGCTGGCAGCAACCGTGAACGGCAGCGATACCGACTTCCGTCTTCTGGAGGACATCGCCGGTCACCGGCAGGGCCCGCTGGCGGAAGTGTCACGGCTGATCGCCGTCGGAAGCAGGACAAAGGATGCCAAGGCCCTGCTCGCTGGCGGCGAACTCGCGGCCACGCTCGAACTCGACGCCGTGGAAGCCCGATGCATGGCACTTGCGGTGGATTTCGCCCGCCAGGAGGGGGACGCCCTCTCTGCACGGACGGCGCAGGCACGGCTGGACATCCTGGCCGCCACAGTCTCCAACCTGCCGATCGTGCCCAGCAGCGGGAGCCCGCTGCTGACCAGCCGGGAACGGCAAATTGCCCGCATGGCCGGCCGCGGCGCCTCAAACCGTGACATCGCCATGGAAATGGGTGTGTCAGTCCGCACCGTTGAAGGCCATCTGTACCAGGTCTTCACTAAGCTGGGCGTGACTTCAAGGGGTGATCTGACTGGACTCGTCTAATGGCCACAAGCCGCCGGCTGCGCACCGGCTCCTGACCGGCCGCCGGGAGCCGGTGGACCGGATCTGCAACATGGTGCGGAACGGCACCCACCAGGCCGTCTTCATCATGGCCGGCGCGGGCATTGGAAAGTCGGCAGTGACTGACGCCGTGACGGAGCGCCTCGCCGGGAGCATGAGTATCCTGCGCATCCACGCCAGCTCGGCCCTGGCAGGGGTGCCGTTCGGGGTCCTGACTCCCTATACGGGGGAGCTCACGGCGGAGGAGTCCGTCTCACCCGTCGCGGTGCTCCGTTCCATGTGGTCATACTTCGAGAAGCTGAAGGGCGGCAACGGAGCTCCTGTCCTGCTTGCCGTGGACGATGCCCACCACCTGGACGACGCATCGGCAGGCGTGCTGGCCGAGGTGATCTCGGCCGGCTGGGCCACCGTGGTGGCGGCCGCCCGTCCCCGGCCCGGCCTGCCGCAGCCGTTGGACCAGCTGTGGTTCGACGGTCTTGCCGAGCGCGTGGACCTCCGTCCCCTCAACCGCGAACAGATTGAAGAGGTCCTGGCCCACGCCCTTGACGGGACAGTCCCTGGAGCGACTGTGGACGCCATTTGGAATGCGTCGGGAGGCAACCCCCGGATACTCGATGCCCTGCTCCATGACTCTGCTGAGGCCGGCGTCCTCGCTAAACGCAACGGAATCTGGATGCTGCTGGGCTCCCTGCCCGCGGACGGGCCACGCCTCGCAGCGGTGGTGGCCAAGGACCACCTCCGGCGCGGGCCCGAGGAACAGGAAGCCCTGAAGCTCATCGCCCTCGCAGGGCCGGTGGGCAGGAAAGTCATCGAAGACATCAGCGGGGCTGCGGTGGTCCGTTCACTGCTGGACCAGCAAATGATCGTTGAAGCGCCCGGCATCCCGGCCGAGCTTGCCATCTGGAACGGGCTCTTTGCCGGCGCCATCAGGAATACTGTCTCCGTCTCCCGCAGCCTCCAGCTGCTGGAGAAGGTCAAGGCCCACCAGGACCCCACCCTGCTGCAGGGGGAGGGCCGGCTGCGATCCGTGGAGTGGGCCCTGGAGTGCGGACTCCGGGTCAGTGACGACGAGCTGCTGTCGGCAGCCAAAGAGGCCCTGCTGAGGTTCCGCAACCACAGTGCGCGTTCCATCGCGGCACGCATCCACCATCCTCCGCTGGTTCCGATGGCCCAGGCCATCCAGGCGCGGGCACTGTACAACGAAGGCTCCTATTCGGAGGCCGCGGCCCTCCTGGACGCCTGCTGGCTCCCGCTGGCGGGGGACACCGAGGGTCCGGCGGTTCTGCTGCTCCGGGTTTCGGCACACCAGGCCCTCGGCCACCCCCTTGGCGTGGTGGCGGAGGACGTCGAAAAGCACGCCGCACCTTCCGGCGGCGAAAAGAGCTGGCAGGAAGAACTCCTGCACCTGCTGCAGCTGGCTGCCGAGGTCAACGTCCAGGCGTTGAACGACTACGTGGACGCCATGCGGAAGCGCCGCGCAGGCTCCGGCGGCGAACCCCTCCGTGCCATGGCCGAGGGGCTGCTGGCCCATGCCCTGGCTTCCGCCGGACGCCCCGTACAGGGCCTGGAGGCTGCCCTGCTGGCAGCCTCGGAGCTTCCCCCGTTGCAGGGCAGCCTTTTTTTCTTCCCGGAGTTCGTGCTGGGGCGGCTGGTCTCCGACTACCTGGCCATGGGTGAATGGGAGTCGGCTGAGCGGGAACTCAACCACTACGCCGCCGGAAATGCACCCGGGGCCGCCACCTTCAACGGAAGCCTTGAGCTGCTCCAGGGCTACTCGCTGCTGCGGCAGGGGAGAATGGAGCGCGCCTACCAGGTGCTGCTGCCCGCCGTCGAGGCGCTGAGGCTCAATGACCCGCTGCAGCTGTACCGGTTCGGCACCGCACTGGGCTTCTACGCTGCCGCCAGGCTGGGGGACTCGGAACAGGCAAAGCGCCTGGAACAGGATCACAAAGATGCCGGTGCCGGCTGGCCCGCGCATGATCTCCTTGCTGAAGCCTACGTGTCCGCGGCTGCCGAATACCTTGCCCGGGACGGCAAGGGCCTGGCCGCCTTACAGACGCTGATGACCACCACGGAGGCGTCCGCCCGGACCGGAAACCTCCTTGAAGTCTTCGCCATGTGCTGGGACCTCGGTGACCCCTCGGTTGTCCCCATGGTGCAGACGGCCGCCCGCGGGGTGGAAGGCCGCTGGGCGGAAGCCCTGCTGACCCTGGCCACCGCTTGGGAAAACGCCGACGGCGATACCCTCATGGCAACGGCTGGCTCGCTGGAGGAGGCAGGCTTTGTCAACCTGGCCCGGGAAGCGTATGCCCGCGCCTGCACGGTACTGGAACAGGCCGGCGAACGCCGCCGGTCCCGGCAAGCCGTTGCCCAGCGCGAGAAGTGCGACCACGAACTCGGGGAACGGTTCCGGGAAGGCCGCTTCATTGCAGCGGCGCCGGCCGTCCGCCTCACCCGGCGGGAACAGGACATCGTGGAGCTGGCAGTGCAGGGGCTGACCGACCGGGAGATTGCGCAGCGGCTGATGGTCTCCGTACGGACGGTGGAGGGCCACCTGTACCGCACCTACGTCAAGCTTGGGGTCCGAAGCCGCGATGAGCTGGAGTCCGCCCTCCCCAAGTAGGTCCCGGCCGCCGCGCGCGCTGTTTTCCGCATAGCTGTCCGTTCCCAGGTCCTGTGCGCCCTCGTGCGGGTAGCCGCTGCCCGCCGGACGCAGGTTCCCGCTGCCCACGGGTCGCCGGCCGCGTAGGAGGGCCGCGCCCCGGTAGTTCTCCCCGGGGGATTCGAGTACTTCCTACTCGTGTACGGGAGGCCGCCGCAGGCTTTACTTAAGGAGGCAAAGCAAAGCGGCCGGCTGGAAGCCGCGGAGCAGGCCGAACAGGACATTGAGGCCCTCTCAACTTCCGGTCCCCACGGGGCCGGGCATAGACGGGGCCGGCGACGTCAGAGTCTTCTGAGACCGAGACTCTCCCCCCAGCCGTCGCCGGCCCTCTGCTCCCTCGGCTGAAGCCCGGGGCAGCGGTGGCGGCTGCCCCTCCCGGGCGGCCGCCACAGCCGTGTGTGGGACAATTGGGTGTCAGACATTGGCAGCCCAAGGAGTTCGTTTTGGCCGTAGTATCAACGCCAGCCACACTGGAACATGCCGTCCCTGTCATGGACAACGCCGAGGTGCTGCGCATCCGCAATGACTTCCCGGTCCTTAACCAGCTGGTCAACGGGCAGCCGCTGGTCTACCTCGACTCCGGGGCCACGTCGCAGAATCCCTTGAGCGTCATCGAAGCGGAGCAGGAGTTCTACGAGCAGCGCAATGCTGCGGTGCACCGCGGGGCCCACCATCTTGCGGTGGAGGCCACGGAGGTCTTCGAAGACGCCCGGCAGACCATTGCCGACTTCATTGGTGCCGACTACGCCGAAACCATCTGGACGTCCAACGCCACAGAAGGACTGAACCTCCTGTCCTATGCGCTCTCCAATGCCGGGCTGTGGGCTGCCCAGGGGCGCGGCGACCAAGCCCTCAGGGGGCTGGCCCTGAAGCCCGGAGACGAAATCGTGGTGACGGAAATGGAGCACCACGCCAACCTGATTCCGTGGCAGGAGCTGGCATTCCGCACGGGGGCCACGCTCCGCTACATCCCCATTGGGGATGACGGCAGCCTCCGCATGGAGCAGGCGGAAAGCATCATCGGCCCGCGCACCAAAGTCCTGGCTTTCACCCACGCGTCGAACGTCCTGGGAATCATCAACCCCGTACGGGAACTGACGGCCCTGGGACATGCCGTGGGCGCCTTGGTTGTCCTGGATGCCTGCCAGTCCGCGCCGCACCTGCCCTTGGATGTCAAGGAGCTGGACGTGGATTTCGCGGTCTTCTCCGGCCACAAGATGCTTGCCCCCACCGGGATCGGAGTGCTCTACGGGCGCCAGGAGCTCCTGGACATCCTGCCGCCGTTCCTGACGGGCGGATCCATGATCACCACTGTCACCATGGAACGGGCCGAGTACCTTCCGGCGCCGCAGCGTTTCGAGGCCGGGACGCAGCGCATCTCCCAGGCAGTTGCCCTGGCCGCCGCCGCCAACTACCTCACCGAGACGGGGCTGGACCGCATCCACCGGTGGGAGGCAGAGCTGGGCCAGCGCATGGTGGTGGGACTGGAGGGCATTCCCGGTATCAGGGTCTTGGGTCCGGCCGCCGGGCAGGAGCGGATCGGCCTTGCCGCGTTCGACGTCGAAGGTGTCCACGCCCACGACGTCGGCCAGTTCCTGGACTCACGGGGAATTGCCGTCCGCGTGGGGCACCACTGCGCCCAGCCGCTGCACCGAAGGCTTGGCCTGACAGCCACCACCCGCGCCAGCGCCTACCTCTACAACACCACTGACGACGTGGACCGCTTCCTCGAAGCCGTCGCGGGCGTCCGGGCCTACTTCCGCGCCTAGCGGAGAAGACGAAAGGTGACACCATGAGCCTTGACCAGCTGTACCAGCAAATCATCCTGGATCATTCCAAGGCCCGCCACGGCAGCGGGCTGGCCGCCACGGAAGCGCCCGAAGGCACGTCCACGGGGCAGTCCCACCAGCTCAACCCGGTGTGCGGAGACGAAGTGACCCTTCGGCTCGCCGTCCAGGAGGGAAAGGTGGCCCAGATTGCGTGGGACGGGGCCGGGTGCTCCATCTCCATGGCCTCCGCATCCGTCCTCACCGACCTCGCCGAAGGCATGACAGTGGCCGAGCTGCATGAAGTCATCGACAGCTTCCGGGAGGTGCTGCGCTCCCGGGGCAAGGTCCACGCCGATCCCGAACTGCTGGGGGACGCCGCTGCGTTCGAAGGAGTGGCCCGCTACGCAGCCCGGGTGAAGTGCGCCATGATTTCCTGGGTGGCGGCCGAGGACGCGCTCAACCAGGCGGCCTGAGCCGGACAGCAAACAGCCCGGGCCTTCCTCCAGCAGGAGGAAGGCCTGGGCTGTTTCGCGCAGACGGCGCCTGGCGTGGTCCGGCAGCCTAGCCGAGCAGGCCGAGGACGCCGATTACGGCGGTGGCCAGTCCGAGCACCATGGAGATGCTTACCAGCACCACGTGCACGGTCAGGAACCTGGTTGCCTTGCCGGCGGCATCCCTGGCGCGCGGATCCTTCATGACCCGGCGAAGGAACTGCGGCCAGACTACCAGGGACCAGACGCCGGCGATGATCAGGACCAGCGCGGCGAAGACGGGAAGCTGCATGGGGCTAGTGGCTTTCCAGCCAGGCCTGCGCCTGGGCAGCCTGCAGGTTCAGTGCCTTGGCCACCATGGGCTCGGCGGCGTCGGCGATCTTTCCGCCGAGGAAGGGTACGGAAGACTTCACGGCGCCTTCCAGCTCAACGCGGGTTCCGCCGGCGTCTGCCACCAGGCGCTGGACAGCGGTGACGTCCACCGGGGCGCCGGCAATCTTCAGCGAGATGTTGCTCTGGCGGGAGCCGTCCGCCGCGGGGGCTTCCCAGTTCTCCACCTGGGTCACCTTGAGGTGCTCACCCACGAATTTGCGGGCGATTTCGGGCAGCCGGGTGGTGGGGAGGGTGCGTACGGAGGTGGCGTTGAAGGCCCCTGCGATGTCGCCGTCCACGGTGAATGATTCCAGGGTGCCGCCCACCAGCTGGCTGACGTGGCGCTGGAAATCCTCGTTCACCAGCACAGCGGCAACGCTGTCAACGGAGTGCGGAAGGGTGGTGGTTGCGCTCAGCGCCATGGGTCCTCCTGGGACGTCGGGAAAGGATTTACGCCTCCAACATCCTACGGGGTCAGCTGGGCGCGGTCCGCATCGGCCAGTTTCTGCGCGGCCGTGGTGATGTTCCGTGCCATGGCCGGGAAGATCAGGCTGTGGAAGGGGAGGACGGCGAGCCAGTAGAGCCGTCCGCTCAGGCCCTTGGGAAAGAAAATGGCGCGCTGCCGGTAGCGGCTGCCACCGCCGTCGGGCTCAACGGACAGTTCCAGCCAGGCCCGTCCCGGCGCGCGCATCTCCGCCCGCAGCCGCAGGAGGCTGCCGTGTTCGATCTTCTCCACCCGCCACCAGTCCACTACTTCCCCCGCCACCAGCGTGTGCGGGTGCCGGCGGCCGCGGAGCAGGCCTGCGCCGCCGGTGAGTTTGTCCAGCCAGCCGCGGACCTGCCAGGCCAGGGGCAGCGAATACCAGCCGTTGCGTCCGCCGATGCCTTCGATGATGGTCCAGACATGGGCGGGATCCACGTCGCCGTGGAACGTCCGCTCGTCGATGTACACCTTGTGCCCGGCCCAGTCGGGGTCGCTGGGCAACGGATCGGAGTCGGCGCCGGCATTGGCCCACGTGGTTTCCACCTGGCCGTCCCGCTCTTTGCCCAGTGCCAGCGCCACCGCTGTCCGGTAAGGGGTCAGGCCGCCGTCGGGCTGCGGGATGTACTCGTCGACGTCGTGCTCGTTGGACACCGCGTCATGCTGCAACGACTGGACCAGCGGGACCGCCATGGACCACGGGATGGGCGTGGTCAGCGCCACCCAGATGCCTGCCAGCTTAGGCGCAGGGATGGGCAGCGCCAGCACCACCCGGTAGGGCAGGCCTGCTTCCGCAGAGTATTCCTGCATCATCCTGGCGTAGGTCAGCACCTGCCGGCAGCCGATATCGAACGTCCTGTTGATGGTGCCCTCCAAGGACGCGGCAGCCACCAGGTAGTACAGGACGTCGCGGACGGCGATGGCTTCGATCCGGTTGCGCACCCAGCTGGGCGCCGGCATCAGCGGCAGTGTTTCGGAGAGATGGCGGATCATTTCGAAGGACGCGGAGCCGGAACCGATCACCACGCCTGCCTGGAACACCACGGCGTCCACGGGGCTGTCCAGGAACACCTTGCCCACCGCCTCCCGGGACCGCATGTGGGTGGACAGCTCGACCCCTTGCGGGTGCAGGCCGCCCAGGTACACGATCCTGTGCACTCCCGCGGCGGCGGCAGCGTCCGCGGCGGTCCTGGCCATGGCCTTTTCCTTCGCTTCGAACCCGGCCCCGGCAGCCATGGAATGGACCAGGTAGTAGAAGACGTCGACGCCGGCCAGGGCTTCGCGGAGGGCATCGCCATCGTCGAGGCTGCTTTGCACGACGTCCACGTTGTCCCGCCACGGGACCCCGGCGATTTTCTCGGGGGAGCGGACCAGCACCTTCACGGTGTGGCCTGCCTCGAGCAGCCTGGGCACCAGCCGCCCGCCGATGTAGCCGGTAGCACCGGTCACGAGGACGGTCTTCGGTGTTGGCTGGGCACTCATTGCGGTCATGCTGGCTCCTGTTCGTCCCAAGCAATTCGCAGCGGCCGCCCATGAGGACGGCTGCCCGGCGAAAAGGCTGCGGAAATGGATCGGCATTGCCAGCCTAGATCCATTCCCGCGGTGATAGGCGCCGTGCCGCCATGTCGTTCCTGCGCGGTAGGCTGGGAGAACCCGGGATTCGCAGCGAATTTCGGGTTTTCGCGTTGCCTGCTTGTCTTCGATGAACACCACAGGAGCTTCCGCCATGAGTCTTCCCGGCCAGTCCGCCGCCGGCACATCCAGCACAGGCAAGTCCGCCGCGCTCCCGACGCTGGACGGACTCCGCCGCGCCCTTGAACCGGACCAGACGTTCGCCCGGGTCCAGGCCGAGGCCGCCCGTGGCTTTGCCGTCCGCGGCCAGGATTACCAGATCAGTGCGCCCGCGGGCCTGCGCCCCGTGCTGCTGGCGGAGATGGCGGACGGCCTCGCCGCGGCCGCAGCAGCACAGTCCGTGGAGCCGGGCGTCGTGCTTGCCGTCACCGCCACCGGCCGTGAGGCGGAGGATCTGTCCGCAGCCCTGCGCGCCTACCTGCCTGCCGATTCGGTGGCCGAGTTTCCCAGCTGGGAGACCCTGCCGCACGAGCGGCTTTCGCCGCGTTCGGACACGGTGGGCCGCCGGCTGTCCGTGCTGCGCCGCCTGGCACACCCGGAAAGCTCGACGGCGGCCCGGCTGCGCGTCGTCGTCGCGCCCGTCCGCGCCGTGGTCCAGCCCGTGGTGGCCGGCCTCGGCGACCTGGTCCCCGTCACCCTCAAGGTTGGCCAGGACGTTCCGTTCAGCAGCGTGGTGAAGAGCCTGGCGGACGCCGCCTACGCCAGGGTGGACATGGTGACGCACCGCGGCGAGTTCGCTGTCCGCGGCGGCATCATCGACGTCTTCCCGCCCACGGAGGACCACCCCATCCGGGTGGAGTTCTTCGGCGACGAGGTGGACCAGATGCGCTGGTTCGCGGTGGCTGACCAGCGCTCGCTGTCCGCCCCCGGCATCCACCACCCCACCGAACTGCACGCCCCGCCGTGCCGTGAAATCCTGATCACCCCCTCGGTGATGTCCCGCGCGGCTACGCTGAAATCCCAGCTTCCGGCCGCCGCCGACATGCTGGAGAAGATCGCCGGCGGCATCGCGGTGGAAGGCATGGAATCGCTGGCACCTGTCCTGGTGGACGCGATGGTTCCCTTCGTGGACCAGTTGCCGGCCGATTCCATCGCCGTGGTGATCGAACCCGAGAAGGTGCGGACCCGTGCGCACGACCTCGCTGCCACCAACGAGGAGTTCCTTGAGGCGGCGTGGTCCACCGCGTCCGACGGCGGGGCCGCACCCCTGGATCTCAGCTCACAGGCGTCGGCCGCGCTGCATTCGGCGAGCTTCCGGTCGCTGGCCGAAACCCGCGGCTCAGCCCTGGCGCACGGGGTCTCCTGGTGGTCCATCACCTCGCTGGCCCAGGATGCGGAGCTGCTGCCTGAGATCGACGTCCTGAACCTGCACGCCCGGGAACCCCGCGGCTACCAGGGCGACGTTGCGGAGATGATGGACTTCATCGGCTCCCACGTCCGCGACCAGTGGCGGATCGTGGTGGCTACCGAGGGCCCGGGGCCCGCGCAGCGCCTGGCGGAACTCTTCCACGAAAACGACATCCCCTGCGCCCGGGTGGACAGCCTGGACCACGAGCCCCAGGCCGGCATCATCGAAGTGACCACCGCCGCCGTCGGCCGCGGCTTTGTCCTGGACGGGCTCAAACTTGGCCTGCTCACCGAGGCCGACCTGCTGGGCCGTACCTCTGCCGGGTCCACCAAGGACATGCGGCGGATGCCCTCCAAGCGGCGCAACGCCGTCGACCCCCTGCAGCTGGTGGCAGGGGACCACGTGGTCCACGAACAGCACGGCATCGGCCGGTTCGTGGAACTCATCCAGCGCAAGGTGGCCGGCGGCGGCGACGGCGTCCGGGAATACCTGGTGCTCGAATACGCGCCCGCCAAGCGCGGCGCCCCCGGCGACCGCTTGTTCGTCCCCACGGACCAGCTGGACCAGGTGACCCGCTACGTTGGCGGCGACGCCCCGGTCCTGAGCAAGATGGGCGGCGCGGACTGGGCCAGCACCAAGTCCAAGGCCCGCAAGGCCGTCAAGGAGATCGCCGGTGAACTGATCCGGCTGTACTCGGCCCGCATGGCCTCCCGTGGGCACGCCTTCGCCCCCGACACCCCCTGGCAGCGCGAGCTCGAGGAAGCCTTCCCGTACGTGGAGACGCCGGACCAGCTGACCACCATCAACGAGGTCAAGGCGGACATGGAGCGGGAAATCCCCATGGACCGGCTGGTGTCCGGCGACGTGGGCTACGGAAAGACCGAAATTGCGGTGCGTGCTGCGTTCAAAGCCGTGCAGGACGGCAAGCAGGTGGCGGTGCTGGTGCCCACCACCCTGCTGGCCCAGCAGCACTACGAGACCTTCACGGAGCGGTTCTCCGGTTTCCCCCTGCGCGTCAAGCCGCTGTCCCGGTTCCAGTCCGCCAAGGAGTCCAAGGAAACCGCCGAGGGCGTCAAGAGCGGCGCCGTGGACGTGGTGATCGGCACCCACCGGCTGCTGTCCAAGGACTTCGAGTTCAAGGACCTCGGCCTGGTGATCGTTGATGAGGAACAGCGGTTCGGCGTGGAACACAAGGAAGCGCTGAAGAAGATGCGCACCAACGTGGACGTCCTGGCCATGAGCGCCACCCCGATTCCCCGCACCCTGGAAATGTCCCTCACCGGCATCCGGGAAACCTCTACCCTGGCCACCCCGCCGGAGGAGCGGCACCCGGTGCTGACCTACGTTGGCCCGTACACGGACAAGCAGACCTCTGCCGCCATCCGCCGCGAGCTGATGCGCGAAGGGCAGGTGTTCCTGGTCCACAACCGGGTGTCCACCATCGAACGGACCGCGGCGAAGATCCGTGAACTGGTCCCGGAAGCACGGGTTGAGGTGGCACACGGCAAGATGTCCGAAAGCCGCCTGGAACAGATCATCGTGGACTTCTGGGAACGGCGCTTCGACGTCCTGGTGTGCACCACCATCATCGAGACCGGCCTGGACATCTCCAATGCAAACACGCTGATCGTGGACGGGGCGGACAAGTACGGCCTGTCCCAGCTGCACCAGCTCCGCGGCCGTGTAGGCCGAGGCCGTGAACGAGCCTACGCGTACTTCCTGTACCCCTCAGAGAAACCCCTGGGCGAGGTGGCGCTGGAACGGCTCAAAGCCGTCGCCGCACACAACGAGCTCGGTGCCGGCATGCAGCTGGCCATGAAGGACCTGGAGATCCGCGGTGCCGGCAACCTGCTGGGCGGGGAACAGTCCGGCCACATCCAGGGGGTGGGTTTCGACCTGTACATCCGCCTGGTGGGTGAGGCCGTGGCGGACTTCCGCGGCGAAGCCGAAGAGAAGGCCGCGGAGATGAAGATCGAGCTGCCGGTCAACGCGCACCTGCCGCACGACTACGTTCCCGGCGAACGGCTGCGCCTGGAGGCCTACCGCAAGCTCGCCGCAGCCCTCACCAACGAGGCCATCGACGAGGTCCAGGCCGAGCTGGTGGACCGCTATGGCGAGCTGCCGCTGCCCGCGCAGAACCTGGTGGAGGTGGCGCGGTTCCGTGTCGCCGCCCGTGAGGCCGGCCTGTCCGACGTGGCGCTGCAGGGCAACTTCATCAAGTTCTCCCCGGCATCGCTCCCGGAGTCCAAGACCATGCGGCTGAACCGGATGTACCCCGGGTCGCAGTCCAAGCCGGCCCTGGACGCCATCCTCATTCCCAAGCCCAAGACGGCACGGATCGGCGGCCGGGACCTTCAGGACGCCGAGATCCTGGAATGGGCCAACGGCGTCATCCGGAACATCTTTTCCGATGCCCCACTGGCGGTGAGTTAGCACTTGATGGGAGGACACCACGCCGCGTCGGGAGCCGCGGCGTGGGTAGCTGTTGCGTCCACCGGCCCGTACACGCTGGGCTGGTACCCGCTGGATCCCACCGGCATCTTGATCGGCGGCATGGCCACCGCGGGCACCGCACTGGTGTGCGACTGGGACCACCGGTCCAGCACGGTGGCCCATTCGCTGCCGCCGCTGTCCAACGTGATTGCGCGCGGCATTGAGAATGCCAGCGGCGGCCACCGGCAGGGCACGCACTCCATCCTCGGGGCGGCGTTCTTCGTGTTCCTGGCCGGCCTGGCATCGCAGGTCCACATGGACACGGGATGGGGGCGCCTCTCCGTGGGCGCCGGGCTGTTGTGCATGTTCCTGATCAACATCGCGGCGAAGGCACTGAAACTCTTTCCCAAGAGCGGTTTCATCTCCAACTGGATCTTCGCGCTGGTCATGGCCGGCCTGGTCACGGCCTACGCGCCGGAACAGTGGACCTGGCTGCCCACGTCGATGCTGATCGGGGTGGTGGTGCACATCGTCGGAGACCTCATCACCACCGGGGGAGTGCCGCTGCTGTGGCCGCTGGTGGTCCGGCCGCCGAAAATCCTCCGCCGGCTGCCCCTGCTGCGGAACATCTGGCGCTCCAACGGCGCCCTGTCCGTGCCCCTGCTGGGCCGGGCCGGTTCCAAGCGGGAATGGCTGGTGCTGATCCCGGTGAGCGCCTACGCCATGGTGGGGATGACCATGGCCGGCTGGGCCATTGCCCAGCACCACTGGGGCCGCGTGGCGGCAGCCGCAGGCGCGTGGATCAGGCTCTGGTTCTAGCCGGGGGCACCATTATCAACAGACGAAGAAGGGACCCCGGACAATGTCCGGGGTCCCTTCTTGTGCTGCTGTTCAGGCCTTTAGTGCTCGCCGGCCGAGTCGGAGCGGCCAAAGATGGTCTGCGGAAGCCAGAACGCCAGGGCGAAGAGGCCCAGGCAGACGGCCATGGGCCACGGGTTGCCCAGGGTGAGGAAGGACAGCGAGTAGATGGCGCCCAGGAACAAGGCGAAGCAGATCACGAACAGGACCACGCTGGTGGCGAGGTTGTTTTCGTTCTGCGGGGTCCGGACGGTTTCCTTGTTGGACGCCGTGTCCCTGCTGGACGCGTTGATCTGGCTGGACATGTGTTCCTCCTCGGCCCCGCGGGGCGTGATCTGTGGCGGCTTCCGGCCAGGGTCAGTAAGCGGCTGAACCCTGTTCACCCTTGACGATGGCAATTCCGGAGCTGGCACCAATTCGTGTTGCACCTGCTGCAATCATAGCCTGCGCATCGGCAAGGGACCGTACGCCACCGGAGGCCTTGACCCCCACCTCCGGGCCCACGGTCCTGCGCATCAGGGCCACGTCCTCAACGGTGGCGCCCCCGCCGTTGAACCCCGTGGAAGTCTTCACGAAGTCGGCTCCGGCCTCCACGGCAGCCTGGCACGCCAGCACCTTCTGCTCATCCGTCAGGAGGGCTGTTTCGATGATGACTTTCAGGATGGCGCCGCCCGCGTGCACGGTCTCGGCTACCGCGGCGATGTCCTCGACGAGGGCGCCCTTGTCGTTGGCCCGGGCGGCAGCAATGTTGATCACCATATCCACCTCCGCCGCGCCGTCCAGGACCGCGCCGCGGGCTTCGAACGACTTCACGTCCGTGGGAGTGGCCCCCAGGGGGAAGCCCACCACGGAGCACGTGAGGACGCCCGAGCCCCTGAGGGCGGTGGTGACGGTCTTGACCCAGAGGGGATTGACGCAGACCGACTTGAACCGGTACTCGGCCGCCTCGGCGCAGACCTTCAGCACGTCAGCTTCCGAGGCCTCGGGCTTGAGCAGCGTGTGGTCAATGTAGGAGGCGATGTCCGCGGGGCCGGCCGGGTGGGCGGTGCCTGCGTGAACGGTGGCTTCGTTGCTCATGATGGTCCTCTCGGAGGGCCTTGTGGGCCCGGCGTTGACTCGGTTTCGGGAACCATCTTGTCACAGCGGGCCGCACCGCAGCAGGCCCCACGCGGAGGCACCGGGAGCACCGGAAGCGCCCGGGACGCCCGCAGCGGGGCACGGCCGCTCAGGCCGCCTGCAGGGCCGGCGCTTCCGCTGCCGCCGTCAGCAGCTGGGTGGCGCAGGCGCCTGCCGCCGAAGCCGCTGCCACCAGCAGCCCCAGCCGCACGCCGTCGAACGCTGCCGCGTCCCCGATGGCCCAGATCCCCGGAACAGACGTGCGGTAGTCCCGGCTGATCACGATGCCACCCCCGGCTGCGGTCTGCAGGCCCGCGCTGGCGGCCAGGCCATCGCGGGAGACCCGTTCCTCAGCCAGGACAACCAGGTCACCGGTCATGCTGCTGCCATCCTCGAAGACCACGGCGGACGCGGCCACCCGGGAGGCGGAGGCACCGGATACGACCGCAGGGATGACGGCCGCAGGGCGGGCAGTGGTGCGGATGGGCCGCACACCCTTGGCCCGCAGAACCGCTTCGGCCTGTCCCGCCGCTGCTCCGGTGCCGACCAGGATCCCCACCGGGCGCCGCCCCAGCTCCCGCGCCACCTTCTGCACGCCCTTCGCGATGCGCGGTGCGTCATCGATGGTGGCATAGCTCAGGCACTGCGCGGCCCCGTCGACCGGGTTCGCCACGGGGGCGGAGCCGGTGGCGATGACCAGCTGGTCGTAGGCGAACTCCATGCCGTCAGCCGTTGCCACCGTGCGGTTGACCGCGTCGATGTGGCTGGCAGGCTGGCCAAAGCGTACGGAAACCTGGGGGAGCAGAGCCAGCTCCAGCAGTTCGCCGGGGGTGTCATCGCGGTTGCTCAGCACGGTGATGGTGCCGGCGAACCGGGCACGGTCCAGTTGCGCCACCAGGGCCTGCGCAGCGGGGCCGGCGCCGGCAATGACGATGCGGGTTGCGGTGGAGGTGGACGGTGAGGGTGCCGGAGCGGACATGTGCTGGCCCTTTCGCTGGCGGCCGGTAAGCGGCCGGAACTTCGTGATGGAAAACAGCGTAGGCGCGCGTCTTTTCCGGGGTGTTTCCCCTCAGTTGCTGTTTAACGGGCCCGTGTTCGCCAGTATTTACCGGCCGGTAACAGAACCCGTGACGCACCTCTCATTCGTCCGTCCGCCGACACAAAAGCCGCCGCGCCGGGCGCTGGGCGCCCGGCCGCGACCACCTAGACGCGGATCCGGTATCCGCGCTTGACTACGGTTTCGATCAGCTTGCCGTCCGGCAGCGAGGACCGCAGGCGGCTCACGGTCATGTCCAGCGCGTGGACGGAGCCGCGCAGTTCCAGCAGGTCGGACAGCGATTCGCGGGACAGGACCGCTCCGCCGGCGCCGAGCAGGGCACGCAGGAGCAGCAGGGGAGCCGGTGCCAGTTCCACCTGCTGGCCGTCGATGCGCAGGCTCCGGCCCCGAAGCTCGATGCTCCCGGAGCGGGTCTCCAGCCGCCGGACGTGGTTCAGTGCCAGGTGCTCGCACACCAGCCGGATGAGGGCGCCCATCCGGAACCGCTCCGGGATGAGCGGCGTGATCCCGGCGTCGAGGAGGGGCTGGGCCGTGACGGGACCCACCACGGCCGTGGTGACGTTCAGTTTCAGGCTCTCCACCAGCTGCTTGTAGAGCCCCATCTCATGGGCCGTGCTCCACATGGCGTCCACGGCGGGGGCGCTGGTGAAGGTCAGGACGTCCAGGTTGCCGGTGCAGGCGGCGTCGATCAGCCGCGGAAGCCTGTCCTCGCCGTCGGGCTTGACCCAGCGGTAGGGCGTGACTGTCAGGACCGTGGCGCCGGACATGCGCAGGCGCTCGATTTGCCGCACATCGGTGTAGCCGTGCAGCTGCATGGCAACGGTTTTGCCGCGGACGCCCTCGGTGAGCAGCATGTCCACCAGGGTGGAGGTGGTTTCGTCGCTGCTGATGCCGACGTCGGCAAGGCCCGCCGCGCGCACCGCACCGCGGGCTTTCGGTCCCCGGACGAACATGCGGCAGCTGCCCAGCGTCTCCAGCAGCTCGTCGCCGATCCCGAAGGAATCCGCTGCCTCGCACCAGCGGCGCATGCCATACGCGGTGGTGGCGATGCAGAGATCGGGTTTTGCCGCGATGATGGCCCGGGTGTCCTCGATGAGGCGCATGTCCTCCTGGACGGGGGCGATCTTCAGTGCGGGGGCGTGCAGCACTTCGGCGCCGCGCCGTTCCAGGGCCTCTATGAGGTCGCGGGACCGCCGGTCCGAGGTGACGCCGATGCGGAATCCCTCCAGCGGCGACTCCGCGGCGTCTGTGGATTCTTCAGCCTGCGGTGATTCGGCCGGTGCAAGTGCAGTCATGGGGGTCAATCCTTTCATGATCCCAGCAGCGAGGCCGCCAGCCGGTCCAGGTCGGCGGCGGCAGCGGCGTGCTGCTGGTTGGCTTCAGCCACCCGCACCACCTCACCGATCACCAGCACGGCCGGGTTGCTGCAGCCGGCCGCGGCAGAGGTGATGGTGCCCAGATCGGCGATGGTGGTGCGCTGGCCCGGCCGGTATCCGCGTTCCACCACTGCCATGGGCATGTCCGGGCGCATCCCGGCACGGCGGAGGCCGGCGGCGAGCTGGTGGAGGGTTCCGATACCCATGAGCACCACGATGGTGCCGCCCAGGCCGGCCAGGTGGTGGTGCTCTTTTTCCGTCAGCGGGGCGTGCCCGGAAACCACCGTGAACATGTGGCTGACTTCCCGGTGGGTGACCGGGATGCCTGCAGCGGCGGGCACCGAGATGGCGCTGGTCACGCCGGACACCACCTGGACTTGGACGCCGGCGGCCACGCAGGCGGCTACTTCCTCGCCTCCGCGGCCGAACACGTAGGGGTCCCCGCCCTTGAGTCGGACCACATTGTTCCCGGCCAGCGCGCTTTCCACCATCAGCTGTTCGATATCCGACTGGCTGACCTTGTGGTGCCCCGGTTTCTTCCCCACATCCACCAGTTCCGCGGACGTCAGCAGCGGCAGTTCCTGGTACGGAGCGAGGCGGTCATAAAACACCACGTCCGCATCGCGCAGCGCCTTGACGGCGGCCACGGTGAGGAGGTCGCTGGTGCCCGGCCCGCCCCCTACCAGGGTGACGTGCCCGGCGGCACCGGCAGCAGGTTCGGCAGCGACGGGAATGCCTGCGTCCCGGCAGCGGTCCAGGAGGCCGGCCCAGCCGGGCTGTCCGTCCTCGACGGCGGCCACCAGGAACAGTCCTTTCGGCAGCGGGGCGCCCTGGGCGGCGTGCGGGCTGGTGAGGCGGTGGACGACGGCGCCCGCGGCTTTGTACCGCCGCACCGCCTGCCGCGCGGCAGCAGGGGTGCCGGTCACCAGGACGTCCCGGCCGGTGAGGTCGATACTGAGCTGCATGGTTATGCCTCGTTTCCAGGGGTGGTCGTGGCGGTGCGGACCGGGATGGAGGAGCCGATCAGGACCTTTCCCTTTTCTTCGGGAGTGGCGGGGCGCATCTGGCCGCGCTCGTCCGGGACGAAGGTGATGGAATCGTCCTTTTGGTCGGGGGCGTTGACGAAGGAGCGGAACCGGCGCAGGCGCTCGGGGTCCTTCAGGGTGTCGGCCCATTCGTCGACGTAGGTGTCCACGTGCTTGGCCATGGCAGCCTCGAGCTCCGCGGCGATGCCCAGCGTGTCCTTGACCACCACGTCCTCCACGTGCTTGATGCCGCCGTCGAGCTCTTCCTGCCACCGGGCGGTGCGCTGCAGGCGGTCGGCGGTGCGGATGTAGTACATGAAGTAGCGGTCGATGTACTTGATCAGGGTCTCGTCGTCCAGGTCCTTGGCCAGCAGCTGTGCGTGCGCCGGCGTGGCACCGCCATTGCCGCCCACATAGAGGTTCCAGCCGTCGGCGGTGGCGATCACGCCCACGTCCTTGCCGCGCGCCTCGGCGCATTCGCGGGCGCAGCCGGAGACGCCCATCTTGAGCTTGTGCGGGCTCCGGAGGCCGCGGTACCGCAGCTCCAGCTGGATGGCCATGGCCACGGAGTCCTGGACGCCGAACCGGCACCAGGTGGAACCGACGCAGGACTTCACCGTGCGCAGGCTCTTGCCGTACGCCTGGCCGGACTCAAAGCCGGCGTCCACCAGTTCCTTCCAGATCTCCGGGAGCTGTTCGAGCCGGGCGCCGAACATGTCGATCCGCTGGCCGCCGGTGATCTTGGTGTACAGGCCGTACTTTTCGGCGACGGCGGCGATTACTCCGAGCTTCTTCGGGGTGATCTCGCCACCGGCGATGCGGGGGACCACCGAGTAGGTGCCGTCCTTCTGCATGTTCGCCAGGGCACGGTCGTTGGTGTCCTGCAGGGTTCCGCGGCCGGCGTCCAGCACGTAGGCGCTGTTCTGGCTGGCCAGGATGTTGGCAATGGTGGGCTTGCAGATGTCGCAGCCCGCGCCGGTGCCGTACTTGGCCATGATCTCCTCGAAGGAGGTCAGCCCCAGGACACGGATGGCGTCGAAGAGTTCCTGCCGGGACAGTTCGATGTGCTCGCACAGGGCCTTGGAAACCTCGACGCCGGACTTGGTCAGCTCAGTTTCCAGCAGCTTCTTCAACATCGGCACGCAGGAACCGCACTGGGTGCCGGCACGGGTGCAGCCCTTCAGCTCGCCCAGCTCCTGGACGGGGGCGTTGCCCTCGCAGGCGCCGCAGCCGTTGATGGTGTCCCTGATGGTTCCCGCGGTGACGTTGTTGCAGGAGCAGAGGGTGGCGTCGTCCGGCAGTTCGGTTTCCGGAGCGTCTCCGCCGCCGGCCGCGCTGAGGAACGCGCCGGGCTCGGCGGGAAGTTCGCGGCCCAGGAGCGGGCGCAGGCTCATGTACGGGGAGGCGTCGCCCACGAAGATGCCGCCCAGGAGGGTCTTCGCGTCGTCGGTGGTCACGATCTTCTGGTACACGCCGCGGGCGGGGTCGGCGTAGACGATTTCGAGGGCATGTTCGGTGCGGGCGAAGGCATCGCCGAAGCTGGCAACGTCCACGCCTGAGAGCTTGAGCTTGGTGGCCGTGTCGAAACCCGGGAAGGTGGCGTCGCCGCCGTGGAGCCGGTCGGCCACAATCTCGGCCATGGTGTTGGCGGGCGCCACCAGGCCCAGGCACATGCCGCCGAAGTTGGCCACTTCGCCGATGGCCCAGATGCCCGGTACTTCGGTGGCGCAGTAATCGTTGATGACCACCCCGCCGCGGGGGCCCAGGCTGAAGAGCTGGTCTTCGCCCTCGGCGGCGCGGAAGAGTTCGTCGCGGGGTTTGACGCCGACGGCGACAATCACCAGGTCTGCCGGGATGACGCGTTCGTCAGCCATGAGCACTCCGGTGACCTGGCCGTCGTCGTCCGCCAAAATCTCGGAAGGGAACACACCGCCGTGGACCTCGAAGCCTTTCGCCTCGATGAGCCGGCCCAGGGCCTGGCCCGCCCCCTCGTCCAGCTGGGTGTTCATCAGCCAGGGAGCCCCGTTGATGACGACGGGGGTGGCGCCGAGCTGCTCGGTGCCGGCGGCCGACTCAAGGCCCAGGAGTCCGCCGCCGATGGTCACCGCGTTGATCTTGCGGCCGAGCTTTGCGGTGAGTTCGGCGATGGCCTTGTTGATGGCCCAAACGTCCTCAAGCGTCCGGTACACGTGGGCGTGCTCAGCACCGGGGATGGGCAGGCGTACAGCGTCCGAGCCCGTGGCCACCACCAGCTGGTCGTACTCGTAGCTGTGGCCGGCGGCGGTTTCCACGCTCTTTGTTTCCGGATTGATCTTCACCACGCGCTCGCCGGTCTTCAGGACCAGCGAGCCGTGGTCCCACATGGAGGCGGTGCCCAGGGTGAGGTCCACCCCGGCATCGGTGAGGGCCTTGGAAAGTGCCACCCGGTCGTAGGGGAGGTGGGCTTCCTCGGTGAGGACCGTGACATGCCAGCCGTCGAGGCCGCGGGCATGCATGGCGTCCGCAAAACGGTGGGCCGCTGGGCCGCCGCCGGCGACGACGATGCGGCGCGGAGTCTCTGTGCTTGAAGTCTGTTCGGTCACTGTGGGCCTTTCGCATGGGCCGCAGACGGTGCTCTGCAGCTTGTGCATCCAGCCTAGGAAGGGGCAGTTTCGCCTCAGTTTCCCAATTGTTTCGTCAACTTAACTTCTGCATCACGAACGCATTTCCGCCCGCGTTAGGTCTCTTTTACGCGCCGGACACATTCACCGCACCCCTTTGAAACACCCGGACCCTAGCGTGGGACACGGCCGCAAAAGCTGCCAATGCAAGGGACAACAGGCACAGGGAAAGGAGCCGGACATGACGGCAACACTTGAACTTGGGGCGCTCGCCGCCGAATCAGACACCGCCGGGTTCGGGACCGGCTGGCACCGTGTCTGCATGGTGGATGACCTCGAACCGGCATGGGGCGAGGCCGCCCTGGTGGCAGGCCGCCAGGTGGCACTGTTCCGCACCGGCCCCAGCGAAGTCTTCGCCGTGGCGCATGAGGACCCCGCCACCGGAGCCCACGTCATGGCCCGCGGTATCCTCGGCTCCAGGGGCACCCGCCCCACGATCGCCTCGCCGCTGCACAAGGAGGTCTACGATCTGGAGACCGGTGAATGCTTCACCACTCCGGGCCTGCGGCTGACAGCGTTCAGCACCCGTGTCAGGGACGGCTTCGTCGAGGTGGAGCTCTAGGATTTTCCGCAGGGTAAGGGCGCGCCGAAGAGGCACGCCCTTTCCCCGGTTAAAGTCCCAGCGCCTCGCTCACGTCGTGGAGGACTTCATCCAGCGAGGCGCGTGCCGCCTGGCGTGCCGCCGGCAGTTCCGCGGCGGAGCCCACCTGGTGGATGACTTCCAGGTAGCACTTGAGTTTGGGCTCGGTGCCGCTGGGCCGGATGATCACGCGGGTCAGGTTCCGGGTGATGTAAAGCAGGCCCTCCGTGGGCGGCAACTGCGCGCTGCCTTCGGCCAGGTCCGTGAACACCTCCACCGCTGACTGCCCGAACGACTCCGGCGGGGAAACCCTGAGGCGGTTCATCATGGCGTCCAGCAGTCCCAGGTCCGCAACCCTGATGCTCAGCTGGTCACTGGCATGCAGGCCGTGCTGGAGGTACAGCTCGTCCAGGGTGTCGAAGACCGTCTTGCCCGCGGCCTTGGCGGTGGCAGCGAGTTCGGCAATCAGGACTGCGGCGGAAATGCCGTCCTTGTCCTTCACCTGCTCCGGCGCCACGCAGTAGCCCAGCGCCTCCTCATACCCGTAGACCAGCCCGGGCACCCGCGAAATCCACTTGAATCCGGTCAGCGTTTCCTCATGGTCGAGTCCGGCGGCGGCGGCGATGCGGGCCAGCAGGCGGGAGGACACAATCGAATTGGCGAACACACGGCGGCCGTCAGCCTCCGCAAGGGAGTCGCCGTCCGCGAGCCGGGCCACCATGTGGGCGCCCAGCAGGGACCCCACTTCGTCCCCGCGGAGCATGCGCCACGCGCCGGTGTCGGGGTCCTTGGCCGCCACGGCAGCCCTGTCGGCGTCGGGGTCATTGGCGATGACCAGGTCGGCGTCCAGCCGCGCCGCTGCCTCCAGGGCAAGGTCCAGTGCGCCGGGTTCCTCCGGGTTGGGGAAACTGACGGTGGGGAAATCGGGGTCCGGATCGGCCTGCTCGGCCACCACGGTGACATCCGTGAAACCTGCCGCCTTGAGCACTTCCAGCGCCGTCCCGCCTCCGACGCCGTGCAGCGGCGTCAGGACAATCCGAAGATCGCGGGCCGGAAAGCGCTCCGGCATGGCGAGTGCCGCCGTCGCCCGCTGGTACTCGGCGGCGATGGAGCCGTCCAGGACGGTCCATCCGTCCCCTGCCAGCGCTATTGACTCCAGCGGCCCCACGGCGCTTATGTGCGCGGCGATTTCGGCATCGTACGGCGCCACGATCTGGGCGCCGTCGCCCTCTGCCGTTACCGCGTGCCGCCCCAGGTACACCTTGTACCCGTTGTCCTGCGGCGGGTTGTGGCTGGCGGTGACCATGACGCCGCCGTCGCACTCCAGGGCGCGGACAGCGTAGGCCAGCAGGGGAGTGGGGAGGGCTGCCGGCAGCAGGAAGGTCTCGATGCCGGCCGCGGTGAAGATCGCCGCCGTTTCCGCGGCGAAAATATCCGAGTTGTACCGGGCGTCATAGCCGACGACGGCACGCGGCCGGGTGCCGGCCTCCGCCTTGGCCACGGCCTCCACCAGGAACGCCGCGAGTCCCGCTGCAGCCCGCCGCACCACCACTCGGTTCATCCGGTTTGGGCCGGGGCCCAGCGCGGCCCGCAGTCCCGCAGTGCCGAACTGCAGTGTGCCGCGGAAGCTGTCTTCCAGTTCCTGCCGGGCCGCGGGATCGCCATCCTCCACGAGGCGGACCAGCTCGAGGAGCGACGCCTCCGTTGCGGGATCCGGGTCTTGGGCAGCCCATTCGCGGGCTTCGGTGAGCAGGCGAAGTTCGGCATCGGAAGACGTCATGGGCATAACGCTATCGTCATTGCCCGCCCACGTGGCGCACCCCGGGCGCCTGACCCGTTAGAGCCGGGCGATGATGTCAGCCAGCAGCCTGGAAATGCGCGGGCCCGCTGCCTGGCCGGACTCGATGACTTCCTGGTGGCTGAGCGGCTGGGGGCTGATGCCTGCCGCAAGGTTGGTGACCAGCGAAATGCCGAACACCTCCATGCCAGCATGACGGCCTGCGATGGCCTCAAGCGCCGTCGACATCCCGATGAGGTCCGCGCCGATCCGCTTGGCATACTGCACCTCCGCCGGGGTCTCATAGTGCGGGCCGGGGAACTGTGCGTACACGCCCTCGTCCAGGGTGGGGTCCACTTCCCGGGCCAGCCCGCGGATTCGCGGCGAATACAGGTCCGTCAGGTCCACGAACGTAGCGCCTTCCAGCGGGGAGGCGGCGGTGAGGTTGATGTGGTCCCGGATCAGTACCGGGGTGCCGGGGGCCCAGTCCTCGTTGAGGCCGCCGCAGCCGTTGGTGAGGACGAGGGTGCTGCATCCGGCAGCCGCAGCGGTCCGGATGCCGTGCACCACGGCGCGGACGCCCCTGCCCTCGTAGTAGTGGGTGCGCGCGCCCAGGACCAGGGCGCGCTTGCCGGACGTGGTCAGCACGGAGCGGATGGTGCCAACGTGGCCTTCCACGGCGGGGGCGTGGAAGCCGGGAACTTCCTCGGCGGACAGCGTGGCGGTGGTCTCGCCGATCAGGTCTGCGGCCTCGCCCCACCCGGAACCGAGAACCAGGGCGGTGTCATGGCGGTCCACTCCGGTTTCTTCCGCAATGTAGTCCGCGGCGGCGCGGGCGGCGGCGAACGGGTCCGTGTTCAGGAAGTCTGTTGTACTCACCAGTACAAGTTATCCTGCCGCCCATGTTGCCCCGGTCACGGCAGGCCCGGAAAGCACCCTGATTTCTTGGTGGTCGGGCCGTAAATGGGAGAGAATGGATGACTGTGACTACGCATCCAGATTTCAGTTCCCCCCGGATCGCAATCCTGGGAGGTGGTCCCGGCGGATACGAAGCTGCCATGGTGGCCGCCTCTTTGGGGGCGACCGTTACCGTCATCGAACGTGCCGGGCTCGGTGGATCCGCGGTGCTGACCGACGTAGTCCCCTCCAAGACCCTCATTGCCACGGCCGACCTCATGACCCGCGTCGCGGAAGCCGGCGAGCTGGGGGTGAAGTTCGACGTCGACGGCGGCGACTTCGTCCCGGTCATGCGCGCCGACCTCAAGCACATCAACGACCGCCTCCTTAACCTGGCCCGCAACCAGTCCCGGGACATCCGCGACGGCCTGGAGAAACAGGGCGTGCGCATCATCGAAGGCTCCGGCCGGCTCCTGGACAGCCACCGGATCGAAGTCCTGACCGTGGACGGCACCGAAACCGTCGAAGCCGACACCATCCTGCTGGCGGTAGGCGCGCACCCCCGCGAGCTGGAAACGGCCCGCCCGGACGGCGAACGGATCCTGAACTGGACGCAGATCTACAACCTCGACGAGCTGCCCGAGGAGCTCATTGTGGTGGGGTCCGGCGTCACCGGCGCCGAATTCGCGTCCGCCTACAACGGCCTGGGTTCCAAGGTCACCCTGGTCTCCAGCCGTGACCGCGTGCTGCCCGGCTCAGACGTTGACGCCGCAGTGGTCCTGGAGGAAGTCTTTGAACGCCGCGGTGTGCGGGTCCTGTCCCGCTCCCGTGCCCAGACCGTGGAACGCACGGACGACGGCGTGGTGGTCACGCTTTCCGACGGCACCAAGGTGACGGGCAGCCACTGCCTCCTGTGCCTTGGCTCCATCCCCAACACTGCGGGGATTGGCCTTGAGGAGGCCGGCGTGGCCGTGAGCGAAAGCGGCCACATCAAGGTCGACGGCGTCTCCCGGACCACGGCCCCGAACATTTACGCCGCCGGTGACTGCACCGGCGTCCTGCCGCTGGCCTCCGTGGCCGCCATGCAGGGCCGGATCGCGGTGGCGCACTTCATGGGCGACGGCGTCACCCCGCTCAAGCTCCACCAGGTGGCCTCCAACATCTTCACCTCACCGGAAATCGCGAACGTGGGCGTCTCCGAAGCCGAGATCGAGTCGGGCAAGTACCAGGCCGACGTCATCAAGCTCTCCCTGCGCAGCAACGCCCGCGCCAAGATGCGCAACGCCAAGGACGGGTTCGTGAAGATCTTCGCCCGGAAGGGCTCCGGCACGGTGATCGGCGGCGTGGTGGTCGGACCCAACGCCTCGGAGCTGATCTTCCCCATTTCCATCGCGGTCAAGCAGAAGCTGCACGTGGACGACGTCGCCAGCACGTTTACGGTGTACCCGTCGCTCACCGGATCCATCTCCGAGGCAGCCCGCCGCCTGCACGTCCACATGTAAGGCTTTCCCCGGGCAAGCGCGGGCTGGACCCCTCCGGGGCCCCTGCTTAGACTCGAACCAGGCGCGGCCGGGAATTTCCTTGAAGTTCCCGGCCGTTCCTGTACCTGCGTCGACGCAGGGAGACGCTTATGGAACTGCAGTACAGCCAGTGGAGGGCCAGTTCGTGGACCTGGCCAGGTTGCGACAACGGGCCTAGAACGGGTACGGGGCGATGTCCGGTCGCATGGTGAGCCACTGGATCTCGGTGAACGACTCCATGTTGGCGTGGTGGCCGCCGATCCGCGAGCCGTTGCCGGAGTTCTTTGTTCCGCCGAACGGGGAGTTCGCTTCATCGGAGACGGTCTGTTCGTTGATGTGGACCTTCCCGGAGTCGAGCCGGTCGGCGATGGTCATGGCCAGTCCGACGTCGCCCAGGATCCCGATGGACAGGCCGTACTCATTGTCGTTGGCCAGCGCCACAGCCTCATCCACGGTGGAGAACTTCATCACCGGGGCCACGGGGCCGAAGATTTCGTCCTTCCAGGCAGGACTGTCAGTGTCCAGGTCAACCAGCACGGCGGGCTGGTAGAACCGGCCGTCGTGGGTTCCCCCGGCGGCGAGCCGGGCGCCCGCCTGGACCGCGTCCTGGACGATCCCGTCCACCCGCTGCAGCTGGCGCTCGTCGATCACTGGACCCAGCGCCACGGTGCCGCTCTTGGGATCTCCCACGGGCAGGTGGGCCGCCTTCTCCGACAAGGCGGCAACGTAGTCGTCGTAGATGTCCTCATGCACGATGTGGCGTCCGGCAGCCATGCAGATCTGGCCCTGGTGCATGAACGAGCCGAACGCCGCCGCGGAGGCCGCCTTGGCCAGGTCGGCGCCGGGGAGCACGATGAGCGCATTGTTGCCGCCCAGTTCCAGGTGGGCACGCTTGAGCAGCCGGCCCGCCGTTTCGCCGATCTTCCGGCCGGCCGCCGTCGATCCCGTGAAGGCGATCACGCGGACCTCGGGGGCTTCGACGACGGCGGCTCCGATGTCCGCGCCGCCGGGCAGCAGGGAGAGCAGGCCGTGCGGAAGCCCGGCCTCCTCGAAGATGCGCACCACGCTCACGCCGCCGCAGACCGCGGTCCGCGGGTCCGGCTTGAGCAGCACGGCGTTACCCAATGCCAGGGCAGGGGCCACGGCGCGGATGGAAAGGATCAGCGGGAAGTTGAACGGCGCGATGACGGAGACGACGCCCACCGGACGGCGCCGGGCAAAGGACCAGCGGTTTTCGTTGGACGTGAGGACGTCCCCGGCAGGGAGTGAGGGCAGCGCCGAGGCGTCGTAGCATTCGTTGGCGGCGATATGTGTTTCCAGCCCTGCCTTGGGCGGAATCCCACCTGATTCGCGCACGATCCAGTCCTGGACCTCGGCTGCGTGCTCCTCCCAGAGCTGCCCGGCGCGGCGCAGTACCGCAGCCCTGTCCTCGGGGTTGCGGGCGGCCCATTCCTTCTGTGCCTTCGCGGCGGCGGTTGCTGCTTCGCGGACGTCCGCCACGGAAGCCACGCCATAGCTGCCCAGCTGCTCACCGGTGGCCGGTTCCATGCTGCTGCCGGTCCCGCCGCCGCCCGCCCGCCAACCGTTGAGGTAGATCTTGCCTTCCCAGAGGGCGGAGTCGAGCAGGGACATAGGTGGTCCTTTCGTTGGTCCGGACGTCCGGCGTCCGGCCCGGAGGATGGGAGCGCGGGTCAGTCCCGTCCATCACATGCTGTGCGGACGCCGCCGTCAAGGGCTTGGACAGGAAAAGGCAGCGGTATCCGTGCGGAAGCTTATGCCGAGGCCGGGAGCCTATTGCGGGCGGCCGGGTCCCGCCGTGCCAGCCGCGCGGCTACCAGGTAGGTAATGCCGGTTATCAGCGGAACCGCGCTGGCGGCGGCCAGGGAGGCCGCAGGCCCCGACCGGCCAAGAACCGTGATCAGCAGCGGCAGCGTGCCAATGGCACACAGCAGCCAGCCGGCCGGGCCTGACCGTTTAAGTCCCAGGACAGCGGCCGGGAACGCCAGGGCGACGACGCCGATGGCCACTACCGGCCCGTTCGAATCCTGGAGGCTGCGGGACGTCGCGGGATCGAGGGCGAACCACACGCAGGCCGCGACGAGAAGCACGGCCAGCGCCGCCAGGAGGGGAGAGGCCCCGGCTGGCCGGAACCAGGCGAGGGCCGCAAGGACCACCATGGGAGCAAACCAGGACAAGGTCATCATCAGCCCCGTCATGCCGCCGGGCTGATCCATGGCGTAGCCGCCAATGAAGGCCACGGCCGCCGCGGTGAAGACCGTCATGACCACCGCGCCCATCTTCACCAGTGCACGGGCCCGGCGCTGCGGATCCTTCTCCCGGACAAGGAGTACTCCGGCCGCGGCGGCGAGCACCACCGCGATGAACGCCAGAATGAGAGGGAAGGACATGGGTGCCTCCTGCGGCCGGTGGAATCCTGTGACCATTCAAGCCCTGGGGAATCCCGGCGCCAAGGGGCCAAAGCCCCGCAGCCGCTAGGCCGCTGCCGCCTGGAAGTGCTGTTCGATGAGCCCCTTGATGTCCTCATGGCAGCCGCCGCAGCCGGTTCCGGCGCGGGTGGCCTTGGAAACGTCCGCCACGGTCGAGCAGCCGCCAGTTACGGCGGCAGTGATGGCCGCCCCGCTGACCCCCGCACACCGGCACACGGTGCCAGCGGGGTCGGCAGCCCCGCCCCCGGGCAGCTGGTCCGGTCCATCCAGGCGCAGGAGCAGTGACCGGTCGGCGGGCAGCTCGGCGCCCCGTTCAAAAAGCCCCACGAGTTCGGCCGCGGTCCGGGGCATGCCCACCGCCACCAGGCCTTCCAGCACACCGCCCCGGGTGGTCATCTTGACGTACCGGCCGTGCTCGGGATCGGCCCACTGCGACACCTGCAGGCGCGGCCTTCCGTTGACCGCTCCGGCCGTGAGTGCTTCCTCGTCCCACGGCTCGGCGGCGTTGTCCCCGGCCACGGCCATGTTCATGCCACGGGCTTTCAGGACCACGACGCCGGGCTGTTCCGGCGGCAGCGCGGGGAGCACTTCGGCGTCCGCTTCCGACCCCTCGGCCAGCAGGGTGAGGTAGCCGGCCAGCCATTCGGCCTGCCGCCATCCAGGACCCACCAGGCCGGAGGGCCCCTTGGCGTTGCGGCAGGCTGCGCAGCCGGGATCCGGGCAGCGGACCTCGGCGCAGTCGCCCATGGCAAAGATGTGCGGCTCGTGGTGCGCCCGCAGCCGGTGGTCCACCAGGATGCCGGTGCCGGTGGAGAGGCCGCAGCCTTCGGCCAGCTCCGTCCGGGGACGCACGCCGCAGGAGATGACCAGGAGGTCGCCGTCGATCGCTGATCCGTCGTCCAGCAGCAGAGCCGAAAACCCGCCGTCGGGCGCGTTGTGCTCAACGCCGGTGGACCGGGCGTTGCCGGCCACCCGGACGCCGCAGCGGCGCAGCCCGGCAGCCAGGACCGCCCCGCCGCCGCGGTCGATGCTGCGGCCAAGCGGGTGCGGGCCGTTGTGGACCACAGTGACCGTGGCGCCTTCCTCCGCGGCCGCCAGCGCCGTCTCCAGGCCCAGGACGCCGCCGCCCAGGACCACCACGCGCTTGCCGCCGTTCACCGCCTGCCGCAGGACTTCCGCGTCGCGCAGGTCCCGCAGTGCCGTGACTCCGGCAGGCAGCACGGGGGAAGACGGGTCCGGATTGATGCCGGTGAGGTTGGGAATCACCGGCCGGGATCCCGTGGCAAACACCAGCCGGTCGTAGTGCACGGACGCGCCGTCGGACAGGGCCACCTGCTGCCGCGCCCGGTCCACGCGCTTAACCCGGACGCCCAGCCGGACATCCACTCCCTCGGCAACCAGCTCGGCGCTGTCGGCGAGGGCAAGGGCGTCAGCGGTGGTCCGGCCGACGCCGAGATCGGCCACCAGGACGCGGTTGTAGGCGGCCTCGGCTTCCTGGCCCACCACTGTGAGCCTGGCGTGTCCGCTGCGCACGGCGGGCAGGAGCTCGTCCACCAGCCGGGCGGCCACGGGGCCGAATCCCACAATGACAATCTGCTCGCTCATGAGGCCTCCGTCGTTTGAAGCATGCGGGCGGATTCGGGCGCGGCCACGGGCCGGACCCAAACGGTGTTGAACTTGAACTCGGGCATCCCGGAGACCGGATCCGTCGCCGCTTCCGTCAGCCGGTTGGCGCTCTCAGCCCCGGGAAAGTGGAAGGGCAGGAACACCGTTTCCGGGCGGATGGCGGTGCTGTGCTCGGCCCGGCACACCACCTCGCCGCGCCCGTTGGACACCGACACCAGTGTTCCGGCGGCGATGCCTATGGCGTCGGCCGCCGCCGGGTGGATCTGCATCCTGGCCTCCGGCTGGGCGGCGGCGAGCTCGGCGACCCGGCGGGTCTGGGCGCCGGACTGGTAGTGCTCCAGGAGGCGGCCGGTGATGAGGGTCATGGCTGTGCCGGCGGGGCCTGCTGCGTGCCCGGCGGCTTCAACCGCGGGAGTCCGGCGGCGGCGCGGCGCCACCGGGACCATGACCGCCTTGCCGTCGGGGTGGGCGAAGCCGTCCCGGAACAGCCGGGGCGTTCCGGTGCTGCCGGCCGGGTACGGCCAGTAGGCGGCCTCGCCGCGGTCCAGCATGGCGTAGTCGATGCCGGAGTAGTCGGCCAGGCCGCCCGCGGAAGCCAGGCGGAGTTCCTCGAAGACGGTTTCCGGATCGTCGCTGTAGGTGGAGGGGGCGTCCAGGCGCTCGGCCAGGCGGGCCATGATCCAGAGTTCGCTACGGGCGCCGGCGGGAGGGGAGATGGCACGGCGGCGGCGCAGGACGCGGCCTTCCAGGTTGGTCAGGGTGCCTTCCTCCTCCGCCCACTGGAGGACGGGAAGGATCAGGTCCGCCTCCGCAGCGGTCTCGGACAGGAAGAAGTCGCAGACCACCAGGAAGTCCAGGCTCCGCAGCCCCTCGATCACGGCGTTGGCGTCAGGTGCCGCCACCGCGATGTTTGAGGCGTGGACAAAAAGGCACCGGACGCCGTCGGGCTGTCCCAATGATTTCAGCAGCTGGACGGCGGGCAGGCCGGGGCCGGGGATGAGTTCCTCGGGGATGCCCCAGACCGCGGCGACGTGCGCGCGGGCGGCGGGGTCGGTGATCTTGCGGTAGCCGGGCAGCTGGTCGGCCTTCTGGCCGTGCTCGCGGCCGCCCTGGCCGTTGCCTTGGCCGGTGAGGGTGCCGTAGCCGCTGCGGGCGGAGCCGGGCAGGCCCAGCAGGAGGCTGAGGTTGATGGCCGCGGTGGCGGTGTCCGTGCCGTCCACGTGCTGTTCCACGCCGCGGCCGGTGAGGATGTAGCTGCCGCCCCTGCGGGCGCCTGCGGCAAGCATTCTGGCGGTTTCGCGGATCAGGTCCGCGGGGACGCCGGTGATGGACTGGACGCGTTCAGGCCAGAAGGCGTTCACGCTGCGGACGACGGCGTTGTAGCCCGAGGTGCGCTCCTGGAGGTAGGCGGTGTCCACCAGGTCCTCGTGGATGACCACGTGCGAAAGGCCCAGCAGCAGGGTGAGGTCGGTGCCGGGAAGGGGCTGGAGGTGGAGGCCGGCGCCGTCGGCCGTGAAGGCCGCGGTGGCGGAGCGGCGGGGATCCACCACAACCAGCCCGCCGGCGTCGCGGGCTCCCTGCAGGTGCTGGACGAACGGCGGCATGGTCTCGGCAACGTTGGAGCCGAGCATCAGGATGGTGCTGGCGGTGTCCAGGGCCTCGAGCGGGAACGGCAGCCCGCGGTCCACGCCGAAGGCGCGCATTCCCGCTGCGGCCGCGGAGGACATGCAGAACCTGCCGTTGTAGTCGATCCGGGAGGTGCCCAGCGCCAGCCGGGCAAACTTGCCCAGCTGGTAGGCCTTTTCATTGGTGAGGCCGCCGCCGCCGAAGACGCCGACGGCGTCCGCGCCGTACCGGGCGCGGGCGTCCTTCACTGCCGCAGCGGCGAGGTCCAGGGCCTGGTCCCAGCCAATGGGACGGTGGATGCCGTCAGCACCTTTGAGCAGGGGCTCGGTGATCCTGCCCGCGTGGTTCAGGAGCGTGGCCGAGGTCCAGCCCTTGCGGCACAGGCCGCCGCGGTTGGTGGGGAAGTCCCGGCCGGCCACGTCCAGGACGGGGGATGCCTTGGAGCCGGCAGGTGCAGGAGCGGGGCCTGGCCCCGGCTGCGAAGCCGGGGCCAGGTCCGCCGGGGACGTGAGCGTCATGGCGCACTGCAGGGCGCAGTAAGGGCAGTGCGTGTCGGCGCTTTTGGTCATGTTAGACGTGTCCCATCGCGTTCCGGCCGGCGTTGCGGATGTAGCAGGTCCAGCAGACCACCAGCATCAGGACGTAGGCGCCGACGAATCCGTAGAAGGCCGGGGTGTAGGAGCCGCTGGCGGTGCTGGAGGCATTGAGCACCTGGGGGATCACGAAGCCGCCGTAAGCGCCGATCGCGGAGATCAGGCCGAGGGCGGAGGACGCGAGCCGCTGGGTGGCCACCGGGTTTGCACCGTTGCGGGCAGCCCGGCTGGAGGTGGCGAAGATGACCGGAATCATCCGGTACGTGGCCCCGTTGCCGAAGCCGCTGGCGGTGAACAGCATCAGGAAGAGGACCAGGAAGAGCAGGAAGTTCTTCAGCGGCAGGGTCCAGATCATGGTCAGCGTGATCACGGCCATCGCGGCGAAGGCGGACACGGTCATCCGGGCCCCGCCCATGCGGTCCGCCATGCGGCCGCCGTAGGGACGGGCCAGCGAACCCACCAGGGGGCCGAGGAAGGCCAGGGACAGGGCCACGGTTCCCACTCCAATGGAGGAGAACGCGGGGAAGTAGTCCTTGATCAGCTTGGGGAACACGCCGGCGAAGCCGATGAAGGAGCCGAAGGTGCCGATGTACAGCAGCGCCATGATCCACAGGTGCGGTTCCTTCAGTGCAGCGACCGAGCCGGCCACGTCACCCTTGGCGCTGGTGAGGTTGTTCATGTACTTGAAGGCGCCGAATGCGGCCAGCAGGATGAAGGGGACCCACATCCAGCCCGCCAGGGGAAGGTTGACGGTGCCCGCGGCAAGCAGGGTGATGACGATGGGAACGGCAAGCTGTGCGACGGCGGCCCCCAGGTTTCCGCCCGCGGCGTTCAGTCCCAGCGCCCAGCCCTTTTCCCTGGCCGGGTAGAAGAACGTGATGTTGGCCATCGAGCTGGCGAAGTTGCCGCCGCCGAACCCGGCGAGGGCAGCCACCAGGAGCATGACACCGAACGGTGTGTCCGGGTTGGAGACGCAGAGGGCCAGCCCGGTGGAGGGGATCAGGAGCAGCAGGGCGGAGACGATGGTCCAGTTGCGGCCGCCGAAGCGGGGGACCATGAAGGTGTAGGGGATGCGGAGGGTGGCACCGACCAGGCTTGGCATGGAGATGAGCCAGAATATTTCCGAGGTGGAGAAGGTGAAGCCTGCGGCGGGAAGCTGGACCACGACGATGGACCACAGCTGCCAGACGACGAAGCCGAGGAACTCGGCGAAGATGGACCAGTTCAGGTTGCGGCGGGCGATGGCCCGGCCTGCGGCCTCCCACTGTTCCTTGTTCTCGGCATCCCAGTTGGCGATCCAGCGGCCGGGGCGGAATTCAAGGGCGGGGGCGTCAGTAGTGCGGGTAGGGCCGGGCTGTGCGCTGGCGGATACGGCATCAACGGTGCGGTCAACAGTCACGGGTTACCTCCTTCGGGGGATGTTGTTCCTCCAAGGTAGGGACGGCGCGTTTCGCGGACAGTCGATGTTTGTTAACGCGCTGTGACTTTTGCCTATCCGGGCCCGCCATGCGGCGTGAGGCGGTGCCGGGGCCCGGAATATGAGATGCACAACACACGTCCGCATTGTGGACGTTTCGTCCATTGACTGGACGCGGCGAAGTAAGATCGAACTCTAACTATTCGCGCCGGGAGGCAACACTGCCTGCGCCCGGCCGATCTCACGAAAGCGTTTACCCATGTCATCCACCGATACCACCAAGGTGCCTGGTTCGCACCAGCCGGTGAACTCCCGCGGCCGCGTTATCGTGGCCAGCCTGATCGGCACCACTGTGGAGTTCTACGACTTCTACGTCTATGCCACGGCCGCCGTGCTCGTGTTCCCGAAGCTCTTCTTCCCGGGCGCGAACGAAACCACCCAGCTGCTGAGCTCCTTCGCCGTCTTCGGCGTGGCCTTCATTGCCCGCCCCCTCGGCTCGATCGTCTTCGGGCACTTCGGTGACAAGTTCGGCCGCAAGGGAACCCTTGTGGCGTCGCTGCTGACCATGGGCATCGCAACCTTCCTCATCGGCTGCCTGCCCACGGCGCTGGTTCCTGGCTGGGAGTTCTGGGCGCCGGCCATGCTGGTGGTCCTGCGGTTCGCCCAGGGCCTGGCCCTCGGCGGCGAGTGGAGCGGCGCGGCCCTGCTGGCCACGGAGAATGCCCCCGCCAACAAGCGCGCCATCTACGGCACCTTCCCGCAGCTCGGTGCCCCCATCGGCTTCATCATTGCCAACGTCATCTTCCTGGTGGCCAGCTACACCCTGACCCCGGAAGCTTTCCAGGCCTGGGGCTGGCGCGTCCCGTTCCTGCTCAGCGCCGTCATGGTGATCCTGGGCCTCTACGTCCGGCTCAAGCTGATCGAAACCCCGGCCTTCACCAAGGTGGTGGAATCCAACGAGGTAGCCAAGCTTCCGCTGGGCCGGGTCTTCAAGTCCAGCTGGCGCCAGCTGATCCTGGGCACCTTCATCATGCTGGCCACGTATGTGCTGTTCTACCTGATGACCACGTTCACGCTGACCTACGGCACCAAGCCCACTTTGGAGGGCGCCAAGGCCGCAGCCGAAAAGGCCGGCAAGCCCATGTCCGAGGCCGCTGCCGCCGCGTTCGTTCCGGGCCTTGGCTACAGCCGCAACGATTTCCTGTGGATGCTGATTGCCGGCGTCGTGTTCTTTGGCATCTTCACCCTGGTCTCCGGACCGCTGGCCGAGAAGTACGGCCGCCGCAAGATGCTCATGGCCGTCACCGCCGGCATTTTCGTCTTCGGCCTGCTGTTTGTCCCGCTGTTCAGCGGCGGCTTCGTGGGCACCATGGGCCTGCTGATCCTCGGGTTCTCCCTCATGGGCCTCACGTTCGGCCCCATGGGTGCGCTGCTGCCGGAACTGTTCCCCACGAACGTCCGGTACACCGGCTCGGCCATCAGCTACAACTTCTCCAGCATCCTGGGTGCCGCGGTGGCCCCGTTCATCGCCGTCGCCCTGTGGGAAGCCGCCAAGGGCAGCCCGCTGCTGGTAGGCATCTACCTGACATGCATGGCTGTGCTGACCCTGATCGCGCTGTTCCTCACCCGTGAGACCCGCGACCTGGACTACGAGAACAACGTCGCCTGACGCTTCGTTTGCCCCGATGCCCGGCGCTGCCTTTCGGCACGCCGGGCATTGCCGTTTTCACCGGGCGTAGCGGGCCACGAAGTTCTTCAGTACGGCCATGGGCTCGGTGACGGTGAACCGCCGTGCGGCGGCCATGAGCTCCTCGGCGGATTCCGGTGGAAAGTACCCGGCGTCCCGGTAGATATCGATCCGCGTCACCAGCCCGTCGGCGTCCAGTTCGGGGTGGAACTGGGTGGCGTACAGGTTGGTCCTGATCCGGAACATGTGGACCGGGCAGGTTGCGGCCCGTGCCAGGAGGACAGCGTGCGGGGGCAGCGAGCTGACGGCCTCCTTGTGTCCGGTCAGCGCCGTGAACCGTTGGGGCATTCCCTGCAGGATGGGGTCCTGCAGGCCTTCGCGGGTCAGCTCCACTTCCACCGCGCCGAGGGGCTCGCCATAGGTCCGGTCGATCACGGCGCCCTGGTGGCTCCCGAGGGTGCCCACCCCGTAACAGGCGCCAAGGAACGGGAAGTCGCGGGCCACCAGCTGGTCCAGCAGTGCGGCCAGCTCCTGCTCTACCCGGTGCTGGACCGTGCTCTTGTGCTCCGGCGGGTCGCTGGACGTGAACGGGCTGCCGCCCACGATGACGCCGGAGTACCTGGAGAGGTCCAGCGGGGGCAGGGGAGCGGCTTCGAGCCGGATCCGGTGCAGCTCCCGCTCCTCCAGCCCGCCATACCTCAGGTACGCGGCATACTCGTCCTCAGCGGCGGCGTCTTCCGCGCGGGAGGCCAGGAGCAGGAAAGGCAGCATGTGCTAAGTCTGCATCCTGCCGGCGCCGCCTGCCAGCACCGGCCCGGCACACGGCCGGAGGCGCTTCTGAAAAGGTCAGGCTGGGTGGCGCCTCAGGCCGGAGGCTGCGTGAGCGAGCGGCGCGACTGCGGCCGGGCGGCGGGGTCCGCGTGCCGGTGCACCAGCTTCCAGTAGCCCTCCTCGCGGCGGAAGATGCTGGTCACGCGGAGCGCGAACTCCTCCGTGGCGGCGGCGCTGTCCAGCCGTGCCCGGAAGTGTTCGGTCTCCACCAGGTATGCGGTGTCGCGGGCCGTGTAGGAGGTGACGGTGTCGAAGCCCAGCATCTCGCCGTCGCGGAACTGCCGCGCGGCCTGGTCCAGCCGCGCCTCCACCTGTGCCCAGCCGCGGGCTATGCCGCCGAACGGGTTGGCCAGGGTGACGTCATCCAGCCGGGAATACAGGTCCTTGATCGGCGCCGGGTTTCCCCTGGTGATCTCCGGGACCGCCTGGTGGTAGCGGTCCACTTCTTCCTGGAAACTTGGTGCGAGCATGGCTGCGTGTGCCGCTTTCTAGTCTTCGATGGTGGCGATAATGGCGCCCGCGGACACCGTTTCGCCCGCCGTTGCCGTCAGGCCCGTGATGGTGCCGGACCGGTGCGCGGTGAGGGGCTGTTCCATCTTCATGGCCTCGAGGACCACCACCAGGTCGCCTTCGGTGACCACGTCCCCGTGCGCCACGGCCACCTTCACGATGGTGCCCTGCATGGGGGAGGTCAGCGCATTGCCGGTGGCCGCAGCCGGACCGGCGGAGCGGGAGCGCTTCTTGGACTTGCCCGGCTTGCCGGCGGCGGCCGAGGCCGTTCCCGGGGTGCCCAGGGATGCGGGGAGGACCACCTCGAGGCGCTTGCCGCCCACTTCCACCACCACGCGCTGGCGCTCCTCGGCGGAGCCCTCGCCGTCAACGGCAGTGTCCGGGGTCCAGGCCGGCAGGTTGTTGGTGAACTCGGTTTCGATCCAGCGCGTGTGGACCGTGAAGGGCCCCTCGGCGGGTGCGAAGGCGGGGTCCGTGACCACTGCGAGGTCGAACGGGATGACGGTGGGGATGCCCTCCACCACCATTTCCTCCAGCGCGCGGCGGGCGCGTTGTAGGGCCTGCGGGCGGCTGGCGCCGGTGATGATGAGCTTGGACAGCATGGAGTCGAAGTTCCCGCTGATCACGTCGCCCTGTTCCACGCCGGAGTCCACGCGGACCCCGGGACCGGTGGGGTTCTTCAGGACCCGGAGCGTGCCGGGGGCGGGCAGGAAGTTGCGGCCCGGGTCCTCGCCGGTGATGCGGAACTCGATGGAGTGTCCGCGCACCTCGGGATCGCCGTAGCCCAGTTCCTCGCCGCGGGCCAGCCGGAACTGCTCGCGGACCAGGTCGATCCCGGTGACTTCCTCGGAGACGCAGTGCTCCACCTGCAGGCGCGTGTTGACCTCGAGGAAGGAAATAGTCCCGTCCTGGCCCACCAGGAATTCGCAGGTGCCGGCGCCCAGGTAGCCGGCCTCCTTCAGGATCGCCTTGGAGGATTCGTAGAGACGGCGGTTCTGGTCTTCGGTGAGGAAGGGTGCCGGAGCCTCCTCGACGAGTTTCTGGTTGCGCCGCTGGAGGGAGCAGTCGCGGGTGGACACCACCACCACGTTGCCGTGGGCGTCGGCCAGGCACTGGGTTTCCACGTGCCGGGGGGCGTCCAGGAAGCGCTCGATGAAGCATTCGCCGCGGCCGAAGGCGGCGGTTGCCTCGCGGACGGCGGATTCGTAGAGTTCGGGGATTTCTTCCCGGGTGCGGGCTACCTTGATGCCGCGGCCGCCGCCGCCGAAGGCCGCCTTGATGGCCACCGGCAGGCCGTGCCGGTCCACGAACTCCAGGACTTCCCCGGCGGATTCGACGGGGTCGGCGGTGCCGGGGACCAGGGGAGCGCCCACCTTTTCGGCGATGTGCCGGGCGCGGACCTTGTCGCCCAGGGCGGAGATGGCCTCGGGGGAGGGGCCGATCCAGGTGATGCCCGCGGCAATCACCTTGGCGGCGAACTCGGCGTTCTCGGCCAGGAAGCCGTAGCCGGGGTGGATGGCGTCGGCGCCGGACTGGTGGGCGGCGTCAATGATCTTGTCCATGACCAGGTACGACTCGGCAGCGGTGGTCCCGCCCAGGGCGTAGGCCTCGTCAGCGAGCCGGACGTGCAGCGCATCGCGGTCCGGGTCAGCGTAGACGGCCACGGAGGCGATGCCTTCATCCCGGGCCGCCCGGATGATCCGCACGGCGATTTCGCCGCGGTTGGCGATCAGCACCTTTGTGAGGCTGGGCTGCGTGGTTCCTGCGGACTGCTCCAAATTTGCTGACAAGGCGTCTCCTTCTTTCCTTCAGGGAGCCTAGCGCGGTTTTGGAGGTTCCGCCGATATTACTTGCGGAATCCGCGTGTAAACCGGCCCGCCTTTGTAGGGAAGCTACAAGTGGTGCAGAAAAGGGAGTGCTTTACCGCGGCGGCCAGAGGTCCGTGATGCGAACGTTGGCAGCAGCGAGCAGGCCGCGCAGGGTGGAGACGGAGAGGCCGACGACGGCGTGCGGGTCGCCGTCGACCTTCCGGATGAAGGCCCCGCCCAGGCCGTCGATCGTGAAGGAGCCGGCGCAGTGCAGCGGCTCGCCGGTGGCGATGTAGGCGTCGATCTCCTCCGGTGCCATGTCCAGGAAGGACACCTCGGCGGAGGCGACCGCCCCGAGCGTGGCGCCCGAACCGCGGCCGGCGCTGCCATCGTCGTCCGTGTCCCTGCAGTCCACCAGCCAGTGCCCCGTGTGCAGCACCCCCGCGCTGCCGCTCATGCGGAGCATCCGTTCCCGCGCGACGTCGGCGGTGTACGGCTTGCCGTGCGCCTCGCCGTCGAACTCGAAAACGGAGTCGCAGCCAAGGACCAGCGCGCCCTCCGCTTCCGGCAGCGCGGCGACGGCTTCGGCCTTGGCACGTGCCAGCAGCAGCGCGGTGTCGTGCGGGTCCGTGACGCCGTACCGCGCCTGGACGGCCGCTTCGTCGACGTCGGAGACCAGTACGGTATGCCGGATGCCGGCCTCCGCCAGGAGCTTGGTGCGGGCGGGGGACTGGGAGGCGAGGATCAGATGGAGCACGGTTTCAGCCTAGTGGACCAGCTCGCCCGGAGCCGGTGCGGCCTGGCCGCGGTTGAGCTTGGCGCCCTCCACGTCCACGTCCGGCAGGATCCGGTCCAGCCAGCGCGGCAGCCACCAGGACTTGGCGCCCAGCAGGTACATCACGGCCGGGACGATGGTCATCCGGACCACGAACGCGTCGAACAGGACGCCGAAAGCCATCGCGAAGCCCAGCGGCCGGACCATGGTGAGGTGGCTGAAGATGAAGCCGGAGAACACGCTGACCATGATGATCGCGGCGGCGGTGACCACGGCGGCCGCGTGCCGGAAGCCCACCCGCACCGCTTCCTTGGCTGACGATCCATGCATGTAGGCCTCGCGCATGCCGGAGGCGATGAACACCTGGTAGTCCATGGCCAGGCCGAACAGCACGCCGATCAGGATGATCGGAAGGAAGCTCAGCACCGCGCCTGGGTTGGCCACGTCGAAGACGTTCCCCAGCCAACCCCATTGGTAGACGGCAACCACGGCGCCGAAGGCGGCGGACAGGGACAGCAGGAATCCGCCTGTTGCCAGCAGCGGGACCACGATGGAGCGGAACACCAGCAGGAGCAGGATCAGGGAAAGTCCGACGACGATCGCCAGGTAGGGCGGCAGGGCGTCACCGAGCTTGGTGGAGACGTCCACGTTGCCGGCGGTTTGGCCGGTCAGGCCCATGGCAACGTCGTAGTCGGCCTTGATTTCGGCGTTCAGGCCGCGGAGTTCGGAGACCACCTTGACCGTGCTGGCGCTGGCGGGGCCTTCCTTGGGGATGACCTGGAAGACGGCGGTGCGGCGGTCCTCGCTGAGGGCCACCGGCACGGCGGCCACCACGTTGTCCACGGCGCGGAGCTTGTCCGCGATGTCGAACTGCAGCTTCTGCGCCTGGGCTGCGTCAAGGTTCGCGGGGAACTCGCCCACGGCCACGATCGGCCCGGTGACGCCTTCGCCGAAGCTGCGTGCCGTCAGGTCGTAGGCCTGGTAGGCCTCGGACTCCACGGGCTCGGAGCCGCCGTCCGGCAGTGCCAGCTGGAGCTGGGTGGCGGGCAGTGCCAGGGTGCCCAGCAGGACGATGCCGGCGGTCAGGGCAACCCAGGGGTGCTTGGTGACCAGGCCGCCCCACCCGTGGGTGCTGCGTTCGCGGTCGGTGGCGAGGTCGGCTGCCTCATGGCCCGGTTCCGCGTTGTGCGCCTCGGACTTGGCCCAGGCCCGCCTGGAGATGATGCGGCGGCCAATCAGGGACAGCATGGCAGGGGTCAGGGTGATGGCAACGAGCACCGCCACGGCCACGGTTCCCGCGGCGGCCAGGCCCATGACGGTGAGGAACGGCAGTCCCGGGACCACCAGGGCGGCAAGGGCGATGATCACGGTCAGGCCGGCGAAGACAACGGCGTTGCCGGACGTGCCGTTGGCCCGGGCTACGGACTCCTCAGGATCCATGCCGGCCAGGAGCTGTGTCCGGTGCCGGTTGACGATGAACAGCGAATAGTCGATGCCGACGGCGAGGCCCAGCATGAGGGCCAGCATGGGGGAGATGGAGCTCATGTCGAAGAGGCCGGAGAGGGCGAAGGTGATGCCGACGCCCACGCCGACGCCGATGATGGCCATCAGCAGCGGCAGTCCGGCCGCGATCAGCGTCCCCAGCATGAGGATCAGGACCAGCGCAGCGACGGCGATGCCGACAATTTCCGCCGTGCCGAACAGGGCTGAGATGTCCTCGGTGATTTCCTTGCTGGCAAAGGCCTGGACGCCGGCGGAGGACGTCTCGTGGGCGATCTCCTGGACCTGCTTGCGGACCGCCGGTGCCAGGCCGTTGATGGAGGTGTTGAACTGCACCTGGGCCACGGCCGCCTTGTTGTCCTCCGAGACGAAGCGGATGGCGGAGGCCGCCTGGGCCTGGCGCTTGCCGAGTTCCAGCTTCGCCTTGTTGGCCTCCAGTTCCTGGGCGCCGGCGTCGAGCTTGGCCTGGCCGGCAGCCAGCCCTGCCTTCTGCTGGCCCAGCCGGGCCTCGATCGCAGCTGCCGGCGCCCCTGCCGCGGTGAGTTGCTGCTCGGCTGCCGCCAGCTGTGCCTTGCCGGCCTCCAGCTGCGCCCGGGAGGCGTCCAGCTGTGCCTGGCCGGCGGCCAGTTGCTTTTCGCCGTCGGTGATGGCCTTGCCGGCCTGGTCCACCTGGGCCTGGGTGGCGAACGGATCCACCGTTCCGCGGACCTCGGGGATGGTCTGAAGTTTCTTCAGCGCATCCGTGACGGCCGCGCGGCTCTCAGCCGTGAACCCGCCGTCGGGGGCTTCGAAGACGATCGTGGCGCTTCCGCCCGAGGCTGCCGGCAAATCCTGCTTGAGCTTGTCCGCGATCCGCTGGGTCTCGGTACCCGGGATCTGGAAGTTGTTGGACAGCGTGCCATGGAAGGCCGCGGCGGAACCGCCAACGGCCACCAGCACGGCAAGCCAGAGGGAGATGACAAGCCAGCGCCGGCGGTAGGAGAACTTGCCGAGGCGGTAGAGGAGGAGTGCCATGCGGGAGGACCGATCTGATCAGGAGGAACGGGTGGCGGATGGGAAAGCAGTGGTGGTGAAGCCGGCGCCCAGCAGGGCCATGGCATCGATCAGCAGTTGGCGGAGTTCCGCCAGGGAGGCGGGTGACAGGTCCGGGCCGCGCCGGCTGAACCAGACCTCCATGGCGGCTTTTCCGCAGGAGATGATGGAGCCGGCCAGGGCGTGGACATACAGCTCGTCCCGCTCGCCGGGGGTGCCGGCGAGGCGTTCGCGGGCCACGGTGAAGACCTGGGCCCGGCAGTGGTCCCACGCCTCCAGTTCCGTGTGGGACATCAGCGGGCTCTGCTGGGTCAGCGTGAACAGTTCAGCCAGGGGCGCGATGGCCTTGGGATCGGCCAGGGCCACCAGTGCGGCCTGGGCCGACTCGAGCATGGGCTCGTCCGCCGGGCGGAGGCGCAGTTGCTGGATGGCGTTGTCCAGGAAGCCATGGACGATGGACGCCAGGGCGGCGTCGGTGCTGCTGAAGTAGTTAAAGAAAGTGCGCCGCGAAATGCCTGCGGCATCGGCGATGTCCTCCACCGTGAAGTTGCCGGGGCCCTTGGAACGCAGGAGTCCCAGGGCGGCATCGGTGATGGCCTGGCGGGTGGCGGCCTTGTTCAGCTCGCGCCGGGAAGGGGCGGCGGACCCGGCGTCCTGCGACGCGTCGGGCGGTGAAAAGGGGTTGGGCACGGCCTTACACTACGTGCAAGTTTGCACTGCATGCAAGTTATCTGCGCGAGGGCTCGGGTGCGGGGGTGTCTCCGGATTCACAGGAGAACGAAAGGTTCCCAACAGCCTTTGCTGAACCTGGTCGCGGATGCTTGGAATGTCCCGCCACCAGGCGTATCACCAGCAGCCGTCAGGCGACGGCGAATCAGGAGACAAGAAATGACACGCACGAAGAAGATGACCCTGGGCCTGTCAGCCGCGGCGCTGGCGCTCGGTGCAGGAATCGGCGTGGCCGGCATGGCCTCTGCCACCACCACAACTCCCGCTCCCACGCCGAGTGCAAGTTCCAGCGCCTCCGCTGACGGCAGCACCGGCACCGGCCACGACGGCATGGGCAGGCATGGCGGCCGCGGCGGCCACGGCATGGAGCAGGCCTCCGCGCTGGCAGCGAAACTCGGTGTGGACGAAGCCAAGGTGACTGACGCGCTGAAGGCCTTCCGCGACGCCAACAAGCCCGCCACTCCGCCCGCCGACGGCCAGAAGCCGGACCCCGCCGCGCGCGAGGCCGCGCTCGCGAAGTCCCTGGCTGAGTCGTTGGGCATCGATGAGGCGAAAGTGACGGCCGCCCTCCAGGAGATCCGCAGCGACGAGCAGTCCGAGCACGCCGCCGCGCTGAAGACGCGCCTGGACAAGGCCGTGGCCGATGGAAAGCTGACGCAGGCGGAAGCCGACGCCGTGACCAAGGCGGTCCAGAACGGGGTGATTGGCGGGGGCGGTCGCTGACTGATGCCGGCCGCTGACTGCTGCCGGCCGGTGAATGGCCGGAGGCGCAGCCCATGAAACAAAAAAGACGTCCCCGGGAGGTTTCCCGGGGACGTCTTTCATTGCTGCTGCGCGTTATGCCTTTGCATCCTGCAGTTCGCGGGGTGCGGTGTCGGCGCTGGTGCCGTCCGTGGCGGGGCCACCGGCGGCGGCGTCGCTGCCTGTTTCTTCCTCAACAAAGGGCGTGCCGTTGCGGGGGGCGTTGTACAGCGACTCGTCCAGGATGCCCTGGCGCTTGGCCACGATGGTGGGGACCAGTGCCTGGCCCGCGACGTTGACCGCGGTGCGGCCCATGTCCAGGATGGGGTCGATGGCAAGGAGGAGTCCGACGCCGGCCAGCGGCAGTCCCAGCGTGGAGAGTGTCAGGGTGAGCATCACCACGGCGCCGGTGGTGCCGGCGGTTGCAGCGGAGCCGAGGACGGAGACCAGGGCGATCAGCAGGTACTGGCTGAAGTCCAGGTGGATGCCGAAGAACTGGGCCACGAAGATCGCCGAGACGGCGGGGTAGATGGCTGCGCAGCCGTCCATCTTGGTGGTGGCGCCCAGGGGCACGGCGAAGGAGGCGTAGGCGCGGGGGACGCCCAGGCTGCGCTCGGTCACGCGCTGGGTCAGCGGCAGCGTTCCCACCGAGGAACGGGACACGAAGGCCAGCTGCACGGCGGGCCATACGCCGGAGAAGTACTGCTTGATGGACAGGCCGTGGCTGCGGATCAGGATGGGGTAGACCACGAACAGCACCAGGACCAGGCCCGCGTAGATGGCAACGGTGAACTTGCCCAGCGAGCCGATGGTGTCCCAGCCGTAGACGGCGACGGCGTTGCCGATGAGGCCGATGGTGCCCAGCGGCGCGATGCGGATGATCCACCACAGCACCTTCTGGATCACGGCAAGGGCTGATGCGTTGAGGGTGAGGAACGGCTCTGCGGCTTTGCCCACCTTCAGCGCGGCGACGCCCACCGCGATGGCGATGACCAGGATCTGCAGGACGTTGAAGCTGACCGACGTGGTGACGGCGCCGGAATCGGCGACGGTGGAGCTGGCGCCCAGGCCGAGGAAGTTCTTGGGGAAGAGGCCTACGAGGAAGGCCCACCAGTCACCGGACTTGCCGGTGTACTTGGCGTCTCCGGCGATGCCGGTGTTGGCGCCGGGCTGCAGCAGCACGCCCAGGCCCATGCCGATCAGCACGGCGATCAGGGACGTGATGGCGAACCACAGGAGCGTGTTCCACGCCAGCCGGGCGGCATTGGATACCTGCCGCAGGTTGGAGATGGAACTGACGACGGCGGTGAAGATCAGCGGAACAACGGCGGTCTGCAGCAGTGACACATAGCTTGAGCCGATGGTCTGCAGCGTGGCGCCGAGGGCGTTGGGGTTGGTCTTGGTGCTGCCGGTGTACTTTGCCAGCAGGCCGAGGCCAAGACCCACAATGAGGGCGGCGATGATCTGGAAGCCGAAGGAACCCGCCCACTTGGGGAGCTGGAATCCGGTCTTCCCTGCGGGGGAGGGGGTGCTTGTCTGAGTGCTCACCAGAACAAGCTAGACCTCCGTTAAATATCACGTCGAACCAACATTGAGAAATATTACGCGCTCTGGATGCGGGCCCCAGCCGGAAATCCCCGGAGAATCAGGGATGACGGCGGCATTTGTTACTTATTCCCGGCAGGGGTGTGCTTAACGTCTCGTGGTTCGTGGTGTTTCCTGACCGTCAGGTAGAGCCGGTGGGCGGTGATGACGATGGCCAGCCAGGCGGCACCCAATGCCCAGGCCGCCAGCACATCGGTGAGCCAGTGATGGCCCAGGAAGACCCTGCTCAGGCCGATCGCGACAGCGAAGAGGGCTGCCGCCGCGGCGGTGAGGATGCGGGCGCGGTTCGAGTGGAGCCGCAGGATGATGAGGTACGCCACGATGCCTGCTATCACCACCGCGTTCAGTGAGTGTCCACTGGGAAACGATGCCGAGTGTTCGTAGGGCGGTACGGCGTCGCTGAGGTCCGGCCGCGTGCGTCCCACGAGGCGCTTGCCGGCGATCGTCATCAGCAGTGAACCCAGGCCCGCGGTGACGATCAGGATGACGGGGGTCCAGGAGCGGCGCCGCAACGCGAGCACCGCCATGATGGCGACGGCGAGGACCGGCATCCCGATGGTCCCGCCAACATCGGTGAAGGCCGTGACCGCCACATCCAGGGCAGGGGTACGGAGGTCCTTGCTGGCCGCCAATACCGGATGGTCGAGTCCGGCCACCCCGTCGGCGGCCACTACCGCTTCATAGACCTCGCTGAACGCGGCGGTCAGGGCGGCGGAAATGACCGCCCCCACCAGCAGCGTCAGGATCAGTGCGCCATGCGGGCCCAGTACCTGGCTGATGCGGTGGACCACTTCCACCAGGCGCCGGCCTGTCCGGGTGTCCCATCTGGTGAGGTCCTTGCCGCCGACGGTCGTGTCCTGGCGCAGTTCACCAGACACCCCCGTCCCGGCCGGTGTCTCTTGGAGGTTGGTCAACGTCGTCTCCCTGTCCATACGGCGGTGCGCGCCACGGCAATTTAGTAAGTAAGCTTATGGATTGCCGTGGGCGCTGTCCACCGAATGCCGGGGGCGCGGTCCGCCGGCCAGGGATCCGGCCGGGGGATGGACTGTCAGCCCAGCAGCGCCCGGCGCAGGGTATCGAGCCCAACAGAACCGATGTTGAGGGCCTTGGTGTGGAACTCCTTCAGGTCGAACCCGGGCCGTGACTCCAGCTCCGCACGGATCTGTTCCCAGAGCCGCTGGCCAACTTTGTAGGAGGGGGCCTGGCCCGGCCAGCCAAGGTAGCGGGTGAACTCGAAGTTGAGCTGGCCTTCGCTGATGGGGAGGTTTTCCTTGAGGAATCCGTAGCCCTTGTCCGGGGTCCAGGTGCCGGTTCCCCAGCGTTCGGGCATCTCGAGTTCGAGGTGCACGCCGATGTCGAAGACCACGCGGGCTGCCCGCATGCGCTGCATGTCCAGCATTCCCATGTGGTCGCCGGGATCGTTCAGGTAGCCCAGTTCCTGCATGAGCTTCTCGGCGTAGAGGGCCCAGCCCTCGCCGTGGCCGGAGGTCCAGCAGACGTTCCGGCGCCACTTGTTAAGCAGTTCGCGCCGGTAGGTGGCGGTGGCCACCTGGAGGTGGTGGCCCGGAACACCCTCGTGGTACACGGTGGTGGTTTCGGCCCAGGTGGTGAAGGTGTCCTCGCCTGCGGGAACGGACCACCACATGCGGCCGGGCCGGCTGAAGTCGTCGGACGGGCCGGTGTAATAGATGCCGCCCTCGTCGGTGGGGGCAATCCGGCACTCAAGTGTCTTCATCACCTCGGGGATGTCGAAGTGCACGCCGGCGAGTTCGGCCACGGCCTTGTCGGAGAGGCCCTGCATCCATTCCCGCAGCGCCTCCGTGCCTTTCAGCTGACGTGCGGGGTCGTTGTTGAGGATTTCCTTGGCTTCGGCAATGGTGGCGCCTGGCTTGATGGCGGCTGCGACCTGTTCCTGCTCCGCGATGAGGCGGTCGAGTTCCTGGACGCCCCACGCGTACGTTTCCTCCAGGTCCACCTCTGCGCCGAGGAAGGACCGGGAAGCCAGTGCGTAGCGGGCCCTGCCCACGGCATCCTTTTCGGGAGCAGCGGGGAGCAGCTCGGTGCGCAGGAATTCCGCCAGGCCGGCGTAGGCCCGGCGGGCGGCGGCAGCACCGGCGTCGAGCTTCTCCTGCAGGGCCGTGGGAAGCGGCCCCGCATCCGTGGCGGCACCCGCGGCCAGCTTTGCGAAGAAGCCGTCCCCGGCGGCGTACTTGTTGACCTGTTCGATGACGATGCGCACTTGGCGGGCAGCGGCGACCTTGCCTGCATCTTTGGCCATGCGCAGGGACTCGGTGTAGCCGCTGATGGCCGCCGGCACGTTGTGTGCGCGCCCGGCGATGTGCTCCCAGTCCTGTTCGGTTCCGGTAGGCATGAGGTCGAAGATGGCGCGGATGTCCTGGGCCGGGGAGGCGATATTGTTCAGGTCCGCATACTCCCACCCGGAGGCGTGGATCAGCAGTTGCAGGCCCAACCGCTCCTGCATGGCGTCCAGGGTGACGGCGTCCACGTCGTCCTCCGGCTCCAGGCCTTCCAGCGCAACGAGGGCGTCCCGTGCCGCCTCGGCGAACCCGGCGATGCCGGCAGGGGAGAAGTCCTGGTATTCCGTCTCATGTCCCGGCAGGCCAAGGGTGGTGGCAAAGGTCGGATTGAGCCTGATCAGGGTGTCGGTGTAGTTGTCCGCGACATCGTCGATCCGGGTATGCGGGCGCGTGGCGGGTGCAGTGTCGGTAGTCACATCCCGAGCCTACCGGCCGCATGGACAGGATGTGGAAGCCGTCAGCCCTGGCTGCGTTTCCAGGCTCCCGGTCCGGGCGTGGGGGCAAGCCGCAGCTGCTGCCTCCGCACCCAGTGCCGCACGCTGGCGGTCCTGGCCGGCGCCGGGCTTTCCCCACTGAGGGAAAGGACGACGGCGGCCAGCGCGGCCAGTTCCTCGGCGTTCGGCTGCCCTTTGACCACAGAGAGCAGGGGTGCGGCGGCTGCCGCGTCCGGGGCTTCGGCGGGCTCAGGCGCCCCTGGGGTGCTGATCACAGCGGGATGTTCCCGTGCTTCTTGGCGGGGAGGCTGGCCCTCTTGTCCCGCAGGGCGCGCAGTCCCTTGATGATCTGGAGACGGGTGTCCGAGGGGGCGATGACAGCGTCCACGTAGCCCAGCTCGGCGGCCTGGTAGGGGTTGAGGAGTTCTTCCTCGTACTGCTGGATCACCTGGGCGCGGCGGGCCTCGACGTCGCCGCCGTCCTCGGCAACGGCTGCGAGGTCGCGGCGGTAGAGGATGTTCACCGCACCCTGCGCACCCATCACGCCGATCTGCGCCGTGGGCCACGCCAGGTTCAGGTCGGCACCGAGCTTCTTGGAGCCCATGACGATGTAGGCGCCCCCGTAGGCCTTGCGGGTGATGACGGTGAGCTTGGGGACGGTGGCCTCGGCGTAGGCGTAGAGAAGCTTCGCGCCGCGGCGGATGATGCCCTGGAACTCCTGGTCCTTGCCGGGCAGGAAGCCGGGGACGTCCACCAGGGTGATGATGGGGATGTTGAAGGCGTCGCAGTGGCGCACGAAGCGGGCCGCCTTTTCCGATGCGGCGATGTCCAGGGTGCCGGCGAACTGGAGGGGCTGGTTGGCCACGATGCCTACCGTGTGGCCCTCCACCCGGCCATAGCCGATCATCACGTTGGGCGCGTACAGGGCCTGCATCTCCAGGAAGTGCCCGTCGTCCACGATCTGCTCCACCACTGCGCGCATGTCGTAGGGCTGGTTGGCTGAATCCGGAACCAGCGTGTCCAGGGCGAGGTCGTCGTCGTCGATCTCCAACTCCTGCTGGTGCCCCAGGACGGGTGCCTCTGCCAGGTTGTTCGACGGGAGGAAGTCCAGTAGTTCGCGGACGAACTCGATGGCATCTGTCTCGTCCGAGGCCAGGTAGGTGGAGGTTCCGGTGGTGGCGTTGTGCTGCCGGGCGCCGCCGAGGGTTTCCATGTCCACGTCCTCGCCGGTGACGGTCTTGATGACGTCCGGGCCGGTGATGAACATGTGTGAGGTCTTGTCCACCATCACCACGTAGTCGGTGAGCGCGGGGGAGTAGGCCGCGCCGCCGGCGGACGGGCCCATGATGAGCGAAATCTGCGGCACCACGCCGGATGCGTGGACGTTGTTGCGGAAGATGTCCGCGAACATGGCCAGCGAGGCCACGCCTTCCTGGATGCGGGCGCCGCCGCCGTCCAGGATGCCGACGACGGGGCAGCCGTTGCGGAGCGCGAACTCCTGGACCTTGACGATCTTTTCGCCGTTGACCTGGCTCAGCGATCCGCCGTAGACGGTGAAGTCCTGGCTGTAGACCGCCACCAGGCGTCCGTCCACGGTGCCGTAGCCGGAGACCAGGCCATCGCCCAGCGGCTTCTTCTTTTCCATGCCAAAGGCGGTGGAGCGGTGCACGGCCAGGGCGTCAAACTCAACAAACGAGTCCTCGTCCAGCAGCAGCGCGATGCGCTCGCGGGCAGTGTTCTTGCCGCGGGCGTGCTGCTTTTCGATGGCTTCGGGGCCGGAAGGCTGTTCGGCGCGCGCCTGGCGGTCGCGGAAATCGGCAATCTTTCCCGCTGTCGTTGTCAGATCGTGGCTCATCAAGTGTCTCCGGCTCTGTAGCAGGTCAGTTCTGTCGGCTGGCGGCCCGTGTTGTCCGGCGCTTTAAGTAGCATCCACACAAAAGACCAACCCTGCTGGCAAGTCTAGTGACGGTTTGGGCGCCGACGGCTGTAGGGAACCTACAATTTTCTGCGGGTCGAGCAGCCCCTTCGCAATGTTACTCACCGGTAACATAGTTGGGTTACAGTGTTCCCATGACTTCAAGCGACGATGCTTTGCATGCCTCCGAAAGCCCGTACCGGGCCGCCGGCTCCCTGGCGGGCCGGACCATCCTGCTGTCCGGCGGCAGCCGCGGGATCGGCCTGGCCATCGCCCTGAGGGCGGCCCGGGACGGCGCCAATATCGTCCTCCTTGCCAAGACGGGGGAGCCGCACCCCAAGCTTGCCGGGACGGTCTACACCGCAGCCCGGGAGCTGGAGGCGGCCGGGGGCCAGGCGTTGCCCCTGGTGGGCGACGTGCGCAGGGACGAGGACGTGGCAGGCGCCGTGGCCGCAGCCGTGGACCGGTTCGGCGGCATCGACGTCGTCATCAACAATGCCTCCGCCATTGACCTCTCCACCACGGACGCCGTGGACATGAAGAAGTACGACCTCATGCAGGACATCAACGTCCGTGGCACTTTCCTGCTGTCCAAGTTGGCGCTCCCGGCGCTGCGTGCCTCCAAACAGGGGCACATCCTGACGCTCTCGCCGCCGCTGAACCTCCACCCCTCCTGGGCTGGAAAGCACCTTGCATACACCATGGCCAAATACGGGATGAGCCTGACCACCCTGGGCCTGGCCGAGGAACTCAAGGCTGACGGGATCAGGGTCAACTCACTGTGGCCATGCACGCTGATCGACACGGCGGCCATCCGCAACATGCCCCACGGCGACACCATGGTGCTGGCCGCGCGCGGCCCGCAGATCATGGCCGACGCCGCCCACGCCGTCCTGACTGGAAGCAACCTCGCCGCGGGCGCGCCGCCGTCGGGCAACTTCTACACGGATGAGCAGGTCCTCGCCGCCGCGGGCGTGACCGACTTCCGCCCCTACAGCCTGGGGGCACCCGAAGACCGGCTGGTTCCCGACATCTTCCTTTAGCATGCCCCCGGCGGTGCCCTGACGGTCTGTTCCGGGACGGCAGGTGGCTGGGTGGGACCGGGCCGGGCTCGGTAGGATCTAGCTATGGATGACGCACATGCACCGGGTTCCCCCCTGAACCGAGGGGACCTGGCCGACCAGCGTTTCCTCGCCGCCGCGGGGATCCCCCGGATCGACGTCGTGGACTCCACCGGCTCCACCAACGCCGACCTCCTGCGCGGTGTCACAGTGGACCCTGGGGCCTGGCCGGACCTCTCCGTCCTGACGGCGGAGTACCAGACAGCTGCACGGGGACGCCTGGACAGGCGGTGGGAGGCGCCCCCGCTGAGCTCGGTGTCGGTCTCCGTGGTGCTGCGTCCGGTCAACGCGGAGGGCAGGCCCCTCCCCACCCAGAGCTACTCCTGGCTGTCCCTCATCGCAGCCTTGGCGCTGCGTGAAACACTGCTGGAAACGGCGGGCCTCCCGGCCGAGCTCAAATGGCCCAACGACGTCCTGGTGCGCGGCAGGAAGATCGCCGGCATCCTGGCCCAGCTGGGCCCCATGGTGGACGGCAGCGTGCCCCCCGTGATCCTGGGGACCGGGCTGAACGTCACCCTGCGCGAAAGCGAACTTCCGGTTCCCACTGCCACGTCCGTGGCCATCGAAGGTGCCCGCACCACCGACCGCACCGCGCTGCTGAAAAGCTACCTGTCCCACTTCGCGGTCCTGTACCGCAGTTTCTGCAACGCCGACGGCGACCCGACGGCCGGCATGGCGGGGGGCCCTTCGCTGCACAAAATGGTGGAGGCCGTCATGGTCACCCTGGGAAAGCAGGTACGCGCGCAGCTGCCCGGCGACCACGAAATCATTGGGCATGCATCCCGGCTGGATGACTACGGCTCCCTGCTGGTGGTGGACCGGGACTCGCACGAGCACGTGGTCACCGCCGGTGACGTGGTGCACCTGCGGCCCTGGACTTCCCCGGACGCGCCAAACCAGGGTGGGTATGCGTAAAACCCTCGTGCCAGGGGAGCAGGTCATCGTCACCACGCGTCCGCAGCCGAGGAAGCTCACCGGAGCCGCCGTGGCCTTTGTCCTGGCGCCGGCACTTGCCGCCTTCGCCAGCGGCTGGGTCATCCGCGGCGGGGCCGCCCGCTTGGTGCCCACCCTGGGCCGGCAGTGGACGCCTTGGCTCGTGACCGCCTGCGTCCTCGCCGCCGCAGCCGTATGGCTGGGCTACTGCCTGCCCCGCCTGCTGCGCTGGCAAGGCACCCGCTACACCCTGACCAGCCAGCGGATGGTGGCCCGGTATGGCCTGCTGAACCGGCGGGACCAGCAGGTGAACCTGGCGTCGGTGCGCAACCTGACGGTCCATGAATCGCTGCTGCAGCGACTGGTGCGCTCAGGGAATATATCCTTGGAAACCGGGCACCAGGGCATGGTGACCTTTCGCGACGTGCCCGAGGTTGCCCGGTTCCGCGACTTTATCCTCGACGCCATCGGGGAACTGCCGGAGGACAGCGGGACCCAGCCGGGTGGCGCGACGTATTACCCCGCCGGTGCTTTTCCGGAGGACATGAGAGAAGGTGGACGGGATGACCGATGAGGCCCAGCAGGAACGCGTCGAGCGCATCCCGACCGGAACCGCCGCCGTCGAGCCTGCTTCCGGCGACTACCATGCCGGCGCGTCGTTGGCCGGCCCGGATTCCCCCGTGGAGATGCCTGCCGTCGACCGGCACCCGCCCACAGGCGCCATGTCCGCCGAACGCCTGGCCATGAAGGCGCTCGAAGCCCGGCTGCTGGGTGGTGAACGCAAGCTCCGCCGGCGTGAAGTTGCTGCCGGCGCGGGACTCTCACTGCTCTCTGCCCGCAAACTGTGGCGCGCCCTGGGGTTCCCGAACTTCGGCGATGAGGACGTGGCCTTCACCGAACGTGACCAGGCGGCCCTGTCCACGGTGGTGGACCTGGTCCGCGCCGGCAAGCTCACGGAGGAAGCCGCCATTTCGGTGACCCGCTCCATCGGCCAAATGACCGACCGCATGGTGGTCTGGCAGATCGAAGCGCTGGTGGAGGACATGGTCCACGAGCAGGGCGTCACGGATGCCGTGGCCCGCAAGCGCCTGGTCAACGAACTGCCCGCGCTGGTGGACGCGCTGGAGGAAGTGCTGGTCTACTCCTGGCGCCGCCAGCTCAACGCCGGGGTCCAGCGGCTCGCGGTCCGGGCCGAAGCCGGCCTGCAGGCCAGCGAAGAAGGCCGCGAAGGCGACGAGGATGACGCTCCGCTGCCCTTGGCCCGCGCCGTGGGGTTCGCTGACCTGGTCTCCTACACCAGCCTGTCCCGCCGGATGAACGAAAAGACGCTCGCCCGCCTGGTCCAGCGCTTCGAGAACAAGTGCGCCGAGATCATCTCCGTCGGCGGCGGCCGGCTGGTCAAGACGGTGGGCGATGAAGTCCTGTACATCGCCGAAACCCCGGCAGCCGGTGCCGAGATCTCCCTGGCGCTCGCCGAGGCCTTCACCGAGGACGAGATCCTCCCCGAAGCCCGGGTGGCCATGGTGTGGGGCAGGATCCTGTCCCGCCTGGGCGACATCTACGGTCCCACTGTCAATCTCGCAGCGCGCCTGACCACCCTTGCGGATCCGGGCACGGTGCTGGTGGACTCCATGACCGCCTCCGCCTTGGAGCACGACGAGCGGTTCGTCCTGATTCCCCAGGAGCCGGAAAACGTGCGCGGCTTCGGCGAGATCAATCCCGTCCGCCTCACACGGGGCCGGGGCAAGGGCCTGGTCCTCGACTAGGAACCAGGTTTCGGCCGCCGCCAGGCCTGCTGGAAGAATTTGTCCATTTGTTGGCGTATAGCGGTATCGTTGTGGTGCCCGGGGTCCCGTGACGCCGGCTGCAGGCAAAGAGCCTAGATCTACCGGGGGATTTTCACTCATGAAACGTCGCGGACAAACGCGCGCCCAAAGCCCTGTCTCCGGCACGCCCCGGTGGAGCCGCCTGGCGCGCTCCCGGTGGTTCTCCGGTACTGCGTTTGGTGCTGTGGTTGCTGTGGTGGTGACGGGTGCTGTGTTGTATCCGGGGTTCAAGACCACTGAGGTGGAGTTGAATGACGGTGG
>NZ_JBFBKW010000009.1:0-210536 GCF_040702325.1 Pseudarthrobacter sp. 902506025
CGGAACTCCGCCCCATAAGCCGTGGGCATGGTCAACATCCTTCCACGAGCACAAGCTCGCTAGGTCAAGGAGTCAACAAAACCCGGGGCAGTCCCCCTCACCAATCTGGTAGACGGCAAGTTCGACTTCAAGTTCCTAGCGGATAAGACGGTGATGACCTACCCGCAGCTCGGCTCACCGCGGACTGACTTCCGCATCGTGTTTGACCGCACTACTAAACGGTCCAACTTTGACAGGGCGACTCTCTCACGCGGTGCCAACAACCTTTTCAACCAGATAATCGGCGTCGGTAGCGGGCAGGGCTCGGATCAGATCTTCTCATTCAAAAACGACACGGCGTCACAGATCGAGTTCAAGCTTCGCCAGAAGACCGTCCAGTTCAACGAGGTCAAAGTGCAAGCCACGCTCGATGAAAACACCCAGGCACAACTTGATCGCTACAAGAAGCTTCTACGCATGCCGCAGATAACGCTGTCTGGTGCTGACCTTCCAGATGTACCCCTTGAAGTCGGTGACATCATCCCGTGCGTGTTCAATGGGCGAAAGCTGCTCGAAGACCTGACTGGCGTCTACCGCATAGAGCGGCGAGAGGTAACTGTCGATGAGAACCACTTCATCAAGGAGATGAAGCTGTACTTCGAGAAGACAGGGGAGTACGTGGGCTAATGGACAGCTTGATTAGCCAGCTTCCAGAACGCCAGCTCATAAACGGCATCCGGCAGGCGGAACAGATCGGGGCAGAGCTAAAAGCTGCCAAGAGAATGAGCGGCGCCAGTGGCCAACTGAACTACACACTTCAATCTGCCAATACATGGGATCGAACGGAGACAGTCAGCGCGGGAAGTATCACTCAGATGACCCTTGTCGTCACCATGACGTGTGACCAGACACAGCCGTGGCCAGAGGCGCTGCTGTATATGGACATGCGCGCCAACGGCACAGCAGATGCCAACAAGTTCAGCTACCTCAATGGGACCTATGCCGGTACGACGTACTCAGGCGCTCTCGGTTGGAGTGACGGCACCAGCGTCATCACGAGTGGAGGCATGACCAGGAACTTCAGCAACCTCAGTGTGATCTTCACCTGGACGATGGACTTCTTCTACAAGGGAACCATCACCTATTACGCCAAGCCAGTCATTCGCTCTTCGTGTGGTGGCACCATGACGCTGACGAGGACGCTCTAATGGGAGTCACCAACGTCGATAGCCTGTTGGAGAATCACGCCGTCTCAACCCTTCGAGACGCGGCCCAACTAATGAACGAGCGCAAGGCCATGCAACGCGTCGGCGGTTCGAGTGTCCGCTACTTCCGAACGGATAGTCCTGGTGCGTGGCTCTGGACCGGGCAGATAGATACGGTGCCGGCTGCCGCTGGCAGCTTCTCGGGCTTGGCGCGATTCCTGGTGATTCTGACATCAGGCACGAGCGTTGCTTTGATGTCATCATGCGTCGTCGAAGTTGAGGGCAGTACTGATGGGGTCACATGGGTTTCCCTTCCAGCCGCCACAGGTCCGGGTGCAGGTAACTGGACGCTTCAAGATGCGGGGGTGATCAATGCAGAGCCTTACAAGTCCAAATACGAACTACGGCTGGACGGTCCCTACAACGAGTACCGGCGATTCAAAGTACAGGCGCTCTCATCTGATCCCGTTGCGATTAGTACCACGAGGATTCTCTAATGAGCGTGCTCGATTCTCTCCCAGAAGGCGAAGTCAGTCGTCTCATCCGCCAAGTCGAAACGGTGCAGAAAGAAAGCAAAGCGCCGCAGACGATTGGTAGCTCGGGTGTCTTGATGGGCATCACTATCAGCCAATTTTCGGTCGATCTTACCGTCCCTCCACTGGACGGACGCATGATCCTCTTGCAATACACGCCTTCAGACCTCAGCTTTGGCGGCGGGCTCATCTACCGCGCTTATCAGAGCGTAAATGGGGCCGGGACTTATACGGAGATATTTCTCCAATACCGACTCCGCGTTGGTTCGGATGGCATTCAGTCATGGAAGTTTCCATCATTCAATGACGCGAGCGTAAATCCCAAGACCTATAAATTCTTTTTCTATGGCATTGGCACTGGCGCATTCTCTGCAAGTTTAGTAAGTTAAAAATAGGAATCAACATGAATGTTTAACAATTTCAAAACCTACAACTACTCACTCTCAAATGTCACCCCCGATGGTCTTGGTCGTCACGAAGGCGCGTTCCTTAATGGCGACATCATCAACGGCTTCGACACGGTTATTGGAACCGGCCTTCAAGTCATCATCAACCCTGGCAATGCGCTAATCCGTATCGGCACAGGTGGTACGACCAGCGCCCGACTAGTAAGCTTGACTGCTGCGTTTACGGGTACCCTCGCTACGGCTGACGCCAGCAACCCACGTATAGATGCCATCGTCATGTACGTCGATACCAGCGTGAACCTTCCTGGTGGCACACCAACGTCAGCCAACTCAGACGGTCCTGGTGTCACAAAAGTTGCCTATGTATCTGGTACGCCAAACGCCAGCCCCGTCGCTCCAAGCACAGCAGCCATCCAAACAGCTATTGGATCTGCAAGCTATCCGTACACGATCTTGGCCAACTGGCGGGTAGATGCAGGCGCGGCTACCTTGTCGCAGAGCAAGTGCACCGATACTCGAGTCTTTGCCACTCCAACGAATCCCCGGGCAATCGGCAACAGGAGCATGATTGAAAGCGGCTGTAACTGGACGTACACAAATGCCACACTGAATGGTGCTGGAACAGCCGGCCAAGTCTTGATTGCAGTAGGAACAGCTTTAGTCCCTCAGCCTGTCGCTGCCGCCAGCAAGACTTTCACAGCAAACCGAGACACATACATCTACGTCACGCTTGGAAACTCCACCCCTCAGTACTCAGAACAAACAATCGGCGGTATCAACCCGACTCTTCCAGCAAACTCAGTGCTCGTTGCGGTGGTCTACAGCACGGCGACAATCCAGTCTGCTTCAAACCAGAAGCCAGCGGGATCAATAGTGACTGGAACCATTCCGGCTGCCACCTTCGGCAGTACCGGCGTAAAGAGAATCACCGGAATTGGCGGCACGCCAAAGATCGTTCGGTTTACTATCATGCCGACCGCAAGTACGACGGTTTCCGCTTCCGGCAGCGGTGGGATGACGAGCAGTGGTCAGTTTTGGGTCTTTACATCCGCGTTTGGATCGAATCTTGCTCGCGAGTCCGGAGCGACGGCTTGTATCGTCATACGCTCATCGGGCGCCAACACCCCTCTTGTGACCGCTTCATATTCTTCTATGGACGTTGACGGCTTCAGTATCAACGTCACCACGGCAGCCACTGTTTACGACGTTGCTTACGAGGTCTACGCGTAGGCCATGAACTTCGAATACCTCCCAGCCACGATTTCAGCCGCAGGCGGAGCCCTGATTGGGATTTTAGGTGCGGTCCTGATCAACAATCGCAAGAACAGGAAGTCAGCGGCATCATTGGCCGACGCCCATCTGAAGACGTTCTACGAGACGATGAACAGCGCTCTTACTGACCAGGAGAAACGCCACTCAGACTCAATCGCACAACTTCGCGCGGAACAACGTGAGGAGCGCAAACAGTGGGCAGACGAGCGCAAGGCGTTCAACGAAAGAATCGACAAGCTCCAAGACCAGGCACGGCTAGATGGCCGACAGCTCCACGCCAAAGAGCTGGAAGTAGCCAACCTCACCGGCAAAGTAAATGTACTTGAAGAGCGCCTACGCCTCATGAACGGCGATACATCGACGACTTCTGTAGTCGTGCCGCACGGTGGACACGTCACTGTTGGAGCGGCTGCCTAAATGAAGACAAAAGACGAAGTCCGAAACTGGCTCGTCGCCAACGTAGGTGCTCGCCACGTCACCTACGACAGCAACGGAAACTCAATCGGCGCTCAGTGTGTCGGCCTCATCAACGCATTTACCGATTGGCTTGGATACCCGCGGATACCTGGGTTATACGCCTTCGAGCTCTTCGACAACGCCAAACAGTTCTCGGAGTACGAGGTGATTCCTAACTCAGCGACGTTCGTGCCACAGCTGGGAGACATCCTGGTCTATGCGGAGGGGTCCTTTGGTTCAAGTGTCGGCCACGTCGAGATTGCAGGGGACAACAGCACTCTGAACGTAGTGGATGCCCTGGCCCAGAACTACCTGAATCCTTCTGCCACTAAGGGATCGCCCGCTGCTTGGGTGAAGCACGGTTATGGAGACTTCCTGGGAGCAGTTCGTCCCCGGCTCATGCAAAGAGTAAAAGAAAGCGTGGCAGCAGAATCAGCTCCACAGAAGGAGAAAGTCACAATGGTTGATGAAGCAGGATTAAACGTACTCTACAAGTTTTACTTGGCGTCCCCTATTACCGACTACGGCTACAAGAACCGGCTAGGCAAGCAAACCTTTGCTCAAGCTCAACGAGAGATCATGGAATCTGCGGCGGCTAAGGCGCTTGTGAAGAAGCGTGCCGAGGAGCAGACGGGATTCATCAACCACTTGCCAGATATGTACAAGGCGGTAGTGAAGCTTCCAGAGCAGGTAAATGTGGAGCCTAGTAAGGGCTAATGAAAACGCAGCTGGTCATTCTCTTGATCTGCTGTGGCTTGTTGCTTCTGCTCCTGCATGTTCTACCTGCCCCAGCCCCAGCGTCGGCCCCGGCTTCTAGTGACGCCAAGTGCAAGATGCGCGGAGAGCTACCAGATCCCGTTTGCACGCCAGGAGTCATCAATCCGAAGGTGACTCAAGCGAACATCCAGCAGACGATCTGCGTGAGCGGATGGAGTTCAAGCATCCGCCCTGTGACCAGTTACACCAATGCTCTCAAGCTTCAACAGATGAAAGAGTACGGCTTCACAGACAGCCCAAGTAAGTACGAGCAAGATCATCTGGTGAGCATCAGCCTTGGTGGGCATCCAACAGACCCGAAGAATTTGTGGCCACAACCTGACGCAGCGCCTAACCCAAAGGATGCTGTTGAAAACAAGTTGCGGGCCAAGGTTTGTTCGGGAGCCATGTCACTCGCCACAGCTCAACAGAGGATCGCGACTGACTGGCGCACAGCATCAAATTAATAAGGAGGCATATGACACAAACAACTAAAACATCATTCTGGAACACCAACGTAGGCAAGACCTTCAAGGCAGCGCTCTACTTAGCTGCGTCAGCTGGGTTGAGCTACTTGATCACAGCTTCAGCGAATGACCAGGCTCTATTCGGTCCGGTTACAGCGATCATTAACGTCGCGTTAGTCTTCGTCAAGCAGACATGGTTCACATCAACCACGCCGAATCTTGGCTCTAATTAGTGCCTAGCGTCGCTTCTGAAAGCTTCTAGGCTCAAAGACGATATCTTGCACACGTGAAGCTCTCCACGTCGCTGGAGAGCTTCTTACATCTTTTGCGTGTAGTCTTGAAGAATGGCTAAAGAAACTATCGTCGTCCTTCGTTCCGATGTATCCGGTGAAGTTATCCCGGAAGGCGAGGGCGAAACCATCGCTTTCAGTGTTGGGAAGAACTCCTACACAATCGATCTGACCTCCGCAGAGGCAGCAGAGTTCAAGAAGACTCTCGGCAAGTACACGTCGGTTGCCACTCAAGAAGTATCGCGGCTTCCGCGCTCAGCTGGATCGTCTGCTCCGAAGAGCAATAAAGAAGAATTGTCTAAGATCCGTGCATGGGCACAGGAGCAAGGCTTGAATGTCGCACCTCGTGGGAGAATCTCGCAGGATATTCAGGACAAGTACCGCGCCGCAAACTAGGTTGCACCACGAAGAAGCCCCATCTCACACTGAGAGTGGGGCTTCTTTTTTCTATTCGTCGTCACTTGTCTTCTTGCGTCGCCCCATATTTGGATGCCTATGGGTTTCATCAACTCGCGCGCGACGTCGGTTGTCGATGTCCTCGTGGACCTTGGCGATGGGCGTGCCGTGCTTGATTCCCGATAGATGCATAGCCCGATCAGCGGTACCGAGTGACGGGAATGGTGCCAGGGCTGTGAAGGTCACGGGATCTCCGGTGCCGCGCTCGTTGGCTATCCAGGCTATCGCGTCGTACTTCTTGAGGCCGGTAATGTCAGTCTCGGTGACATGAGACGAACCGATTGAATTGAGCCACATGCGAGCTTCCTTGGCGGTGCTCTCGAACAAGACTTTGGTTCCGGTGTTGTTGAGGATGGCCGAGCGTGTGTTTCTGTCGATCCTGTCGCTGTCGTCCATGTACTGGGTAGAGGTAGTCAGGATGAACTTGTGCTTGCGGGCCTGAGACAAGACGTCATCGAACGGGACGTTACTCTTGGTCATCTGTTGAGCCTCATCAAGGTAGATGAAGTTGTATTTGTCTGGAGTAAGGTTCTGCGCTTCGGTCCAGAGGGCTTGGAAGAACAATGATGCAAGGAGCGCAGAGGTGTCCTCTGGAAGACCAGCTAGGTTGATCAGGAGAATCTTGTTGCCAAGCAACACATCTTTGATGTTGAAGCCTGACTTGGTCTGCCCCAGGATGTTGTAAATTTCGGGACGGCTATTGAGCTGCCAGAGCCGGTCATAGAGCGGTTGCGACCGTACTCGTCTCTCTTCCTCCTTCAAGTTCATCCAGTCATCCATGAAGTACTTGATCTGGCGGTCTTTCACTGAGCTAACGACAGACCTTGCCCACGTCACTTCTTCGGGTGTCCGCGGCCTGAGGAGAGGAAGAAGGTCAATCAGGGTGGCATTGCCGTACTCGATCAGCGCGTACAAGCCATGGTGGATTAGCTCACGCGTCCACACTCCCTTGCTATCGGGGTAGAGCTGCTGGAACATCGCGGAAATTTGATCGACAACCTTGTGAGCATTTCCTTGATCGAGAGGGTTGAAGCCCACGGGATTCATATCGCTGACGTTTACGATGATCACGTCATCAAGCCGTTCAAACGGTATGTAGTTGAGAGTGCGGTTGAAAAATGTCTCTGGTGAGTTGCTGTTGCTGGCATCAATGCCGACCACACCGTACCCGTTGGCCATATTCTGAGCAGCCGAGTTACCGAGTGTCACTGACTTACCAGTACCAGGCTTGCCACCAATGTGCATGTGCAGTACCTCTTTTTCTCCGTAGCCCTGAGCGATTCGTCGTCCCTTCTGACTGCTGTGGTTGCTTGTTCCGAAGACGAGTCCGACTCGTGCGATCTCTTCGGTTGCGTAGAACTGTCGTGCCTGAGAACGGGCAAGTCCTGGCATAGAGACGTCACCAAGTGGGAAGCCGGCCACTGCCGCTAGCTCAGGGACGTTTAGCAGTGAGGGCAGTCGCCAGGGCGTCGAAGCGCTGTTCACGGTGTCTCGTTGCACGTCGATGTCGCCTACTGGTTTCTTGGTAAGGAACCAAGTGCTCTGACTATTGGCTGTCTTCAAGCCCTTGAAGATGCCGCCTGTAAGGAACTTTGCCCTCGCCTCAGTTTTGGCTTGCGCAGCAACCCGAGCAATGACCTCATAGCAGTCGTAATCGAGCTTCTTACGCCGATCTTCTACTTCCTCACGGCTAGCTGTTTGCCCGAGCATCTCGGATACGATGCCATGTCTGGTTGAGGTGACGGGATGCTCTGTAGATGGCTTCCGTATGAGTCCTGCTGGGGCGATGACCCACTGAAGAACTGCTGATTCACCGTCACCTAGCGCGTGCGCCAAATTGGTCAGGATGTCCTTCGAGATCACTTCCGGGGTGTTGACGTTGAGCGTGCGGGTGCTATCTGAAAGCGTGATTTCTTCCACGTAGGTCCATGCCTTGCGCGGCCTCGTCACGTCGTCTTCAATGACGCTTCCGGGGATCTGGTGACGTATCTGGCTCGTGACCTGTTCGGCGTACTGCCACGGAACAAGCAGGCGAAACTCCATGCTGCCGTTTAGTGCCCACGCTTCAAGCACGAGACTAGGCCTGCCCATGATGAAGGTGAACGAACCAAGCGGTAGCGTCGTGTGGATGACTCTAAACATCGCCTGTACGGCATCTACAGGCAGCTCTCCAGGGAACCTCACGATGTAGGTCTTGCGCTCTTTGTCATAGTCGGATTGCGACTTAAACAGTCCCATCTAACCCTCCTGAGGGATGGATTGAAAAAGGGGATTGAAAAAGCCGCGTCATGCCACTTTTTACTGTGACACAACGCGGCTTTTTCGACTAGCGGCGGCTTCTGAGCGATCCGTTGATGAACCTCTTGATCAAAACGTAGATGACCACAAAGAAGCCGATGACCGCGAAGAATGGCGACGTGGCGGTATATAGCCAACCAAAGAGCGCGGTAATGAGATCCATAACGCTGTTGTTGAACTCATCAGCGTTTGTTGTAGTTGCTCGAACCATCAAACTGATCATGACGTCCCCTTAGACGATTCCGCGCAAGCGGTGGTAGTGATTAGCGGTTCTATCCATACGGCGCTTTGTTTCAGCGGCGTCCCTAGATAGGGCGATGGCCCTCTGGCGTACAGGATCAATTCGCTTTGGCTTGTCCGGTATGAAGAGATCAAGGATGGTCACAACCCCGTGGTAAGTCGCGATACCAAGGCCGATGCAGACGATCAGCAGTGAGAGGTTCATGAGAAGCCCCACTTCGATTCGGTGGTTGACTGACCACCATTAGCGCGGGTTGCTGCCCTCTCGATGAACGCCAATTCCAATGGAGCCAGGAGGCGGTTCAATGTCTCGTCATCACCCGCAAGCTGCCGGCGGTAGGCATCAACTTCGACAGCCTTCTCCATGCTGTACTTCGTGAGATGAGCGTCGCCCTCAGTGACGTAAGCCCGGAACCTAAGAACGTCCCGGTATTCAGCCGTTGCGACCTCAAGCTCAGAAAGCTTCTTCTTGTCGTTGTTGTCGTCGCCAGTGATGAGGCGAACCAGTGCGTTGGCCATGATGGCTCCTTGGTTGGAAGGGGGGGGTTTGCCCGATTGGGCGTATTTCCAGCCTGGGACACGAATGGCTATAAATCAGCCCCATGTAGCTACTCTGGCGGGTGACACTTTAGAGTTGCGCCATAAGGCAGACGCGACAACTTAGCGACATGGGGGCTTCAAGATGATGACCGTTGACCAGTTAGTAAAGGCGTTCCAGCAGATGCGGCAAGGTCAGGGAATCACCGTTGAGAAGTTGCAGCATCGCCCTGAGCTGCTTGCGCACTTCAACATCGCGACCGGTGCCGAGTTCATAAGCTTCCTTGAAGAGGCGACTGTGCCGGTTATGAACCACCCAAAGTGCAAGGCTGCGCTCGTCGCCCTGGCCATCGGGCATGACCGTCTAAAGGACTTGAGAGAACGGCGGCGGAAACTGGCGGGGGTCCCCATTGACTATAAAGGCGATTTTGAGCAGAACTGTCGCCGTGTTGAAAATGAAGGATTTATAGAGATCGCCACCCTGCTACTGGACATTGGTCGAAAGCGTATAGACAGTCGGGATCTCTACGCGCGTATGGACGCGCTAGAAGCAGCTGTTCGGAATCTCTCAAAGATTGCATTGGAGCTAATTGGCCTTGCGCCTGTTCATGAAGAATACACGAAGCGGGTAACGGAAGCCATAAAGGAGTTCGGGCAGAACCTACGTGTGCCACCACCTGGAGATATGCCTCTGTACGGGGACGAATTCGATTTCATCCTTCCGGCGATAAGATTTCCCAAACCAAGCGAACGTCAGGGCGGGATCGATCGGGTTGAGTTGATTGGGACTGCGCTTACGCTTCAGACGGGGATAAACGCCTTGCTGGTTGCTGGCGGTAGTTTTGACACCGAAGACAGAGTAAAAGCCCGTAAGGTCAACAATGATATAGCGCGTCTTGGTGAATTACTCCAACCCATGAGGACTCCGGTGCAAGAGGATGGGCAGAAAGTTCCCCTGATCGGTGACTCGATCCAGATCCGTGAACCAGGAATTACGCCTTCCAGCGAATCTCAACGCGGTCAGGATTGAACTTGAACCCTTTGTAGATCACCTTCTGATCTCCAAGCTGCTTCGGATAAATCAAGACCTTCTCGATGAGCGTGTCCACAAGCTGCCGTCGCCACTGTATGTCTGCCTTATCCCACGCCTCACGGACAGTCTGGCCGGCAGGAATGAGCCCAATGGTATTGCGACTCGTCTTTTGGTCTAGCTCGCGTCCTAGAGCATCTAAACGTGCCGAGGCGGCGGTTTTTGCACTCTTGTATTCGCTGAAGGTCATCTCACCTGTTGAATAGAGGTTCAAGATCTCCTGCAAGCGAAGACTCTGGGCCTCATGGTCGCGCATGAGTTCCTTGAGCTTTCCTGAGTCGCCTTTATCTTTCGCCAGCATGGCAGTGAGGTCCGGAGTGTCCAAGCGGTACATCAGACAGTCAATGACGAGAGCTTCCACGGGTTCTTTTTTGCGTTTGACCCTTCCGCAGCCAACATCTTGCCCGCGATGGTCCTTTTTGCGGCAGTTGAATGCAGGGGAGTAGCTGCCGTCTCGCTGTTGGGCGTTGATGATGTTCATGCGTGTATCGCAGAGTCCACAGTGAACGAACCCCTTTAGCAGGTGCTTGCGCGTATAGCTTCGTTGCCCGTGGAGAGCCTGCCCCCTCTTGATCGCCAAGTGCAGGTCTTCCCAGGTCTCCATGCTGATCAGAGAGGGCCAGACAGCTGGATACTCATTGTCGTTGTGGACGCGGATTGAGATGTTTCGTGGTCTGACAGCGACGTTTCGAACATTGATGGCTGCCCAAAGTTTCCCCTTAGCGGTCGGGATGCCACGTTCATTGAAGTCGAGGGCAATGGTCCGCCAGGAATCTCCGGCTACGAATCTATCTATGGCTTCGCGGACGACAGCTGCTTCCTCGGGGATGATAACCATGCCGTTTTGTTCGTATCCATAGGCCCGGTTACCGCCGCTTGGCTTTCCCGCTTTAGCAGCTTGGAGTTTGGCTGACTTCACCCTGTCAGTTGATGTTTCGACTTCGTACGATGCCCAGGCGGCGAGCGTCTTTGCCGTCGCTCGTCCAGCTGGAGTTGTGAGATCAAAAAAGCCGGCCATGACTGTATGAGTCGGGGTCTTCGTTGGCTGGCAGACATCGATGTAGTGCTCGAGATCAATGGTGCGACGCAGTAAACGATCTTGGTGCCAGACCGCTACGGCATCGACATCGCCGTTCTTGATTACCCGGAGAAGGGCTTCGTAGCCAGGGCGAGGCTTACCGGAGTACGCCGAAATGTCGTTGTCCGAGAATGTGGCAACGATTTGACCGCCGAGCTGTGCGACCAGCTTCTCGCAGTCTTCCTGCTGCCGCTCCACACCTAAGCCGGCGCCTACGCGGTCGCGGCTGATTCGGCTGTAGATGGCGAAGCGAGTGTCTTGCATATATTCAGTTCCGTGCATGATTATGAGGCCTCCGGGGTATGCCGTCAATAGTTTTGACGAGGCGCCGGAATACGAGCGGCGCGTCCTGGACGCGCTGCGGCAGCCCCTGGAGAGCGGGGAACTGGTGATTCACCGATCCGCCGGGACTGCGGCGTACCCGGCCCGGTTCCAGCTGGTGCTTGCAGCTAATCCCTGCCCGTGCGGCAAGGCCTCCGGCAAAGGGCTGGACTGCACCTGCACTCCCGTGATGCGCCGCCGCTACCTTGCCAGAATGTCCGGGCCCCTGCTGGACCGAGTGGACATCCAGCTCCAGGTGGAGCGGGTTTCCCTGGCTGACTTCGGCCAGGCAGGGGCCGAGGAGGACACCGCTTCCGTGGCGGACCGGGTGCGGGGTGCCCGTGCGCGGCAGGCGGATCGCCTGCGATGCTTCGGGCTTGAGACGAACTCCCAGGTACCGGGGCGAATCCTCCGCGGTGACCTGCGGCTCGCGCCGGCAGCAACCCGGATCCTGGACCAGTCCCTTGAGCGCGGCATCCTGACCGCCCGCGGGTACGACCGCGTCCTTCGGCTCGCCTGGACCCTGGCGGACCTGGGTCGCCGGGATACGCCGGACACCAACGACATCGGACAGGCACTGGGCCTGCGGCAGGCTACGGCGGCCGCGGCATGACAAGCCTCCAGGAACGGAACGAACCAAAGGAACTGCGGGTGGACAAGGAACGGGTCGTGGAAAAGACGCGAAGCATTGATAAGGAACGGCTGGCCCGGGCCGCCCTCTCACGGCTGATGGAACCCCAGGACGCGGCGGGCCTTGCCATCGTTCGGACTGCGGGGGCAACAGACGCCCTGCTCATCGCTACCGGACAGGTGTCGGCCGGCCCTGGCCTTGAGCGGGAAATCACCGCATTGCTGGCGGACACCGCGGCGGCCGGCAGTTGGGCCGGCCTTGCCGCAGCGTTGAAGCGGTGGCAGCCACGGATCCCTGACCTCGCACCCGAACGTGACCTTGCCACCATGGCCCGGCTGGGCGGCCGCATCATCATCCCGGGCGACGAACTATGGCCGGCCCAGGTCGCAGACCTGGGCATCCAGGAGCCCATCTGCCTCTGGTGGCGGGGAGAGGAACAGCCATTGCCCGCACTGGATAAATCCATCGCCCTGGTGGGGTCCCGGGACAGCACGAGCTACGGAGCGGCGGTCACAGGCGACCTGGCCTACTCGCTGGCGCAGCGGGGCTTCACGGTCGTTTCGGGAGGAGCCTACGGCATCGACGCCCATGCGCACCGGGCAGCCCTCGCCGGCAGCTCCACGGCGGTACCAACGGTCGCCGTCATGGCCGGGGGAGTGGACAGGTTCTATCCGTCCGGCAATGAGGACCTGCTGCGCGCCGTGGCCAACCAGGGAGCCGTCCTGGCCGAGGTGCCACCGGGATCGGCCCCCACCCGCTACCGGTTCCTGCAGCGGAACAGGCTGATTGCCGCCCTCTCCGCGGTGACGGTGGTGGTCGAGGCCCGCTGGCGTTCGGGAGCTCTTAATACGGCCCACCACGCCGAGACCCTGGGCCGTGCGGTTGGTGCCGTTCCCGGATCAGTCCACAGCGCCAACTCCGCCGGCTGCCACCGTCTTCTGCGGGACGGAGGGGCGGTCTGCGTCACCGATGCGGCGGAGGTGGCTGAACTTGCCTCGCCCAGCGGAACTGCCCTGCCAGGGCAACGGACTACGGAAGCGGCAGTCCAGGACGGCCTGACCCTGGAGGACTTGATCCTGCTGGACGCACTGCCGCTTCGCTCCACCACATCCGTGGAAAAGCTCTCCGCCGTGGCCGGCCTGGGACAGGACTCGGTGCGGGCCGGACTTGGCAGGCTGGGGCTGCTGGGCCTGGCCGTGTCGGAGCGGGGAGGCTGGAAACGCGGCAAAGGATAGCCGTGTCCGCGCACGGTGCAGGGCCCGCAACTGGGAAAGTAGAGGAGTGGAACATGAAGAACTGCCCGGGGCACTCGGCAAGGCACTGGACGCGTTCGCCGGCTACCTGTCGGGGGAGCGTGCGGTGTCAGACCACACCAGGCGCGCCTACCTGGGCGACCTGCACAGCCTCCTGGTCCATGCGGCATCGGAAGGCGTGGCAGAACTGAAGGACCTTGAACTGGGAACGTTCCGCCGGTGGCTCGGAAGCCAAAGCTCTGCGGGCGCCTCGCGGGCGACCCTTGCCCGCCGGTCCGCCACGGCGCGGGTCTTTACAGCTTGGGCACTCCGGGAAGAGCTCATCGACACAGATCCCGCCCTTCGCCTGAAGGCACCCAAACGGGAAGGATCCCTGCCGGGGGTGCTTCAGGCGCCGCAGCTCACGCGCCTGCTGGATGGTCTGGAGGCCTCCGCCACGGACGGTGAGCCACTCGCTGTCAGAAACCGCGCCCTGGTGGAACTCCTGTACGCCACGGGCATCCGGGTGGGCGAACTGGCCGGGCTCGATGTCGACGATCTTGACCCTGACCGGCGCACGCTCCGCGTGATCGGCAAGGGCAACAAGGAACGCACAGTTCCCTTCGGCGTTCCCGCTGCCGTGGCGGTCGATGACTGGCTTCGGCGGGGGCGTCCGGCGCTGGCGAAAGGCAACAGCGGGCCTGCCCTTTTTCTTGGAGCCCGCGGCGGCCGCATCGATCAACGGCAGGTCCGTGCCCTGGTCAACACGCTGTTCGCGGCACTGGGCGACACCTCGGCGTCCGGGCCCCACGCGCTGCGGCACTCGGCCGCCACGCATCTGCTTGATGGGGGCGCGGACCTGCGCGCGGTGCAGGAGATCCTGGGCCACAGCAGCCTGGCGACCACCCAGATTTACACCCACGTCTCGGTTGACCGCCTTCGGAAGAGCTATCAGCAGGCGCATCCAAGGGCCTGATCCGGTGTGGCTAATCGCACTGGCGTAATTCTGCGGGGTACGGCACAATAAGAGTCACGTCCGGCAACTTTCAAGTGTCGCTTGAAGCTCCCTGAGCTTTGTGCGGCGCGGCAAGTCCGGACTCAGCTTTATGTGATACATCTGAATACGCGCAGGGAACCACCGCCGCAGAGCAGGGCACGGCAGTTCCATCCAGGCAGAGGTCGTTGGGGAAGACGTACCTATAGCTATGGAGGATGGAATGTCTGTTGCAATGACCCGCGGTGTGCTGTTCGTTCACTCGGCCCCTACGGCGCTGTGCCCCCACGTTGAGTGGGCGGTTGGCGCTGTGGTGGACAAGCGGACGGACCTTGAGTGGACCCCGCAGCCTGCCGCGCCCGGCATGTTCCGGGCCGAGTTGTCCTGGACCGGTACCCCCGGCACGGGAGCCAAACTGGCGTCCTGCCTCCGTGGCTGGGCGCATCTTCGGTATGAGGTGACGGAGGAGCCGAGCCAGGGCGTGGACGGCGGCCGCTGGTCGCACACTCCCGAACTGGGGATTTTCCATGCCGTGACGGACGTCCACGGCAACATCATGGTGTCCGAGGACCGGATCCGTTACGCCTATGAGTCCGGCGCCGGGGACCCGGCTGCGGTGTACCACGAACTCTCGCTGGCCCTCGGGGAAGCCTGGGACGAGGAACTCGAACCGTTCCGCCACGCTGCCGAAGGCGCCCCGGTGCGCTGGCTCCACCAGGTGGGCTGACCGCCGTCGTCCGTCCCCGGTGACCTGGGGTACTGCAACACTTCCATAGCAAAAAAGGGAGGCCCCGCCAGTTGGCGGGGCCTCCCTTGCGTTTCCGGGGCGCTTCCCCGGCAATGCCTAGACGCTGCGGATTGCCACGACGGCGTTGTGGCCGCCGAACCCAAACGAGTTGCTCAGCGCCACGATATTGCCGGCAGGCAGGTCGCGGGCGGAGGTGACAACGTCGAGCGGGATCTCCGGATCCTGGTTCTCAAGGTTGATGGTGACCGGTGCCTTGCGCTCATGGACGGCCAGCACGGTGAGGACAGCCTCCACCGCGCCGGACGCGCCCAGGAGGTGGCCCATCTGCGACTTGGTGGCGGAAACGGCCACATTGTCCACGTGGTTGCCCAAGGCGGCACGCAGGGCCGTGTACTCCGGCTTGTCACCAACAGGAGTGGAGGTTGCGTGGGCGTTGACGTGAACCACGTCTTCAGCCTGGATGCGGCCATCAAACATGGCAGCCTTGAGTGCACGGGTGGCACCCAGACCTTCGGGGTCCGGTGCGGTGATGTGGTAGGCGTCGGCGGTGACGGACGTGCCGGCAAGTTCGGCGTAAATGCGGGCGCCGCGCGCCAGGGCGTGCTCCTCGGCTTCGAGGACAAGGGCGCCGGCACCTTCGCCCATGACAAAGCCGTCACGTGCGGTGTCGTACGGGCGGGAGGCGCGCTGCGGATCGTCGTTCCGGCGGGAGAGTGCCTGCATGGAGGCGAAGGCCGCCAGCGGCATGGGGTGAATGGCGGCTTCTGCTCCACCGCACATCACCACGTCTGCCTTGCCCGAGCGGATGAGTTCCAGGCCCAGGTGCATGGCCTCCGTCCCGGAAGCGCAAGCGGAGACGGGGGTGTGGGCGCCGGCGCGGGCGCCGAGGTCCAGGCTGACGGCTGCGGCAACGCCGTTGGGCATCAGCATGGGGACGGTCATGGGCAGGACCCGGCGGGGGCCCTTTTCCTTCAGGGTGTCCCAGGCGTCCAGGAGGGTCCAGACGCCACCAATGCCGGTGGCGAAGGCGACTGCCAGCCGGTCCTGGTCGATTTCCGTGATGCCGGAATCGGCCCAGGCTTCCCGGGCAGCGATGACGCCGAACTGGGTGGAGGGGTCCATCCGCTTTGCTTCAACACGGCTGAGCACGTCCAGTGCCGGGGTGCTGCAGCGGGCGGCGAAGTGGACGGGGAGCTCGTACTTGGCTACCCAGTCGTCCTCGAGGGTGCGGGCACCGGAGACCCCTTTAAGGGCGTTGTTCCACATCGTGGGTACATCGCCGCCGATGGGCGTGGTGGCACCCAGACCGGTAATGACTACTTTGCGCGTCATGGGATCACTCTTTCGTCGGTGGGGAGTCCGTCTGCGCCTGTCGCAGGGTCCCGCACATGTTGATGATCGGCCAGTCCCGGTCGGGGTTCTGCCCGGATAAATGCGGCGGGCTGCCGGTCCGGTCAGTCCGGACCGGCAGCCCTGCCAAGCCGTGAGACGGCGGAAAGCCTGTTATTAGGCCTGTGCTCCGGCAATGAAGCTGACGGCGTCGCCAACGGTCTTGAGGTTCTTGACCTCTTCGTCGGGGATGCGCACGCCGAACTTCTCTTCAGCGTTGACCACGATGGTCATCATGGAGATGGAGTCGATGTCCAGGTCCTCGGTGAAGGACTTGTCCAGCTCGACGGCCTCCGGGGCCAGGCCGGTTTCTTCGTTGACGATTTCAGCCAAGCCGGCCAGGATCTCTTCGTTGCTAGCCATTGGTGGCTCCTTTTCTTGTATTGCCGGCAGGGGCTGCCGGAAACGGTCCGGGCCGCGGTTGCGACCCTTGGGCGTATCTAGGGAAGGACAACTACCTGTGCGCCGAAGACCAGTCCGGCACCGAAACCGATCTGCAGGGCCAGCCCGCCGCTCAGTCCGGGGTTCTCCTGCAGGAGCCGGTGGGTTGCGAGCGGGATGGAGGCAGCGGACGTGTTGCCGGCCTCGGCAATGTCCCGTGCCACTGTAACCGTCTCGGGCAGCTTCAGCTTCTTCACCATCTCGTCGATGATGCGCATGTTGGCCTGGTGGGGGATGAAGGCCACCAGGTCTTCCGCCTGGATCCCGGCGGCATCGAGTGCCTGCTGGGCCACTTTGGCCATCTCCCACACGGCCCAGCGGAACACGGTCTGTCCGTCCTGGCGAAGGGTGGGGTACAGCTCCTGGGCTTCTTCCAGCAGTGCGAGATCGCCCGTGGAGTCCGACTGGCGGGCAGCCAGGCCGAGGTCGCGGACGTCAAGCATGGAGCGCGTCATGCCGATGGCGTCCCACCTGCTGCCGTCCGAGCCCCACACGGACGGGGCAATGCCCGGCGTGTCGGAAGGGCCTATGACGACGGCGCCCGCGCCGTCGCCGAGGAGGAAGGAGATGGTGCGTTCCCGGTTGTCGATGACGTCGGAGAGCTTCTCCGCACCGACCACGAGGACGTACTTCGCGGTGCCGGACCGGACCAGTGCGTCGGCCTGGGCAATGCCGTAGCAGTAACCGGCGCACGCAGCGGAGATATCGAAGGCAGGGGCCGGAGTGGCGCCGATGCGGTCGGCCAGGCTGGCCGCGGCGGAGGGAGTGGCGTAGGGGTGGGTCACGGTCGACACAATGACTGCACCGAGTTCAGAGGCTTCAATGCCTGCCTTCGCCATGGCTTCACGGGCTGCGCCTTCGGCCATGTCGATCACGCTGACGTCGGCAGCGGCACGGTGGCGGGTGACGATGCCGGTGCGCTGGCGGATCCATTCGTCGGAGGAGTCAATCCACTGGCAAACATCTTCGTTGGTGACGATGACGTCCGGCCGGTAGGCGCCGAGGCCGAGAATGCGGGTGTGCTCCTGGATGGGAGCCTGTTTCAGCGTGGGAACGCTCATGCGTTGCCCTCCAGTTCTGCGAAGAGCGCCAGTGCGGCGGACAGGTCATCGGGGGTTTTGACGGCAACGGTCTTGACGCCGGGCATGCCGCGCTTGGCCAGGCCCGCCAGCGTGCCGGCAGGCGCGAGTTCGATCACGCCGGTAACACCGCGCTTCACCATGGTTTCCATGCACAGGTCCCAGCGGACCGGGCGGGAAACCTGGGCGATCAGGCTTGCGACGGCGGCACCACCGTCGGTGACTTCGCCGCCGTCGTAATTCGACAGGAGGGGCACCTTGGGGGCAACCGGGTTCAAGGTGGGTTCCAGCGCCTTGAGCGCATCGACGGCGGGCGACATGTGGCTGGTGTGGAACGCGCCGGCCACCTTGAGCGGGATGACGCGGGCTTTTGCCGGCGGGTTGTCGGCAAGGGCCTTCAGCTGTTCGAAGGTTCCTGCCGCCACCGTCTGGCCGGCACCGTTGACGTTGGCGGGGGCAGCGCCGGCGGCTTCAATGGCGGCCAGCACCTCGGCGGGGTCGCCGCCGACGACGGCGCTCATGCCGGTGGGGGTGACGGCTGCCGCGGCGGCCATGCTGTTGGCCCGTTCACGGACGAACGTCATGGCTTCCTGTTCGGTCAGCACACCGGCCAGGGCTGCTGCGGTGATCTCACCCACGGAATGGCCGGCGAGGATCACCGGGAGGGAGTTGAGTTCCACGTCGAAGAGGGAAGCCGCGGCGACAAGCCCGGCAGCAACGATCAGGGGCTGCGCCACGGCAGTGTCCTTGATGGTTTCCTCATCGGAGGTGGTTCCGTGGGCTATCAGGTCGATGCCTGCGATGTCACTCAGGGAGGCCAGCTGGCCTGCCACCGAGGGAAGTTCCAGCCAGGGGGCAAGAAAACCCGGGGTCTGTGAGCCCTGTCCAGGGCAGACTATTGCAAGCACGTAACCAGCTTTCCAAATTACTGTGTGATCCAGCGGTGTTTCTCCGCACCAAGCTCACGGGGTCAGGTTGTAGGAAGTCTACAATGCCTCAGGCCTGGTTCCGGGACGCCTGGCGCTCCGTGGCGGCCTTCGGTGGCGCCGAAAGACGGCCCACCACCAGTGCTGCCTGCAGCACGAACGCCTCCCGCGGGAGCAGCGGGTCCCAGCCTGTAACATCGCAGACCCGCTTCAGCCGGTAGCGCACCGTGTTGGCATGGACGAAGAGTTCCCGGGCCGTGGCCTCCAGTGAGTGGCCCAGTTCCAGGTAGGTTCCCAGTGTCTCCACCAGCCCGTTGGAGGCGGCCAGGAGCGGCCGGTAGATGTTCTTAACGAGTGAGCGCCGGGCAGCGTCATCCCCGGAAATCACCCGCTCCGGCAACAGGTCGTCCGCGGCCACCGGACGTGGCGCAGACGGCCACGCCCTGGCTGCCGTCAATCCGGCGAAGGCGGATTGGGCGGATCCGCTGGCCTCCAGCAGCGAACTGGCCTCGGGTCCATAGACCACCGGCCCGGGGGCGAACATGTCGCTCAGCTTCACATAGGCGGTTTCGCGGTCCTGCACCCCGCCGAGGATGAGGATCAGCCGGTCGCCCTGGATGCCCACCAGCGCGTCCTCGGCATAACGGCCAGCCATCCGACGCAGTTCACTGACATAGCTGGCGCTGGGCTCAGACGGGGAATTGCCCACCATGACGGTGAAGCGCTCCTGCGCCTTCCAGCCCAGCGCGGCGATACGGGAGCGCAGGGCGTCCGTGTTTTCGCCGCGCAGGATCGCATCCACAATCAAAGCTTCCAGCCGGGTGTCCCAGGAGCCGCGGGACTCGGCGGCGCGGGCGTAGACGTCCGCGGCAGCGAATGCGACTTCCCGCGAATAGCGCAGCACGGCCTCCCGCAGGGAGGGCTGGTCGGCCTCGGGCGCAATGACGGGAACCTGGTCCTCCACCACTTCCACCACGATCCTGATCAGCTGGAGCGCCTTCTGCAGGCTGATGGAACGCGTCAGTTCCGTGGGGGCCGTCCCAAAAACGTCGGTGAGGATCCAGGAGGGAGAGCTTGGCCGCTCGTACCAGGTGACGAACGCCGCGATGCCGTTCTGTGCCACCATGCCGAGTGCGGAACGCTCATCAGCGCTGAGCCGGCTGTACCACGGCAGCGACTGCTCAAGCTTGCGCATGGTGGTCGTGGAGAGCTGGCCCACGTTGGCGCGGAGCTGCTTGAGGGTCTCGGACTTCTCCGGCGTGACCTTCGGCGGGGACGGTTTCCGCTTCGGGGACTGGCTGGCTGATGCTGGCATTCTTTGAGCATACGGCCACCGCGGGGCAAGCTCCATTTGTGCGAAGGCTACAACCCGCCTTGCGCTGCGTCACAGCCTCCGTACCTGCCGGCGGCTTACCCCGGGACAGAACGACGGCGGCCCTCACCTTGTGGGGTGAGGGCCGCCGTCGTGTAGCGCTGCTGGTTCCGATGTCCAGCCGGAAGGCTAGGCTTCGCCTCCGGCGTTGCCGGTGGTGCCGGCGTTGACGTTGAGCAGCTTGTACTTCTCGATCGCCTTCACCGGGGCGTCGACATCCACCTCGCCGCGGCGCGCCAGCATTTCAAGGGCACGGACCACGATGGAGTGGGTGTCGTTCTTGAAGAAGCGGCGGGCTGCTGCGCGGGTGTCGGAGAAGCCGAAGCCGTCGGCGCCGAGGGTGGCGTATTCGTTGGGGACGAATTGCCGGATCTGGTCGGGGACGGCTTTCATGTAGTCCGAGACGGCGACGATGGGGCCGGTGGCTCCTTCGAGTTGCTGGGTGACGAACGGGACGCGGGCGGGTTGGCCGGGGTTGAGGAAGGCTTCCTCTTCGGCGGCGAGGCCGTCGCGGCGCAGTTCGTTCCAGGAGGTCACGGACCAGACGTCGGCGGAGACGTTCCAGTCATCGGCCAGCACGCGCTGGGCTTCGATGGCCCAGGGCACGGAGACGCCGGAGGCAAGGATCTGGGTGCGGGGACCGTCGATCTTGGCCGGGGCGAGCAGGTAGATGCCCTTGATGACGCCTTCGACGTCGAGGCTCTCCGGTTCTGCGGGCTGGATGATGGGTTCGTTGTACACCGTGAGGTAGTACATGACGTTCTTGTCCGTCGAATCCGCACCGTACATCCGTTCCAGGCCGGAGCGGACGATGTGTCCGATTTCGTAGCCGTAGGCGGGGTCGTAGGTGAGGACGGCGGGGTTGGTTGAGGCCAGCAGGGGGGAGTGTCCGTCGGCGTGCTGGAGGCCTTCGCCGGTGAGGGTGGTCCGTCCTGCGGTGGCGCCGATGATGAAGCCGCGGGTCATCTGGTCTCCGGCGGCCCAGAAGGCGTCGCCGGTGCGCTGGAAGCCGAACATGGAGTAGAACACGTAGACCGGGACCAGGGGTACGCCGTGGGTGGCGTAGGAGGTTCCGGCGGCGGTGAAGGCTGCCACGGCGCCGGCTTCGTTGATGCCGGGGTGGATCAGCTGACCGGCGGGGGATTCCTTGTAGGCCAGGACCAGGTCCCGGTCCACCGACAGGTAGTTCTGCCCCTTGGGGTTGTAGATCTTCGCCGTCGGGAAGAACGCGTCCATGCCGAACGTGCGGGCTTCGTCCGGGATGATCGGGGCGATGTGCTTGCCGAAGTTCTTATCCCGCATCAGGTCCTTCAGGAGCCTGACGAACGCCATGGTGGTCGCGGCCTGCTGCTTGCCCGAACCGCGCTTGGCCACCTCGTAGGACTTGGCCTCCGGCAGCACGATCTCGGCGTGGGTGTCGCGGCGCTCCGGGACGGATCCGCCCAGGGCCGCCCGGCGCTCCATCATGTACTTGATTTCCGGGGCGTCGTTACCGGGGTGGTAGTACGGCGGCCGGTAGGAGTCCTTCTCCAGCTGCTCGTCGGTGACCGGGATCCGCAGGTGGTCGCGGAACTTCTTCAGGTCATCGAGGGTGAGCTTCTTCATCTGGTGGGTCGCGTTGCGGCCCTCGAAGTGCGGGCCCAGGCCGTAGCCCTTGACGGTGTGGGCGAGGATGACGGTGGGTTTGCCCTTGAATTCGGTGGCGGCCTTGTATGCGGCGTAGACCTTGCGGTAGTCGTGGCCGCCGCGTTTGAGGTTCCAGATCTGGTCATCGGTGAGGTCCGCGACGAGGTCCTTGGTCTGCGGGGTCTTGCCGAAGAAGTGTTCGCGGACGAACCCGCCGGACTCTGCCTTGTAGGTCTGGTAGTCGCCGTCGACGGTTTCGTTCATGATCTTTACCAGGGACCCGTCGGTGTCGCGGGTGAGCAGGTCATCCCACTCCCGTCCCCAGACAACCTTGATCACGTTCCAGCCCGCGCCGCGGAAGAACGCTTCGAGTTCCTGCATGATCTTGCCGTTGCCGCGCACCGGGCCGTCCAGGCGCTGGAGGTTGCAGTTGATCACGAAGTTCAGGTTGTCCAGGTTCTCGTTCGCTGCCAGCTGCAGCAGGCCCCGGGACTCGGGCTCGTCCATTTCACCATCGCCCAGGAACGCCCAGACCTGCTGGTCCGAGGTGTCTTTCAGGCCCCGGTTGTGCAGGTAGCGGTTGTTCTGGGCCTGGTAGATCGCGTTCATCGGCCCGATGCCCATGGACACGGTGGGGAATTCCCAGAACTGCGGCATCAGGCGCGGGTGCGGGTAGGAGGACAGGGCGTGGCCCTCGCGGGACTTTTCCTGCCGGAACCCGTCCAGGTCTTCCTCGGACAGGCGTCCTTCCATGAACGCCCGGGCGTACATGCCGGGGGAGGCGTGGCCCTGGAAGAAGACCTGGTCCCCGCCGCCGGGGTGGTCCTTGCCGCGGAAGAAGTGGTTGAAGCCGACCTCGTACAGGGTCGCGGCCCCGGCGTAGGTGGAGATGTGTCCGCCGACTCCGATATCGGGCCGCTGCGCCCGGTGCACCATGACCGCGGCGTTCCACCGCATGTACGCCCGGTACCGGCGCTCGAACTCCTCGTTGCCCGGGAACGCAGCTTCCTGGTCCACCGGGATCGTGTTCACGTAATCGGTGGTGGTCACCATCGGCACACCCACGCTCTGCGCGCCGGCGCGCTGCAGCAGGCTCCGCATGATGTATTGGGCACGCTCGGTGCCCTGTTCCCTGATCAACGCGTCCAGGGACTCAACCCACTCGGCAGTCTCTTCCGGATCACGATCAGGCAGCTGGTTAGTCAACCCGCTGAGGATATGGGAGGTATCTTCTCCTGCAGCCACGTCCAACCTCTCTTTGCGCGCATGAATCGGCGCACTCAGGCCAGGCAGGGTGACTGCCCGGCGTATATACGCCGTGTGCGACGTATCGGTTACAACAGCCCGGTCATGTGTGCCGGGCAGCTTCCTAGCGCTCCTATGTCTGCACGGAGTCACAAGGTCGTCGTCCGCAGGCATAGTTGTCATCAGCCACTCTAGCCGTCACGGCAAGACGATGCGTAGCTGCGGTCCGGGTGCTGCAGTTGTATTTCGTTCGTCATACTGGTTGTGTGACGAAAAGCCCCTGTGCCGGGGCCGCTGTGGCCCGATGTGACGCAGAATATGCGCAGTCCAGGGGGCGGCAGCTTGAAGCGCAGGCACAAAGGGTGTTGGCTTGGGAGTAATGGAAATCACTATGCACACCGCATATATGAGGTATTGGAGGAACACGTGAGCGAGGCCGACGCCGCCACTTCGGTAAATGTGGCGGAAAAATTGGGTTTCAAAAATGGGGATCTGATTCAGGAGTTCGGTTACGACGACGATGTCGATTTCGACTTGCGTGACGATATTGAGGACCTCACCGGGTCCGAAATGCTTGACGAGGACGACCATGAGGTGGCGGACGCCGTCATCCTTTGGTGGCGCGACGGCGACGGGGACCTGGTGGACAGCCTGATGGATTCCCTCACCACCCTGAGCGAAAACGGCGTTGTCTGGGTGCTCACCCCCAAGTCGGGCCGGGACGGCTACGTTTCGCCGGCGGAAATCCAGGAGGCTGCTCCCACGGCGGGCCTGCATGTCACCACCTCAGCCGGGGTCTCAAAGGACTGGAGCGCCGTCCGCCTGGTCAGCAGGAAGAACAAGTGACGGCAGCGGTTGAGGCCGCGTCTGCAGCTGTTCCTTCGCTGGGCGCCGCAGCTCCCGATTTTGAGCTGGCCAACCAATACGGCGAGCCGGTGAAGCTCTCCTCTTTCCGGGGGCAAAACGTGGCGCTGGTCTTTTACCCCTTTGCGTTTTCGGGTATCTGTACCGGTGAACTTTGCGAAATCCGGGACAACCTGGGCATGTTCGAGTATTCGAATGCGGTTGTCCTGGCCGTGTCCGTGGACAGCAAGTTCAGCCTCCGGGCCTACGCGGCGCAGGAGGGCTACACCTTCGACCTTCTGGCTGATTTCTGGCCCCACGGCGCCGTGGCGAATGCCTACGGCGTGTTCGACGCCGGCAGCGGCATGGCGAAGCGGGCCACCTTCATCATTGATGGTGACGGGAGGGTCCGCTACAGCGTGGTGAACCCCCGCGGCCAGGCCCGCGACTTCAGCGAATACCGCGCCGCGCTGGCGGATCTTAAGCAGGCCTGAGGCAGCATGGCTGGGGAACGGCGGGGGACGGGCCTTACCGGCTTCGCCAGCATGCCGCCGGTAGCCCCGGCCCCGCCTTCCGGCAATGACCTCCACGTTCTGGCACGGATCCGGGACCTTCTCGCGGGCGCCCCCTTCGCCCTGTTGACGGGTGCCGGCCTCAGTACCGACTCCGGCATTCCGGATTACCGCGGTCCGGATTCGCCGCCCCGTTCGCCCATGACGTATCAGGAATTCGTCCGGGACGCGGCCAACCGGCAGCGGTACTGGGCCAGGAACCACATCGGCTGGTCCCACATGCGGCATGCAGACCCGAACCAGGGCCACTATTCCGCCGCGGCGCTGGAGCGGCGCGGATACCTCACCGGGCTGATAACCCAGAACGTCGACCGCCTGCACCAGGACGCCGGCAGCGCCAACGTGGTGGATCTCCACGGAAGGTATGACCAGGTGGTTTGCCTGGACTGCCGGCGCACATACTCCCGTCGCCTGCTGGCCGGTGTGTTTGAGGAACTCAACCCCGGCTTCCTGGAGCGGGCAGCGGCCGGCGGACTCGTGGAAATGGCCCCCGACGCTGACGCCACCGTGGAGGACCAGGCCCTCATCAGCAGCTTTGTGGTGGCGGTGTGTCCCGCCTGCGGCGGTACTCTGAAGCCGGATTTCGTCTACTTCGGCGAGAACGTGCCCAAGGACCGCGTGGAGCGCTCGTACGCAATGGTGGACCAGGCTGCGGCGCTGGTGGTTGCCGGGTCGTCGCTGACTGTCATGAGCGGCCTGCGGTTCGTCAGGCACGCCGCCAAGGAATCCAAGCCCGTCGTCATCATCAACCGGGGCGCCACCCGTGGCGATGACAAGGCAACCATCAAGCTGGAAACCGGTGTCAGCCAGGCACTGGATTACCTCGCCGCAGAACTTCCTTCGCTGTAGGCGGGACACTTCTTCCATGGATTCGCGTTTCCGGCCCACAGTCGGGTAGAGTCTATGTTCGTTGGTTACGGCGGAACGGCCGGAAACCACGCGATTTGGGTCTTTAGCTCAGCTGGTAGAGCGCCACGTTTACACCGTGGATGTCATCGGTTCGATCCCGGTAGGACCCACCAGCAAAACCCCCGTTGCCCCCGCCTGATGGCGGAGGCAGCGGGGTTTTTTTGTTGTGCCGCCCTCCCGGCGCCATTGTCAGTGCCTTGCCATAGCTTGCAGGAATGGAACACGTCATAGTGCACACAGACAGCGATGGAATGCCGACGGCGGTGCTGAGCCGGGGAAGGGAATGGGCTGTTGGTGCCGAGCCGGTGAGGTGGTTCGAGCGCGTCAACTGGTGGGAGACCAGCCGCCGGATGCCCAAAGGCAGCAGCGGTGTGGACGTCGAAGTCCTGCAGGTGCAGGTCAGGCTGGGAAACAACTCCAGGTCGGCCCTGACCACCATGTATCTTCAGCGGGACGGGCTGGGCGGCGGCTGGCGGCTGAGGGAACCGGTGGCCGGCGCAGCGTAGGAGGTCAGGCTCCGCGCCTTTGTCCGGGCATTGGAAAACCCTCCACCGCGACTATTGGGGGATGCCGCGGTGGAGGGCCTGGGATGAATATACCGTGAACTCCCGGAAACAAAAAGTCACATGTCGCGGGTATTACACGTTTCTTCCCGGTTCCCGCTGATGCTTACTGCCGAACAGGAATAAAGACCCGCGGCTGTTCCGTCCAGGTATCGGCCATTTGGGACATCGTGCGCCGCATGATCCGGTCCGAGGCCTCACGCGCGGACACAGCGTCGCCACGGGCGATCGCTTCCGCCACATCCTCATGCCACTGCAGGGCGGCCTGGTGCGGGTGGTCGGGCATCAGTCCGTGGACGGTGCGGCCTGTCAGGGTTTCCGCCACCTGGCCCATAAGGTTGGCGAACATCTCGTTTCCGGAACCGGAGAGCAGGAGCGAATGGAAGCGGATGTCCAGTTCCAGGAACCGGGCCACCTCGCCGTTGTTGCCGGCCTCCCGCATGGCCCGGGCCACGTCCACGAGTTCCATCCGCAGCGCTGCCGGAGCGTTCTGCGCGGCCAGTTCGGCAGCCGCAGGCTCCACTGCTGCCCGCAGTTCGGCAAGGGAGCGCAGCTGGGCGCCGCGTGCATCGCTGGCCAGGCGCCACCGGATGACCTGCGGATCAAAGGGATTCCACCGGCTGGCCGGCAGCACCCGGATACCCACCCGCTTGGTGGTTTCCACCAGGCCCAGGGACTGCAGGACCCGTACCGCTTCCCGGATCACGGACCGGGAAACCTTCAGTTCAACCTCAAGCTGCTCCGCGAGCATGACATGGCCGGCAGGAAGATCCCCCGAGATGATCCGCGTGCCCAGGTTGTCGATGGCACGGTGGTGGAGGCTGCTGGTCATGAAGCTAAGCCTAGTTGTTGGCAGGCGTCCGGAGCTCAGGCAAGCCCACGGCCCAGGACACTGCAAGGCAGCAGCCCTAGACTGGCACCGACACAAAGGGTTCCATGACGCGGACGTTACTTTCGCGTCACCGCCAGAATATATATGCTTTATTCCGACCCCCTGATCTGGCCCGGTGACTTCCCGCCTGCGGAAGCCGGCAGCCGAGGCCACCAATGAATTGGAGTTATTGATGTCTGCACACATCGGTGTCACCGGACTCGCCGTCATGGGCGCCAACCTCGCCCGGAACCTGGCCCGCAACGGCTTCACCGTTGCGCTGCACAACAGGTCCGTGGAGAAGACGGATGCGCTGCTGGAAAAGCACGGCTCGGAGGGTGACTTCGTCCGCACCGAGACCCTGCAGGAACTGGTGGACTCCCTGGAGAAGCCCCGCCGCGTCCTCATCATGGTCAAGGCCGGCAAGCCCGTCGACTCGGTCATCGAACAGCTGGAGCCGCTGCTGGAGCCGGGCGACATCATTATCGACGCCGGCAACTCCCACTACGAGGACACCCGCCGCCGGGAAGCGGCCTTGGCCAAGAAGGACCTGCACTTCGTGGGCGTCGGCGTGTCCGGCGGCGAGGAAGGTGCGCTGAACGGGCCGTCCATCATGCCCGGCGGTTCCAAAGAGTCCTACAAGGCACTTGGCCCGCTGCTGGAAAAGATCTCCGCAAAGGTCGACGGCGAGCCCTGCTGCGCCTGGATCGGCACCGACGGCGCCGGTCACTTCGTCAAAATGGTCCACAACGGCATCGAATACGCCGACATGCAGGTCATCGGCGAGGCTTTCGACCTGCTGCGCTCCGGCGCGGGCATCGAGCCGGCCGAGCAGGCAAAGATCTTCTCCGAGTGGAACCAGGGCGAGCTGTCCTCCTTCCTGATCGAGATCTCGGCCGAAGTGCTGGGCCACGTTGACGCCAAGACCGGCAAGCCGTTCGTGGACGTCGTCGTCGACGCCGCAGGCCAAAAGGGCACCGGCCGCTGGACTGTCATCTCCGCCCTGGAACTGGGCTCGCCGGTGTCGGGGATCGCTGAGTCGGTCTTTGCCCGTGCACTGTCCTCCCAGGCCGCGCAGCGCAAGCTGGGCCAGGAACTGCTGGCCGGCAACGAGGTCACAGTGGAGATCCCGGAGACGTTCGTCGAGGACGTCCGCCAGGCGCTCTACGCCTCCAAGCTGGTCTCCTACGCCCAGGGCCTGGACATGCTCACCTCCGCGGCCAAGGAATACGGCTGGGACCTGAAGCTGGACGAAATCGCGTCCCTGTGGCGCGCTGGTTGCATCATCCGCGCCGAGCTCCTCAAGGACATCACCAAGGCGTACGCCGCCGACGAGAAGCCGGCCAACCTGCTCTTCGCGCCGGCGTTCACCAAGGCCATCGCAGACGCCCTGCCGGCCTGGCGCCGCGTTGTTGCCACCGCCGTCCAGCTCGGCATTCCGGTGCCGGTGTTCTCGTCGTCCCTGGCGTACTACGACGGCCTGCGGCGCAAGCGCGTGGCTGCCGCCCTGATCCAGGGCCAGCGCGACCTGTTCGGCGCCCACACTTACGGCCGCGTCGACGCCGAGGGGACCTTCCACACCCTCTGGGGCGAAGACAAGTCCGAGGTCGAAGCGGTGGACACGCACTAGTCCGCACCGTTTCCGGCCCGGCGGCCGGCGCTACCCGATACTCTGGGGGCGCCGGCCGCTGGTGTTTCCTGCCGGAACGACCGTCGATCCGCGCTGCCTGCCCGTCCCGCCGCACCGTCCCAAGGAGTCCCGCCCATGAGCCAGCCTGTCGTTTTTGTCACCGGCGCGTCCACGGGAATCGGCTTTGAAGCCGCAAAAAAGCTCGCGGCCCACGGTTTCACCGTCTACGCCGGCGCCCGCCGGGTGGAGAAAATGGAACCGCTCAGGGCTGACGGCGTTCGGATCCTGCCGCTGGATGTGACAGACGAGGAGTCCATGGGTGCGGCCGTGGGGGAGGTTCTCGCAGCCCACGGCAGGATCGACGTGCTGGTCAACAACGCCGGGTACGGGTCCTACGGGTCGCTGGAGGAAGTGGAGCTGGCCGAAGGCCGGCGGCAGTTTGAGGTCAACCTTTTCGGGCTGGCCCGGATGACGCAGCTCGTCCTGCCGGCCATGCGCGCCGCCGGCAGGGGCCGGATCATCAATATCTCATCGATCGGCGGAAAGATGTACGAGCCGCTGGGCGCCTGGTACCACGCCACGAAGTTCGCGGTGGAGGGCCTCAGCGATTCGCTCCGGGTGGAGCTCAAGCCGCACGGAATCGACGTGGCCATTATCGAACCGGGCGGTACCCAGTCTGAATGGGGGGCTATCTCCTCCGAGGGCCTGTTGGCCAATTCAGGCACGGGACCTTATGCGGTGCAGGCCAAGGTCGTGGCAGCCGCGCTGGCCTCCACCGACGGCTCGGCAATGTCCTCGCGCCCGGAGGTTATTGCGGAGGCGATTGTCCATGCCGCCACCTCGCCGCGGCCCAAGACCCGGTATCCGGTGGGTAAGGGCGCGCGGGCCATCCTGCTGCTGCGCCGGCTGCTCCCGGACCGTGCCTTCGATGCCGTTCTGTGGGCCATCTACAGGCGTTTCCCCGGTTAGCAACGCAGCGGGCCGGGCCCGAACTGCGTCCGCTAGATCCGGTACTCGATGTCGTATTCGGCCGGATCCACCGCGGGCTTGGTCTCCCGCTGGGCATCCCGGTGCCGCCACTTGGCGGGAACTCCGGTGATGATGGACTCCGGCGGCGCGTCCTTGACCACCACGGCGTTGGCTCCCACGGCACTGTCCCGGCCAATGGTGATGGGCCCCAGGATCTTGGCGCCCGCACCGATGGTCACGCGGTCGCCAATCGTGGGGTGCCGCTTGATCCTGGCCAGCGAACGGCCGCCCAGCGTCACACCGTGATAGATCATCACGTCCTCGCCGATCTCGGCAGTCTCGCCGATCACCACCCCCATGCCGTGGTCGATGAAGAAGCGGCGGCCAATGGTGGCGCCTGGATGGATCTCGATCCCGGTCCAGGACCTGCCCAGCTGCGACAGGAGCCGGGCCGGGAAACGCAGCTCCGGCTTCTGCCACATGCGGTGGGTCAGCCGGTGGATCCAGATGGCATGCAGCCCGGAATAGGCGAAAAAGTTCTCAAAAGAACCTCGAGCCGCCGGGTCGTGGGACCGGGCGGCGTCGAGGTCTTCCTTTAGTCTTGCGAAAAAGCCCACAAAGTTCTTTCTATAGGAATCGGGCGGAGAGCGGACTGATCAGCCGCGGATGTCGTCATAGAGCACGGTGGAGATGTAACGCTCACCGAAGTCGCACACCACGGCCACGATCAGCTTGCCGGCGTTTTCCGGCCGCTTGGCCAGTTCCAGGGCAGCCCAGACGATGGCTCCGGAGGAGATGCCGCCAAGGATGCCCTCCTTGATGCCCAGGTCGCGGGCGACGCGGACCGAATCTTCGAGGGTGGCGTCGATGACCTCATCGTAGACATTGGTGTCCAGCAGTTCCGGGATGAAGTTGGCGCCCAGGCCCTGGATCTTGTGCGGGCCGGGGGCGCCGCCGTTCAGGATGGGGGAGTCCTTGGGTTCCACGGCCACGATCTGCACGCCGGGCTTGCGCTCCTTCAGGACCTGTCCGACGCCGGTGATGGTTCCGCCGGTGCCGATGCCTGCCACGAAGATGTCAACGGCGCCGTCGGTGTCGGCCCAGACCTCTTCTGCCGTGGTCTTGCGGTGGATCTCCGGGTTGGCTTCGTTGGCGAACTGCTGTGCCCAGATGGAGTTCTCGGTGTTGGCCACGATTTCCTGGGCCTTCTCCACGGCGCCGCGCATACCCTCTGATCCCGGAGTCAGCACAATCTCGGCGCCGAAGGCACGCAGCATGACCCGGCGCTCTGTGGACATGGTCTCGGGCATGGTGAGGATGACCTTGTACCCGCGTGCGGCACCCACCATGGCCAGGGCAATGCCCGTGTTGCCGGAGGTGCCTTCAACAATGGTGCCGCCGGGCTTCAGGGCGCCCGACTTTTCCGCGGCGTCGATGATGGCGACACCGATGCGGTCCTTGACGCTGTTGGCCGGGTTGTAGAACTCCAGCTTCACGGCAACGGTGGCGTCCAGCCCTTCGCTGAGCCGGTTCAACCGAACCAGCGGGGTCCCGCCGACCAGCTGCGTTACATCGTCATAGATCCGTGCCATGTACATACGCCTATCTCTAAGGGGTGGATACTGAGGTCAGCCTAACGAGGCCGCGTAACGCCGGGCTAAGCGTTAAGCCATGCAGAGTAATATTTCCTGGCCTTGGCCAGCTTGGGGTTGATGATCACCTGGCAGTACCCCTGTTCCGGGTGCTTTGCGTAGTAATCCTGGTGGAATTCCTCCGCCACGTGGAACCGCGGCAGCCGGCTGACCTCGGTAACGATGGGGTGGGACCACAGGGCCTGGTTGCGGTCGATGGCTTCCTCGAACAGGATCTTTTCCTCGTCGGTTTCGTAGAACATCGAGGAGCGGTACTGGGTGCCGACGTCGTATCCCTGGCGGTTCAGCGTGGTGGGGTCATGCAGGGCGAAGAACATGTCCAGGACCACCTCCGCCGGGATGATGTCCTCATCGAACGTCACCGCCACAACTTCGGCGTGCCCGGTGGTCCCGCTGCAGACCGAGTAGTAGTCCGGGTGGGGGTCGTGCCCGCCGGTGTAGCCGGATACAACGGAGGTGACGCCCCTGGTCTTCTGGTAGACGGCGTCAAGGCACCAGAAGCACCCTCCGCCAAGAACAAAAGTTTTCATGACCTCTTCAATGGTTGACAGCGCCGGAAGATTCCCCGGGTACCCCGGCACAGCGCCGTAAACTGCGGCGGCGGGAAGCCCATGGGGTAAAACTAAGACTATGGAACCTGTGGACACCGACGTTACCGGCCAGGCAGATCACGACGGCGAGGCCTCCTCCGACACGCCGCCCGCGGCCGGTTCCGCGGACGCCCCGACTTTGGCTGAGCTGCTGCTTGCGGTTGAGGAGCTGTGGCCGGAATCCCTGGCGGAGACCTGGGATGAGGTAGGGCTCGTCGCGGGCCACCCGTCCGCCCCCGTCACAAAGGTGATGTTCGCGGTCGATCCCACCCTGGAAGTCATTGAGGAAGCGGTTGAGTGGGGAGCGGAGCTGCTCATCACCCACCACCCCCTGCTGTTGAAGGGCGTCACGTCCGTGGCAGCCACGTCGGCAAAGGGGCGGGCGGTGCACCGGCTTATTGAGTCGGGGACGGCACTGCTGACCGTGCACACCAACGGCGACTCCGCCGTCGGAGGTGTCTCCGATGTCCTGGCTGACGCCCTGGGACTCCAGGACGTCGCCCCGTTGACCGTGGCGGCCAACGGGCTGCCGGAGGAAGGCATCGGGCGCGTGGGCGACCTCGCGGATGCCATGAGCCTGGGCGACTTCGCCGCCCGCGTATTCGGGATCCTTCCCTCCGTGGCCGGGGGAGTGCGTGTTTCCGGCGATAAGGACGGGCTGGTTCGGCGCATCGCGGTGTGCGGCGGTGCCGGCGATTCGTTGTTCAACGAAGTGCGGGCCAGCAATGCCGACGTCTACGTCACCGCCGACCTTCGCCACCACCCGGCGTCGGAGGCGCGCGAGGCCGCCCTCAATGGACGGCCGTACCTGGTGGACGTGTCGCACTTTGCCAGCGAATGGCTGTGGCTGCCTGCCGCCGCCGCGGCCCTGGGCAACGTCCTGTCCGACCAGGGCCATGACGTTGAGATCCTGGTCAGCACCACCAACAGCGATCCGTGGGACTTCATCCTCACTCCCGGCTAGAGTCTAGGAAGCGCCGGTTCGGTGCCCGGCCCCGGCCGGAAGGGATCTAGCGGAGGTAAACGTGGCTAAGGCAGCACCGGCGGAACAGTTGAAGTTGCTCGAACTGCAGGGGCTTGATGCCCGGCTGAAGGGCCTCGCCAACCGCCGCCGCACGCTGGAAAACGATCCCCGGATTAAGGACCTCGAGGCCGCCCTGTCCGTCGCCAACGGTGAACTGGGCGCAGCCAAGGTGGCCGTGCACGACGCCGAGGCCGCGCTGAAGCGGGCAGAGGCCGACGTCGAACAGGTTGCCTCGCGCATCGAACGCGACGAAGCCAGGCTCAACAGCGGCACCGGCCTGTCCAAGGACCTGGTGGCACTTCAAAAGGACATCGCGTCGCTGAACAAGCGGCGCTCGGACCTTGAAGACGTGGAACTGGAAGTCATGGAGCGGCTCGACTCGCTGCGGGAGCGGCAGGCAGCCCAGCAGCAGATCGTCGATGACATCCAGGGGTCCTTTGGAACCATCAGGGCCGAGCTCGATGCGGCCCTGGCCGAAGTGGAAACGGAAGCGGCGGGCCTGCGTGCCCAGCGCGGCGAATTTGCCCAAGGCCTGGACGCGGGCCTGGTGGCGGTCTACGAGAAGACGCTGGCCAAGCGGGGAGTGGGTGCGGCCAGGCTCTTCCACGGAACGTCGGAAGCCTCGGGCATGAAGCTCAGCCCCGGCGACCTCGCCGAGATCAAGGCAGCTGCTGCCGACGACATCGTTTTCTGCCCGGACTCCGGCGCCATCCTGGTCCGTTCGGACGAGTGGTCCTAAGCAGCCCACAGGCACCCTGCCGGGCGGTCAGCCCGGCAGGATGATGTTCAGGGCGTGCGGCTTGCGTGCGGTCCCGGGCACCAGTTCGGCGTCCCACTGTTCGCGGGCAGCTCTCAGGAGGTCCGACGGCGTGGCCGGGGCTTTGCCGCGGCGCACCAGCAGGTGCCGCGCCAGTTCGCCGCGCGTGTGCTTGGCGAAGTGGCTCACTACCTTGCGGACTCCTGCACTCTCGGTGAAGACATTCACGGAGACGGTCTGTTCCGCCGGGGGCGCCCACGCCGCTGCGTACGTGCTGGACCGGCAGTCCACCACAAGGTGTCCCTGGGCTGCTGCGCCCAGGGTGTCGGCAAGCTGCGCCTTCCAGAAGGGAGCCAGCCGGCCGACGTCGGGCAAGGACGTGCCCATGGACAACCGGTAGGCAGGAACGCTGTCGCCAAAGCGCAGGGCCCCCCACAGCGCCGAGATCACCAGGACGGACTCATCGGCCTTCCGGCGCTGAACCGGCGTCAGCGTCCGGTAGCCCAGGGCGTCATACAGGACGCCCGAATAAATGCTGTGCGCCGGCGCCGCCGGTTCGGCATGCAGTCGCGTATTGCGTTCGACGTCGTCCCGCAGGGATGCTCCGACGCCCAGCAGGGCGAGGGCATCCTGATGGGCGCTAACTGTTCCCAGCGCCTCAAGGACCTTGGCGCGGTACGGGTTGAGCTCCGGGAAGCCCAGGGCGGTCCAGTCGACGGCGGGGCCGCGGAGCGCGGGTGTCTTGCCTTCGGAAGGGGGAAGCAGAATCAGCACCGTCCGATCCTACCGGCGGCAAAAGGCGGCCGGCGGCGCCGGTAGACTGGGACCCGGATGGGACAGCCAGACGGCCGCGCGCCACGCAAGTGGCTCGAGGAACGTCCGGGCTCCGCAGGGCAGGGTGGTGGGTAACGCCCACTCGGGGTAACCCGCAGGCCAGTGCCACAGAAAACAGACCGCCTGCATTTCCGGCTCCGGCCGGGGAGGGCAGGTAAGGGTGAAACGGTGGTGTAAGAGACCACCAGCTTCCCGGGTGACCGGGAAGGCTAGGTAAACCCCACCCGGAGCAAGGCCAGACAGGACACGTTCGAGGGCTGCCCGCCCGAGTGTCCGGGTAGGCCGCTGGAGGGTGCCGGCAACGGTACTCGTAGATGGATGGCCGTCGCTCCCTTTCCGGTAACGGCAGGGGAGAACAGAACCCGGCGTATCGGCTGTCCCATCCTTAAACCGCGTTTGACCACGGGCTATGCGTCGGGGATCCTGAACCGTGCCCGTAATTCCTGAAACCCGTCCCGCACCCGCAGCGGGCATTCCCGGCGTCCGTTCACAGGGTGTTGCCCTCGCCGGTTTCCTGGCCCTTTCCGCGCTGGCCTGGGTACTCGCCTCAGTTCCCATCATCCTTAACTCCAACGGCTGGTACGCGGGCTCGCTGAAAGCTCCGTGGATGCCGCCGTCGTGGATGTTCCGCACCACCTGGATGGTGCTCTATGCCGGCGTGGCGGCAGCGGCCTGGCTGGTCTGGCGCAAAGGGCGCCTGTCCGGGGGCACCCTTGCCGGCTATGTGGGGCAACTGCTGCTCAACACTGCGTGGCCGGTGACGTTCTTCGCGATGTATCCCATGCTTGGAGTGGTGGCCCTGTGGGCAGCCTTTGCTGTCATCTGCGCGCTGACCGCAACCCTGGCGTTCCTGATCCTGCGCTTCGGACCGGTGGACGCCACCGCCGGGTACCTGGTGCTGCCGTACTTTTCCTGGCTCGTGTTCTCCGCCAGCCTGAACCTGTACTCTGCCATCCACAACTGAAGGCCGGCAGTCTGCGTTGTGCGGTCCGCCCCGGGCGTGTGAGTGATTTCACGCATCCCGAGCGTGTTCCGTGGACCGTGCCAAATTAGAATGGATTCCGGACGCAGGAGTTCTACCGCCGAAAGTTGCGTCCGCAACCGGCGGTTTTTCTTTGCACGCGATCCAGGCGCCTGGGGACCATCCCCTGCGGGCGCCGGTGCCCCTGGACATCATCAGGTGGCCTACATCTGTGTACGACGACGTACACGGCTGAACCGAGGAAGGTATTTCTGTGAGCCAGACGTCTGATTCTTGTCTTGATACGTGGATGGGCCGGGAGGCCCTCGCCGAGGCCATGATCCCGGTGATCGGCAGGCTGTACCGCGAAAACAACGTGGTGACCAGCATCCACGGCCGGAGCCTGATCAACAAGTCCACCATGAACATCCTCAAGGCGCACCGCTTCGCGCGCCGGATGAGCAAGGACGAACTGCTCCTGGAGGACACGGCGCCCCTGCTGAACACGCTGGCCGGACTCGAACTGGGTGCCGCCGCGATCGACATCGCCCGCCTGAACCAGAAGTTCAAGGAAGAAGGCAACGGCGCCACGCTGGAGGAATTCCTCCGCGAAGAGCTCGCCGAAATCGTGGGCAAGCGGGGCGGCGATGACCGCACCAGCACCGACGTCGTGCTCTATGGCTTTGGCCGCATCGGCCGCCTCCTGGCCCGCGTCCTCATCGAAAAGGCCGGCGGTGGCCACGGCCTGCGCCTGCGGGCCATTGTGGTGCGCCGCGGATCCGACAACGACCTCTCCAAGCGGGCCAGCCTGCTGCGCCGCGACTCCGTCCACGGGTCCTTCGAAGGCACCATCCGGATCGACGAGGCGGCCAACACCATCACTGCCAACGGTGTCCAGATCCAGGTCATCTACTCGAACGACCCCGCCACCATCGACTACACCGCCTACGGCATCAACAACGCCCTGGTGGTGGACAACACCGGCCGCTGGCGCGACGCCGAAGGCCTGTCCCAGCACCTGCAGAGCAAGGGCGTTGCGCGGGTCCTGCTGACCGCGCCGGGCAAGGGTGAATTGAAGAACATCGTCCACGGCATCAACCACCGGGACATCACCGACTCGGACAAGATCGTTTCCGCGGCGTCCTGCACCACCAACGCCATCACCCCGGTCCTGAAGGCCATCAACGACAAGTTCGGCGTGGTCCACGGCCACGTGGAAACCGTCCACTCCTTCACCAACGACCAGAACCTGATCGACAACTTCCACAAGGGCGACCGCCGCGGCCGTTCCGCTGCGCTGAACATGGTCATCACCGAAACCGGTGCCGCCAAGGCAGTGGCGAAGGCCCTGCCCGAACTCCTGGGAAAGCTCACCGGCAGCTCCATCCGCGTCCCCACCCCGGACGTTTCGCTGGCCATCCTGAACCTCACCCTTGAAAACGGCACCACCAAGGACGAGGTCAACAACTACCTGCGTGAAATGTCGCTGCACTCGGACCTGCGCAAGCAGATCGACTACATCGACTCGCCCGAGGTTGTCTCCACCGACTTCGTCGGATCCCGCCGCGCCGGGATCGTGGACGGCCTGGCCACCGTGTCCACGGACAAGAACCTGGTCCTCTACGTCTGGTACGACAACGAGTTCGGCTACAGCTGCCAGGTGGTCCGCGTCATGGAAGAGATGGCAGGCGTGAACCCGCCGTCCTTCCCCGCCAAGGAAAGCGCTGCCGCCTTGGCCGCGATCGCCGTCTAGGCACATCCGCCCGCGTCCTGCGAATTCCCGGCTGATTCTCTGGAATCAGCCGGGAAACGGGACCACACTGGTGGCATGGACAACGAATCGACACTTCAGCACGAAACCACCCTCGAGCACGCACTGGACGTGGCCAAAGCCAACCATAAGGAAGCCGTGCGGCTTCTGGAGCGCGCCCGTGCCGCCCAGAGGACCGGCGACGTCACCGATGAGCGGGTGCGCCAGCTCGAGGACCTGCTGTCCATCGCGGAAGAAGACCTGCGTAGGGTCACCAGGGAACAATAACCCGGCGGCCACCACCGGGCGCTGTGACCCATCACTCGTCCTCAACAGTGTGGATATCAGCGGCCGCCCGCGCCCTGTGTCCTAGGCTCTTGGGGTGCCCGACTTTCCCCTCCCGGCGTCAACCCCGTGACCGTCAGCTGGTCCGCCTACCGCCGCGCACGCCGCCGTTCCCGGCAGGCTTGGGCGCTTCTGGTGACGGCCGCGGTCTCCATCCTTGCCGCACTGTTCTGGTTCTTCACCGCCGGACAGTTCGCGGCAGCCGGGCCCGCCACGGAGGGGCCCACGGAGGCGCCGGTCTTCGACCCCGCCTGGATGAAGCCCGTCCAGGAACCCAACCCGGTGCCGGCCGGCAGCGCCCTCGCAGCCCTTGACGGCCTGGCTGTCAAAGGGCGGGCGCCCAGCACCGACTACAGCCGGGACGCCTTTGGCCAGGCCTGGCTCGATGTGGACCGCAACGGCTGCGACACCCGCAATGACATTCTTCGCCGGGACCTCGCCGATGTTGTGTTCTCGGAGGGTTCCTCCTGCAAGGTGACGTCCGGGCATTTCCGGGAACCCTACACGGGGCAGGATATTGATTTCCGGCGCGGTTCGGACAGCAGCCGCGCGGTCCAGATCGACCACGTCGTCGCCCTGGGTGATGCCTGGCAAAAGGGCGCCCAGCGTTTGGCGCCGAAGGAACGCCAGAGCCTGGCAAACGATCCCCTGAACCTCATCGCGGCGGACGGCGCCGCCAATCAGCAAAAAAGCGCGGGGGACGCCGCTACCTGGCTGCCCAAAAACACGGCAATCCGCTGCCATTACGTGGCCCGGCAGATTTCCGTGAAGGCCGCGTACGGGCTGTGGGTAACGGCAGCGGAAAAGGACGCCATGAAGCGGGTCCTGGCCTCCTGCCCCCAGCAGCAGACCATTACGGCAGGCTGACCGGCATCCGCCGGGCCGGGTCGGTGGCCGGCGGCCCCGTGGCTGAACCGGTCAGTGTCCGAAGGGATCCGGGTCAACGCCGGGCATCCAGGTCAGCCCCGGCACGCCCCAGCCGTTCTTCTTGGCCTGCTTCATGGCCTTGCGGGAATACCGGTCCAACAGCCGGTTGACGTACAGCTTGCCGTCCAGGTGGTCATACTCGTGCTGGATGACCCTGGCAAACCAGCCTGTGGCCTCGAAGCGGACCGGTTCCCCGAACCCGTCAAAGCCCTCCACCCGGGCCCATTCGGCCCGCTTGAGCGGATACTGTTCGCCCGGGAAGGACAGGCAGCCCTCTTCCTCTTCGTCGGGATCGGGAGCAGCACCTGAGACCTTGGACAGGGTCAGGACGGGATTCACCAGGACGCCGGTTGGGGGAGCGCCGTCGTCATTGGCGTACTTGTAAACGAAGATCCGCTTGCCGACGCCGATCTGCGGGGCGGCCAGGCCCACCCCGTTGGCGGCGTCGTTGGTTTCGAACATGTCGGCAATCAGGGTGCGCAGTTCGTCGTCGAAGACCTCCACCTCGGCGGCGCGGCGGTGCAGGACAGGCTCGCCCCAGATGGTGATCGGCAGAACGGTCATATCAGTAGTCCTTCGGCTTCGCGGTGTCCCCGGCTGCAATGCGTGTGCCCGGTGGGGCACGACAAAGGAGGCCGCACCGGATATCCGGTGCGGCCTCCTTTGTTGACGGCTGCATGTGCCGCCCCGTGAGGGTGAGCGACGGGGGTTGAACCCGCGACCTCCTGGACCACAACCAGGCGCTCTGCCAACTGAGCTACGCCCACCATGTGCCTCAAGGGAATTCCACCGGAGCGGCTTCCTGGAAACGCAACTCAAATAGCTTACCTGCTCGAACAGGGTGCTTTGTCCACTTTCAGCGATTTGAGCGAAATTTCCTCAAAACGTGGCGCAGATTACTCCGCGGACTGGTTCCCGGCGTCCCCGTTGGTGATTCCCCTGGCAATCTTCTGGGCGGTGGCGCTGTCCGGCCCGGGGGCGGGGACGAACACTGCCTCGCGGTAGTAGCGGAGCTCGTCGATGGAGTCCTTGATGTCTCCCAGCGCGCGGTGGCCACCCTTCTTCGCCGGCGACTGGAAGTACGCCCGGGCGTACCAACGGCGCGAGAGCTCTTTGATGGTGCTGACGTCAATGACCCGGTAATGCAGGTGCTCCACCACGGCAGGCATGTCGCGGGACAGGAACACCCGGTCGGTTCCCACGGAGTTGCCGCCCAGAGGTGCTTTGCGCGGATCCGGGACCCACGTGGAGATGTACTCCATGACCGCGGCCTCTGCTTCTGCCATCGTCTTGCCGTGCGGCAGCTCCGCCAGCAGCCCGGACTTGGTGTGCATGTCCCGGACGAAGTCGGACATCTGGGCCACTGCGGCATCGTCGGGTTTGATGACGACGTCGACGCCCTCACCAAGGATGTTGAGCTCCGAGTCGGTGACCAGTGCTGCCACCTCGATCAGGGCGTCGTTCTTGATGTCCAGGCCGGTCATTTCGCAGTCGATCCAGACGATTCGTTCGTTAGATATAGGCACCGGACCAGCCTACCGTTACACTTCCGGGCACCCTGCCGATGCTAGGATTTCGGTACGCGGCGGGTCGCCCTTCCGCCCCTTAATCGTGTCCCGGCCGGCCCGTGCGGCCCGCCGGATCAACAGCGGAAAACGCAACAAGATTGGACGATCCTGAGATGACGGCGCCTGTGCCCGCAACGGGGGAGATGGCGGCGGCCGGTATTGCCGGAACGGGCAGTGCCGAGGTGGACAATCCGCGCTCACCCCTGCTTGCCGGTTTCCTGGGCTCCATGTTCATGATGATCGGCTCCATTGGCGTCGGCTGGCTGGCCCCGGTCTCGGAACTGCGGCGGATGCCCGTGTTCATCTGGATGCGGACGGAGGCTCCCGGCGTGGCGCTGTCCATCGTCCTGGTGGCCATCGGCGGCATGCTGCTGGTGCGTGCCTGGCTGCGGCTGGGCCAGAAAGTCCGGGTGTGGGGTGAACAGGCACGGCGGGCAACCCTGTCCGCGGTGGTGGCATGGGGTCTTCCCATGATGTTCAGCGTGCCGCTGTTCAGCCGCGACGTGTATGCGTACATCGGGCAGGGGCGCCTGATGGTGGAGGGCTTCAATCCGTACGAAAACGGCATTTCCGCGCTGTCCAACTACTTCCAGCTCGGCGCCGACAAAATGTGGACCGAGGCGCCGGTTCCCTATGGCCAGCTGTTCCTGTGGATCGAGCAGTTCGTCGTCTGGGTGACCAACGTCCAGCCGGAGGCGTGCGTCATGCTCTTCCGGCTGGTGGCGCTGGCCGGTGTGGTGCTCTGCGTCGTCTACGTGCCCCGGCTCGCCGAACTGCACGGCGTGAACCCGCACCGCGCTCTCTGGCTGACCGTGGCCAACCCGCTCTTCCTGACCAATTTCATTGCCAGTGTCCACAACGACTCCCTGATGATCGGGCTCGCCCTGGCAGGCTTGTACTACTCCGCGACCCGGCGCCAGGTCCGTGGCATCGCCCTGGTGACCCTCTCCATCGCGGTGAAGCCCATCACCATTGTCTTCCTGCCCTTCATCGGCCTCCTGTGGGCAGGCCGGAACGCGGGCTGGCTCCGGAAAGTGGCGTTTTGGGCCCTGACGGCCGGCCTGAGCCTGGCGCTGTTGACCGCCTTGAGCATGGTCAGCGGGTTCGGCTTCGGCTGGATCAACGGCCTGTCCGCGCCGGGCAGCATTTCGATCTGGTACGCCCCGGTGGGCTTGATTGGCATGGTGGTCGGATCCCTGGCCACCGCTTTCGGCTTTGACGGTTCGGTCCCCGCGGGCTGGGTATTCGACGCCGGCAAGCTGCTGGCCGTGGGCATCGTCGCCTGGCAGATCTTCAAGGGTGACTACGACCGCCTGATGCGCCGCCTCACGCTCGCCCTGGCGGCCGTGGTCCTGCTGGCCCCGATCATCCAGGCCTGGTACGTCGTCTGGCTCATACCGCTCTTTGCCGTGACCGGCATCAGGAACGACTGGCAGGTCAAGGCCCTGTACTTCGTGGTGTCCTTCTTCATGATCTACGCGATTTCGGACCAGTTGGACGTTTTCCCGTACCTCCAGACCCAGGACCTCGGCTTCGCCCTCGCCCTGGCCCGCGTTGCCGCGGCGCTGACCGCCCTGCTCTTTGCCCTGTACCTGATCTTCTGGGACCCCGGCACCCGCAGGCTGTTCCGCAAATCGCACCAGCCCGTCGTCGAACGTCCCGTGATCTAGCGGCGGCTATTGCTGTGCGGCCCCGGCGCTGATCCTGCGCAGGGCCTCCCGCCGCGACAACGGACTCATGGCGTCCTTGTTGCGGGAAACGAACGCCTCCACCCACTCCGGTGCGGTCTTGGCGTACTCGCGCAGCGCCCAGCCGATGGCCTTGCGGATAAAGAACTCCCGGTCCGCCAGGTTCGGCTCGATGATGGCGGCGAGCAGTCGCGTGTCGGTGGCCTTCCCGGCGCGCAGCTGCGACGTGATGGCGGCCCTGCGGATCCAAAGGTCGGGGTCCTTGCTCCACCGCAGCAGGAGACCCGACATCTCCCGGGGGTGCGCCTGCAGCAGGGTGCAGATCCGGCCGGACACGCCATCGGCAAAGTCCCACCATGCGCCTGTCCGGATCATTTCTGCGTACACAGGAAGCATGTCCAGGTCGGAGGCCACCAGCCGGTGTGCTGTCAGGTCGATGGCCGCGTACTTCTCCTCCCGGAACGTGGAGGTGCGCCACAGGTCCAGCACGGTGGCGCGCAGCTGCCCGGCGGAAACCGGCGGATGCTCCCGGGCAGCCCGCTTCGCGATGCGCCGCACCTCGGGAACCCGTACGCCGAGCGAGGGGAGCTCGGACTTCATGTAGGCCTGCGCTCCCGCAGCCCGGACAGGGTCGGCCAGCCCGTGGAGTGCACCCCTGACGGAGGCGATGAGGTCCTGGTCGGCGGCGGTATCCATGGGGCAACTGTAGCCAGTGGACAGCGCCGGCGGTGCGGTAGGCTGGTGAGCGCTAACACACTACGACGCAGAGGTAACCATGCCCGGAACTGAAGTCCACCTCGCCCACGGACCCTACTCCGCCGTCGTCACCCTCCGCGGCGGGGCGCTGAGGGAACTCCGCCACGGGGACAGGGACTTGGTGGTGGGCTTTGGCCCCGACGGACCCGTACCCGACTACCGCGGCGTGGTCTGCGCGCCCTGGCCCAACCGCCTCGCGGACGGCACCTACTCGTATGGGGGCAAGTCCTATGCCGCTGCCGTCAACGAACCGGAACGCGGCGCTGCCCTGCATGGCCTTGCCATCCACAGGCCATGGAAGGTGCTGGAAGCGGCCGCGGACCGCGCCGTCCTGGGTTGCCGCATTCCGGCCGGCCCGGATTACCCGGGGGACCTGGAGTTGTCGGTGACCTATACGCTCTCCGCCGACGGGCTCCATGGCATGGTGCGGGCGGTCAACACCGGTGCCGCTGCCGCCCCGTACGGGGTGTGCCCCCATCCCTACCTGGTGGCCGGTCCGTCCCCGCTGGATGACTGGACGCTGGATCTGCCGGCCGCTGCCTACCTGGAGGTGACCCCTGACCGGCTGCTGCCGGTGGGCATGCGGCAGGTGGACGGGGATGCCTTCGACTTCCGTTCGCCGCGGCGTCTGGGGCCGGTGAAGATCGACCACGCCTTCACGGACATCGCCCGGGACGGTGCGGGCCTGGCCCGGGTGCGGGTACTGGACCCATTGGGTACAGGTGTGGAACTCGAATGGGGCGCCGAATGGCCCTGGGTCCAGGTGCACACCGGCGACAAGCCCGCCCGCCCGGACCGGCTGGGCCTGGCTGTTGAACCCATGACGTGTCCGCCTGATGCCCTGCATTCAGGCACGGACCTGGTGCACCTGCAGCCCGGCCAGGCCCACTCGGCGGGCTGGACCATCCGCGCTCTGGGCTAGGCCGGTCCGGCCTCGGCGGGCGCGGGGCTAGGCGGGGCCGGCCGTGGCGGCTTGGTGGACGGAGTCCGTCCATCCGGCACGCTGCAGCCAGGCTGCGCACAGTGCGGTCCACTGCCGTGGTCCGGGGTGGTCCGCGGCAAGCCCCAGCCCATGCCGTCCCTGCGGGAAGACATGCAGTTCCGCCGGAACGCCGGCGGCAAAGAGCGCCCTGGCATAGTTCAGGCTGTTGCTCACCGGAACGGCGTCGTCATCGGCTGTATGCCAGAGGAAGGCCGGCGGCGTCCGGGGAGTGACGTTCAGCTCCGGCGAGAGGGCCCTGAGGAGGCCCGACGGCGGCGCGCCGCCAAGGAGGTTTGCCACCGATCCCTGGTGCGCCTCGTGGGTCAGTGATGCAACCGGATAGCAGAGCACCGAGAGGTCGGGGACGGCTGCGGGCACATCCAGGTCCGGGTTTCCGGTGGCAGCTGCCGTGCTGAGGGTGGCCGCCAGGTGGCCGCCGGCGGAGAAGCCCAGGACGCCGATGCGCTCCGGGTCGACGGCGAACCGGTGCTGTCCCTTCCTGATGTGGAGCATTGCTTCCTTTGCGTCCTCCAGGGGAGCAGGGTGCCGGTCAGGGGCCACCCTGTAGCGGAGGACGAAGGCGTGGATTCCCAGGGAGGCCAGCCACTCTGCAACGGGCTCCGCTTCGTGGTCAGCCTGGCGGGCGTATCCTCCTCCCGGCAGGACCAGGATGGCCGGCCGGGCGCCGGCAGCCCCCGGACGGGCGGGAACTGCCGTAAGCGCACGCGCCGCCATCAGGCGGCAGCTTCGGTGCTGCGCCGCAGCGTGACCTCGCCTGTGATGTCACCGGGTGAAGCGTCGTCGGCGCCGTCGCCGTCGTCGCCGTCGTCGCCGGCAAGCCTCCGCTGGGTGGCCCGGGTGGCCACGCGCCCAATGTCCTCCAGCGGCAGGCGGACCGTGGAAAGGGCCGGCCGGAAGTCGCGGAGGGTCTCAATATCGTCGAAACCGGCGATGGCGGCGTCGCGGGGGATGCGGAGCCCCTCGGACCGCAATGCTGCCGCGGCCCCGATGGCCATCACATCGTTGACGGCGAAAATGCACAGCTTGGGTGCGCCGCCCCCCTCGCCGGACGGGCCCGCGTTGGTCCGGGCTGCCTTGATCCGGGCGGCCAGTTCAAGTCCGGCGTCATATCCTCCGGACCGGTTGAACGCGCTGCGGAGCACTTCCGCCGGCCGCCGCCCGGCCCGTTCCAGTCCCTCCTGGAAACCGCGGACCCGGTCATCAGAGGTCAGGAGGCCTTCGGGACCGCCGACAATGACGAAGTCCCCGTCCCAGCTGCCCGCAAGTTCGGTGGCCAGCCGGCCGGCCAGCTCCTGGTTGGGCACTTTCACCACGTGGTACCCCTCCGGAGCAGTTGCACCCACGACGGGGTGGCCCACCACCGCCACTTGGCCGCCGTTGCGGCAATACCGGTCAAGTTCGGCTGCCAGCTCGCTGTTGCCGTCCTTGTCCTCGTCGCGGCTTGAGCGGGAACCGGCGATCACGATCGAGTCTGCCCGGCGCGCCGCGAACGCAGCCACCGCTTCCTTTTCCTCCGCGGGGCCGCCGCCGGTGGTGGCAAGGAGTACCATCTTTCGCTGTTCCCGGGCGGCTTCCTGCACGCCCCTGGCAATGGCCGCGAAGTAGGGATCGGCAATGTCATGGACGATCAGGCCGATCAGGCCGGAACTGGATTTCGCCAGCCCCTGTGCCTGTGCGTTGGGGATGTAGCCGAGCGACTCAGCCGCCTGCCGGACCCGTTCGGCAATGTCCTTCCCCGGTTTGCGGGCGGATCCGTTCAGCACGCGGGAGGCCGTGGCGGGGGAAACGCCGGCAAGGCGGGCCACCTCGGTAAGGGTACTTGCAGCCACTGCATCTCCTGGTCTTGTACGGGCTCGAAGGCTAAAGCACATTATGGCAGTTCAAACTAGTTTCGGAAAGCGCTTGCCAAGGGGAAGCGCGCCGTGCATCATGGAAGCAGTGGGAATGCGCTTTCCCAATTAGCTTGACTACCTTGCTCACTCACCGTGGAGGACACATGGGCTTCGAAACAAAGACAATCCGCATCGCCATGAACGGCATCACCGGCCGGATGGGCTACCGCCAGCACCTGCTGCGCTCCATCCTGCCCATCCGCGATGGCGGCGGCTTCACCCTCCCGGACGGCACCAGGGTCCAGGTTGAACCCATCCTGGTGGGCCGCAACGAGGCCAAGATCCGGGAACTGGCGGAAAAGCACAAGGTGTCCGAGTGGACCACGGACCTGGACGCCGTGATCAACGACCCCACGGTGGACGTCATCTTTGACGCCTCCATGACCAGCCTGCGCGCCGCAACCCTGAAGAAGGCGATGCTGGCCGGCAAGCACATCTTCACCGAGAAGCCCACGGCCGAGACCCTCGAAGAAGCCATTGAACTGGCCCGCATCGGCAAGGAGGCAGGCGTTACTGCCGGCGTCGTCCACGACAAGCTCTACCTCCCGGGCCTGGTCAAGCTCCGCCGCCTGGTGGACGAGGGCTTCTTCGGCCGCATCCTCTCCATCCGCGGCGAGTTCGGCTACTGGGTCTTCGAAGGCGACATCCAGGCCGCGCAGCGCCCGTCCTGGAACTACCGCAAGGAAGATGGCGGCGGAATGACCACGGACATGTTCTGCCACTGGAACTACGTCCTGGAGGGCATCATCGGCCAGGTCAAGAGCGTCAACGCCAAGACCGCCACCCACATCCCGGCGCGCTGGGACGAAGCCGGCAAGGAATACAAGGCCACGGCGGATGACGCCTCCTACGGCATCTTCGAGCTCGAGACCCCGGGCGGCGACCAGGTGGTCGGCCAGATCAACTCGTCCTGGGCAGTGCGTGTCTACCGCGATGAACTGGTGGAGTTCCAGGTTGATGGGACCCATGGCTCCGCCGTCGCAGGCCTGAACAAGTGCGTCGCCCAGCAGCGCGCCCACACCCCCAAGCCGGTCTGGAACCCGGACCTGCCCGTCACCGAGTCCTTCCGCGACCAGTGGCAGGAAGTCCCGGCCAATGCCGAGCTGGACAACGGGTTCAAGCTGCAGTGGGAAGAGTTTCTGCGCGACGTTGTGGCCGGCAGGGAACACCGTTTCGGCCTGCTGTCCGCCGCCCGCGGTGTCCAGCTCGCCGAACTTGGCCTCCGGTCCAATGACGAGCGCCGCACCATTGACATCCCGGAGATCACGCTCTGATGACTTCCCTTATCCTTCCCTCCGAGGACGGCGGCACCAGGGAGTACCGCCTCCGGGGAGCCATGCCGTGGGCCCGCCCCACCGCCCCGCTTACCGCGCGGCGCGCCTACGCCGCGGCCCACGTCATCCCCGAGGTCCTCGCCGACAACACTCCCGGAGCCCCGGCGCGCCTGGACTGGGACGCCACCATGGCGTACCGCCACGAGCTCTGGTCCTATGGTCTTGGTGTGGCCGACGCCATGGACACCGCCCAGCGCGGCATGGGCCTTGACTGGGCCGCCACGCAGCAGCTCATCAAGCGCACCGGCGTCGAGGCAGCATCGGTGGTCTCGGCCAACAACCCGGCCACCGCCGGTAAATCGGTCCGTGACCTCGTGTCCTGCGGTGCCGGTACCGACCAGCTGGACCTCGACGCCCTGCCCACGGGTGAGGCCGGCCTGAAAGCCGTCCTCGGGGCATACCGTGAGCAGATTGCCGTGATCAGCGAGGCCGGCCCCAAGGTCATCATCATGGCCTCCCGGGCACTTGCCAAGGCAGCACGTGGGCCGGAAGACTACCTGAACGTCTACTCCACACTCCTGCAGGAGGTTGACCAGCCGGTCATCCTCCACTGGCTGGGCACCATGTTCGATCCCGCCCTGGCGGGCTACTGGGGCTCGGACGACGTCGCCACTGCCACTGAAACCTTCCTGGGCCTGATCAGGGACAACGCGGCCAAGGTGGACGGGGTCAAGGTCTCCCTGCTCGACGCCGGCCACGAGGTGGCCCTGCGGGCGGCGCTGCCTGAAGGCGTCCGCCTGTACACCGGGGACGACTTCAACTACCCGGAGCTCATCGACGGCGACGGCAGCCACCACTCCGACGCCCTGCTGGGCATCTTCGCGGCCATCTACCCGGCCGCTTCCGTGGCCCTGCAGAACTATGACGCCGGAAATCCGGCCAGGGCACGGGAAATTTTGGACTCCACCCGTGAACTGGGCAAGCACATTTTCAGCGCCCCGACGTTCTACTACAAGACCGGCATCGCGTTCATGTCCTGGCTCAACGGCAAGCAGCCCGGGTTCCAGATGGTCGGCGGCCTGCACTCCGGCCGCTCCGTCTGCCACCTTGCCCGGACCTTTGAGCTGGCCGACCAGGCCGGCTTGCTGAAGGACCCGGCGCTGGCCGCCTTCCGCATGTCCGATTACCTGCGGATCAACGGGGTGGGAGTATGAGCGACTTCTCCCGCCTGTCCATCAACAGCGCCACCACCAAGAAGTGGACGCTTGCCCAGGTGGTCGAGGGCTGCGTCAACGCCGGCATCCCCGCCATCGGCCCCTGGCGCGACCGGGTGGCGGAGGCCGGTCTGGACAAGGCAGCACGCCTGATCAAGGACGCGGGCCTGCGTGTGTCCTCGCTGTGCCGCGGCGGGTTCCTCACGGCGGCGGACGCGGAAGGCCAGGCAAACGCGCTCGCCGACAACCGTGCAGCGATCCTCGAAGCCGTGGCGCTGGACACCACCGAACTGTTCCTGGTGGTGGGCGGACTCGCGTCAGGGGAGAAGGACATCGTGGACGCCCGGCAGCGTGTGGCTGACCGGCTCGCGGACCTGGTCCCTTTCGCACAGGAAAACGGCGTCCGCCTGGTGCTGGAACCGCTGCACCCGATGTACGCCGCGGACCGCGCACTGATCTCCACCCTGGGGCAGGCCCTGGACCTCGCAGCGCCCTTCGACGCATCGACAGTTGGCGTCGCCGTCGATACATTCCACGTCTGGTGGGACCCGGAACTGAAGGCGCAGATCGAACGCGCCGGCCGGGAGAACCGCATCGCCTCCTACCAGGTGTGCGACTTCAACATGCCCATCGCCGCCGATCCGCTGCTCTCCCGCGGGTACATGGGCGACGGCGTGGTGGACTTTGCCACGATCGGCACCTGGGTCCGCGACGCCGGGTACACCGGCGACATCGAAGTGGAGATTTTCAATCAGGAGATCTGGGACACGGACGGCAACACCGTCCTGGCCGCGGTCAAGGAGCGGTACGCGGAGCTTGTCCTGCCGTACGCCTGACCTGGTTCAAGACCGCGGGCTCCTGCTGCGTCACGGCAGGAGCCTGCGCCCCACATGAAAGGACCCGGACCAGGGGAGGCTTTCCCACCCTGGTTCCGGGTCCTTTTTCCTGCCCGCTGCCCTGCTGCAGCCCTATGGGTAGAGCGAGGCGAACCGGCGGTACCTTGCCAACACGCCGGCGTCGTCCTTTCCCAGCGGAAGGTCGACGGCGTCTGCCGCCCACTCGGGGAAGCGTCCGGTGAGTGCCGCCGCAGCCTGGCGCGCGGCGCCGTCGGCCACGTACTCGCCCGGCTGCGGCACCGTGACGCCGGTTCCCAGCAGGCTGGCGGCCACTTCCTGCACGGCTGCTGACTGGGCCCCGCCGCCCACCAGGAGGATCCGCCGGGCGGTCACGCCCTGGTCCTGCAGTGCCGCCAGGCCGTCCGCCAGTGAGCAGACAACGCCCTCGACGGCGGCGCGCGCCACGTTGGCGGGGGTGTAGTTGGCCCGGGTGATGCCGTGCAGGGAGCCGGTGGCGTCCGGCAGGTTGGGGGTCCTTTCCCCATCGAAGTACGGGACCAGGGTGAGGCCGCCGGCACCGGGCCCGGCGGACAACGCCAGCCGGTTGAACTCGGCCAGGTCCACGTCCAGCAGGGCGGCGGTGGCATCGAAGATGCGGGTGGCATTCAAGGTGCACACCAGCGGCAGGAAATGCCCGGCGGCGTCGGCGAATCCGGCCACCAGTCCCGAGGCGTCAGCCGCCGGTGAATCCGAGACCGCGAAGACGGTCCCGGACGTGCCCAGTGACATCACCACATCGCCCAACCGGGCCCCTGCACCAAGCGCGGCCGCCGCATTGTCCCCGGCGCCTGCCGCCAGGAGGGTGCCCGCCGGCGTCTTTCCCGCCGCTTCCAGGGGCCCGAGGACCCGGGGGAGGACCGGCACGTGGCCGAGTGCCGCGGACAGGACGTCCGGCAGGTACTTGCCTTCCGCCGTCGAGTAGTAGCCCGTACCGGATGCGTCCGAGCGGTCCGTGGCCAGGGCGGCCAGCCCTTCTTTACCGCTGCCTGGCCCGTGGCCTGCGAGCCGCCAGGTGAGCCAGTCATGCGGCAGGCAGACGGCGGCCACCCCCGCGGCGTTTTCCGGTTCATTTTCCGCCAGCCAGCGCAGCTTGGTCAGCGTCAGGGATGCGACCGGCACCGTACCGGTGGCGCGCGCCCAGTACTGCGCGCCGACGGCTGGATCGCCGCCGCCGGCGGATTCGATGAGTTCCAGGGCGGCGCCGGCGCTGCGGGTATCGTTCCACAGCAGCGCCGGCCGGATCACCGCACCGTCGCTGTCCAGGCAGACCATGCCGTGCTGCTGGCCTCCGACAGACACGGCGCTGACGTCATCCAGTCCGCCGGCGTCTGCCACCGCCTTCTGCAGTGCCGTCCACCAATGGTCCGGGTGGACCTCGGTGCCCTCAGGGTGCGGGGCCCGGCCCTGGCGGACCAATGCTCCGGTATCGGCATCGCGGATCACCACCTTGCACGACTGGGTGGAGCTGTCGATGCCTGCGACGAGCACCATGGCCTAGTGGGCGCCCAGGAGGTGCTCGATGGCGAGCTGGTTGAGCCGGACGAACGCGAAGGAGCGCTCAGCAGCCTTGTCGGCGTCGAAGTCCTCGAAGGCTGCGGCGTCGGCCAGCAGGTCTGCGGTGCTTTCGCCGGCACTGAGGGTGGGCTCGCCGAGTTCGAAGACGCCGGAGGTCTTGAGTGCTTCCTGGACCTGCGGGTCTGCGCGGAACGCCAGCGCCCGTTCCTTCAGCAGCAGGTACATGGCCATGTTGGCCTTGGCGGACTCCCACACGCCGTCGTAGCCGTCGGTGCGGGAGGGCTTGTAGTCGAAGTGGCGCGGGCCGTCGTACTTCGGGCCGCCGCCCGGGAAGCCGTTCTCCAGCAGGTCGACCGTGAAGAAGGCGCTGGTGAGGTCGCCGTGGCCGAACACCAGGTCCTGGTCGTACTTGATGCCGCGCTGGCCGTTGAGATCGATGTGGAAGAGCTTGCCGGCCCAGAGTGCCTGCGCAATGCCGTGGGTGAAGTTCAGTCCCGCCATCTGCTCGTGGCCGGTCTCGGGGTTCAGGCCCACGATGTCCCCGTGTTCGAGCTGGGCAATGAAGGCCAGGCCATGGCCGACAGTGGGCAGGAAGATATCGCCGCGGGGTTCGTTCGGCTTGGGTTCAAGGGCGATCCGCAGGTTGTAGCCCTTGTCCTTGATGTAGCCGGCCGCGGTGTCAACGCCTTCCTTCATGCGGTCCAGGGCGGCTGCCAGGTCCTTGGAGCCGTCGTATTCGCTGCCTTCGCGGCCGCCCCACATGACGAACGTTTCAGCGCCGAGCTCTGCGGCGCGGTCAATGTTGCGCAGGACCTTGGAGAGGGCAAAGCGGCGGATGGAACGGTCGTTTGAGGTGAAGCCGCCGTCCTTGAAGACCGGGTGGCTGAACAGGTTGGTGGTCACCATGGGGACCTTCAGTCCCGTCTCGGCCAGGGCTGACCGGAAGTTTTTCAGGATCAGGTCCCGCTCTGACGCGGAGGCGTCAAAGGGAACAAGGTCATTGTCGTGGAACGTGATGCCGTAGGCGCCCAGTTCTGCCAGGCGGTGGACTGCCTCCACCGGATCCAAAGCGGCACGGGTGGCCACGCCGAACGGATCGGCGCCGGTCCAGCCGACCGTCCAGAGGCCGAAGGTGAACTTGTCAGCGGGCGTGGGGGAGAGAGTCATGATGCGTCCTTGCGATCGGGTTGCGCCGCGGAATTGCGAAGCTTTAGTTCATTGCCTGAACTATATGAGCGGACGTAGGGTGGGGTCAATAGTCCAGCGTGGAGACCGCCGAAAAACTTGGCGGAAGCGTCTAACCAAGGAGCTTTGTCATGGTGATGCCGGCGCCTGCAGCGGCGGGGTCCGGATCCCCGGCCCCCGGAAACGTGGGGGACGTGAGGCGCAGCAATCTTGCCCTGGTCCTCGGCGCGATTGCCGAGTTCCCGCCCGGCACGCATCCCAGCCGTGCCCAGGTTGCCGGCGCCACCGGATTGACCAAGGCGTCGGTGTCCAGCCTGGTGCTGGACCTCCTGGACGCCGGGGTCATCCGCGAAATCGGGCTTAACCCCCAAGGCCGCGGCCGGCCGGGCGTGGGGCTGGAGCTCAGCCCCAGCCGTGCTGTCATGGGAATGGAGGTCAACGTCGACTACATTTCCGCCGCCGTGGTTGACCTGTCAGGGAAGGTGCTGCGGCGCGAGGTACGGGAGCGCGATAACCGGAACAGCCCGGACAAGCCGGTGCTGGCCGCACTCGCAGGCCTGGCGGCCAGGGTGCGGGGTGCTGCCGGTGAACAGGGCGTCGACGTCGTGGGCGGCGGGCTGGCGGTACCCGGACTGGTGGACCCGGCCAGGGCGCGCGTGCTGACCGCTCCCAACCTGGGCTGGGTCAATGTTGACCTCGACCTTTACGCCCTGCTGCCCGAAACAGCGCTGGGGGTTGCACTGTTCAACGAGGCCAATGCCGCAGCCCTGGCCGAACTGCGGCACCGGCCGGACCGCGCAGCGAACTTCCTTTTCGTCTCCGGTGAGGTGGGCGTGGGCGGCGGGATTGTCATCGGTTCCGAGCTGTTCACCGGCCCCGGAGGCCATGCCGGCGAAGTGGGACACATCGTGGTGGATCCGGACGGCGGCCATTGTTCCTGCGGGGGGACCGGCTGCCTGGAGACGGTGGCCGGCCAGGACGCCATCTTCATTGCTGCCGGCCTGGCCCCGGACGGGAGTTCACGGTCTGCCGCGATGTCAGCGCTCCTGCAGGCACTCGAGGGCGGGGCACCCAAGGCGGTATCGGCCGTCGAACGTGCGGGCCGCTGCCTGGGCATAGCGCTTGCTTCAACGGCCCGGGTGGTGGATATCGATTCGGTAGTACTGGGCGGCCATTTCGCAGTCCTTGAGCCCTGGCTGCGTGCCCCGTTGCTGGACAGCCTGCAGAAATATGCGCCCGGAAAGTATGCGTCGGAGCAGGTAACGGTGTCCGCGGTGGGGGAGTTTGGTGCCCTGCTGGGGGCTGCCGGCAGCGTGATCCGGTCCCTTGTGGCCGCGCCGCACCGGCTGCAGGCATAGCGGCGGGTGCACAACGCCCCGGTCCGAAGACCGGGGCATCAGCCACCAAGGTGCCCCAGGAGGGAATCGAACCCCCGACCGGCGGATTAGAAGGCCGCTGCTCTATCCCCTGAGCTACTGAGGCATCAGCTACCGGCCTGCAGGCCGGCGCCTCAAAAAGTTTACATTGCCCGGCATGGCGGCGGCGTCATCCGGCCTGCACTGTTCCTCCCCATGTGGCGTGGCGGGCCCTGTTGTCCACATACGGGAACCCGTGCCTCCTGCCCGCGGGCATCCGGGGCGATGCTGGTCATGCCTGCTACAGGCGCCACCATCCAGACAGGACGTAGACATGAGCGAAACGATTACCATCCGGGGCTTCGTTGCCACTGAGATCACGAGTTCCACCACGCCGGGAGGAGTGGCAACAGCCTCCTTCCGGCTCGGTTCCACCACGCGCCGCTTTGACCGGGAATCCAAAACGTGGGGCGACGGGCACACCAACTGGTTCACCGTGCAGGGCTACCGCAACCTCGCCGGGACCCTGGGCTGCAGCATCCGGAAAGGCCAGCCGGTCATCGTCGTGGGCAAGCTGAAGATCCGCACCTGGGAAAAGGAAGGCCGGGTCTACCACTCCACCATCATCGATGCCGAGGCCGTGGGGCATGACCTTACCTTCGGCTCGGCAAACTTCATCCGGACCGCTTCAAGGCCTGCGCTTTCCCTCGTGGAGCAGCCGCAGTCCCCGGAGGATGCCCCTGCCATGGACCCGGCCCTTGACGAACCGGAGGACCGTGAGGACGACCATCCCGGGGAGCTTGGCCATGCAGCGGTCGTCATTGAGGACAACGACGGCGGACTCGCTGCCCTTGACCTGGAAACCGGGGAACTCGCCGAAGTCTAGGAAACACGCATCAGCTGTCAACGTTCCCCGTTCAGTCCCGGGCGGACGGACCGGTGGCACCCCCCGCCGCCGGCCGTCCGCCCGCCTCCATCCCACCCCCGCCACCACGCGTCCGCACCAGCGCGCGGGTGGCCACTTGCAGCCGGCCATACCGGCCTGGCGTCCGGCGCATGGCACAATGACACCATGCGTCCCACCCCTTACCGCCGGCAGATAAACCGGGCCGGTGCAGCGCTGTCATGTGCTGTCCTGGCCGCTCTCGTGTCGGGGTGTGCCGCCGGTCCCGCAGCGGACAATCCGCGGGTCGAGGGCAGCGGTGACGGATCGCTGAAGGCACCGGCAACGGCAACGGCAACGGCGGCGGCAACGGCGCCGGCGGCGCAGGAAGCTGCAGCCCAGGGTGCCAATCCAGCGGCCCCAGGCAGCGCCGCCGACGGGGAAACGTTGGCCAACACGTCAGCCGGTGCCAGCACCTCGGCCGCCGCGGCCACCGAAACCGTAAAGCGGACCGTAACCGACACCCTGGCCAAACTGGCAGCAGGAACACCCAAGCCGGCCACGGCCCAGGTCAGCGACGCCCTGACGGGAGCCGGCATCGCGCCGGCAGTGCTCCAGGTCTCGCAGAGCCGGACGCCCACCGGCCTGGAGGCGGACGCCATCGAGGCTGCCGTGCTGCAGGGCAAGGACTGCGTCATTGGACAGGTGCGCGAGGGTGCAGTGACCGTCACCGTCCTTCCGGTCCTGGCCAGCGGCAAGTGCTTCGTGGGTTCCTGATCCTGCTGACTTTCCGGCTGTAAATGTGAGATCTGCCCGCCAACCCACTAGATTTGAGACCATGGCGGAATTTATCTACACAATGACCAAGGCCCGTAAGGCCGTTGGCGAAAAACTCATTCTTGATGACGTAAGCATGTCCTTCTTCCCGGGCGCCAAGATTGGTGTTGTGGGCCCGAACGGTGCCGGTAAGTCCACCATCCTCAAGATCATGGCAGGGCTGGACACGCCCTCCAACGGTGAAGCCAGGCTCAGCCCCGGCTACAGCGTGGGCATCCTTCTCCAGGAACCGCCCCTCAACGAGGAAAAGACAGTCTTGGGCAACGTCCAGGAAGGCGTGGGCGAGATCTACGGCAAGATCCAGCGCTTCAACGAGATCTCCGAGGAAATGGCCAGCCCCGATGCTGACTACGACACCCTCCTCGAAGAAATGGGCAAGCTGCAGGAAGCCATCGATGCCGCCGACGCCTGGGACCTCGACTCCCAGCTGGAGCAGGCCATGGACGCCCTCCGCTGCCCGCCGGCCGATGCCGACGTCACCAACCTCTCCGGTGGTGAGCGCCGCCGCGTAGCCCTGTGCAAGCTCCTCCTGCAGAAGCCGGACCTGCTGCTCCTCGACGAGCCCACCAACCACCTGGACGCGGAAAGTGTCCTGTGGCTCGAGCAGCACCTTTCCAGCTACCCCGGCGCCGTCCTCGCCGTCACCCACGACCGTTACTTCCTGGACCACGTGGCGGAATGGATTGCCGAAGTGGACCGCGGCCACCTGTACCCGTACGAAGGCAACTACTCCACCTACCTGGAGAAGAAGCGCGCCCGCCTCGAGATCCAGGGCAAGAAGGATGCCAAGCAGGCCAAGCGCCTCGCCGAGGAACTCGAGTGGGTCCGCTCCAACGCCAAGGGCCGCCAGACCAAATCAAAGGCCCGCCTGGCCCGGTACGAGGAAATGGCCGCAGAAGCGGACCGCACCCGCAAGCTCGACTTCGAGGAAATCCAGATCCCGCCGGGACCGCGCCTGGGTGGCCTGGTCCTGGAGGCCAAGAACCTCCAAAAGGGCTTCGACGACCGTGTCCTGATCGACGGGCTCTCATTCAGCCTGCCGCGCAACGGCATCGTGGGTGTCATCGGTCCCAACGGTGTGGGCAAGTCCACGCTCTTCAAGACCATCGTGGGCCTGGAACCGCTCGACGGCGGCGAGCTGAAGATCGGTGACTCGGTCAAGATCTCCTACGCCGACCAGAGCCGCGGCGGCATCGACCCCAACAAGACCCTGTGGGAGGTCGTCTCCGACGGACTCGACTTCATCCAGGTGGGCAACGTCGAGATGCCGTCCCGTGCCTACGTGGCAGCCTTCGGGTTCAAGGGTCCGGACCAGCAGAAGAAGGCAGGCGTGCTCTCCGGCGGTGAGCGCAACCGCCTGAACCTGGCCCTGACCCTCAAGCAGGGCGGGAACCTGCTGCTCCTCGACGAACCCACCAACGACCTCGACGTCGAAACCCTCAGCAGCCTGGAGAACGCGCTGCTCGAGTTCCCCGGCTGCGCCGTGGTGGTCTCGCACGACCGGTGGTTCCTTGACCGGGTGGCCACGCACATCCTGGCCTACGAAGGTGACGACGAGAACCCCTCCAAGTGGTACTGGTTCGAGGGTAACTTCGAATCCTACGAGGAGAACAAGGTGGAGCGTCTGGGCCCGGACGCTGCCAAGCCGCACCGCGTCACCCACCGGCGCCTGACCCGCGACTAACAGCGCGGAACCGGGCCAAAAGCCTGACAGCACAAAAGAAGGCCGGCACCCCGACAATTTTCGGGGTGCCGGCCTTCTGCGTGCCTGCGGGGTCAGCGTGCCTGCACGGATGCGGTGCCTTCGACGTCAGGCGCCCGCGGGGTCGGTGGGAATGCGCACCATCCCCTCCTGCGCAACGGTGGCGACATGCTGGCCCCCGCGGTTGAAGATCTTGCCGGTTGCCAGGCCGCGCGCGCCGTGGGCGCTGGGGGATTCCTGGACGTAGAGCAGCCACTCATCAACCCGTGCGGGCCGGTGCCACCACATCGCGTGGTCCAGGCTGGCAACATTCATTCCAGGCGTGATCCAACTCAGTCCGTGCCGCCGAAGGATGGATTCAAGCAGCGTGTAGTCGCTGGCATAGGCCAGGGCGGCCCGGTGCAGGTTGGAGTCGTCCGGCATCGGCCCGAAGGTCTTCATCCAGACAGCGTTGCGGGCTTCCCGCGGGCCGGCCGCTGAAACGTACAGCGCCGGGTTGACGTGCCTGATGTCGAAGGGCCGCTCATACGCCCAGTGCCGTGCCACCGGATGATCGAACTTGCCCAGCAGGTCCGCCGTGCTGGGCAAAGAGTCGGGGTCCGGGATTCCTTCCGGCATAACAGACGAGTGCTCGACCCCTTCGTCCTCTCCCTGGAACGAGGCGATCATGGACAGGATGGGCACGCCGTCCTGGTAGGCGTGGACCCGCCTGGCCGAAAAAGACCGGCCGTCGCGCAGCCGCTGCACCCCGAAGGTGATGGGTTTGTTGGCGTCGCCGGGCCGCAGGAAATAGCCGTGCATGGAGTGGACGAACCGTTCGGGGTCAACTGTCCGGATCGATGCCACCAGCGACTGCGCCAGCACCTGCCCGCCGAATACCCTGTGGTGCGGCTGCTGCTGGGAGGGGCCCAGGAAAATATCCTCATCCGTGCGGGCGCCCTCAAGCTCACCAAGGTCCAGCAGTTCGATCAGCGATGAGGTGGGGTCGCCAGTGGGCGGCGCCAGCAGTCCGGCTTCGGCTTCAGTCATGGTCCGACTCTAGACGGCGGCCCGCAAACCACTCAACCGGAGTGCAGCCGGTAGTGTTCTAGATGTGTCTGAACTTCTCACCTCGTCCTTCCGTTTCGCAGACCCGCGGGATCTCGCCGACCTGAAGACCTTCGCCACCCGGGCCAAAGCCATTGATGACGGTGCCATCCGCCTGCAGGCCGCCGGCTCCGTCCTGGCCGCCTACGTGTGCGTCCTGCGGCCAAGGCTCCTGGGCGAATCCACCCCGACGATCCTGGGCCTGCGCACCATGGCACTGGCGGAACCGTCCGGAACGGATGTCACCGTTGCATTGTCATCCGTCCTGGACAGGCTGGCACGGGCAGGGGAGGGCGACGTCGAATTGCCGGTTCCACCCACCACCGTCACCGAGTCCTGGACCGGGGTAGGCGCCCCCCGGGGCGGATGGGAACTGTTGGGGTCCGTCAGCGATTCCCGCCTGCGGGCGGCAGCCGAGGCGGGCATCGCCGAGGTGGCCGGCATTGTGCCGGACAAACCGGGCGCACTCATCGTGAACAACGCACGGGCCGCGGTATGGGGGCGGGAACTGGACGACGCCGGCCTGCCCGCCGGCGCTGCCTTCGCCGCCTTCGCGCTGGGGTTCCTGGGCGACGGCGACCAGAAGCTCTACCGGGCCGGCCGCTGGTTCCGGCTTACCGGACCCCGCGGCCACGTCCTGGCGCGCACCGGCAGCGGCCTGCTCTAGGCCAGACCGCAGGGCGCCGGCCGGATAAGAGACTCAGGAACCGGAGGGGCTGTTCACCATGGACAGCGCGGCCCGCTCCATGTAGTCCCACAGTGTTCCCTCGTACAGCGGCGGCAACTCCAGGGCGTCCACGGCGGTGCGCATGTGGAACAGCCACCGGTCCTTTGCCTCCGGCGTGACCTTGAAGGGCATGTGGCGCATGCGCAGGCGCGGGTGGCCGCGCTCCTCGCCATACGTTGTGGGCCCGCCCCAGTACTGCTCAAGGAACATCAGGAAGCGGCGCTTCGCGGGCGCCAGGTCCTCTTCCGGATACATCGGCCGCAGCAGGGGATCGGTGGCCACTCCGTCGTAAAAGACGTCAATGAGCTTCACGAAGGTCTCGTGGCCGCCCACGGCGTCGTAGAAGCTGTCGGTGTAATCCGGCTTGCTGAAGGGATCATTCTGCATCAACTGGGGCCGCTGCCCGGGGCGCGGCTCAATGGGAAGCGACATGCTAGTCCCCGGCTTTCTGGTCAGTCTTCTTGGTCTCAACGTGCGCCGAGCCCTGGTCGGTGGTGCCGTCGTCGGACTCATGCAGTGGAACGTACCGTCCCTGCGACCGGTTGCCCACGCGCAGGATCTCGCCGTTGCGCAGGTACCAGATGGCGCCGTCGTCCGAGCGGACGCGGGTGATCCGCAGTCCCATGGACTCCACAACGCCCACCACTTCGCTGGTTTCGATCACATCACCGATCCCGTACTGGTCTTCAATGGTAATGAAGATCCCGGCCAGGAAGTCGCGAATCAGCTGCTGGGCGCCGAAGCCGATGGCCACACCGAGGATACCCACGCTGGTCAGCAGCGGGGCGATGTTGATGTCCAGGTTCTGCAGCACGTACATGCCGGTGATGATGACCACCAGCACGCCCACCACGCTGTTGAGCAGTGAACCGATGGTTTCGGCACGCTGGACCCGGCGTTCGTGGTCAAGGGCCCTAAAGGCCGGAGCAGCCCACCTGAACGTGGGCTTCTTGAAGAAATTGCTCCCCGACGCCACCCGCTTGGTGATGCGGGAAATGATGAACGTGGCCACGAGCCAGACGGCAACGCCGACGCCGAGGCTGATCACGATGCCTGGGAGGCTCACGCCACTCGGCTGGCTGGTGGCTGGGGGAAGGATGGACAACATGCTGACCATGGGTGGAAATAGCTCCTTGGGATATTGCGCTGTTCTCTTTCAACCCTAGCGCCGTAGCGTGGAGCAATGCGCATCCTCATCCTCGGCGGAACAGCCTTCCTCTCCCGGGAAATCGCCAGGCAGGCGGTGGCCGCGGGGCACCACGTCGCGTGCCTGGCCCGGGGAGTGTCCGGTGAGCCGCCGCCCGGCGCCGAGTGGGCCAGGGCGGACCGATCGGCGGGCCCGGCAGCGTAGTCCGGCGCAGCCGGCACGTGGGACGCCGTGATCGAGGTTGCCCGGGACCCTGCACCTGCCCGGGACGCCCTTGCCGCCCTCGCTCCGAAGGCCGGCCACTGGACCTTCGTTTCCAGCTGCTCAGCCTATGCGGACCATTCCGTCCCCGGAGCGGCAGAGGACGCCGCGCTCCTGCCGGCGCTTGCCCCCGGAACTCCTTCCACCCCCGGGAACTACGGCGAGTCCAAAGTGGCCATCGAGCAGGCCACCCTGGACGCCACACGCGGCAGGGCCCACATCTGCCGCGCCGGCCTGGTCAGCGGCCCTGGCGACCCCACCGACCGCTACGGCTACTGGCCGGCCCGCTTTGACCGCAAACAGGGGCCGGTGCTGGTCCCGGACATCGGGCACCAGCCCACCCAGGTCATCGACGTCCGGGACCTGGCGGCGTGGATCCTGCGTGCAGCCGAACAGGGAACCACCGGCCCGCTGAACGCCAACGGAGACCAAGTGGCCTTCGCAGAGCTCACCAGCGCCTGCGGCGAACTCTCCACCGCCGGCACGCCCGCCACCGTCACCGCCGGTGAAGAATGGCTGGTGGCGCAGGGCGTTAACTACTGGTCAGGGCCCGATTCCCTTCCGCTCTGGCTCCCGCCCCATCACGAGGGCTTCATGGCCCGCAGCAACCAGGCAGCCAAGGCTGCGGGAATGGTGCTGCGGCCCTGGCAGGAAACCCTGGCCGACACCCTGGGAGATGAACGCGTCCGCGGGCTGGACCGGTCCCGGAAGGCCGGCCTGCAACCCGCCACGGAGCATCGGCTCGCCAAACTGCTCCAGGGCAGGGAAGCCTAGGCGGCCACCGTCACCGGTTGGTGCTCCACCGGGAAGTTCACGCTCCGGGCAATGAAACAGACCTGGTTGGCCTCATGGTGCAGCGAGGCGGCCAGTTCCGCCTGCGCGGCGTCGGCCACCGTCACGTGCGGGTGCAGGGTGACCCGCTCGAACTGGCCGCTGCCGTCCCGGTTGAGCCGCATCAGTCCGGTGGCCTCATCCCGGTAATCCGTGACCAGCACGCCGTGCTTCACCGCTACGTGCAGGTAGGACAGCATGTGGCACTGGGCCAGCGCAGCCAGGAGAAGCTGCTCCGGGTTGTACCGTTCCCGGTCTCCATGGAAGGTGGGATCTGCCGAGCCCTTGAGGACCGGCAGGCCCGGAACCAGCACGTCATGGTCCCGGGAGTAGCTCCGGTAGGACGACGTGCCGCCGCCCCGGTTGCCTGTCCACTGGACGGTCAGCGAGTACCGGTGTTCGTTGAGGCTCACGCCGGGCTGCCCTCCTGCAGGACATCGGCGGCTCGGGCACGCAGGGCGCGGGCCACGCCGTCGCGGTTCTCCAGCATCATCCGCCGCAGCGCAGCGCTTTCCGCCGGCAGCGACGCCAGGAAGGCGTCCGTCCGGTCGATGGTGGCCTGCGTGGTCAGCAGCGCCGGGTAGAGGCCGACGACGATCTGCTGGGCGAGTGCGTGCGTGCGGGTTGCCACGATGCCCGGCACAGCCGCGAAGTACAGCTCCGAGAACGGCTCCAGCAGCGAACGGTCCAGCACCCGCATGAAGCCGGTCACCGCCGATCCCTGCAGCGCGTTGGACAGTTCTCCCTTGACCACAATGGATTCCCAGGCCGCGGCCTTCGCCTCCGGGGTGGGGATGGCAGCCTTGGCCAGGGCGGCCGCGTTCTGGCCGCTGGAGGTGTTGTCCCGCTCCAGTTCGGCGTCGATGCCGTCCTGCCCCATCCGGCCGCCGGAAACCAGCGAGGCCACCAGTTCCCAACGGAGGTCCTGGTCAACGCTCAGGCCTTCCAGGACCACGGACCCATCCAGGAGGCCGGACACCCGGTCCAGCTGGGACGCGCTGCGGGCCAGCAGCGCGAAGGACTTGATGAACTGCAGCTGGCCGTCGGAGCCGCCGGGAACAGTCGAAGCCAGATCCCACAACCGGTCCACGGCCGTAACGGTGGTGGCTTCGCGGTGTTCCTCGGCCACGTAGAAGTTCAGGGTGGTGGCCAGCTGCCGCAGCTGGACCAGGATCACGGAAGAATCCGTCTCCGCAGCGACGTTGGCCAGGATCAATTCCACGTACTTCCGTGCCGGACTCTCACCGTCACGGGCAGCATCCCACGCGGAGTTCCAGACGAGGGTCCGCGGCAGGCTTGCAGCGAAGTCCTTCAGGTGCGCGGTGGCGGTGGCCAGGGACGCCGGGTCCAGCCGCACCTTGGCATAGGCAAGGTCGTCGTCGTTGATGAGGATCAGGTCCGGCCTGGCCAGGCCAGCCAGCGCCGGCACCTCCGTGTGTTCGCCGTCGACGTCGAGTTCCTCGCGGTGCACCCGGGTGAGCTTGCCGGCGTCGTCCAGGTTGTAGAACCCCACGGCAAGGCGGTGCGGGCGGATGGTGGGCCACTCCGGAACCGCGGACTGCAGGATGGCAAAGGACCGCAGCTTTCCGTCGGAATCCACCTCCACTTCGGGAGCCAGCGTGTTCACTCCCGCGGTCTCCAGCCACTGCCGGCCCCAGCGGTCCAGGTCGCGGCCGCTGGCCTTCTCCAGCTCCACCAGCAGGTCCTGCAGCTCCGTGTTGTGCCAGGAGTGCTTGGCGAAGTACTCACGGACACCCGCCATGAACTGTTCCGGCCCAACCCAGGCCACCAGCTGCCGCAGCACCGAGGCGCCCTTGGCGTAGGTAATGCCGTCGAAGTTGACCTCAACATCCTGCAGGTCGTTGATCTCCGCGAAGATCGGGTGCGTGGTGGGCAGCTGGTCCTGCCGGTACGCCCAGGACTTTTCCACGGAGGCGAAGGTGGTCCAGGCGCTGGTGAAGGACGTGGCCTCCACCGCCGCCAGGTGGGACATGTACTCGGCGAAGGACTCGTTGAGCCACAGGTCGTTCCACCACCGCATGGTCACCAGGTCCCCGAACCACATGTGCGCCAGTTCGTGCAGCACAGTGATGGCGCGCCGCTCGATCTGGGCGCCAGTGACCTTGCTGCGGAACACGTAGCCTTCCAGGATGGTCACCGCCCCGGCGTTCTCCATGGCCCCGGCGTTGAACTCGGGAACGAACAGTTGGTCGTACTTCTCAAACGGGTAGGGGCAGCCGAACTGTGCTTCGAAGAATCCGAAGCCCTGCCGCGTGAGCTCGAAGATGTTGTCCGCATCGAGGTACTGCATCAGGGATTTGCGCGCGAAGACGCCCAGCGGGATGACCCGCCCGTCAGAGCTGGTGACCTCGCTGCGGACAGACTCGTACGGGCCCGCGATCAGGGCGGTGACGTAGGAGGACAGCCGGGGCGTTGGTGCGAAGGTCCACACGGACCGGGCGCCGTCGCCGGCCTCCACGGGAGCAGGTGTGGGGGAGTTGGAAATGACATCCCAGTGGGACGGCGCAGTGACGGTGAAGGCGAACGTTGCCTTCAGGTCCGGCTGCTCGAAGACGGTGAACATCCTGCGGGAATCGGGAACCTCGAACTGGGTGTACAGGTAGACCTCGTTGTCCACCGGGTCCACGAACCGGTGCAGCCCTTCGCCGGTGTTCATGTAGGGCATGTCCGCCACGACCGTCAGCTCGTTGTGCTCCGCCAGGTCCGGCAGCTGGATCCGCACGCCGTCGGCCACGGTGGCCGGATCAAGGGACCGGCCGTTGAGGGTCACGCTGTGCACGGTGCGGGTGACGGCATCGATGAAGCTCGCCGACCCCGGCGCCGCCGTGAATTTCACGGTGGTGGTGCTGCCGAAGACCTCTCCGCCCCGGGTCAGGTCCAGGCTGACATCGTAGGACTCGACGGTGATCAGTTCGGCGCGCTCACGGGCTTCGGCGCGCGTCAGGTTCATGCCTGGCAAAAGAGGGCCTCCAGAGAAGTTTCGGCTGCCGGCCGGTGGTCCCGGTTCCGGCACTGTCATGCATTCTTTCATCCCTGGGGTCCTTGGCAAGTTGCGCAGCTCACAGCCGCCTCCGCCCGGGCGGGGCGCTTGGCCGGGCAGCCACAGGGGTAGCGTTAAATGCATGGGAAAGCTGCTGGATTCGGTGGACACCAAGGCACTGCGCTTCGCCGTCGGGTTCCCCGTCGTCCTGGCCGCCGCCTTTGCCTACTGCGCGTCGCTGCTGCGCCCGGACCTTCCGGAGCCGGTCGCCATCCGCTGGACGGACGGCGGCGGGGCCAACTTCGCGCCCTTCGGCGCCTACGTGGGGGTTGGCGCCGCCGGAATTGTCCTTGCCGGCTGGCTGGTCCTGCTCCAGGCCGTGCCCCTTGGACGGCCGGTCATGATGCGGCGGATCATGATGGGTGCCGGACTCTTCCTCAGCCTGTTCATCACCTCCGCCCTTGCCGCGGGCCTGATCGGCCAGACCGGGCTGGCCGACGCCCGGCAGTCGCATGTGGACATGACGGTGCTGGCCCTTGGCAGCGGCGCCGCGGTATCGCTCGGGGTGACCATGGCCATGGTCTACAAAGCTGACCGGCAATGGTCGCCGGATGACGACAGGGCGCTCCAGGTCGCCATCGCCAAGGAACTTGACCCCGACCTTGCCCGGGACAGCATCAGGCTCTGGGTCCACGCCCGCAGTTCCGTCTTCGTCATGATCGCCATCGCCTCCCTGTTCCCGGCGGCCCTCATCGCCGTCGTGGTGCCCTGGCTGGGGATCCTGCTCGTGGTCCTGGCCCTGGTGGGGACAGCGTTCCTGTTCGCCCGCATCAAGGCGGACCGGCGCGGACTCAAGGTCCTGCTGGCCGGGGTGGTGCCGGTCATGGACGTGCCTGCCGGGGCCATTTCCGACGCCAGTGCCGCTGAGGTGAGGGCCGCAGACTACGGCGGGTGGGGCTACCGGCACCACCACGGAACCGCAGCCATGCTGGTCAGCAGCGGCCCCGCCGTCGTCGTCAGCAAGACCGACGGCCAGCGCCTTGCCGTCAGCGGCGGCAGCCAGGCGTCGGCCGCGCGGCTTGCCGAAGTCCTGACGCGGGTGGCCGCCAGGGCCCGCCGCGGGGGCGGAACGCCGCCACCTGTGGAAGGCCAGAGCCCCGACCCCGGGCTGCCCTAGTATCCTTATCCGTGTCGTTCCGGCCCCACCCGGTGGCCGCCAGCTCCCACAACCGAACGGACTTAGCACGTGACCACTACCCCTGCCTACCCGCGGGTCCATATCGCCACCGACCATGCAGGCATGGAGCTCAGCGCCCACCTGGTGTCCCACCTGACCGGGAAGGGATACGAGGTGGTTGACCATGGCCCCAAGGTCTACGACGCCCAGGACGACTACCCCTCGTTCTGCATCAACGCGGCACTCGCCGTGGTGGCTGACCGGGAGGCCGGCGTCCATGCCCTGGGCATCGTGCTGGGCGGCTCCGGCAACGGCGAACAGATTGCCGCCAACAAGGTGAGGGGCATCCGCGCCGCCCTCGCCTGGAACCTTTCCACGGCCACCCTGGCCCGCGAGCACAATGACGCCAACGTGGTGGCCCTGGGCGGCCGCCAGCACACGGTGGAGGAAGCCACCGAGCTGGTCGAGGCATTCCTGGCCGAGCCCTTCAGCAACGATGAACGCCACATCCGCAGGATCGAAAAGATCGCTGTTTTTGAGGCCACCGGCGAGGTCATCGAGTAGTGCCCGAGGGCCATTCCGTCCGCAGGCTCGCCCGCCAGTTCGGCGACGTATTCCTCGGCGAGGCACTGGCTGTGTCCAGCCCCCAGGGCAGGTTCAGCGGGGGAGCGGCGCTGCTGGACGGCCACACCATGGTCGCTGCCGAGGCTCATGGCAAGCACTTGTTCCTGCACTTCGACAACTCGCTGGTGCTGCACGTCCACCTTGGCCTGTACGGGGCCTGGAGCTTCGGTGGTGACAGCACCTTCGCCGGCGCGTCAAGCATCGGTGCGCCGCGGCGGGTAGGGGAGCAGGAGGCGTTCTCCGACGGGGACGACGATGGCGGCGCGCCCTACGCAGGTCCGCCGGCGCCCGTCGGGGCCGTCCGGGTCCGGCTCGCCGGCAGCCACGGCTGGGCGGACCTTCGCGGGGCCACCACCTGCGAGACCATCACCGCAGCAGAGGCCGACGCCGTCCTGGCGCGGCTGGGGCCGGATCCGTTGCGGAACCTTCGCGGGGACGCCGGGCGGTTCGCCGCCAATGTCCGGACCCGGAAGACCCCGCTGGCGGCCCTGCTCATGGACCAGAAGGTGATTGCCGGCGTCGGGAACGTCTACCGTGCCGAAGTGCTGTTCCGCCGCCGCCTCGATCCGTTGCTGCCCGGCACCGCGCTGCCGGACAACGACGCCCGCAGGCTGTGGCGCGACATCGTCGCCGTCATGAACGACGGCGTGGCCGATGGGCGGATCATCACCACCCCGCCCAAATACTGGGCGCTCGATGGCACCACGGCCGCCAAGGCGGCCGCGGCAGGGGAACCGGTGCCGCCCAGGAGCGCACATTTCCCGCACCGCGACGACGTCCACTTTGTCTATAAAAGGCACGGGCTGCCCTGCAGGGTGTGCCGCACCATCGTGCTCATGGCCGACCTTGCCGGCCGGAACCTCTACTGGTGCCCTTACTGCCAGCAGCCGCAGGCGTAAAAGAACAGACGCAAAAAGGCCCCTCGGTCGAGGGGCCTTTTTGTTGTCCTGGAGGGGACGACGGGAATCGAACCCGCGTAATCAGTTTGGAAGACTGAGGCTTTACCATTAAGCTACGTCCCCGAAGGAAGATCCGATTTTCAGCGGAAACTCCGGGCTGGCTGTTCAAGCCGGATACAACTAAACCTAATCCATGGCCTACGTGTCAAATGTGCAATCGCGACGCGTATCACCGTAGACTTGCCTGTGCACTTACGGGGTGTAGCTCAGCTTGGCTAGAGCGCCTGCTTTGGGAGCAGGAAGTCGCAGGTTCAAATCCTGTCACCCCGACTCTGCGGCCAGGACCAGCAGGCCTGGACACACATTGCGTTTGCAGAAAACCCCCATCCCACAACCCAGGAGTACTTAGACCGTGAAGAGCGCTGTCGAGAACCTCACCCCCACGCGGGTCAAGCTCAATGTTGAGGTCCCCTTTGAGGAACTGAAGCCCAGCATCGACTCGGCCTACAAGACTGTTGCCTCGCAGATCCAGGTCCCCGGGTTCCGCAAGGGCAAGGTTCCCGCCAAGCTCATCGACCAGCGCGTTGGCCGTGGCTACGTCCTGGAGACCGCCATCAACGACGGCCTCAACGGCTGGTACCAGGCTGCCGTGCAGGAATCCGGCATCCGCCCCCTGAGCCGCCCCGAGGTGGAAATCACCGAGGTTCCCGACCCCTCCGCCACCGACGGTGGCCTGAAGTTCGCCGCCGAGGTTGACGTCCGCCCCGAGATCGAACTCCCGGACTACGCCGGCATCGAGGTCCAGGTTGCGGCTGCGGAATCCTCCGACGAAGACGTGGACAAGGCCCTGGACGAACTGCGCGGACGCTTCGGCACCCTTAAGTCCGTTGACCGTCCCGCTGCCGACGGTGACTTCCTCACCATCGACATCACCGCCACCATCGACGGCGAAGAGGTTGACTCCGCTGCCGGCCTGTCCTACCAGGTTGGCGCCGGCACCATGCTCGAGGGCATGGACGAAGCCGTGACCGGCCTCAGCGCCGACGAGGACGCCATCTTCGACACCACCCTGGTGGGCGGCGACCACGCCGGCGAGGCCGCCCAGGTCAAGGTCGTCGTCAAGGCCGTCAAGGAACGCGAACTGCCCGAAGCGAACGACGACTTCGCCCAGCTGGCCTCCGAGTTCGACACCCTCGCCGAACTCCGCGAAGACCTGGCCAAGCAGGCCGCAGAGTCCAAGATCGTGGAGCAGGGTGTTGAAGCCCGCGACAAGGTCCTGGACAAGCTGGTGGAACTCGTCGAGGTTCCGGTTCCGGACTCCGTCGTCGAAGAGCAGCTCGAAGCCCACTTCCAGGAGGGCAACGGCCACGGTGACGGCGAGCACGACACCGAAGAGCACCGCGAAGAGGTCCGCGCCAACACGGCCCGCGCCTTCCAGAACGAGATCATCCTCGACGCCATCGCGGAGAAGGAAGAAGTCAATGTCAGCCAGAACGAGCTGATCGACTACATCGTCACCACCGCCAGCCAGTACGGCATGGACCCCAACCAGTTCGCCCAGATCATCGATCAGAGCGGCCAGGTCCCCATGATGGTTTCCGAGGTCCGCCGCCGCAAGGCACTGGCCGTCGTGCTGGGCCAGGCCACGGTGACCGACACCGAGGGCAAGACTGTTGACCTGAGCGACTTCGTCCGCCCCGCCGGCGAAGAGGCACCTGCCGCAGAAGCTGCCGACGCCGACGCAACCGAAGCTGCCGAGGCAGAGGTTGTCGAAGCCGAGGACACCACGGCAGACGCCAAGGCATAGTCCTTTTTGAACCGCAGCAACGGCCCCCGGATCCTTTCGATCCGGGGGCCGTTCGCGTTGGACCGGAAGCGGCCCGCTGCTGATTCGCTGATCGTGCGCCGTCAGCGAACAGCCGTCGGTGCGCGAACAAAACACCCGTGAAACCGGTTAGTGTCCAAGTAGTGATTTTCAGTGATGTCACCGTCACCAGTGAGAGGTAAGTAAACATGTCACAGCACTCAGAGGCCCCCCGGATGGCGACCGTCGATCCTGCAGCCCAGGACAACTACATTTACAACCGCCTTCTCAAGGAGCGGATCATCTGGCTGGGCTCGGAGGTGCGTGACGACAACGCCAACGCGATCTGCTCGCAGCTGCTCCTGCTCTCGGCCGAGAACCCGGAAAAGGACATCTACCTCTACATCAACTCGCCCGGCGGCTCCGTCACGGCAGGCATGGCCATCTACGACACCATGCAGTTCATCCCCAACGACGTCGTGACCGTCGCCACCGGCCTTGCCGCGTCCATGGGACAGTTCCTGCTGTCCTCCGGCACCAAGGGCAAGCGGTACGCCACGCCCAACGCCCGCGTGCTGATGCACCAGCCGTCCGGCGGAATCGGCGGCACCGCTTCCGATATCAAGATCCAGGCCGAACTCATCCTGCACATGAAGAAGGTCATGGCGGAACTCACCGCCGAGCAGACCGGCCAGACCGTTGAAACCATCCTCAAGGACAACGACCGCGACAAGTGGTTCACAGCCACCGAAGCACTCGAATACGGTTTCTTCGACAAGATCGCCGCGCACGCCGGCTCCGTCTCAGGCGGCGGCGGAACGTCCAACGGTTCCTCCGGCGAGTCAGCCTCCCAGAACTAACCGGCATCCAGAACCCCTTTCGATCAGGAGCAAACACAATGAACTACAACTTCGGGTGGTCAGCCGGCAATCTTCCGTCCAGCCGCTACGTCCTGCCGCAGTTCGAGGAACGCACCCCCTACGGCTTCAAGCGCCAGGACCCGTACACCAAGCTCTTCGAGGACCGCATCATCTTCCTCGGCGTGCAGGTGGACGACGCTTCCGCTGATGACATCATGGCCCAGCTGCTGGTCCTGGAGTCCACGGATCCGGACCGCGACATTACGCTCTACATCAACTCGCCCGGCGGCTCCTTCACCGCCATGACGGCGATCTACGACACCATGCAGTACATCCGCCCCGAGATCCAGACTGTCTGCCTGGGCCAGGCCGCCAGTGCGGCTGCCGTCCTGCTGGCGGCGGGTACACCCGGCAAGCGGCTGGCACTGCCCAACGCCCGCGTCCTGATCCACCAGCCGGCACTGTCCGGCGGCCAGGGCGGCCAGGCCTCCGACCTGGAGATCCAGGCCGCTGAAGTCATGCGTATGCGCTCCTGGCTGGAGGACACCCTGGCCCAGCACTCCGGCCGCACGTCGGAGCAGGTTAACAACGACATCGAGCGCGACAAGATCCTCACCGCCGACGAGGCCCAGGCATACGGCCTCATCGACCAGGTTCTTGATTCACGCAAGATCAAGCCCCAGGCGATCACGAGGTAGCAGTACCGAAAGCCGGTGCGGTCCAGTTCATTTGGCCGCACCGGCCTTTTCATTCCACCCTTGGGGCCGAATGTGACCTAGAGTGGATGTTGTCACAAACCGTGCCGTGCCGGCCGGGAAAGATTTCAGCAATGGTGCAGGGCTGCCTGGCAGCAGGATACTAAGGGGTTCATATATGGCTCGGATTGGCGAGAGCACGGATCTGCTGAAGTGCTCTTTCTGCGGAAAGAGCCAGAAGCAGGTGCGCAAGCTCATTGCCGGCCCCGGTGTCTACATCTGCGATGAATGCATCGAGTTGTGCAACGAGATCATCGAGGAGGAGCTCGCGGAGGTCGCTGATCTCGGCAGCTTCGAACTGCCCAAGCCGCGTGAAATCTTCGACTTCCTGCAGGAATACGTCATCGGCCAGGAGCCCGCCAAGCGGTCCCTCGCCGTCGCGGTCTACAACCACTACAAGCGCATCCAGGCGGGCCATGCGCCGAAGTCCGGAAACCTGGGGGACGGCGGCCATCACGACGACGTCGAGATCGCCAAGTCGAATATCCTCCTCATCGGACCCACCGGCTGCGGCAAGACCTACCTGGCCCAGACCCTCGCCCGGCGGCTGAACGTGCCGTTCGCCGTGGCGGACGCCACCGCCCTGACCGAGGCCGGATACGTGGGTGAGGACGTGGAGAACATCCTCCTCAAGCTCATCCAGGCCGCTGACTATGACGTCAAGAAGGCCGAACAGGGCATCATCTACATCGACGAGATCGACAAGATCTCCCGCAAGAGCGAGAACCCCTCCATTACCCGCGACGTGTCCGGCGAGGGCGTGCAGCAGGCCCTCCTGAAGATCCTCGAAGGGACCGTGGCCTCGGTACCGCCGCAGGGCGGACGGAAGCACCCGCACCAGGAATTCATCCAGATCGACACCACCAACGTGCTGTTCATCGTCGCCGGTGCCTTCGCCGGCCTGGAAGAGATCATCGGCTCCCGCTCCGGCCGCAAGGGCATCGGTTTCGGCGCCCCGCTCAACGAGGCAAGCAAGAAGGTGGACTCCTACGGTGAGGTCATGCCGGAGGACCTGCTGAAGTTCGGCCTGATCCCTGAATTCATTGGCCGGCTCCCCGTGATCACCACCGTCTCCAACCTGGACCGGGACGCCCTGATCCAAATCCTTTCCACCCCCAAGAACGCCCTGGTGAAGCAGTACCAGAAGATGTTCCAGATCGACGGCGTCGAGCTGGTGTTCGACGACACCGCCCTGGAAGCCATTGCCGACCAGGCATTGGAGCGGGGCACCGGTGCCCGTGGCCTCCGCGCCATCCTGGAGGAGGTCCTGCTTCCCGTGATGTTCGATCTTCCCAGCCGCGAGGACGTGGCCAGCGTGGTGATCACCGAGGACGTGGTCCTGCGGGACGCCGAGCCCACCATGATTCCGCACGTGGCCAAGCGCCGTAAGTCTGCCTGACCGAGAGGACTCCGTGACTTCACCTTCCAAGAACAAAGCCGACTTCTGGTTCGACCCCCTCTGCCCGTTCGCCTGGGTCACCTCCCGCTGGATCGGGGAAGTGGAAGCCGTCCGGGACATCGAGACGGAATGGCACGTCATGAGCCTGGCTGTCCTGAATGAGGGACGTGACCTGGAGCCCGGCTACCGGGAATCCATGGACAACGCGTGGGGCATGGTCCGCGTGATCATCGCCGCCCGGGAAGAGCATGGGCCGCAGGTCATCAAACCCCTGTACGACGCCATGGGAACGCTGATCCACAACCAGGGCGAAAAAGACCGGGCCGTGGTCATCACCAAAGCCCTTGCCGAATGCGGCCTCCCCGCCTCCCTGGCCGACGCCGCCGCCACGGACGCCTACGACCAGCAGCTCCGGGCCAGCCATGAGGAAGGCATTTCGCTGGTGGGACAGGATGTTGGAACCCCGGTGGTGGCCTTCAATGGAACAGCCTTCTTCGGGCCGGTCCTGACCCGCATTCCCCGTGGTGAGGAAGCCGGCAGGATTTGGGATGCCACCACGGTTATCGCCGCGTATCCGCACTTCTTCGAGCTGAAGCGCAGCCGCACCGAAAGCCCGGAATTCGACTGAAACGCCGGACACTGACGCGCTGCAAGGGCCCCGGGAAAACTACCGGTATGTAGTTCTCCCGGGGCCCTTGCACGTGGTCCGGCACAGGAGAACAATGGTTCCTACCACTTCGAAAGAAGTGGACGCAGGAACCAAAGATTCAGTGATATGTAAGTCGACGCAGCCATCGGCAAAGTTGAATGCAAGCTACCAGTGACGGGGTAGTAAGACCTGAAGTTCAGCGGATCCTGCCAGACCATCAGAGCACGTCACCGGATGGCCGAAAAAGTCGAAGCCCCACCAACGGCAAAACGCTGATGGGGCTTCCCCTTTGCCCGGAAACCGGGGCTGGCCCGGATCCGGTCCGGTGTCAGGCCTTGGCGGGCTCGTCGCTTGGAGCCAGGGCGACGTCAGTGACCGTGAGGTCACCGTCACCCACGGCCAGGGTGATCTCCCGGGCGTTGGACGCAGCCTTCAAATCAGCCAGACCGGCCTGCAGCTGTGCGGTCAGCGCCTCCGGGGCAGTGATGGTCGCCGACAGCACTTCGGTGCGCTGCTTGACCTTGGCCTCAGACTTGGCTTTGCGGACACCGCTGAGTGCCACGCCCACGGTCGCAAGCATGGTGGTATCCCCGCCGGGGATCTCCAGGGCGGCAGGCCACTGGGCCCGGTGCACCGACCCGGTACGCCACCAGCTCCATACTTCCTCGGTGGCGAAGGGCAGGAACGGGGCGAAGAGCCGCAGCAGGGTGTCCAGCGTGGTGGCCAGCGCGGCCAGCACGGAAGCCTGCTCCGCTTCGCCTGCGGCCCCGTAGGCCCGGTCCTTGATCAGTTCCACGTAGTCGTCGGTGAACTGCCAGAAGAACGACTCCGTGAGCTGCAGGGCCCGGGCGTAGTCGTAGTTGTCGAATGCCTTGGTGGACTGCGCCACCACCTCGGCCAGCTGGGCCAGGAGTGCACGGTCCAGGGGATTCGTCAGCACGGCAAGATCGCCCGAGAGCACTGAGTTCTCGGTGGCGCCCAGGTTCAGGACGAACTTGGAGGCGTTCAGGAGCTTGATGGCCAGGCGGCGGCCGATCTTCATCTGCGCGATCTCGTAGGCGGTGTCGGCGCCCAGCCGTGCAGAGGCGGCCCAATAACGGACGGCGTCTGAACCGTACTCGTTCAGCACGTCCGTGGGCACCACCACGTTGCCCTTGGACTTGGACATCTTCTTGCGGTCCGGGTCCAGGATCCAGCCGGAGATGGCCGCGTGCTTCCATGGTGCGCAATCCTGCAGTGCGTCGGCGCGGACCACCGAGGAGAACAGCCAGGTGCGGATGATGTCGTGGCCCTGGGGGCGCAGGTCGAACGGGTACACCTTGGCGAACAGGTCCTCGTCCCGGCTCCAGCCACCCACGATCTGCGGGGTCAGGGAGGACGTGGCCCAGGTGTCCAGGACGTCGGCGTCGCCGGTGAAGCCGTTGGGCTGGTCGCGCTGTGCCTCGTCGAAGCCGGGGGCGGCGTCCGCGGCGGGGTCGACCGGGAGCTGCTCGTCGGAGGGCAGGACGGGGTGGTCGTAGTCCGGGTTTCCCTGCGCGTCGAGCGGGTACCAGACGGGAATGGGCACGCCGAAGAACCGCTGGCGGGAGACCAGCCAGTCACCGTTCAGGCCGGCGATCCAGTTTTCATAGCGGGAGCGCATGAAGGACGGGTGGAAGTCGATGTCCTTGCCGCGGCCAATGAGGCGTTCGCGGCGGTCCTCGTCGCGGCCGCCGTTCCGGATGTACCACTGGCGGGACGTCACCACTTCCAGGGGTTTGTCGCCCTTTTCGAAGAAGTTCACCGGGTGCGTGATCTTCTTGGGTTCCCCATCGAGCAGGCCGGCTTCCTTGAGCAGCTCCACCACGGCTTCCTTGGCGGAGAAGGCAGTCTTCCCGGCGATGGCGGCGTACGCCTCCTTGCCGGCCTCGCTGGTGATCCACTCGGGGGTTTCGGCAATGATGCGGCCGTCGCGGCCCATGATGGCGCGGGTGGGCAGCTGCAGTTCGCGCCACCACGTGACGTCGGTCAGGTCACCGAAGGTGCAGACCATGGCGATGCCGGAACCCTTGTCCGCCTTTGCCAGCGGGTGGGCCTTGACCTCGAGCTCAACGTCGAACAGCGGGGACTTCACGGTCTTGCCGAACAGCGGCTGGTACCGCTCGTCGTCGGGGTTTGCCACCAGAGCGGCACATGCTGCAAGGAGCTCCGGGCGGGTGGTCTCGATGAAGATCCTCCCGCCGTCTTCGGTGAAGAAGGGGTAGCGGTAGTAGGCGCCCGGGACCTCACGGTCCTCAAGCTCGGCCTGGGCCACGGCGGTACGGAACGTGACGTCCCACAGCGTGGGAGCCTCGGCCATGTAGGCGTCACCGGCGGCCAGGTTGGCCAGGAAGGCACGCTGGGACACGGCGCGGGACGTGTCATCGATGGTGCGGTAGGTCAGGTCCCAGTCGACGGACAGGCCCAGGGTCTGGAACAGGTTCTCGAAGACCTTCTCGTCCTCAACGGCCAGTTCCTCGCACAGTTCGATGAAGTTCTGCCGGGACACGACGTCGAAATCGCGCTGGTTCTTGGCCGGCTGGGCGGGCGGCCGGTAGTCGGCGTTGTAGGGGATGGCAGGATCGCAGCGGACACCGTAGTAGTTCTGGACGCGGCGTTCGGTGGGCAGGCCGTTGTCATCCCAGCCCATGGGGTAGAAGACGTTCCTGCCGGTCATGCGCATGTACCGGGCCTGGACGTCCGTCTGGGTGAAGGAGAACATGTGCCCCACGTGCAGGGATCCCGACGCGGTGGGCGGGGGAGTGTCGATCGAGTAGACCTGCTCCCGGGTGGTGTCGGGGTTGAACTTGTAGGTTCCCTCGGCCAGCCAGCGCTGGGTGAGCGCGGCTTCGAGGCCTTCGAGGGCCGGCTTGTCCGGAACATTGATGGGGGCGGTGGTGGGCGTGTCTGTACCCTGCGTGTCTTCAGCCATTTGCCAATTCTTTCATGCCCGCTTGCGTCCCACCCAACCCGTGCCGCCCGCACGGACGCGGACACGGGTAGCATGCGGGCCATGGGAGAGTTCCGGGCAACCTTCGGCGTGAAGCGCATCTACGACCCACCGGCGGACGACGACGGCTTCCGCGTGCTGGAACTGGCGCGCGCACACCCCCGGATCACCCTCCTCTACGCTGCCCGGAACACCGGGGCGAACAATGCGCACGTCCTGCTTGATTACCTCCGGGGACAGTCCGCCGGCTGATCCCGCTAGGGTGGTGCCATGACTGAGGACTTGCAGAAAAAGGCAGCATTGGTGACCGGCGCGAGCAGCGGAATCGGAGAGGCAACAGTGCGTGCGCTGCGCGCCGACGGGTGGACGGTCTTTGCCGTGGCACGCCGGGCTGACAGGCTCGCGGCGCTGGAAGGCCGGACAGGCGCCGTCGCGATTCCCGCAGACATTGCAGAGGACGACGACGTGTCCCGGCTCCTCGCCCAGGTCACCGAAGCGGGCGGCATCGACACGCTGATCAACATCGCCGGTGGTGCCCGGGGTGCTGACAAGGTAGGCGATGCCAACACCGCCGACTGGGAATGGATGTATCGCGTCAACGTCCTGGGAACCCTCAAGCTCACCCGCGCGTTCCTTCCGATGCTGCGGGCCACCGGCGCGGGAACCGTCCTGAACCTCACCTCCACAGCGGGGCTGGACGCCTACGAAGGCGGGGGCGGCTACAACGCTGCCAAGTTCGGGCAGCACGCCATGACCAACGCCCTCCGGCTCGAAGAGGCTGAGCACAACGTCCGGGTCATCGAGGTGGCGCCCGGGCTGGTGCAGACCGAGGAGTTCGCCCTCAACCGGCTCGGGGATGCGCAATCCGCAGAAAAGGTCTACCAGGGCGTGGAGAAGCCGCTCACCGCGGAGGATGTGGCAGACGTCGTCCGCTACGCCGTCAGCGCCCCACACCACGTCAACCTCGACCAGATCGTCATCCGGCCGGTGGCCCAGGCGGCTACGCACAAACTCATCCGGAAGGCCTAGGTGTACTCAGCCAGTAGGTTGGTTGCACCTGCTGATGGGTGGCTTGCCTCCAAGGCTCCCGTGGGGCCGGTGGTTGTTGTAGAAGTTTAGCCAGGGCTGCAGGGCGTCTGTCCGGGCCTGGTTTGAGGTGAATGGCTGGCGGTAGGCCCAGCCTTCCTGGAGCGTGCGGTTGAAGCGTTCTGCTTTGGCGTTCTGCCAGGGGTGGCGGGGTTTGATCAGGATGTGTTTAGCGCCCAGGGCAGCGAGTGCGTCCTGGAAGTCGCGGGAGAGCCGGTAGGCGAAGGCGTTGTCGGTCATGACGCGTTTGACGGGCGCGCCGCCGTTCGCTGCCATGGCGGCGGCGGCCCGGGTGAGGAACCCGGCGCAGGTCGGGCCTTTCTCGTCGGGCAGAACCTCGGCGTAGGCGAAGCGGGTGTAGTCGTCCACGGCGACGTGGACGTAGTCAAAGCCCATCCTTTGATGCGACTTGCGGTGGTTTGCCGCGCTCTGGGAAGGGTCGGCCCGCCAACCGCCGCCGTCAGGGATCCGGCCAAGTTTCTTGACATCGATATGGATCATGTCCCCTGGGGCGTCGCGTTCGTAGCGGCGGTCGGTAGCCTGGGAAGCGCGGATCCGTTGCCCGGTCACCGGGTCCAGATCCCACAACCTGGGCATGCCCGCCCTGGCCAAAATCCGGGAGACCGTCCGGGCGCTCGTGCCGCAGCGCAATGCCAGGTCCAGTGGCCCTTCGGGGTACTCCACGCGCTGGATCAGAACATCGGCAACGACTTCCGCCGAGGTGGCGTGGGGGCAGGATCTTGGTCGGGAGCTGCGGTCCTCGAGGCCGTCCCAGCCGTGGGTACGGTACCGGCTGAGCCAGCGGTGCGCGCAAGTCCGCGAGACGCCCATTTCCTTCGCCACGTGAGCGACGGGACGGCCGGCGAGGACGCGCTCGACGAGGATGCGCCTACCATTCCGGGTCAGGCGGGCATTACGGTGGGACATGAGGACCTCTTAGTCGTTGGCTGTGTGTGGTAACCACCAACCTAAGAGGTCCTCACCTATTCACGATGTAACCAACGTCCTGACTCAGTACACCTAGGGCACGGGGATGCGCAGGGTGGCCACCACTGCGGCATGGTCGGTTCCCTCGATCCGGTGGACTGAATAGCCGGAGGCGGTAATGTCGCGGCTGGTCACCAGATGGTCCAGCGTGATCCCGGGCAGGCGGTACCCACGCATCGGCCAGGTGGGCACCAGCCTGCTGCCCAGGGAGGCGGCCACGTCCACCAGCGTCCGGCCGCCTCCCTGGCCCGCCAGCAGCGCCCTGAATTCCCGGTGGTCGTAGGTCGCGTTGAAGTCCCCGGCCAGCAGCAGGGGACCGGACCCGCTGTCCGCCCTGGCCACCGTGGCCAGGTCCCTGCGCCACTGGCCAAGGGCGTCACCCACCGGCGCCAGGGTGTGCACAGCCACCACCCGAAGGGCGGCCCCACTGCCGTCCGCCAGGTCCAGGCTGGCTACCGGCATGGTGAATTGGGTGGCCGGAAGCACTCCGCCGTCCTTCAGGCTTAGCGAGGAATAGATGGCCGTACCGCCGGCGCCGTCCCTGGGATGGGCAACCCGGTGCGGGAGCAGCCCGTCGAGGCCCGCCGCGGTGAGCCGCCGTGACAGCTGGGGCGTGTATTCCTCCACCGCCAGCAAATCCACGTGCTGTTCACGGACCAGGTCCACGATGCCGGCAGCGTCCGCATCCCCCAGCTCCGCGTTGATGCTCATCGCCACGAGGGAAACCGGCCTTCCGGCGGCCTCGGCCGCAGGCCCGCGGACGTCCACCGGGAAGAGCCAGAACGCCTGGCACGCCAGCAGGGACCCCGCCAGGACCCGCTGCCACCGGCTGCGCCCAAGGAAGGCCAGGACCAGCGCTGCCGCGGCAGGCACTGTGAGCCAGGGCGTGAAAGCCACCAGCTCGACCCCCAGGACGGGCCACTCGACGGGGACAGCGCGCACTACGGACACCGCTGCGACGGGCAGCGCAAGGGGAATGAACAGCCACCGGCATGCGGCGGCCGCGCGCCTCCGCCCGGCAGGGCGCCCGGAAGCTGTCATGAGCCGAGTCTAGGGAATGCGCGGTGGTGGCGTCAGCCCCAACGGCCCCTGGATGCTCTGAGTGGCACGGGACGCTGTGAATGGCGGGGATGCTCTGAATGGCAGGGACGCGCTGAATGGCACAGGACGCTGCGGCGATAGTAGACTCTTTATGGCTATGACCCGGCAATCACCGGTGAGCTTCCGGAAGAACGCGCAGTGTGCCCCTGCAGGGTGGCTGTGCCAGTAGAACCGGACGGGTAAGCCCGTCACAGCAGTAATGAGAGGCCGGGGCGGCAGGTGTTCCTCACGGAAGACACGCGGCGCCGGTAAGTGAGGTGGTACCGCGGTGGGCGTGCAGTCTTTCGGGACGGCGCGGCAGCCGTCCTCGCATCCTGAACGGAACCTCCGGCCCCGCCGGGGTTCACCACGCTCAACCCAGGATGTCGAACATGACGTTTTACCCCAAGGCCTCAGCCTCCAGCACCTCGTCCAACGGCAGTGCCGGCGTTTCCGCCTCCGTGAAGTTCCCGGAGATCGAAGAGCGCATCCTGAAGTACTGGGACCAGGACGGCACCTTCCAGGCCAGCATCGACCAGCGCAGCGCCGACGTCCCCGGCGGCGAGCCCGGCAGCAACGAATTCGTGTTCTACGACGGCCCGCCCTTCGCCAACGGCCTGCCGCACTATGGCCACCTCCTCACCGGCTACGCCAAGGACCTGGTGGCCCGCTACCAGACCCAGCGCGGCAAGCGCGTGGAGCGCCGCTTTGGCTGGGACACCCACGGCCTCCCCGCCGAACTTGAAGCCATGAAGCAGCTGGGCATGACGGACAAGACCCAGATCGAAGCCATGGGCATCGACAAGTTCAATGACGCCTGCCGCGCCTCCGTGATGAAGTACGCCGACGAATGGCGCAGCTACGTCACCCGGCAGGCGCGCTGGGTGGACTTCGACAACGACTACAAGACCCTCAACGTCGAGTACATGGAATCGGTCCTCTGGGCGTTCAAGCAGCTGCACGACAAGGGCCTGACCTACAACGGCTACCGCGTCCTCCCGTACTGCTGGAAAGACGAAACGCCGCTGTCCAACCATGAGCTGCGCATGGACGACGACGTCTACAAGAACCGCCAGGACCAGACCGTCACCGTCACGTTCCCCATCCTCGCGGGGGAGTCGGAGGTTTCCAGGGAGCTTGCCGGCGTGCAGGCCCTCGCCTGGACCACCACCCCCTGGACGCTGCCCACCAACGCCGCGCTCGCCGTCGGGCCTTCCATCACCTACGCCGTGCTGCCGGCCGGCCCCAACGGCATCAAGGCGGCCTCCGCAGACGCCCCGGTCACCGGGAGCTTCATGCTCGCAGCGGACCTGCTGGGCAGCTACGCCAAGGACCTTGGCTACGACAGCTTCGAGGACGCGGAAGCCGCAGTGGTCTCCACGCACACCGGCGCCGAGCTGGAGGGACTGGAATACCAGCGCCTCTGGGACGACTTCGCGGACAACGAGAAGTACGGCATGGAGAACGCCTGGCGCTTCGTGGTGGCCGACTACGTCACCACCACGGACGGCACCGGCATTGTGCACCAGGCGCCCGCCTACGGTGAAGACGACCAGAAAGTCTGCGAGGAGGCAGGCATCCCCGTGGTGCTCTCCGTGGATGAGGGTGCAAAGTTCCTGCCACTGTTCAAGCACGGCGACCTCCACGACATCGTGGGGCTGCAGGTCTTCGAGGCCAACAAGCCCATCACCCAGGTGCTCCGTGCCCAGGGCCGCCTGGTCCGCCAGGCCAGCTACGAGCACAGCTACCCGCACTGCTGGCGCTGCCGCAACCCCCTGATCTACCGTGCGGTGTCCTCCTGGTACGTGGAGGTCACCAAGTTCAAGGACCGGATGTCCGAACTGAACCAGGAGATCAACTGGATCCCCGGCAACGTCAAGGACGGCCAGTTCGGCAAGTGGCTGGAAAACGCCCGCGACTGGTCCATCAGCCGCAACCGCTTCTGGGGCAGCCCCATCCCGGTGTGGCAGTCAACGGACCCCGAGTACCCCCGCACCGACGTCTACGGCTCCCTGGCCGAGATCGAGGCGGACTTCGGCCGGCTGCCGCTGAACAAGGCCGGCGAGGTGGACCTGCACCGCCCGTTCATCGACGAGCTGACCCGGCCCAACCCGGACGACCCCCGCACGCCCGAAGAAGGCCAGTCCGTGATGCGCCGCGTGGAGGACGTCCTGGACGTCTGGTTCGACTCCGGCTCCATGCCGTATGGCCAGGTGCATTACCCGTTCGAGAACGAGGCCTGGTTCAACACCCACAACCCGGCTGACTTCATCGTCGAATACATCGGGCAGACCCGCGGCTGGTTCTACATGCTGCACATTCTGTCCACGGCACTGTTCGACCGGCCGGCGTTCCGCAACGTCATCAGCCACGGCATCGTGCTGGGCTCTGACGGCCAGAAGATGTCCAAGAGCCTGCGTAACTACCCGGACGTGTCCGAGGTCCTGGACCGCGACGGCTCCGACGCCATGCGCTGGTTCCTCATGTCCAGCCCCATCCTGCGCGGCGGCAACCTGATCGTCACCGAGCAGGGCATCCGCGACGGCGTCCGCCAGGTGATCCTGCCGCTGTGGAACGTGTACAGCTTCTTCACGCTCTACACCAACGCGGCAAACAGTGGCGGGGGATACGACGCGAAGCTGCGCTACGACGGCTATGCGGACACCCTAGACCAGTACCTGCTGGCCAACACGGGCGACCTGGTTCGGAACATGACCGTGCAGCTGGACACCTACGACATCTCCGGTGCGTGCGACTCCCTGCGCAGCTACCTGGACATGCTCACCAACTGGTACGTCCGCCGCAGCCGGCAGCGCTTCTTCGACGAGGACCAGGACGCCTTCGACGCCCTGTTCACCGCGCTGGAGACCGTCACCCGTGCTGCTGCGTCGCTGCTGCCCCTGGTCTCCGAGGAGATCTGGCGCGGCCTGACCGGCGGCCGCTCCGTGCATCTGGCTGACTGGCCGGACGCTGACCTCTTCCCGGCCAACCCGGCCCTGGTAGAGGCAATGGACCGGGTCCAGCAGATCTGCTCCACCGGGTCCTCGCTCCGCAAGGCAGCCAACCTGCGTGTCCGCCTGCCCTTGCAGGAACTCACCGTTGTGGCACCCGGGGCGGATGCGCTGGAAGGCTTTGCCGCCGTCGTCGCCGATGAACTCAACCTCCGGTCCGTCCGCCTGCTGGACGCGGCCACCGCTTCCCCCGAGGAATTCGGCATCCAGCAGAAGCTGGTGGTGAACGCCCGTGCTGCCGGCCCGCGCCTGGGCAAGAATGTCCAGGTTGCCATCAAGGGTTCGAAGTCCGGCGACTGGTCAGTGGACGACGACGGCGTGGTTACCTCCGGGGGCCTGCAGCTGGAGCCCCAGGAGTACACGCTGGAGACCGTGGTGGCAGAGTCCGAGGGCGGTTCCGCCGCTGTCGCCGTGCTGCCTGGAGGCGGGTTCGTGGTCTTGAACACGGAAGTCACCCCCGAGCTGGAGGCCGAAGGCCTGGCACGCGACCTGGTCCGCGCCATCCAGCAGGCCCGCAAGGACGCCGGGCTCAACGTCAGCGACCGGATCCGGACCACCGTCACGGCCCCGCAGAACGTGGTGGACGCCCTGCTGGCCAACGCTGAACTGGTCAAGGGCGAGACCCTGACGGTGGAGCTGGCCGCTGAGCCGGGCGATGTGCCAGAACCGGCCGTCGCGGTCGAAAAAATGGAGGCCTAGGACATGACCGACGAATTTTCCGTGGAAAGCGTCTACGCCGAACTGCTGGGCCGGGCGCCGGAAAACAAGATGGAGCCGCGCCTGGCGCCGCTGTTCCGCGCCATGGACGTGCTCGGCGAACCCAACAAGGCCTTCCCGATCATCCATGTGACCGGAACCAACGGGAAGACCTCCACCTCCCGGATGATCGAATCCGTGCTCCGCGCCCATGGCCTGAGCACGGGACGCTACACCAGCCCGCACCTGTCCAAGGTCACCGAACGGATCAGCATCGACGGCCACCCCGTCTCCGATGAGACGTTCGTCAGGATCTGGGACGAAATCCGGCCCTACCTGCAGATTGTGGACTCCGAGCTGGAAGCCGAAGGTCAGCCGCGGCTGACCTACTTCGAGTGCCTCACCATCCTGGGCTTCGCCATCTTCGCCGACCAGCCTGTCAACGTGGCCATCATCGAGGTGGGCCTTGGCGGCATCACCGACGCCACCAACGTGGGCGACGGCCAGGTGTCGGTGGTGACGCCGATTTCGCTGGACCACACCGACCTGCTGGGCGACACCACCGAGGACATCGCCTACGAAAAGGCCGGCATCATCAAGCCCGGCGGCTACCTCATCAGCGCAGCGCAGCCCCTTGATGCGGCCCAGGTGCTGCTGGAAAAGGCCAAGGAAGTGGGCGTGCCCTTCCGCTTCGAAGGCGTGGAGTTTGGCGTGGAGTCCCGGACTGTGGCCGTTGGCGGCCAGATGGTCACCATCCAGGGCATCGCCGGCCGCTACCCTGACCTCCTGGTACCGCTGCATGGCGCCCACCAGGCGCAGAACGCCGCCGTGGCGGTAGCCGCCCTGGAAGCGTTCTTTGGCGGCGAAAAGGAGCTCGACTTCGAGGTCCTGCAGGAAGGCTTCGCCGCAGTGACGTCACCGGGCCGCCTCGAAGTGGTACGCACGGCACCCACCATCATTGTGGATGCCGCGCACAATCCCGACGGCATCAAGGCCTCTGCTGCAGCCCTGCAGGAAGCGTTCACCTTCACGCGCCTGGTACCCGTGGTGGGCGTGCTCAAGGAAAAGGACGCAGAAGAAATCCTGCGGGAGCTGAGGGAATCCCTGGGGGACGTGGCCGTGGAGTACTGCTTCACCCAGTCCAACTCACCGCGCGCCGTACCGGCAGCGGAACTGGCAGAGCTTGCCATTGACCTGGGCTTCGGCGAGGACAACGTCCACGTCGCCGAGAAACTGGATGACGCCCTGGAATGGGCCGTGGAGCGGGCCGAAGCCAACGAGGACCTGTCCGGGGCCGTCCTGGTCACCGGATCGATCACCTTGGTGGCCGAGGCCCGGATCCTGCTCGGAAAAACGGAGGCGTGAGCATGGCCAGACTGACAAAAGCCCAGCGGGAATGGCGTCCCGGCATGCCCAAGAAGCGCCGTTCCACCAAGGTGATGTTTGCCTCCACGGTGCTGCTCCTGGAAGCGTTCGTCATGTTCTTCGCCACCCTGGTGGTGTTCGGCCTGCGGCGCGGGGAGTTCCCGCCGGCCCTGATCCTCGGCGTGGGCATCGCCCTCAGCGTGGTCATGATCTTCGCCTGTGCAGTCCTCAACAAACCCTGGGGCATCGGCCTGGGCTGGATCCTGCAGCTCGTCCTGATCCTCACCGGCATTTTCGAGCCGGCCATGTTCCTGGTGGGTGCACTCTTCGCCGTGGCCTGGTGGTACGGGATCCGGACCGGCATCCGGCTGGACCGGGAAGCCGCGCAGCGCGCACGCGAACAGGCGGAATGGGAAGCCGCCCACCCGGACCAGGCCACCGGTCCCGCCCAGCCCCAATCCCCGTAAGCCCGTCCCCGTAGACTTATCCCGAAACCCCACCAACGCATTGGAGCAGTTGTGACTACTGAGCGCACCCTCGTCCTGATCAAGCCCGACGGCGTCGCCCGTAACCTGACCGGCGCCATCCTGGCCCGGATTGAAGCCAAAGGCTACAGCCTTGTTGAGCTGAAGAAGGTCGACGCCACCCGTGAGCTGCTGGAGCAGCACTACGAGGAGCACGTGGGCAAGCCGTTCTACGAGCCCCTGGTGGAATTCATGCTCAGCGGCCCCGTGGTGGCGGCCATCTTCGAAGGCCACCGCGTCATCGAAGGCTTCCGCTCCCTGGCGGGCACCACGGATCCCACGACGGCGGCCCCGGGCACCATCCGCGGTGACTTTGGCCGGGACTGGGGCCTGAAGGTACAGCAGAACCTGGTGCACGGCTCCGACTCCACGGATTCCGCGGACCGCGAGATCAAGATCTGGTTCCAGTAAGCCAGGGGAAATAACAGATAAGGCCAATGTTCTTCGTGAACATTGGCCTTATCTGTTATACGTATGCGGCGCAGGGGAGCTCGGGGATTAGGGGTCTAGAACCCCGACGTTCCTGCGAAGACCTGGATGAACGCGAAGAAGATGGTGGCGATGACGGCCACGTACAGCAGCGCGGTGATGATCCAGCCGGAATCACCCAGGACCCGGGCTGCACCTGCAGGCATGGGAATGACACCGGCCGTGATGTTCCGGATGGTTGTCCACACGAAAAGCGGGATCATGGCCGCCCAGACGATCATGCAGAACGGGCACAGGATGTGGATGGCGTACAGAGCCTGGGACCACAGCCAAACGACGAACGCGAAGCCGAGCGTGACGCCCACCTGCAGTCCCAGCCAGTACCAGCGGGCGAAGGTCGCCCCGGACAGCAGGGCCATGCCCACCGTGATGGTGATGGCGAAGGCCACGATCCCGATGAACATGTTGGGGAAGCCGAACAGCGAACTTTGCCAGGTCTGCATGACCTGGCCGCAGGAGATCCAGGGATTCACGTCGCACACGGTGGTGTGGTTGGGGTCCTTGAGCACTTCGAGTTTTTCCAGGACCAGGGTCCCGGAGGCAAGCCAGCCGACGATTCCGGTGATGACCAGCAGCCAGCCGAAGGGCCGGTTCCGGGCCATGCGCGGGATGCTGCCGGCGGCGCTGGTCTGCGGATCGGCGGCGCGTTCCTCTTCATGGGCGCTGACGGGGGAGATGCTGGGCATGGGTGTTGCGTCCTTTTCGTCCGGTGCTCCTGTGCCTGATTGTAACGCCGGTGGCTGGACCCACCACACAGCAACGGGAACAGCAACGCCCGCTTCCGCGGCGATCCAGCGCGGGTATGAGAGAATGAACGTGGCTGGAAGCCGATCCACATTCGGACTCCGGTCCGGTGGTTTGTTCCCAAGACCGCCAATGATGAGCAGGGCAGGCTTTGGATTCTTCCGGCACACCCGCGACTCCATTGGGCGGCACCTGGTTGTGGCACGCAGAACAACGGGTTTTCAGAACATCCACCGGCTCCCACGGGCTGCCGCACCCCAATGACGGTGCGAACCTGGGAGTATCCACTTGACTTCTGTCAATGCCTGCGGGTGTTGACAATATGTGCCCCAATGGGTGCCGGATGTGGCGGTACGTCAGGGGCAGGAGTGTTGCCACATATGGACAATGATCAAGAGCTGGCCGTTAACGACGAAGCAGTGGCTGCCGGCGCTGCTGCCCCCAAGAGGGCTCCGCGGACCCGCCGCAAGGCGGCTTCCAGGGCCGGGGACGCCCCCACGGATGCCGTGAGCACGGCACCGGAAGTTGCCGAAGCACCCGCCGCTGAAGAAGCCGGCACTGAAGAGGCCACCACAGCGGCCAAGGCTCCCGCCCGGCGCACCCGGTCCCGGAAGAAGGCGGACGCAGCAGAACCGTTGCCCGCTTTCGCCGCCGAAGCGGAACCGGCCGCCGCTGCCCCCAGTGGCACCCCCGCCACCGCGTCGGGTGCAGCTGATGAAAGCGCCGCTGCCGTTCCTGCCCCGGACACAACGGCAGACGCCGAAACCAAGCCGGTCCGCCGCCGTCGGGTAGCTACCCGCAAGGCTGCGTCGCCGGTTTCCGCCCCGGAAGCGGCCTCCGCAGCCGCCGCCGAAGTGGCGCCGGAACCGGCCGGGCCCGAAGCCGTGGTGCCCGAAGCCGCGGACCAGGCCGCCGCGCAGAACGTGGAGCAGGCGCAGGAGCCCGCCGCCCAGGAACCCGCCGCCGCGCCCGCAGCTGCCGCCGCACCGGAGGCCGCCCGGCAGGAGCAGGCGCCTGACGCCGCCGGAACGAAGGACGGCGGCGCCGCCGCCAGCCCGTTTGGCTCCCTCTTCCTGGAACCGGCGTCGCCGACGTCGGTGCTCTTCCAGGCACCGGACCTCAGCACCGTGGTCCGGCCCGCCGCGCCCGTCGCGGAGGAGCCTGAAGAGGAAGAGACCGAAGACACCGACGATTCCTCCAGCCGCCGCCGGCGCCGCAGCCGTGGCCGCAGGGGCCGCAGCCGCATCGGCGACAGGACGGAAGAGGACAACGAGGACGGCAGCGCTGAGGCTGACGCCGAGGACGAGGCTGACGAGGATACCGCCGGCCAGCTGGAGGACGGTGTAACCTCCCGCCGCCGGCGCCGCCGCCGCCGCGGGGACCAGGACCTTGAACTCACGGGCGGCGGGGATGACGACCCGCCCAACACGGTGACCAGGGTCCGTGCGCCGCGCGCCGTCAGTGAAGCACCCGTGAGCAACCGCGTGACCAGCGTTAAGGGCTCCACCCGCCTGGAGGCCAAGAAGCAGCGCCGCCGCGAATCCCGTGACACCGGCCGCCGCCGCACGGTCATTACCGAGGCCGAGTTCCTGGCGCGCCGGGAGTCCGTGGACCGGCAGATGATCGTCCGCCAGCGCGACGACAGAATCCAGATCGCCGTCCTCGAAGACGGTGTCCTGGCCGAACACTTCGTGTCCAAGACGCAGCAGGACTCGCTGATCGGCAACGTGTACCTGGGCAAGGTCCAGAACGTGCTGCCGTCCATGGAAGCCGCATTCGTGGACATCGGGCGCGGCCGCAACGCCGTCCTGTACGCGGGCGAGGTCAACTGGGAGGCCGTCAACCTGGAGGGCAAGCAGCGGCGCATCGAAAACGCGCTGAAGTCCGGTGACACCGTCCTGGTCCAGGTGACCAAGGACCCGGTGGGCCACAAGGGTGCCCGCCTCACCAGCCAGATCTCCCTGCCCGGCCGCTACCTGGTGTACGTACCCGGCGGTTCCATGACCGGCATCTCCCGCAAGCTGCCCGACGTCGAACGCAACCGGCTCAAGCGCATCCTCAAGGACCGCCTGCCGGAGCACGCCGGTGTGATTGTCCGTACCGCGGCCGAGGGCGCTTCCGAGGAAGAGCTGACGCACGACATCAACCGGCTTCGCGCCCAGTGGGAGGGCATCGAAAGCCAGTCCGCGTCCACCAAGATCCTGGCTCCCGAGCTGCTCTACGGCGAACCCGATCTGACCATCAAGGTGGTCCGCGACGTCTTCAACGAGGACTTCTCCAAGCTCATCGTTTCCGGTGAGGAAGCCTGGGACACCATCGAGGCCTACGTCACCTATGTGGCGCCGGACCTTGTGGGCCGCCTTGAGAAGTGGACCAAGGACCAGGACATCTTCGCCGCCTGGCGCATCGACGAGCAGATCCACAAGGCGCTTGAACGGAAGGTCTTCCTGCCCTCCGGCGGCTCCCTGGTGATCGACCGTACCGAGGCGATGACCGTGGTGGACGTCAACACGGGCAAGTTCACCGGCAGCGGCGGCAACCTTGAGGAGACCGTCACCAAGAACAACCTTGAGGCAGCCGAGGAAGTGGTGCGCCAGCTGAGGCTGCGCGATATCGGCGGCATCATCGTGATCGACTTCATCGACATGGTGCTCGAATCCAACCGCGACCTGGTCCTGCGCCGCCTGGTGGAGTGCCTGGGCCGTGACCGGACCAAGCACCAGGTGGCCGAGGTCACCTCGCTTGGCCTGGTCCAGATGACCCGCAAGCGCATGGGCACCGGACTGCTGGAAGTCTTCGGCGAGCAGTGCGAGGCCTGCGCCGGCCGTGGCGTTGTGACCCACGACGATCCCGTGGAGCACCGCCGCGCCAACATCGTTGCCGCCGAGCACCACGTCCAGCGCACCGACAACCGGCCCGAAGCCCGCGCGGAAGCCCGTCCGGAAGGGCAGCGGAACGACAATGCCCAACCCGGCGTGCGTACTGAACGCAAGCGGCGGCGCGGACGCGGCGGGCAGCAGCCCGAAGCGGCCCCGGCACCTGCCGTCCACGTGCACACGGTCCAGCCCGACCCGTCGGACGCCGAGCGGCACGCCAAGGCGGAGGCCACCAGGCTTGCCCTGGCGAACATTGCCGCTGCGGCCCACGCTGCCCACCTGCATGACGATGAGGTGGCGGCAGCCCGGCAGGTGCCTTCCGTGGAGCCTGCGCCGGCGCCCGTCGAGGAGAAGCACGACGCCGATGCCCCGGCACGTCCTGCGGCTGTCCTGACGTTCGGCGGCGAGGAAGTCCCGCTTCCGTTCGTGGAGCACGCTGAGGAACAGCATCCCCTGCCTGCCCTCACTCTGGACCGGCTCGCGGAAGCGTTCGCCCACCTTGGCCAGCCGGCTTCCCCTGTGGAGAACGCGCCTGCCAAGACCGCCGAAGCCGTGAAGGTGCCGGAGGCTGCGGTGCCGGAACGGCAGCACGACGGCGGGGGAGCGGAAGCCCGCGCCGCCGCAACGGAAGCTGCAGCCGGAAAGGACTACTCCGACCACACGCTGGAGCAGTCGCGACAGCGCAGGCCGCGGCGCCACCGTGCCGCCAGCCGTGCCCAGGGTGCCGCCAACGAGACCGCCGTCCAGCATCACGAAAACGTCCAGGCGGCAGGCGCAGGCCATTCGCACGCGGCCAAGGCTCCCGAACCCGTGAAGCCCCAGCAGGCACCGGCGGAACCGGGCAAGGCGCCCGAGGAACCCATCATCCTCGGCGTGGGTGTGCCTGCCTCGGAGCTCTAGGCGCAGGAGTTACCGGCCAAACGGCCACGCAGTAAGGAATCCCCGTCCTGCGGACGATTCACCCGGGAAGCACCGTGGGAATCGGCCGTGTGGCGGGGATTCCTGCTGCTGCGAGGTTGTTGTTTCCTTGACCCGAGGGCTGTCATCCTTTCCTCCTGGTGCGGCCTACGGGCTAGGGTGGAAACCGACACGGGGTGCCGCGCAGAAGGCCGGCTGAGATCCAGACCCGTTGAACCTGTCCGGCTAGTACCGGCGAAGGGATGTCTCTTGTCTTCGACCCTTTCCATGCCCCTTCCTGCTGCCTCCGGCGTTCCCACCGCGCTGCCCCCGGGCCGGGACGTCCCGCGGGTCCTCTCGATCGCGGGCTCCGACCCGTCCGGTGGCGCCGGCATCCAGGCCGACCTCAAAAGCATTGCCGCCCACGGCGGATACGGTATGGCTGCCATCACCGCCCTGACGGCACAGAACACCCGTGGCGTGCAGGCTGTCCACGTTCCTCCGGCCGCTTTCCTCGCCGAACAACTGGACGCGGTCAGCGACGATATCTCCATCGACGCGGTCAAGATCGGCATGCTGGGCGACGAGAGCGTCATCCGCACTGTCCGGCATTGGCTGGAGAAGGTGCGCCCCGCCGTCGTGGTCCTCGACCCCGTGATGGTGGCCACCAGTGGTGACCGGCTGCTGAAGGAATCCGCGGAGGCTGCCCTCCGCGAACTGCTGCCCCTGGCGCACCTCATCACTCCCAACCTCCCGGAGCTTGCCATGCTGGTGGGCGGGGACCCTGCCGGGACCTGGCCGGCGGCGCTGGACCAGGGAAGGCGCCTTGCCGAAGCCACCGGAGCCACCGTGCTGGTCAAGGGTGGCCACCTCGCGGGTGCAGACTGCCCGGACGCGCTGGTCAACACGGCCGGCCTCCTGTCCCAGGAAGTGGTGGAAGTGCACGGCAAACGAATTTCCACCCGCAACAGCCATGGCACCGGCTGCTCCCTGTCCTCCGCGATGGCCACCGTCCAGGCACGCCTTGGGGACTGGGAGGCATCGCTCCTGACGGTCAAGCCATGGCTGGCCGGCGCCCTTGAGAACTCGGAGCAGCTTGAGGTGGGCCAGGGCAACGGCCCCGTGCACCATTTCCACCATGTGCGGCCGGCCCCCGCGGAAGGCGCTTTCGCTGCCCGGCTGTGGACGGAAGCCCAGCAGGACGTGGCGGACATCTACGCCCTGGACTTCATCCGCGGCCTGGCCTCCGGAGACCTTGCTGAGAAGGACTTTGCCTACTACCTGGCGCAGGATGCCCTGTACCTGAACGGCTACTCCCGCGTCCTCGCCCGGGCCAGTGCCCTGGCCCCCTCCGAAGCGGAGCAGCTGTTCTGGGCCGGATCCTCGCAGCAATGCCTGGAGGTGGAGTCGGAGCTGCACCGCTCATGGCTCAGCACCCGCCCTGCCCAGGGCGGACTTGGCCCCGTCACCAAGGCCTACGTGGACCACCTCACTGCAGCGTCGGCGTCGGGAAGTTACGCCGTCCTGGCCGCCGCTGTTCTGCCCTGTTTCTGGCTCTACGCCGAGGTAGGGGAAAAGCTGCACGCCCAGTTCCTCGCCTCGGGAGCGCCTGACGGCCACGCCTACGCAGCCTGGCTCCGGACCTACGCCGACGAGGGCTTCGCCGAAGCCACCCGGCGGGCCATCGCCATCGTGGACGCGGCAGGGCGGAAGGCCTCCGACCATGAACAGGCGGCGATGGTGACCGCCTTCAGGCAGTCCTGCCGCCTGGAAGTGGAATTCTTCGACGCGCCGAGGCTGCATGCCTGACCCCTGCGGGCAGCACCGCCGCTATTATGGAGGGGCATGGTTGCGGTGCAGCTTGTCGGGGTGTGGTTACTACCACAGCCGGGCCGCCGGAACCAGCCTCATTTGCGGCCGTAGATGGATTTAGCGTATTCTGGATCTTCGGTGCTTACGCCAACACTTGGGTTATGACCCCACGGCGTTGAGGCACAGCGAGAACCCTGGCTTTTCCGAGTCGGTTCCGCACGCAAATTTTGTAATAAACGTCGAGAGAAGTGAGTTCCCAAGTGGTGTACGCGATTGTCCGCGCAGGCGGCCGCCAAGAGAAGGTTTCCGTTGGAGACTTCGTTACCCTGAACCGCGTCGCCGGTGGAGCCGGCAGCACCATCGAGCTGCCCGCACTGCTCCTGGTTGATGGTGACAAGGTCACCTCCGCCGCCGCTGACCTGGCCAAGGTAACTGTTACGGCTGAAATCCTCCAGGACCTGCGTGGTCCTAAGATTGTCATCCAGAAGTTCAAGAACAAGACCGGCTACAAGAAGCGCCAGGGTCACCGCCAGGAACTGACCAAGGTCAAGATCACCGGCATCAAGTAACCACCGGTTACTGTTCAGGTATTTCAACAGATTCCCCAGAATTTAGAGGCAGGCATTTCAGATGGCACATAAAAAGGGCGCGAGCTCCACTCGCAACGGTCGCGATTCCAACGCTCAGTACCTCGGCGTCAAGCGCTTCGGCGGCCAGGTAGTTTCCGCAGGCGAGATCATCGTCCGCCAGCGTGGCACCCACTTCCACCCGGGCGCCGGCGTTGGCCGTGGCGGCGACGACACGCTGTTCGCACTGACCCCGGGCGCCGTTGAGTTCGGCACCCGCCGCGGTCGTCGCGTCGTCAACATCGTTGCTGCTGCAGCTGCAGAGTAACAACCAGTTCTGAAGCGGTGGAGCGGGCCTGAGGGTCCGCTCCACTGTTCTTTTAACCGCATTACAATCGATGTGGCGTCCGCGGGCGCCCATCTAAACAGCATTTGAGGAGATCCACGTGGCCAGCTTTGTAGACCGGGTAGTCCTGCACGTATCCGGCGGAACCGGCGGCCACGGATGCGTCTCCGTCCACCGCGAGAAGTTCAAGCCGCTGGGCGGACCCGACGGCGGCAACGGCGGCAACGGCGGCGACGTCATCCTCCGGGTGGACCACCAGACCACCACCCTCCTCGACTACCACCACGCACCCCACCGGCACGCCAGCAACGGCGGACCCGGCATGGGCGACTGGCGCGGCGGAAAGAACGGCGAGACCCTCGTGCTGCCGGTGCCGGACGGCACCGTGGTCAAGACCAAGGACGGTGAAGTCCTGGCGGACCTCGTCGGCGAAGGTACCGAGTTTGTGGCTGCCGCCGGCGGCATCGGCGGCCTGGGCAACGCGGCCCTCTCCTCCCAGAAGCGCCGTGCCCCGGGCTTCGCGCTGCTTGGCATCGAGGGGGATTCCCGGGACATCGTCCTGGAACTGAAGTCCATTGCCGATATCGCCCTGGTGGGCTTCCCGTCCGCCGGCAAGTCCAGCCTGATCGCGGCCATGTCCGCTGCGCGGCCCAAGATCGCCGACTACCCGTTCACCACCCTGGTTCCCAACCTGGGCGTGGTGCAGGCCGGCGAAGTGCGGTTCACCATCGCCGATGTTCCCGGCCTCATCGAAGGCGCCAGCGAGGGTCGGGGCCTGGGCCACAACTTCCTGCGCCACGTTGAGCGCTGCGCGGCCCTGGTCCACGTACTCGATTGCGGCACCCTGGAGTCCGACCGTGACCCGCTCACGGACCTCGCCATCATCGAAGGTGAGCTTGAGAAGTACGCCGTCGACATGAGCTACGCGGGCCAGGACGGCGAAGTGGTTCCCCTGAACCACCGCCCGCGGCTGGTCGCGCTGAACAAGGTGGACCTGCCCGACGGCAAGGACATGGCCGAGTTCGTGCGCCCGGAACTCGAGTCGCGGGGCTACCGCGTCTTCGAGGTGTCCGCCACCAGCCATGAGGGCCTGCGCCAGCTCGGTTTCGCCATGGCGGAGATCGTCAAGGCCGCCCGCGACGCGGTGGCGGCGGCCCCGCCCAAGGTACAGCCCGTGGTGCTGCGCCCGCGCGCCGTCAACGAAGCCGGGTTCAAGATCCGCCGCGAGGAAAAGAACCTGGAGCCGCTGTTCCGCGTCCTGGGCGAAAAGCCCGAGCGCTGGGTCAAGCAGACAGACTTCACCAACGAAGAGGCCATCGGCTACCTGGCGGACCGGCTTGCCCGGCTCGGTGTGGAAACCGAACTGTTCAAGCAGGGCGCCAAGCCCGGCGATACGGTGGTCATCGGTGACGATGACGGCGTCGTCTTCGACTGGGAGCCCACCATGATGGCGGGGGCTGAGCTGCTGGCCTCGCCGCGCGGCACCGACGTCCGGTTCGCCGATATCGGCGACCGCCCCACCCGCAGCCAGAAGCGCGAAGAGCAGCAGGAGCGCCGCGATGCCAAGGCTGCCGCACGCGCCGAACTTGAGGCGGAGCGCAAGGCCGGCATCTGGACCGAGTCCGTCAGTGGCCGCCGTGCCGCCCAACCCGTCAAGGAAAGCGGACTGGAAGCGGACGATGACCTCTAGGGGCATGACCGCAGTACCGGCCGGACGTGCTGCGGACAGAAGCGCACTGGCCGGTGCCCGCCGGATCGTGGTCAAGGTGGGCTCCTCTTCCCTGACCAGCATCAAGGGCGGCATCTCGGAGGAATCGCTGACTGCCCTGGCTGACGCGCTGGCTGCCAAGCGCAACGCAGGCGCCGAAATCATCCTGGTGTCCTCCGGTGCGATCGCTGCGGGACTGGCTCCGCTCGGGCTGGCCAAGCGTCCCCGTGACCTGGCTACCCAGCAGGCCGCGGCCAGCGTGGGCCAGGGGCTCCTGATGGCCCGGTACACCCAGGCCTTCGGTGCACACGGCGTCACCGTGAGCCAGGTCCTGCTGACGGCAGAAGACCTGATGCGGCGCAGCCAGCACACCAATGCCCTCCGCGCCATGGACCGGCTGCTGAACCTCGGGGTGGTCCCCGTGGTCAACGAAAACGACACCGTGGCCACCCACGAGATCCGCTTTGGCGACAACGACCGGCTCGCGGCCCTGGTGGCGCACCTGGTGCGCGCCGATGCGCTCGTGCTGCTGTCCGACGTCGACTCCCTCTACGACGGTCCGCCCGCCCAGGGTGCCAAGCGCATCCCGCTGGTCACCGGCGCGCACGACCTCGAGGGCGTGTCCATCGGCAAAGCGGGCAAGGCCGGCGTGGGCACCGGGGGCATGATGACCAAAGTGGAAGCTGCCAGCATGGCGGCAGGATCCGGGATCCACGCCTTGGTGACCTCCACGCCCAATGCTGCCGCAGCCCTGAACGGCGAGGACGTGGGCACGTGGTTCTCCGTCAACGGATCCCGCAAACCGGTACGCCTCCTTTGGCTGGCACATGTTGCCTCGGTGCAGGGCCGGCTGGTGCTGGACGACGGTGCCGTGCGCGCCGTGCGGCACCACCGCACGTCCCTCCTGCCGGCTGGCATCTCCGCGGTCCACGGCGACTTTGAAGCGGGCGACGCCGTCGAACTGGCCGGAGCCGACGGCACCGTCGTTGCGCGCGGGCTGGTGAATTACTCGTCGGAGGAACTGCCGCGGATGCTGGGGCGGTCCACGCACGAGCTGGGCGAGGCACTGGGCAGCGGCTATGACCGTGAAGTTGTTCATGTTGACGACCTGGTGCTGGTCTGAGCTGCTGCCTCGCCTAAACTTGGATCATGACTGAAGCCCTGATCCATACTGCTGAAAATTCCGGAACCACCGCTGCGCAGGCGCAGCCGGGTCCCGTAGCAGAACCGGCATTGGCTGAGGTGCCCGTTTCGGGTGCGGACGTGTCCGCCGCGGAGGTGGAGGCGGCTGTCCACGCCATCACTGACCGGTCCCGCCACGCCGCCCGCAGGATGGCCACCGCCAACCGGGCCTGGAAAGACCGGGCCCTCCGCGCCGTGGGCGCCGCCCTGCAGGAGAACGTCCCGGCCATTCTCGCCGCCAACGCGATGGACGTGCAGCGGGGCAAGGCCAACGGCACCTCCGCCGCCCTCCTGGACCGGCTTACTCTTACCGAAACACGCGTAGCCGGGCTCGTTGCCGCCCTCGAGAACCTGGCCAACCTCCCGGACCCCGTGGGCAACGTGGTGCGCGGGCAGACGCTCCCCAACGGGCTGCGCCTCCGCCAGGTCAACGTGCCCATGGGTGTGGTGGCAGCCATCTACGAGGCACGGCCCAACGTCACCGTTGACATCGCCGGGCTGGCCCTGAAGAGCGGCAACGCCGTCATCCTCCGCGGCGGCAGCGCAGCAGAAGCCACCAACCAGGTGCTGGTCCGGATCCTGCGCGAGGCCCTGGAATCCGTGGGCCTGCCCGCTGACGCAGTCCAGACGGTGGACCAGTACGGCCGTGCGGGCGCCGCCGTCCTGATGAAGGCCCGGGGCAGGGTGGATGTCCTGATTCCCCGCGGCGGCCGGGACCTGATCCAGACCGTGGTCACCAACTCCGCCGTGCCGGTCATCGAAACGGGGGAGGGGAACGTCCACATCTTCATCGATGAGTCCGCCGACGAGAACATGGCCGTGGAGATTCTGCTCAACGCCAAGACGCAGCGGCCCAGTGTCTGCAATACCGTGGAGACGCTGCTGGTCCATTCGGGCTCAACCGTCTTGCCCGCCGTCGCTGCCGCCCTGCGCAGCGCCGGTGTCCGCCTCCATGTGGACGGGCGCATCAGCGCCGCGCTGCCTCCCGCCATCGAAACCGAGCCGGCGACGGACGTGGACTGGGGAACCGAATACATGGACCTGGACCTGGCTGTGGCCATGGTGGACAGCCTGGACGAAGCCGTCCAGCACATCCGGACCTGGTCCACCGGACACACGGAAGCGATCCTCACCAACAGCCTCGCCAACGCCGAGCGGTTCATCGCCGAGGTTGACTCCGCTGCCGTGATCGTCAACGCCTCCACACGGTTTACCGACGGCGGGGAGCTGGGCCTGGGTGCCGAGGTGGGCATCTCCACGCAGAAGCTCCACGCCCGCGGCCCCATGGGCCTGACCGAGCTCACCACCACGAAGTGGATCGTCCAGGGCGAAGGCCAGGTCCGCGGGTAGCAACGCGGTAACATAGACCAGAACCCGGAAGGCAGTGGAAAGTTCCGCTGCCTCTAAATCCTTGAACAAAGGGAGAAAATGCTGCTCCAGCAGATTGCCACGTCCGTCGCCGCCGCAGGTGAATCAGGCCATGAGGAGCTTGCGCCGCTGTGGGCCGAGCCGTGGGTCTTTGGCGTATCCATGTTCGCCATCCTGGTCGTGCTGATGCTCATCGCCTGGTCCTACAACAACCTCGGCAACCGGCACGCCGCCACGGACGAGCACGCGGATCCGCACCGCCAGCACCCCAACAAGCACGATCGCGGGCAGGGCCACTAAGATTTCCCACAACCTGCAACGCAATGGGGCCCGGGGGAGGCTGCGGCTGGGCGTGATGGGCGGAACCTTCGATCCCATCCACCACGGCCACCTTGTGGCTGCCAGCGAAGTCGCGGCGGAGTTCGACCTCGATGAGGTGGTCTTCGTCCCCACCGGGCAGCCATGGCAAAAGTCCCATAAACAGGTCAGCGAGCCCGAGCACCGCTACCTGATGACCGTCATCGCGACGGCGTCCAATCCGCGCTTCACCGTCAGCCGTGTCGATGTTGACCGCCCGGGTCCCACCTACACCATCGACACCCTCCGCGACCTGAGGGCCCAGCGCCCCGACGCAGACCTGTTCTTCATCACCGGCGCGGACGCCCTGGCGCAGATCCTGTCCTGGAAGGACATCGACGAACTGTGGTCACTCGCGCACTTCGTGGGCGTCACCCGGCCCGGCCATGTCCTTGACGGCATGGGCCGTGATGATGTCAGCCTGCTCGAAGTGCCCGCCATGGCCATCTCGTCGACGGACTGCCGTGCCCGCGTGGCTGCGAACAACCCGGTCTGGTACCTGGTCCCGGACGGGGTAGTCCAGTACATCGCCAAGTACGGCCTGTATTCCGACGCACCCGCAGGCGCGGATGACCCAACTTCCGAAGCACGCGAACCAGCCAGTACTGAATGAGTTCTCAATGAGTCAGGAACAGCCCCCAATCCGCAGCCGCCGGGAACTCCGGAAGGCCAGGGACGCCCAACAGGCTGCCCTGCCTGCCACGGAGCAGCGCCCGCCTGCCGCAAACCGGCCGGCTGACAGCGCGCCCTCGCGGGACGGCAAGGACCCGGCGGCCCGTCCCGGTCCTGCCGCGGGAGCCGCCCCTGCAGCGCGCCCGCAGCCAGCTCCGGACCCGACGGCTACGCAGCGCTCCTCCCAGATCCGGGCCCGCGACCGCGCCGCGCTGCGCACCATCAAGGAGCTTGAGGAAAAGGAAGGGCAGCTTGCTGCGGGCGGCCCGCCTACCCGGCGCCAGCTGCGGTTGCAGCAACTCAAAGAGCAGGCGCTGACTGCCGCCAATCCCATCGTTCCGGCCGCCGCTGCTCCGGCACCCAAGGCCGCGCCCGCACGTGAAGACGGTGCGGCGGGGGAGAAGGCGGAGGATGTAAAGACTGCGCCCGGAACCGCTCCGGACGGCATGACGGTGGAACAGGCCCTGGAAGCGCGCGCCCTCATCGCCGCGCAGGCCAGGAACCAGATCGCCAAGATGGAGCACATTGCCTCCCTGGATCCGGAAGTCGTGGATCCGGACATCCTGGCGGAACAGATTGCCCTTGCCGAACGGGCCGCGGTCATGAACCGCCGGGCCATGGCACGGCAGAAGCTTGCCGAACAGGCCGGCAGCCCCGCCGCCACCGGCAGCCCTGCCGCTCCGGGCAGGGACTCCGCGCCGAAGGACAAGCCCGGCCCGTCCACCGCCAGCAACCTGGCCATGGTGACGCCGCTGGAGTTCGTGCAGGTGCCCGGCGTCGAGCGGCCGGTCATGAAGCCGCCGGCCACCTCCCATGTCCCGGTCACCACCCGGCCCGGAACCAAGGTCCCCGGAACCAAAGTCCCCGGCGCTGGAAAACGGCGGCCTGCTGCCCGGCCCAAGGCACCCGCCCCGGACTCCGCGACCGGCCGCTCCCAGGTCATCGCGCGTGCCGAGGCAGCCGCCAAAGCCGCCAACCGCCCTCAACCCGTATCGCGCCCGGCAGAACAGTCGGAGGACCTCTTCGAGGACCTTCCCCGGGTTCCTGCCCGGTCCGCCTACGGACTCGATCCCCTGGACGCCGCCACGGCGGGCCTGGGCAGGGCCCGCCGGAACCGGATCCTCCAGTTCTGCATCCTCGCGTTCGGGATCCTGGCCCTCGTCGCCGGCATCATCCTGATCGTCAGCGGCATGTCCCGCTGACCCGCCGGCCGGCATCAACACTTAACCCAAACAAGGAGTCCCGTGACTGCAACAGAATCGTCCATCGCCATAGCCCGCACGGCTGCCAAAGCTGCCGCGGACAAGATCGCCCAGGACATCGTCGCCATGGATGTGAGCGAACGCCTGTCCCTCGCCGATGTCTTCCTCATCGCCTCGGCGCCCAGCGAACGCCAGGTCAACGCCATCGTCGACGGCATCGAGGAAGAACTCGCCAAGCAGGACCTTCGCCCGGTCCGCCGCGAGGGCAGGTCCGGCGGCCGGTGGGTCCTGCTGGATTACGCCGACGTCGTGATCCATGTCCAGCACGAGGAAGACCGCGTCTTCTACGCCCTGGAACGCCTCTGGAAGGACTGCCCCGTGGTGGACCTGCAGCTCGGCGACGACTCCTCCGCCAAAGCCGCTGCGGTTTCCGACAGCGAGTAGCCTCCGCCCGGCGGTGAATATTCCCGATTTGGAATTTTCGGAATTGCTGTTCTAAGATATTTGAGTTGCTTCGGGGGAGACCCCGGGGAAAGCAGCACAGAGCAGCAACAATCCGGGGCTGTGGCGCAGCTGGTAGCGCACCTGCATGGCATGCAGGGGGTCAGGGGTTCGAGTCCCCTCAGCTCCACCGGTAAGTCCGCCGGAACCACTTTGGTTCCGGCGGACTTTTTTGTGCCCACATTCCGGATGCCCGCATTGCACCTGCGCCCGGACTTTGCAACCCCCGCGTTCCCCGGTGATTTGTCCACGAGCGGGTGCATTAAGGGCCTGGGCGGCGGCAGATGGCGGCCGATTGGCGTCCAGCGGAAAAGTGCATTACTCTGGTCAGGTTGCTCCGGGGAATTCGACCGGAAGCGGCAAAAGTACGGGGCTGTGGCGCAGCTGGTAGCGCACCTGCATGGCATGCAGGGGGTCAGGGGTTCGAGTCCCCTCAGCTCCACCGATACGCCGGAAAAGGGAACCATCACCACGTGATGGTTCCCTTTTTTGTTGCCACCGGCAACCGATAGGGGCGCTAACCCTTCCGGCGCAGGTCAAAGCGCGGTACAACTGTGATTGAGGGCACATCGTCCCGCCTCCGGACTGCTTTCATCCAAGGCGGCGGCCGCGGGACGGGCTGACGAGGAGGTCGCAGATGTCCCACGCAGACGGCTACAGCCCGGACGGCGAAGCCTTTCCCGAAGAATCCCGCCTGACGCGGGACACCGCCATCCGCGGACCTGCCAGGCCCGCTCCCTACATAGGCGCCGGCATCCTGCTGGCCGCCGCCATTCTCTTTCCCCTCATGCCGCAGCTCTACGCTTTTGATGCGCCACGGCTCGGCGGGATGCCATTCTTCTACTGGTACCAGCTGCTGTGGGTGCCGGTCTCCGCGATCCTGACCGGCAGCGCGTACTGGCTGGTCACCAGGGAAGACCGACGACGGCGGGCCGAGGCCCGTGCAGGCGGCCCGCCCCAGGCAGGCGCTGCCTCCGCCGGGACCGGCTTGGGAGGGGACCGGCCATGAACACCCGCGAGATCAACTGGACAGCCCTGATCATTGTGGTGCTGCTCTTCGTCATCGTGGCCGTGATGGGCTTCCTGGCCGCCAAGTGGCGCCGCAGCACGGAAGTGGAGGGGCTGCACAGCCTGGATGAGTGGGGCCTGGGCGGGCGTGGCTTCGGCACCTGGATCACCTGGTTCCTGTTGGGCGGGGACCTCTACACCGCTTACACCTTTGTGGCAGTGCCGGCGGCAATGTGGGCCACCGGCGCCGTGAGCGGTTTCTTCGCCGTGCCGTACACGATCGTCCTGTATCCGATCATCTTCATCATCATGAGCCGGTTGTGGTCCGTCTCCCACCGCCATGGCTACGTCACCTCGGCGGACTTCGTGGGCGGCCGCTACGGCAGCCGCTGGCTGTCCCTGGCCGTCGCCGTCACCGGGATCGTGGCCACCATGCCCTACATCGCGCTGCAGCTGGTGGGCATCAAGGCGGTGCTGACCGTGCTTGGTCTGGGGAGCTCCGGCAACGTCCTGCTGACCGACCTGCCGCTGATCCTCGCCTTCGTGGTCCTGGCCGCATACACCTACACCTCGGGCCTGCGCGCCCCGGCGATGATCGCGGTCGTCAAGGACCTGCTGATCTACCTCGCCGTCATTGTGGCCGTCATCTACCTGCCCATCAAATTCGGTGGCTGGGACACCATTTTTGGCGCAGCCCAGACCAAGCTCGGCGCGGTGAACCAGGCCACGGGCAAGCCGGCAGGGGTCTTTGTCCCCGGCGCGGCCAACTACTCCGCCTACTGGTCCCTGGCACTCGGCTCGGCCATGGCGCTGTTCATGTACCCGCACTCAGTGACGGCGGTGCTGGCCTCGAAGGCCCGCAACACCATCCGCCGCAACGCCGCCATCCTGCCGCTGTACTCGCTGATGCTCGGCTTCCTGGCACTGCTGGGTTTCGTGGCCATCAAGGCGGGTACCAAGCCGATCGACCTGGACGGATCAGTCAATCCGCAGCTGGTGGTTCCCCAGCTGTTCCTTGACCACTTCCCGGCCTGGTTTGCCGGAATCGCACTGGCCGCGATCGCCATCGGGGCCCTCGTGCCGGCAGCGATCATGTCCATTGCTGCCGCAAACATGTTCACCCGGAACATCTACCGCGACTTCATCCGCCCGGACGTCGATCCAAAGACCGAGGCAAAGGTGTCCAAGATTGTCTCCCTGGTGGTGAAGGTGGGCGCCCTGGTCTTCGTGATCGCCATGGACCAGTCGGCAGCCATCAACATGCAGCTGCTGGGCGGCATCTGGATCCTGCAGACCTTCCCCGCCGTCGTGGCCGGCCTCTACACCCGGTGGTTTGACCGCTGGGCCCTCCTGGTCGGCTGGGCGGTGGGCATCATCTTCGGAACCGTCTCCGCCTACAACGTGGTCAACCCGGTGACCAAGGCGCACTTCGGCGGGTCCGTGGCTCCGATCCCCGGCACCGACTTCAGCGTCTACATCGCGGTGTCGGCGTTCGCACTGAACCTGGTGGTCGCCGCCTTGCTGACCCTGGTGATGCGGGCCCTCAAGGTCCGGACCGGCGAAGACCTCACCCGGCCCACGGACTACGCCGCCGACGAAACGGATCCTAAAGTGGTGCAGATCGAAAAGACCCAGCATTTCACCCAGCCTGGCGGACCTTCCCCGGTGGCCTAGCCGAACTGAGGCCTGGCCCCGGGGTCACCAAGCCGCCCTCCTGCCGGGTTACGTCCCGGCAGGAGGGCGGCTTCGCCACAGCGCTTTCGTCACAGCCAGGAAGTCCGGCGCAACGGCGGTTCCTCCCCGCCCGGCCGGCGGACCAGGACCTGGTTGACTCCGGTGAGTCCATTTTCGAATCCAATGGCGCTGGCTGCCATGTACAGCCGCCACACCCGTGCGCGCCCCTCCCCGGCCAGACGTATCGCTTCCGCCCAGTTCTGCTCCAGCCGCCTGACCCAGGCCCGGAGGGTCAGTGCGTAATGGGGCCGCAGCGCCTCCACGTCGAGGACTTCGAACCGGGCAGTTTCCAGGGCGGACACCATCTCGCCGAGGCTGATCATTTCACCGTCGGGGAAGACGTAGCGGGGGATGAACGAGTCGGGATCGGGGGCGGTGGGGCCGGCGTTCCAGGAGATGGCGTGGTTCAGCAGCCGTCCACCGGGGCGCAGCAGCCCGAAGAGCGCGGCGGCGTACTCGGGGGTCTGGGCCCGTCCCACGTGCTCTGACATGCCGATGGAACTGATGGCGTCGTACGGCCCGTCCTGCACGTCGCGGTAATCCTGGACCCGGATTTCGATACTGTCCGTGAGGCCGGCGTCTGCTGCACGCTTACGCGCCAGCGTGGCCTGCTCCGTTGACAGCGTCACGCCCACCACCGTGGCGCCGTACCTGGCTGCAGCGTGGAGAGCGAAGCTGCCCCATCCGCATCCCACGTCGAGGACCCGCATTCCGGGCTGGAGGCCCAGCTTGCGGCAGACAAGGTCCAGCTTGGCCTCCTGCGCGGCGTCGAGGCCATCACTCAGGCCATCATCAGGCCCAGCCTCCGCTTCCGGCCCCGACCCGGCAGCTGCGCCCCCGGTGACAGGGCCGTCCGGCCACACGGCGCATGAGTAGACCATGGACGGTCCCAGCACCAGGGCGTAGAAGTCGTTGCCGACGTCGTAATGATGCGAGATGGCGGCCGAATCCCGGCCCCGGGAGTGCGTCCGGCCCTTCTTCGCGACGCGCGCCTCTTCGGGCGGCGGAGCAGGGTTGGGTCCGATGGCGCCAAGCCGGGCTGCGGTGCGCAGCAGCAGCCAGAGCTCACCGGCGGACAGCGGGCGGAACGGACCGGGTTCCGCGAACTTGCCCGCCGAACTCAAGGCCGTAAAGGCTGCGAAGATGTCACCGGGGGCCTCGATGTCGCCGGCCACGTACGCCCGGCTCAGTCCCAGCTGCCCCGGTGACCAGAGCATGCGCCGCAGTGCCTTGCGGGACTTGAACTCCAGCACCGGCGCGTCCGGCGGCCCGGCTTCCGAGCCGTCCCAGGCCCGCAACCGAAGGGGTATCTCTCCGGTCCCCAAAACCACTCCCAGGGCCTTTTCCAGCCGGGCGGCGTGCCCAGGGGTTCCCGTTCCCGCTGATGCTGCGTCAGTGTCCATGCGCCCACCCTACGGCCGGGCTGCCCTCCACGACTATCATGGGGGAGTGATTCCTGACCCAACCGATGTGGTGGTCATCGGGGCGGGCCAGGCAGGCCTGTCGGCCGCGTACCACCTGCAGCGCCGGGGGCTGGACTTTGCCGTGCTCGACGCCGAGGAAGGTCCCGGGGGCGCCTGGCGGCACCGCTGGAAGAGCCTGCGCATGGGCACCGTCAATGGGATCAGTGACCTGCCCGGCATCGCCAAACCCGACGTGGATCCTGCCGAACCGAGCTCCGAGTTCCTGACCCGCTATTTCGGGACCTATGAGGCCGAGGTGGGCCTTAACGTCCACCGCCCCGTTAAGGTCCGGGCCGTCAGGCGTGAAGACGGCGATCCGGCGGGGCGGCTGCGGATCGAAACGTCCGACGGCGACTGGAGCGCCAAAGCACTCATCAACGCCACGGGCACGTGGACCCGTCCGTTCTGGCCCATTTATCCGGGGCAGTCAACGTTCCGCGGCAGGCAGCTGCACGTGGCCGACTACGTCTCCGCGGAGGAGTTCCGCGGCCGGCATGTGATCGTGGTGGGCGGGGGCATCTCCGCCGTGGGTCTGCTCGAGGAGATATCACGCATCACCACCACCAGTTGGTTTACCCGCAGGGAACCGGTCTGGCGCGACGCTGGGTTTGATGCCAGGGCGGGCCACGACGCCGTGGCGCTCGTGGAGGAGCGGGTCCGCCAGGGGCTTCCGCCGCAAAGCGTTGTCTCGGTGACGGGCCTTATCTGGACGCCCGCCCTGCGCGCAGCCAGGGAGCGGGGCGCCCTGGACCGGCAGCCCATGTTCACCTCCATCGAACCCGGGGGTGTCCGCCGCGCCGACGGCAGCCTGCTGAGGGCCGACGTCATCCTCTGGGCCACCGGCTTCAGGGCCGAACTGGAACACCTGGCGCCGCTTCACCTGCGGGGGCCGGGCGGCGGGATCGCCATGGACGGAACCCAGGTGGCAGCCGAGCCGCGCGTCCACCTGGTGGGTTACGGCCCGTCGTCGTCCACCATTGGCGCCAACCGGGCGGGGCGCGCAGCAGTGGCTGCGATCCTGAAGCTGCCGGGCATTGCGGCGGCAGCGGAAACGGTAACGTTGGGGTGATGCCCCGGGTCCCGGGGCCGGCAAAAGCAACAGAAGGCGGCAGGACACCGGTGGCAGTAAACACCCTGGCGGACATCTTCGACGTACTGCGCCGGCGGCCCGATGTTGAGGCGCCCAACCTGCAGGCGTGGGACGCCACCGACAGGCTGCTGCTGGAGACCGCGGTGCAGCTTGGACGGGCAGGCACTGCCGTGGCCGTCATCGGGGACCGCTACGGGGCGTTGACGCTCGGCGCCTCCGAACTGCTTGCCCCGGACTCGCTGCGCGTACACCAGGACCTGGTCACCGGGGAACGGGCGCTGCGGCTTAACGCTGCCGAACTGTCGGCCAGGCGTGAGGCTGCCGGGCTTCCGGCGGACAGCGCCGGGTCCGGTTTCGTGCAGCTGCCCCTGGGGCCCGAACTGCTGGCCGGAGCGGACACCGTCCTGCTGCAGCTCCCCAAGACCCTGGCGGAGCTGGAGGAGATCGCTGCCGCCGTGGCCGGGCACGCCGCGCCGGATGTCCGCCTGCTGGCGGGTGGCCGGGTGAAGCACATGTCACTGGGCATGAACGCGGTCCTTGAACGGTACTTCGTTTCCGTGCAGCCCCAGCTCGCACGGCAAAAATCGCGGGTTCTCCTTGCTGCCGGCCCCAAAACCGCCACGGCCGCCCCGCGCTTTCCCGTGGTGGAGCACCTTGACGGGCTGGACCTGGACGTGGCCGCGCACGGCGCTGTTTTTGCCGGCGCCCGGCTGGACATCGGCACACGCTTCCTGCTGACGTTCCTGCCCGCCATGAAGCCGGCGCAGCACGCCGTCGACCTCGGCTGCGGCACCGGCATCCTCGCCGCGATGTATGCCAGGCAGTTCCCTTCGGCCGCCGTCACGGCAACGGACCAATCGGCGGCCGCCGTGCAGTCCGCGCTGGCCACCGCCCGCCTGAATGGACTTGCGGACCGGATCACGGTGCTGCAGGACGACGCGCTCAGCACCTTCCCTGACGGCTCGGTGGACGCCGTACTCCTGAACCCGCCGTTCCACGTTGGTGCCGGTGTGCACGCCGGTGCGGGGCTGAAAATGATCGAAGCGGCGGGACGGGTCCTGGCGCCCGGCGGCGAGCTGTGGACGGTCTACAACCGGCACCTGGCCTACCTCCCGGCGCTGGAGCGGCACGTAGGACCCACGGTGGTAGAGGGCCGGAACCCAAAGTTCACGGTCACCCGCAGCACACGCAGCTCACGCTGAGCCAATCCCCGGCCTCACCGGCCAAAACATCCGCCGCGCCGCTGCCCGCGCATGTGGGCGCGGGCGCACGCTTGACGTACGATTCAAAGCATCACCACCGCCAGGTAGCCGAAGACGTTTAGGGGACACAGTGTCTGAGATCCGCCAATCCTCTCCGAGGCGCGGAACCAACTTGCCCAGGATGGGGGACTTCAACCTCACCGTCATCCTCGACGCAATCCGCAGGACGTCCGGGGGACTCAGCCGGGTGGAACTCGCCCAGATCGTCGGCCTGTCGCCCCAGACCATTTCGAACATTTCCCGCCGGCTGCTGGACCAGCACCTGATCGTCGAGGCAGGCAAGGAGGGCAGCGGCCCCGGCAAGCCGCGCACCATCCTCCGCCTCAACCCCGGTGGCATGTACGCCCTGGGGGTCCACCTGGACCCGGCCGTGACAACGTTCGTGGTGCTGGACCTCGTCGGAGCAGTGGTACGGCACTCACGGATCAAGACCCCCGGCGGAAACGATCCGGCCGCCGTCATTGCCACCATCGCCGCGGAGCTGGCCCAGCTCGTGGAGGATTCCGGCGTGGACCAGGGCCGCATCGCAGGACTCGGAGTGGCCGCTCCCGGCCCCATCGACCTCGACCACGGCACCGTGGTGGACCCGCCGCTTCTTCCCGGGTGGGACCGGGTGGAACTGCGGGACGCCCTGGCCAAGGCCACCGGCTACTCCGTGCTGGTGGACAAGGATGTGACCAGCGCCGCCGTGGCGGAAACGTGGGCCGGCGGCCCCAGCGGCGCCGGCAGTTTCGTGTTCATGTACATGGGTACCGGCATCGGCTGCGGGATCGTCCTCAACGATGAAGTGGTCCGGGGGACGTCCGGCAACGCCGGCGAAATCGGCCACATCATCGTGGACCCGGGCGGACCCCTTTGCGACTGCGGACAGCGCGGCTGCGTCAAATCCTCCGCCATTCCGCAGGTCTTGGTGGCGGAAGCGGTGGCCGCGGGAATCCTGGAGGGCGCGCAGGCCGGGAGCGCCGCCGAAATCCAGCAGAGCTTTTCCGAGCTGTGCGCCCGTGCGTACGCAGGGGACGAAGGTGCCGCCGCCATCCTGGACAAATCCGCCGTCCTGGTTGCCCGGGCGGTCTCGGTGGTCACCAACACCCTCGATGTTGAACGGGTGGTCTTCGGCGGCCCGTTCTGGACCTGCCTGTCGCAGCGCTACCTCGAACTGGTCCCGCCGCTGCTGGACGCCAACAGCGCCGCCCGCCTGATCCACCCCATCGAAGTTGTGGGCACCGGGGTGGGGGAGGACGTCGGCGCCATCGGCGCAGCCTCGCTGGTCCTTGAACATACGCTCGCGCCCCGCGCCCAACGGCTCCTGCTGGAAAGCTGACCGCGACATGTTTCGCCGGGCATCCAAGACATTATCCGTGGTGGCCGCCGCGGTCATGGTCCTCGCAGCCTGCACGCCTGCCGATCCGGCGGGCGGAAACAGGACCATCAAGGTGGCATACCAGAAGACAGACTCGTTCACCGCCCTGGACACCATGTTCCAGAACGCGAAGAAGGAGTTCGAAGCCGCAAACCAGGGCGTCACGATCGAACTGCAGCCCATCCAGGCCAATGACGACGACTACGGCACCAAGCTGGCCCTGGCGCTGCGGTCGCCCTCCACCGCCCCGGACGTCTTCTACGAGGACACGTTCAAGGTCCGCTCCGATGTGGACGCCGGCTACCTCCTGAACCTCGACAGCCGCCTGTCCGGGTGGGGGGACTGGAACACGTTTGACGCGGGCGCCAAGGAAGCAGGCAAAGCGGACGACGGCGGCACGTACGCGGTGCCGCTGGGCACCGACACGCGCGCCATCTGGTACAACAAGAAGGTTTTTGAGGCTGCCGGCATCGGCCTGCCGTGGCGCCCGTCCAGCTGGCAGGACATCCTGGACACCGCCAGGAAGATCAAAGCCTCCCAGCCGGATGTGATCCCCTTCAACATGTATGCCGGCAAGGGCACCGGTGAAGGAAGCGTGATGCAGGGTTTCTACGAGCTCCTGTACGGCACCGGTGCGGGCCTTTATGACCAGGATTCGAAAAAGTGGGTCGTTGGCTCGGCCGGCTTCAAGGATTCGCTGACCTTCCTCGAAACCCTCTATGGGGAAAAGCTCGCAGTGCCCCCGGCCCAGGCGCTGGACCCGAACATCTGGAAGAAGGTGTTCGGCGAATGGTTCCCCAAGGCAAAACTTGGCGCAACCGTGGAAGGCTCCTACGCGCCGTCGTTCTGGCAGGACGGCGGAAGCTATGCCTGGCCGGGCTACGGGCAGGACATGGCAGTGGCACCGTTCCCAACCCAGACCGGGGCCGCGCCCGGTGCAGTGAGCATGTCCGGAGGGTGGACGTTGGCCCTTGGCGCGGAAACCAAGCAGCCCGACCTCGCGTTCAATTTCCTGACCACCGCCCTGAACGCAAAGAACTCCCTGGCGTTCACGGTGGACAGCTCGCAGATCGCCGTCCGCACCGACGTCGCCGCCGACCCCGGCTACCAGTCGGCCAACCCGTTCGTGAAGGACGTGTCCAGCCTGGTCGCGGTCACCAAATACCGGCCCGCGACGTCCGACTATCCACGCATCTCCGCTGCCGTGCAGGAGGCCACCGAGGCCGTGATCACCGGCAGCAGGACGCCGGAGCAGGCGGCGGCGGATTATGACACGGCCGTGGCCGGCATTGTGGGCGGCGACAAAACCATCCGGAAGTAGCGGTGCCCGCCAGCCACCGCACACGGCAAGTGCTCCGCTACCTGCCGGTCCTGCCCGCCGTCGTGCTCCTGCTCGTGTTCCTCGCCGGCCCCGTGCTGTGGGCTTTCCACGCCTCGCTCACCAACGCCGGACTGACCGGCCGGCATGCCAGGAACCCCGAATGGGTGGGGCTGGACAACTACCAGCGGCTGCTGCAGGACCCGGTCCTTCCGCTTTCGCTGGCCCTGACCGTCCTGTTCGTCGCCGGTTCGGCGATCCTGGGCCAGAACGTACTGGGCCTCGCCCTTGCGGTCCTGATGCGGCGTGCACGGCCCGTGGTCTCCGCAACCGTTGGGACCGCCGTCGTGGCCGCCTGGGTCCTGCCGGAAATCGTGGCGGCGTTCGCGGCCTACGCCTTCTTCAGCCGCGACGGGACACTCAACCAACTCCTGGGCCGGCTGGGGGTGCCGGAAACCGACTGGCTCTATACGGTTCCCATGGCGGCCGTGATCCTGGCCAACGTGTGGCGCGGAACCGCCTTTTCCATGCTGGTATACCGGTCCGCACTCAGCGGGGTCCCCGGCGAGCTGACCGAGGCCGCGCAGATGGACGGAGCCGGCGCCTGGCAGCGGCTGGCGTTCATCACACTGCCCGTGATCCGGGGCAGCATTGCCACCAACCTGATGCTGGTCACGCTGCAGACACTCGCCGTCTTCACCCTGATTTGGGTCATGACCGCCGGGGGCCCTGCCAACGGCAGCACCACGCTGCCCGTCATGGCCTACCAGGAAGCCTTCAAATTCGGCGACATCGGCTACGGCACTGCCGTCGCTACGGTCCTGATCCTCATCGGCGCCGTGTTCGGGGCAGCCTACCTCCGCCTCCTCAGGGAGCAGAGACCGTGACCGCCCGCAACGTACGTGCCCGCAGCACCTGGGCGGACGTGGCCCTGCTGCTGACCGGCGCCTGCTTCCTGCTGCCCCTGCTCTGGCTGGTCCTCGGTTCAGTGGACCCCTCCGCCGGACACGCGGTCAAGGTCCCCCAACAGCCCGGACTGGATAACTTCGCCGCCGTCCTCACTCCTGAACTGCTCTTCCGCCCGCTGTGGAACAGCCTCCTGCTGTCCGCGGGTACCGGGCTGGTGACGCTGGCGGCGGCCGTGCTTGCCGCCTACCCCCTGTCCCGCTACCGGTCACGCTTCACGACGCCCTTCATGTACGGCATCCTGTTCGGCACCTGCCTGCCCATCACGGCCATCATGGTGCCGGTCTACGGCCTGTTCGTGCAGCTCCGGCTGCTGGATTCCCTGCCGGCCACGGTGCTGTTCCTGGCCGCCACCAGCTTGCCCATGGCGATCTGGATGACCAGGAACTTCATGGACGCCGTACCGCTGGCTCTGGAGGAAGCCGCCTGGGTGGACGGCGCCTCCAGGCTGGCCGGGCTGCGTTCAATCGTGCTTCCCCTCATGGGCCCGGGCCTGGGCGTGGTGTTCATCTTCGTGTTCATCCAGGCCTGGGGGAACTTCTTCGTCCCGTTCGTGCTGCTGCTCTCCGAGGGAAGGCAGCCGGCAGCAGTATCGATCTTCAGCTTCTTCGGCCAGCACGGGGCAGTGGGGTACGGCCAACTGGCCGCATTCTCCATCCTCTATTCGGTTCCTGTCCTGGCCCTTTACGCCATCGTGGCGCGCGGGTCCGGCAACTCACTGGCCCTGTCGGGAGCTGTCAGGGGCTAATCGATGTCCTCGAGCACCACGCCGAACGGCAGGGTGTCGTCCAGGTGGGCCTGGTGGCCGTGATGGGTGTCCACCACGCGGACGCCGTGGAGTTTATCGGCAGCGGACTGCATCAGGACGGGCCTGACAGTGTCGATCACCATCTGGCTCTTGCCGGCGAGATATTCCTTGTAACTGGCTGGGAGCTCAATCATGGCAAAAGGATAGACCTGCCGGACCCGCATGGGGAGGGGTGCCCATTGCCGGACCCGGGCTGCCCGGCTTGGATAGGATGGCGGACGGGACACAGCCGGCCCGGACCCGCGCGCCCAAAACCGTCATCAGGGGGAAACCAGTGCTTTCGACCAGCGTGCCCGCAAGAATCCAGCCTGCGGAGCTGGCCAGGGGGCAGCAAGTGGCCGCCAACATCTCACGCAGTTTCGATGCGAAGGTTGTGGGGCAGTCCCGGCTGCGGGAATCGCTGCTGGTGGGCCTGCTGACCGGCGGCCACATCCTGCTGGAGAGCGTCCCGGGACTGGCCAAGACCACCGCCGCGCAGACCCTGGCCGACGCCGTCAGCGGTGAATTCCGCCGCATCCAGTGCACCCCGGACCTGCTGCCCAGCGACATCGTGGGAACCCAGATCTACGATGCCGCGAAGGGCAGCTTCCACACCCAGCTCGGCCCGGTCCACGCCAACATCGTGCTGCTGGATGAGATCAACCGCTCCAGCGCCAAGACCCAGAGCGCCATGCTGGAGGCGATGCAGGAACGCCAGACGTCCATCGGCGGCCAGGACTACCGGCTGCCCTCCCCGTTCCTGGTCCTGGCCACCCAGAACCCCATCGAGCAGGAGGGCACGTACCAGTTGCCTGAGGCGCAGATGGACCGCTTCATGCTCAAGGACGTCCTGGACTACCCCAGTCCTGCGGAAGAGGCCGAGATCATCCGCAGGATCGACGCCGGCGTCTACACCCCCGGACAGAAGCCCGCCGCAGCCGCCTCCCTGGATGCCGTCACCGAGATCCAGGAACTGGCCACCCGCATCTACATCGATCCGGCCGTCATCAACTACATCGTCGGACTGGTGTACGTGACCCGGAACGCGTCCCAGTACATCGACGCCAGGCTTGCCGGGTTCATCGAGTTCGGCGCCAGCCCCCGTGCCAGCATCGCCTTCAGCCGGGCAGCCCGTGCGGTGGCGCTGCTGAACGGCAGGGACCACGTCATCCCCGAGGACGTCAGGTCGCTGGCCCACAGGGTGCTGCGGCACCGGCTTATCCTGAACTTCGATGCGGTGGCCGAGCAGGTTCCCGTGGAATCGGTGATCGACGCCGTCGTGGCCGCCGTCCAGACTCCCTGACCCCGCATGGCCAGCCTCCTCCAGCGTGTGAAATCGAAGATGGCCATCTTCGCGCACCGCAAAGCCCGCGTCATGCTCGACGGCGAGTACGGGTCGGTGTTCAGGGGCCGCAGCCTGGACTTCGATGACCTGCGCGCCTACGTGCCCGGCGACGAGGTCCGCGATATCGACTGGAAAGCGTCGGCGCGCCACGGCTCACCCCTGATCCGGCGTTACGTGGCTGTCCGCCGCCAGACTGTCCTCCTCGTCACCGACACGGGGCGCAACATGGCCGCGGAGGCGCTGTCCGGTGAAGTGAAAAAGGACATCGCCGTGCTGTCCCTCGGCGTCCTGGGCTACCTGGCCCACCGGCACGGCGACGTGGTGGGGCTGGTATGCGGTGACTCATCGGCCACCCGTTCCTTCCCGGCTAAAAGCGGGGAGGCCCACCTGGAACGGCTGCTGCGGCACGTGGACTCACACACCGGCCTGGAAGCGGCAGCCAGCAGGATCCAGGACCAGCTCGACTACGTGGCGCGCAACATCAAGGGCCGCCACCTGCTCTTCGTCGTCGCTGACGAACTGGCCGCGGACGATGCCACTGGCCGGCTCCTGCGCCGGCTGCGCGCCCAGCACGAGATCCTCTGGCTGACGCTCAGGGACGCGGAACTGGCGCCCTCACCCGTGGCCGGGGCAAGCCCACACATCGGCGGGGACTCCTACAGCGTGGCCGATTCCTCCCTCCTGGCCTGGCAGCCGGCCACGTCCGCGGCAGTGGCGGCCGCCTACGCCACAGCCGCCGAAGAACGCGGCGCGGGCCGCAAGGCAATGTTGCGCGCCGCCGGGATCACGGAGGGTGAAGTGGCCGGCAGCGGGGACGTCATCACCGGCCTGTTCGCCCTCCTGGAAAGGCACCGGCGTGCAGGCTGATCCCGGCTTCTACGGCCCGTTGCAGTACAACCCCGCCTGGATGTGGTGCGGCGCGGCACTCCTGGCCCTGGTGGCCGGGTGGTACGTCTTCGTGCTTGCCACCACCCGCCCGGCTGCCCGCTCCCAACCCGGCAGCGCCAGCTCCCGGTCCGCCCTGACGGAACTGCCTGCACTCAAGGCGGCGTACCTCCAGCGGATCCATGATGTGGACCGGGAAGCGGCGGCCGGAAACCTTGCCGAACGTGCCGCGCACCAGGAGATCAGCCTCCTGCTGCGCGGGTTTGTCCGGGACGCAACGGGTGTCGATGCCACCAGGATGACCCACCAGGACCTGGCCCGGCACCCGCTCCCGGCGGCCGCCGCTGTTATCGAAGCCCTTTACCCCGCCGAGTTCGGGCCCGGCCCGCTGCCATCTGTCACTGCGTCGGCGGCAAGGGCTTCCGAGGCGGTGCGGGCGTGGAACTGATCTTCTGGTGGCTGCTGCCGCCCGCCGCTGTTGCTGCCGGCGCTGCGGCATGGATCGCGTTGCGCAGGAACCGGCGCCCCAATGAACGACGACGGCCCGTGGCGCACGCCGACAGGCTCACGCGGCTCCCGGAATACCAGGCAGCCCTCAGGCGCCACCGCCGCCTGCTGGCCGCGGCCGGAACGGCCTGCGCGGTGCTGCTGGCCTCTGCGGCTGTTGCGGCAGCACGGCCGGCTGACGTGACCACCATCCGCCCGGAGCAGCACAACCGCGACATCATGCTGTGTCTGGATGCGTCCGGCTCCATGAGCAGTGCCGACGCCGCGGTAGTGGACGTCTTCGCCGGGCTGGCGAAAGACTTCGACGGCGAGCGGATCGCCCTGACCATTTTCGACAGCAGCGCCATCCAGGTCTTTCCGCTGACCGACGACTACGCCTACGCCCAGGAGCAGCTCCAGGGCGCCAAAGACGCCTTCAACGGCAAGCCCGGCAGTTCAGGATTCCTGGACGGCACCTGGAGCGGCAGGGGATCGTCACTGATTGGTGACGGCCTGGCATCCTGCCTCAACAGCTTCCCAGGCAGCACCGGCGGATCCTCCGCTGCTGCCGGGACCGCGGCAGGCGGGGACAGTACGCCCACGCGCTCGCGGTCGGTGGTGCTGGCCACGGACAACTTCCTTTCCGGCAAGCCGATCATGACCCTGGAGCAGGCTGCGCAGCTGGCCAAGGAGCGGTCCGTGCGCGTCTACGCCTTGAATCCGGGCGACCTGGACTATGGCAGCGGTTCCGACCAGCCCGGTGCCCAGCTGCGTGCTGCAGCGGAGTCCACCGGCGGTTCGTACTACGCCCTGGACAGTCCCGATGCTGTGCCGGGAATTGTCGCCGCCGTGGAGCAAACCGAAACGGCGGGAATCCAGGGGGCGCCACGCGCCGTGTTCTCGGAAGTTCCGGCACTGCCGCTGGGTGTTGCGTTGTTGTCCGGGCTGGTCCTGTGCGCAATCCTGTGGCGCCTGCAGCGGACACCCCTGCGCAGCATGGCGTGGCTGCGGCGGGGGACCATTGTCCTGTTGCTCCTGGCAGCAGCCCTGCGGCCCAGCCTGCCCGGCGGCTCCGTGCAGGCTGCCACAGCCGACCTCAACGTGTTCTTCGTGGTGGACACCACCACCAGCATGGTGGCCGAGGACTACGGCAATGGCGCTCCGCGGCTGGAGGGCGTCCGCAAGGACATTAAGGCCATCGCAGAACGGCTGCCCGGCGCCCGTTTCTCCGTGATCACCTTCGACACCAAGGCGCACGTACGGATGCCACTCAGCACCGACACGCTGGCGCTGGAAACCATCACGGACGTCATGGAACCCCAGGTGACCGCCTATGCCAGGGGCAGCAGCATCACCGCCGCCAGGCAGGTGCTCTCCGAGCGTCTGGCCGCTGCCCGGGACAGCCAGCCCGGGCGGCCCAGGCTGGTGTACTACCTGGGGGACGGTGAGCAAACCAGCGGCAAAGAGCCGGAGGCCATAAGGGTCGACGGCGGATTGGTGGCCGGGGGAGCGGTGCTGGGTTACGGGACGCCCGGCGGCGGCCGGATGAAGGAGAACACCGGCCACGCCTCCGACGGCGGGGGAACCGGGGGAGGGAACGTTCCGCGGGCGCCGGCGGAGTACGTGCAGGACACCCGGGCCGGCGGCGCAGGGGACGCGCTGTCGGTCATCGACGAAGGCCGGCTGCGGACCATTGCCTCCCAGCTGGGCGTGCCCTACGTCCACCGTGCTGCCGGCGATCCGATGGCGGCCATGATGGAACAGGCGCACCCCGGCAGGGCCGAACGTTCAGACCAGGACGGTTCGCTGGCCGCGGCCACTGAGCTTTACTGGATCTTCGCCGCCGGAGCTTTCCTGCTGGCCTTGCCGGAAGCGGTGGGCATCCTGCGGCAGCTTCGCGGGCTTCGGCCTTCTCCCGGCGAAAGGGGGGTACGGTGAACGCCACGGTCCGCAGGCGCCGGCTGCTGCTGTGGTCCGTGCTGCCGGTGCTCCTCATACTGTGCTTCGCCGCCAAGCTGCTCAGCCTGGGTATCCTCGCCCGTCAGGCCACCGCCGGTTTCGAGGCCGGAAGCGCGTCCACTGTGGGCACGGCGGCCAGCGCCCTGGGAATAGCCAACCTGGTGGAGCCGCACAAGGCGCCGTTCGCCGCGGGGGACGCTGCCGTGCTGGCCGGTGATGACGGGACTGCCAGAGCGCTGTTTGAACAGTCACTGCAGATGGTCCCGGCAGGCTCGGGCGACGAATGCCTGGTTCGGGTGAACCTGGTCCTGGTGATTGAACGGCTTGGTAACAAGCGCCTCCAGGCCGGCGACCCGGCGTCGGCCGTTCCCCTCTTCAAGCAGGCGCTGGACATTGCCGGGCAGGCGCCGGAAAGCTGCCGGTCCAACGACGCGGAGGACGGAGCGGGCAGCCGGTTGTCGGACGCTGAGGGGCGGCTGGAAGACAAACTGGGGGCTGCCGGACAAAAAGCGGCGCAGGACCCTGCGCAAGCCGGGGAGCCGTCTCCGGATCCATCCGGTGACACGCGGCAGAGCCAACTGGGCCAGCTTCAGGACAGTGCACGGCAGGCCGAGCGCGAGCGGAACAGCGGGCGCGAACGGGAGGAGTACCTGGACAGCAACGGCGGGACCGCGCCGGAGCGGCCCTGGTAGGAACGGTTGTGGGCGAAGAAAATTCTGTTGGCGGAAGAAACAACCTGTAAAACTGCGTCTTAATTCGGTGCCGACTTGTCCCCGGACCGCCTGCCCCCTAGAGTCGTAGACAAGTTACCGCGGTAACGTGTCAGCGATCCTCCGCTCCGGAGGGTGTGGGTGCCCCCATGTGGGCCTGACATTTGCTCACGGACTACTTCATTCCAGGCGTGCAGTCGCGGCTGCGTCCTCGTGGAGTCCCTCCGTGTTCCCAAACTCAAATTCATTGCCGGTTGTCCGCCCCCTTCAGGCAGGCATCCCCAATGGCCCAAAAGCCAAGGACGCAAATGTCACCACCAAGCCTTATTGACGCACATCCCCAGTTGCCCGAGACCGCCCCGGTGGCGCTCTCCTATGAACTGTTCCCGCCGCGTTCGCCCGCGGCGGCGGAAACCCTCTGGACCACGATCCGCGAGTTGGAGACCACCGAGCCCGACTACGTCTCCGTGACGTACGGCGCCAGCGGATCAAACCGGGACACCGCCCTCGAGCTCATCAACCGGCTCCTGGTCGAAACCACCCTGCGGCCCCTGGCCCACCTGACCTGTGTGGGCAACACCCCCCAGGAACTTGCGGCGATCATCGGCGACCTGCTGGACATCGGGGTGCGCGGCATTCTCGCCTTGCGCGGCGACCTCCCCCAGGACAGTGCCCAGCCGGCGGCCGGGTCCCTGCGGTACGCCCAGCACCTGATCGACCTCATCCGCCGCGTGGAGCAGCGCCGTTCGGCCCTGCTCTGTGCCGGAAAGATCGCTGTTGGCGTGGCCGCCTATCCCACCCGCCACCCGGAGTCACCCAGCGAGGACCACGACGTCGAAGTGCTTCTCGCCAAGCAGCGTTCCGGCGCCGATTTCGCCATCACCCAGGTGTTTTTCGAAGCCGCGCAGTATGAGGACCTGCTCACGCGGGCCCGCCGTGCCGGCGTGACCATTCCCATCATCCCCGGCGTCATGCCGTTCACCAGCCTCCGCCGCCTCAAGCGGCTGGGGGAGTTGGCAGGAGTGGAACCGGCGCCCAGGCTGATGGAACGCCTCGCGGCTGCGGACAACGACATTGATAGGCTCCACATCGGCGTAGACGCCACCGTCGACCTCGCCAACGCCGCCCTCGATGCCGGCGCCCCCGGAATCCACCTCTACACCTTCAACGAGCACCAGAGTGCCCTGGAAGTGCTGGACAAGCTGGCCCTGCCGCGCCACCACCGCAGCAGCCACGCCCGGGCTGCCGTTGCCCGGCCCCAGCTGGCCAGCTGAACGCCGTCCCGGCACCGCTCCATCGAGGCCGCCCGTTCCCGCATGGAGGTTGTCCACGACCTTGAGGCCACGCGGCTTTGGCCGCGGCGTCTACGACATCCACTCCCCGCGCGTTCCCGGCGAGCAGGAAGTCACTGAGCTGATCAGCACCGCCGTCCGGCATGTACCGTCCCGCCAGCTCTGGGTCAACCCTGACTGCGGCCTGAAGACCCGCGGCCACGCCGAAACTGAGGAATCCCTGCGGAACCTGGTCAAGGCCACGCAAGCCGTCCGGGCAGGACTGCTGGAAACGGCACGCTGACCGAGACGGGCCGCACGCCGGCAGGTCACCCCATGTGGCCTGCCGGCGCCGCCTCTTTCATCCTCAGGGCGCTCACCAGCAGCCACACGGTCCATGCGAGGATCGCCACGATGCCCACCAAGGTGGGCAGCGTGTTTGCCGCCGAAAATCCTGATACCCCGATGATCCAGCCCTGGGCCAGGTATGCCAGCCCGGACAGTGCCATGAGGTAGCCGATCATGCGGGAAACGTCGCGGGCCGCTGCGACAACAACACCCAGAAGCACCAGCGCGGTGCCCAGCAGGAAGTTCTGGTAGCTGCGCATTCCCCATTCCAGCCACCGGATGCCCTCTGCCGTGGCGAACCGTGCCGGTTTCTCCGGCTCGGGCGCGGCGGCCCAGGCATCCACCGCCTGCTTCAGTGCCACGCCGTCCACCGCCTGCAGGGCTGCATAGAGCGCCAGGGCGGCAGCTGCGGAGAGGACACCGAAGCGGGCAGTCCAGGACACGGCGTGCCGCTGGATGTCGACGGCGGGCCAGAGGGCAACCAGGCCGGCGCACACCAAGGCCATGCCTATGAACTGGCCCAGATGGACAGCGGTCCACACGCCGCTTTCGGCGTAGGCGGTGAATGAGGCAACGTGGTCGTTCGCGTCGTGGGATTCGGCGTGGAACACGCCGGCAAGAATCGAGGCCGCCACGCCGGCGAGAAGGAGGGACGCAGCCAGCCGCCAGGTCCTGCGCCTGCCCTGGATCCCATCCATGGACGCCCACCATCCTCTGCGCGGGGGGTTTCGTGGAGCCCTGTTTCAGGACTCCCAGACGATTTCGTCGTCCACCACGCCGTCCTGGTCCGCGGACGCCACCAGCACCTCATCGGTGAAGTGCTCCCCGAGGGTGAAATCAAGAACGAAGTAGCGCTCCGGCTGGCCGGGGTAAATGGCCACGTGCCCCAGTTTCAGGGCCTTGAGGAATACCTCGTTGGTGAGCTGGCTCCGGTCCTGGACGCCGAAGACCTTGTGCAGCTGTTCTTCCTTGAGCGCGTTGCAGTGGAAGTGCAGGTACTCCTGCGGGCTGGTGCCCTCCTGCTCCAGTTCCTCCGCAATCATTTCCCGGACCTCGTCCACCAGTTCGGGCAGGAACCGCAGCCGGTACTCGACTTTGCGCAGCGCGGCTTCATCGAAGTGGTCGTGGGCGTTGATGTTCAGGTCGAGTTCCAGCGGATGGCCGCGCAGCTCATGTTTGGCGGCGAAGAGGTGATCCATGCCGTGGTTGAGCTCAATCTCCCCAAAGTGCTGGCTCGCTACCTTGTTCATATTCTCAACATAGACCCGAAGGGCAGACCATTCCAGCGTTCCGGGCTAATTCACCGCGGTGCGCATCCCCGCGAGCGTTTCGGCCAGCAGGTCAACGAAAAGCTGCACCCGGGCCGTTTTCCGGTCATTGATCAGCAGCGCAAAGACGTTCCGTGCCAGCCGGATTTCGGGGACGTCCAGCACCACCACGCCTGCGGGCTTGTTCCGCAGCGCCAGTTCCGGAACCAGGGCAGCGCCCAGGCCGGCAGCCGCCATCTCCAGGCTGGCATGGAAGTCATCGCTGTGCGCCACCACCCGCGGGTGCAGGTTGCAGCCGGCGAAGAGGCGCTCAATGACCATGGCGTCACTGGTGCCGGGATGGTGCATGATCCAGGGCATCTCGGAGAGGTGGTCGGCCGCGACCTTCGCATCGGCCCGGAAGCCCCAGCCGGCGGGAAGCACCACCCGGAAATCATCGTCGCCGATCCACTGCCGGTTGATCGTGTTGGGCCACGCGAAGCCGGTCTGGCCCACCTGGAACACCACGGCCAGGTCCAGGTCGCCTCCGGTGCGCAGCCCCTGGATGGTCTGGCCCGGTTCTGCGACGGATACCCGCAGGTCGATTCCCAGCTTCTTCCACGCGGGATTCTTGAGGATCCGCGGCAGGACGTACGTTGCCAGGCTGGGAAAGATCCCCAGCCGCAGTTCCTGGCTGCCGGTGTCCTGCGTCCGTGAGGCGGCGGCCATCAGTGCTTCGATGTCCGTGAGCACTTTGGCGGCGTGCCGGGTCATGACGACGGCGGCTTCCGTAGGGATCACGGCGCGCGCCGACCGCTGGAAGAGGGTGACTCCCGTTTCCCGCTCCAATGCTGACATCTGCTGCGAGACTGCGGAGGCCGTGTAGCCGAGTGTTGCGGCTGCCGCAGCGAACGATCCCAGCCGCGTGACCTCCAGTAAGGTCTTCAGGTTTACGGGGTTTACCACCATTTCACAGTACTGCACCCATCCGCCGCCGCGACCGCGCCGAATAGCCGTCTGTATAACCAGCACAGCGGCAATGTTCAGCAGAGGAGCCTGAAGTGTCACTTGACCCAGCAGTAAGTGCAGGCGGCCGGCGGCGCGTAGCCGTGATCGGCAGCGGGGTGGCCGGATTGACCGCCGCCTACGTACTGAACAGGCAGGACGACGTCACCCTGTTTGAGGCCGATTCGCGGCTGGGCGGCCATGCCCACACCCACGACATGCCCCAGGCCGACGGAAGCGTCATCGGCGTGGACACCGGGTTCATCGTGCACAACGAACGGACCTATCCCACCCTGCTCCGGCTCTTCGCGGAACTTGGCGTCGAAACCCAGGACTCCGAGATGAGCATGTCCATCCGCTGCGACGGCTGCGGACTGGAATACGCCGGCGCCCGCGACGGCGCGCGCGGAATCATCGCCAAGCCCTCCAGCCTGCTGCGCGGCCGTTACCTGCTGATGCTGCTGGAGGTCACCCGCTTTTACCGGAAGGCGAGGGCACTGCTCAGGACGGCGCCGCCGTCGGCCGTCAGCGACGAAGTCGACGTGCCCGAACTGACGCTGGGGGAATTCCTGGCGCGGGAAAAGTTCAGCAGCTACTTCATTTCCCACTTCATGACCCCGGTGGTCAGCGCCGTCTGGTCCTGCGATCCCACCACCGCCCTGGCCTATCCGGCGCGGTACCTCTTCACGTTCCTTGGCCACCACGGCATGCTGGGAGTCAAGGGCTCGCCTCAGTGGCGCACCGTGACCGGCGGCTCGGCACGGTACGTCGAAAAGCTTGCCGCCACGCTCCCCGACGTGCGCCTCAACACTCCCGTGACCGCCATCCGGCGCCTGCCCGAGGGCGTGGAGCTGGCAACGGCCGGCGGGCTGGAAGGCTTTGACGCCGTCGTGATCGCCACCCATCCCGCCCAGGCACTCGGCTTCCTGGCCGACGCCACGCCGGAGGAAAAGGAGGCGCTCGCCGGCATGCCCTATTCCGTGAACCACACCGTGTTCCACCAGGACCCGGCGGTCCTGCCCGCGGCGGACAACGCCAAGGCGTCCTGGAACTACCGGCTCCCGGCCTGCGACGCCCGGCCGGACAAGGTGCTGGTGAGCTACGACCTCACCCGGCTGCAGCGGCTTGAGCCCGCGGACGGCCGCCCCTACCTGGTGAGCCTGGGCGAGTCGGAGCTGATCTCCGACGACGCCGTGCTGGAACGGATGGTGTACGAACACCCGCAGTACACTCCGGAATCCCTGAAAGCCCAGCAGGCCATCGCGGCGCTGGGCGACGGCAGGATCGCTTACGCCGGGGCGTACCTTGGCTGGGGCTTCCACGAGGACGGAGCCCTCTCCGGGGTACGCGCCGCGGAGAAGCTGGGCCGCACCTGGCCGGTGGCCCGGGCCGACGATTCCACGGACTCCACCGGCGAGGGGGAGCGGGAACTGCTGTCCGCAGAACCTGTATGACCATGGAGGCCTCGATCTACCGCACGTCCATTTCCCATGTGCGGCGCACCCCGTTGCAGAATGCTTTCACCTACCGGAGCTACAGCTGGTTCGTGGACGTCGACAACCTTCCCCGCCTGCCCGGGCTGCTCCGGCCACTCGCGGTGTTCCGCGCCGGAGACCACCTGGGCGATCCGGACGCGGACATCCGCTCCAACGTGGAGCGGTACCTGCGCACCCAGGGAATAGAGCCCGACGGCGGCGCTATCCACATGCTGACCAGTGCCAGGGTTTTTGGCTACGTCTTCAATCCGCTCACGCTGTTCTGGTGCTACCGCTCCACCGGGGAACTGCAGTGCGTGGTGGCCGAGGTCCACAACACCTATGGCGAGCGGCATTGCTACCTGCTGCACACCGATCCCGGCGGCCGTGCCTCGGTGCCGAAAGCGTTCTACGTTTCACCTTTCAACGACGTCGACGGGCAGTACCGGATGAAACTCCCTGCCCCCGGGGACAGGCTTGCGGTGTCCATCGTCCTTGAGCGCGAAGGGCACCGCCCCTTCGTGGCCACCATGGACGGCCGCCGCAGGCCAGCCACCATTTCCAACATCCTCGCGGCGGCTTTGACGGTGCCTGCCGCGCCGCTGCTGGTATCCGCCCTGATCCGGGTCCAGGGCATTAAACTCTGGGCAAGACGCCTGCCCGTCGTTGCCAGACCACATCACCCCTCACAGGAGGCAGTTCAATGACAATGACTGACGACAACGGAACTGCTTCAGCTTCCGTCCACAACAAGACCCACGGGCCGGCCGCCACCCACCCGCCCGCAGCCTGGACCGCCGGCGGGGTCCCGGCTGCGCCCGCCACCATCGATCCCGCCCTGTGGCCCGGTGTTGCCCAGCCGCCGTCGGGCCTCAAGGCCGATGTTGCAGGGAAGGCCGCGGGCCTGATGTTCAGGGGTGCAGTCAAGCGGCTTCCGCTGCGCGTTGAATACCCTGACGGTTCGGTCCTGGGGATGGGCGGACCGGACGCCCCCGTGATGACCATGCTGCGGCCCGCAGCATTCGAGGCGCGGATCGGCGACAACGGGCTGATCGGGCTGGGCGAATCCTTCATGGCCGGTGATTGGGAGGCATCCGACCTGGCCGCGGTGCTCGAAGTCTTCGCGGCCTCGGTGGACACGCTGATCCCCATGCCGCTGCAGAAGCTGCGCTCGCTGTACCTGCCGCGGACGCCGCGCCAGGAACGCAACGCCGAACAAAACACCCGCAGCAACATTTCGCGGCACTACGACCTGTCCAACGACCTGTTCTCCAACTTCCTGGACACCACCATGAGCTACTCGTCGGCGCTGTTTCCCGGCGGGGCCGGGCCGCTGTCCTCGGTGGCGTGGGATTCCCTGGCGGAGGCCCAGCAGGCCAAGATCGACCGGCTGCTGGACAAGGCCGGCGTAGGCGAGGGTACCCGCTTGCTGGAAATCGGCACCGGCTGGGGTGAGCTTGCCCTGCGTGCCGCTGCCCGCGGCGCCACCGTCTACAGCGTCACGCTGTCCAGTGAGCAGCAGGCGCTGGCGCAGGAACGCATTTCGGAGGCTGGCTTCGCGGACCGCGTGACGGTGGCCCTGCAGGACTACCGCGCCGTGGAAGGGGAGTACGACGCCGTGGTGTCCGTCGAGATGATCGAGGCCGTGGGGTATGAGTACTGGCCCATTTATTTCCAGACGATCGACCGCGTCCTGGCCCCGGGTGGAAAGGTGGCCATCCAGGCGATCACCATGCCGCACGGGCGCATGCTGGCCACCCGCAACGCCTACACCTGGGTGCACAAGTACATCTTCCCCGGCGGCTTCCTGCCGTCCGTCCGGGCCATCGAGGGCGTGACGCAGCAGCACACCACCCTGCGGGTTCGGGAGCGGATGGGCATGGGCGACCACTACGCTGCCACCCTGCGGCTGTGGGAGGAACGGTTCCTTGCCCGTTCCCGCGAGGTAGGGGACCTGGGCTTCGACGCCGTGTTCCAGCGGATGTGGCTGTTCTACCTCTGCTACTCGCGCGCCGGGTTCCAGTCCGGGTACCTTGACGTGCAGCAGATTGTGCTGGACCGCCGGGAGGCACAGCTGTAGGTTTCACCGTGTACCCAGCGGGGACAGGAGGACGCATGAAACTGAAGACGCTCGCGTGGACCACCGCGGCAACGGTGGCCACCGCCGCCGCGGGCGGTGTTGCGACGGACCCCCGGAGCAGTTGGTACCTTAAGCTGCGCAAGCCGGACTGGCAGCCGCCCGCGATTGCCTTTCCCGTGGTGTGGACGGCCCTGTATGCGGACCTTGCCGTGACGTCCGCCGCCGCACTCGACAACGCGGTGGAGCTGGACAGGGCTGCCGACACTCCGGGTCCGGTCAGGAAGGACCACAGCCGGGAACTGCGCGCCTACAGGGGTGCACTGGCCGCCAACCTGGTACTCAACGCTTCGTGGAGCTGGTTCTTCTGGCGCTCCCGCCGGCCGTGGCTGGCCGCTGCCGAGGCGGCGGTACTGGCGGCCAGCAGCGCAGACCTGGTGCGCAGGACGTACCGGCTGAACCGGGTTGCCGGAGCATCGCTGGCTCCGTATGCGGCATGGTGCGGCTTCGCCACTGTGTTGTCCACCGCCATCGCCCGGCTCAATCCAGCCAGGCCTTAGGCGGAAGGGCTGCCGGTTCAGCGTCCTCCGGGGGTGCTGCAGGTCCCAAGGGTCCCTGACCACTACATGTAGTGGTCAGGGACCCTTTTCCTTGTGGCCGGACGGCCGGGCGACACGCCGGGAATCACGACACGCGGACTGTGCATATGTGTTCAACCCCATCCACAGGGTGTGGACCCAGACCGCAAAAATCCCGGGATCCCGGGCATTTTTCCAGTCCCTGCCTGTGGATTAACGGTGCATTAAATGACATACTTGTAATACATCATCTTGGGGTTCCAAAGAGGCGTCTGCACTACATGTAGTATCTACATACAGCTGGACGGGGACACCGACCCAGCAGAAGAGTTCAACTAAGGGGACAGGGACAATGACCGTAACGGTTTACACGAAGCCTGCTTGTGTTCAGTGCAACGCCACTTACCGCGCGCTCGACAAGAAGGGCATCACCTACCAGAGCGTTGACATCTCCCAGGACGCCGAGGCACTCGAGCGCCTGAAGGCACTGGGCTACATGCAGGCTCCCGTTGTGGTCACCGACCAGGACCACTGGTCCGGCTTCCGCCCGGACAAGATCGAGGAACTCGCGCTGTCAGCCGTTTCCTCCGTGGCCTAGGAGCCACAGCTTTTCCTGCCGGCAACCATCAACCAGCTGAGGTGACTCCCATGGCAGCACCAACAGCACAGCGAAGCGCTTCGCAACACCACGCGGCTCAGCGCGTGGAGGTGTCCCCGCCGGCCACTTCGCACCACCAACCGGAGCAGGTCGTCACGGACAGCCCGCTCATCTACTTTTCCTCGGCATCCGAGAACACCAGCCGCTTCGTCGCGAAGCTTGGCCGGAAGGTGGCCCGGATCCCGTTGTATGCAAAGGACGCACCCCTCCTCGCCACCCGGCCCTTCGTGCTGGTTGTGCCAACCTACGGCGGCACCGGGGGAGAGGGGTCCGTTCCCAAGCAGGTCATCCGGTTCCTGAACAACCCGCAGAACAGGCAACTGATCCGCGGCGTCATCGGCGCCGGCAACACAAACTTCGGGGAAAACTACTGCATGGCCGCGGACATCATTGCCGCCAAATGCCAGGTACCCCACCTTTATCGATTCGAACTTATGGGAACGCCGGAAGACGTCACCCGGGTCAACCAAGGATTGGACACGTTTTGGACACGACTGTCGCAGACACAGAAGTAACCAGGGCCCAGAAGCCTGAGATGCCCGCCGCCTACAAGGGCTTGGGTTATCACGAGCTGAACGCCATGCTGAACCTCTACGGCCCGAACGGCGAAATCCAGTTCGACGCCGACCGCGAGGCCGCCCACCAGTACTTCCTGCAGCACGTGAACAACAACACCGTGTTCTTCCACGACCTGGAGGAGAAGCTCGACTACCTGGTGAAGAACCAGTACTACGAGCGCGAGACGCTGGACCAGTACACGATGAACTTCATCCGTGACCTGTTCAACCGTGCCTACAAGAAGAAGTTCCGCTTCGAGACCTTCCTGGGCGCCTTCAAGTTCTACACCTCGTACACGCTGAAGACGTTCGACGGCAAGCGCTTCCTGGAGCGCTACGAAGACCGCGTCTGCATGGTGGCCCTGCACCTGGCGCGCGGCAACGAGCAGCTCGCCCTGCAGATGGTGGATGAGATCATCGACGGCCGCTTCCAGCCGGCCACCCCCACCTTCCTCAACGCAGGCAAGAAGCAGCGCGGCGAGCTGGTCTCCTGCTTCCTGCTCCGCATCGAAGACAACATGGAGTCGATCGGCCGCTCCATCAATTCCGCACTGCAGCTGTCCAAGCGCGGTGGCGGCGTGGCGTTCGCACTGACCAACATCCGCGAGGTGGGTGCGCCCATCAAGCAGATCGAGAACCAGTCCTCCGGCGTCATCCCCGTGATGAAGCTCCTCGAAGACAGCTTCTCCTACGCCAACCAGCTCGGTGCCCGCCAGGGTGCCGGCGCCGTGTACCTGCACGCGCACCACCCGGACATCTACCGCTTCCTGGACACCAAGCGCGAGAACGCGGACGAGAAGATCCGCATCAAGACCCTCTCGCTGGGCGTCGTCATCCCGGACATCACGTTCGAGCTGGCCAAGAAGGACGAGGACATGTACCTGTTCTCGCCCTACGACGTGGAGCGCGTCTACGGCATGCCCTTCTCCGACGTCTCGGTCACCGAGAAGTACTACGAGATGGTGGACGATTCCCGGATCAAGAAGACCAAGATCAAGGCGCGGGAGTTCTTCCAGACCCTCGCCGAGATCCAGTTCGAATCCGGCTACCCGTACATCATGTTCGAGGACACCGTGAACCGGGCCAACCCGATCGACGGCAAGATCATCATGTCCAATCTGTGCTCGGAAATCCTCCAGGTTTCCCAGCCCACCACGTACAACGATGACCTGTCCTACGATGACACCGGCAAGGACATTTCCTGCAACCTCGGTTCGCTGAACATTGCCAAGACCATGGACTCGCCGGACTTCGGCCTGACCATCGAGACGGCCATCCGGTCCCTGTCCGCAGTGTCCGACATGTCCAACATCACCTCGGTTCCGTCCATCGCCAAGGGCAACGACCAGAGCCACGCCATTGGCCTGGGCCAGATGAACCTGCACGGCTACCTGGCCCGTGAGCGGGTCCACTACGGTTCCGAAGAGGGCCTGGACTTCACCAACATCTACTTCTACTCGGTGGTGTACCACGCCGTCCGCGCCTCCAACCTGCTGGCCGTCGAAACCGGCCAGACGTTCGGCGGCTTCGAGAAGTCCAAGTACGCCTCCGGCGAGTTCTTCGACAAGTACACGGAGCAGGAGTGGGTGCCGCAGACCGAGAAGGTCCGCGACCTCTTCAAGAACGTGCACATTCCCACGCAGGATGACTGGCGTGCGCTGAAGGCTTCCGTCATGGAGCACGGCATCTACAACCAGAACCTGCAGGCTGTGCCGCCGACAGGGTCGATCTCTTACATCAACAACTCCACCTCATCGATCCACCCGGTGGCGTCCAAGATCGAGATCCGCAAGGAAGGCAAGCTGGGCCGCGTGTACTACCCGGCGCCGTACCTGACGAACGACAACCTGGAGTACTACCAGGATGCGTACGAGATCGGCTATGAGAAGGTCATCGACACCTACGCTGCCGCCACCCAGCACGTGGACCAGGGCCTGTCGCTGACGCTGTTCTTCAAGGACACGGCCACCACCCGCGACATCAACAAGGCCCAGATCTACGCCTGGAAGAAGGGCATCAAGACCATCTACTACATCCGTCTCCGCCAGCTTGCGCTGGAAGGGACCGAGGTCGAGGGCTGCGTCTCCTGCATGCTGTAGCCCCGCTGGTCGAGCCTGGCGAGACCAAAGGTTGAGTACGACGGCGGGTGCCCGCCCGCCGTCGTACGCTTTAACTTAGAGAAACCCACCCAACGCTTAGGGGATGACATGACCGAGAAGGTCAAGCTGCTTAGCCACGTCGAGGCCATCAACTGGAACCGGATCCAGGACGACAAGGACGTGGATGTCTGGAACCGTCTGGTGAACAACTTCTGGCTGCCGGAGAAAGTGCCGCTGTCCAACGACGTCCAGTCGTGGAACACGCTGACCCCGGTCGAGCAGCAGCTCACCATGCGCGTGTTCACCGGCCTCACCCTGCTGGACACCATCCAGGGCACCGTGGGCGCCGTTTCCCTGATCCCGGATGCGCTGACCCCGCACGAAGAGGCCGTCTACACGAACATCGCGTTCATGGAGTCCGTGCACGCCAAGAGCTACTCCTCGATCTTTTCCACGCTGGCCTCCACCAAGGAGATCGACGAGGCGTTCCGCTGGTCCACCGAGAACGAGAACCTTCAGAAGAAGGCGCAGATCGTCATGGATTACTACCAGGGCGACGACCCCCTGAAACGGAAGGTGGCCTCCACCCTGCTGGAGAGCTTCCTGTTCTACTCGGGCTTCTACCTGCCCATGTACTGGTCCTCGCGCGCCAAACTCACGAACACGGCCGACCTCATCCGCCTGATCATCCGTGACGAGGCCGTGCACGGCTACTACATCGGCTACAAGTTCCAGCGCGCGCTGGAGACCGTGTCCGAGGAGCGCCGCCAGGAAATCAAGGACTACACGTTCGAGCTGCTCTTCGAGCTGTACGAGAACGAGGTCCAGTACACCCACGACCTGTACGACGGTGTGGGCTTGGCCGAGGACGTCAAGAAGTTCCTGCACTACAACGCCAACAAGGCCCTGATGAACCTGGGCTACGAAGCGATGTTCCCGGCGTCCGTTACGGACGTGAACCCGGCCATCCTTTCGGCCCTGTCCCCGAACGCCGACGAGAACCACGACTTCTTCTCCGGCTCCGGGTCTTCCTACGTGATCGGCAAGGCCGTGAACACCGAAGACGAGGACTGGGACTTCTAACTGGTTGTGAGAGGTAGACCTAAGTAGAAGAACCAGTTCCTATTTGGAAGTTTGGGGGCGCGTAGTTGGAAGTCTTCCAACTACGTTGGTGTGAGATCGGAACCTAGTTGGCGATTCCGCGACTAGTTGGCGATTTCGTCCTATGTACCTGGCGAAAAACTGGCCTAGTTGGCGATTAGCCTAACGATTCAAACGCAGGTATCTTCCTTCTCCACTGCTGGCCAGATGGTTATGTGTCCCTTGGCCAGCAGTGGATCAGGTGGGGGTAGTGCGCCGGGCGCCTGCGGTGACCCTCCAGTTCTGGGCGCAAACGGACTGCCATGCTTCCTCCCCAATTTCTGACGCATTTTTCTTGTATTGCCGTTTCGACGCGCCTGGAGCGGAAGTGCGAGTCTCCGACCTGCCTGAGCAACTTCGCTGTATTTCAGCAAAAACAGCCTCGTATCTGAGCATATTCAGTTCCTGCCTAAGTAGACGTACGAGTAGCCGTAGGTTAGTTGGCGCTTGTCACCCTATTCGGCGGATCGGCTCAAAGTTGATGCTGGCGGGTCAGTATTTATGAAAACCGGGCGCTTGGGCCTAGTTGCTGTACTCGGACAAAGGGCGGCCGGCCTTTGGCTCCGATCGCTGCTGGGCCATATCTGTTCACTTCTCGCTCGAACTGCCGTTGATCGGATGAAGCTACGTCCTACTCGAAACGGCCCATCAACTCATTCACTACTGCTTACGAGGAGTCTTAGCATGGCTCGCCTGTTCTCCTATTTCATCGGATTGATAGTTTCGACAATCTGGATGTTAAATTCCGACCCGGACAAAGCATTCTTTGCCGTTCCAAGCGGCCTCGCGATCGGCTTCGTAATACCGTTGCTGGACACCACCATTACTAATTTACGATTCCTGAAGGTCGCTTGCTACGCGCTCCGTACCTGGAAAGACCGTGTCCGTATTTCCGCGTCCTACCTCTATCGGATCAACGTTGATGGCGACTACCTACTCGTAAAGGGACATAGGTTCGATCAGTATCAACCCGTCGGGGGCGTCTACAAGACCCATCCGTCTTCGTCAGGCAAACTACGGGACCTGAGCGTCCTGAACGACAAATTGTTGGTCCCAGACGCCGTCAGTGAGGGCGACCTGCGGGTACGCGTCCCGGGCAAACATCTAGTTTCATTCGTACGGTGGTTCGAAGGAGAACGCGGACGTGAGACCGACTGCTGGCGCGAGTTCCATGAGGAACTCGTTGCTACTGGAATTCTCCCTCAAGAGCTATTTCGGCTCATCAAATACGACCGAGTCGAACGTCTCTATCGCCCTATGAAGTACAGCCCGTGGGCAAATAGCCAGGAACTGCTGATCGCCGACGTTGTCGAGCTTCTCCCAACGCCTGACCAGCTGGCTGCACTGCGTCAGCTCAAGACCACTTCCGACTCTAGGATTCTTTGGGCCAAAGAAGACCAGATCCGCCGCAGGGGAGCAGCAGACGGCGCAGCCAGTCAAATCACCCAAATAGCGCAGACGGCAGAGTGGACAGTAGATGCCACGGTCTGAAATCACCGTGCGGCGCTTTGCGGTTAGCCCTCTGAATTTCTGAAGAAAGATAAAATATGAGTCAGTCCAGTGATTTCAAGGCGTTTCTCAGGGACAAGGTCAATTTAAACCAAAGCAGGTTGAACTTGCTTTCTAAACGCGTGGCCGCTATTGAGAACTTCCTGTCGCACGATGAGGTCTTTGGCGAGTATGTAACCGAAGTGATCCCGCAAGGTTCATACGGGCACGGAACCATCATCAAACCTGTCGGTAACAGAGACTTTGACGCAGACGTATTAGTGCCGATGGATGCGGTTGAAGGGTGGAATCCGAGCGACTACGTGCAGAAGTTGTACGAGGCATTTGGGCGCAGTGCGTTTTACAAGTCGATGCGTTCGCGCAAAAAGCGCTGCGTGACAATTGACTACGTGGGCGACTTTCATGTCGACGTGGTCCCGTTTGTGAACCGATACGGCACTGAATACGTCGCCAATAGGAACACCGACCAGTTCGAACCGGCTGCTCCGGACGAATTCACCGAGTGGTTAGAGGGAAAGAACAGAATTACGAACGGAAACCTTGTCAAGGTCGTCCGGCTCCTTAAGTACCTACGCGACCACAAAACCCGCTTTGCGATCCCGTCGGTCACGCTAACCGCCGCGCTTGCTCACCAAGTCAGTGAGACTGCCAGAATCATTGACCCGGATGCGTACAGGGACGTGCCTAATACGCTTCGTACACTTTCAGCGGCTTTGTCTGCCCAACTCGCCGGGTACCCCAACGCCGCCCCTCGTATCATCGACCCCGGCACTGGTCGGAACTTGGCTGACCGTTGGCAAAGCCATAATTACCAGACCTTCCGCGCTCGATTTGATTCATATGCTAGAAAAGTCGCCCAAGCCTGCGATGATCCAGATTACGGCAAGGCAGTGAAAATCTGGCAAGACTTGTTTGGGCCAAACTTCGGCGTTGTCGATCGGTCCACCAGCCTTACGGCGGCCGCCCCGACTAAGTCGCTAGTGCCGCCCTCTGAACATTTTCTGGACCGAGATTTCAACATCCCTGAAGCCCTCGACCCGGGCTATCACTTCGAAACCGTCGGCTATATTGTCCCCGGCAAGGGCTTCCGGGACGGCCCCTTGCCACGGCGAGGTGACAGGGTCGGCAAGCACCGGTCCTTAAGGTTCAGGATTGAAAAATCGAACATACCTGAGCCATATGACCTGTACTGGAAGGTTCGCAACTACGGAGAGGAAGCAGAAAGGGCCGATTCTTTGAGAGGTGAGATCCGGAAGGACGGCGGTGCGCGTAGTTGGTCCGAGACGACTTCCTACACGGGGTACCACTATGTCGAGGCAATGATTGTCAAGGACGGCACTTGCGTAGCAAGAAGTCGCCAGAATGTCATTGTCTCCTAAGCGTGCGCTGCCAGTCCTGGCAGCACCAAGATCTTGTGCTGTGAAAAATGACGCAGGCTTTAGGCGTGCTGCGCGTTTAGCGGTTGCCGTGGCACCGTCTCCTGGCTCTCGCGACCAAGGGGCAAGCCAAGCTGCCGCTCTCCGCCTCCCATGGGCCCTCGTCTTCGGTGTGGCTCCGTTGGTCCTGCACCGGCAACTCTTCTGCTGCCACATATAGCGTCGTGATGTTGATGGTCTTGTCTCTATTGCTTTATCTGCCTTACTTCAACCTTGCCTGTCACATAGTTCGGAGTAGGCGGTTGTCCAGAGTGGCGCAAAATTAACAATTCTGGGAATACATTTTCCAGACCTTAACAATTGTTAGTTTGTGCACTGTGGGCCGCGAAGACCTCAGGCCTCCGGCTTTGGAGAAGTATGCGGCGCTCTCGAAGATCTTGGGTAGGGCTTCCGGTTGGTACTCGACACCGCGGGAAGACCGACACTTGAAGGGGAGGCGCCCTAAGCCTCGCCCTTCAGATCTCACCAACCCCAGGGCTTCGAGACGTTCGGGAGTGTATCGGTTAGGGCACCCCTGATTCTGTTGATCGAAGCAACACCCAATCCAGGGAGTTCCTTCGATGTATCAACAGTTCGATTCGCCCACCGGCGTCAGGTTTCTTGCTCTCATCAAGGAGGGCAAGAGTTTCAGAGAATCATTACGGGCGCCAGGTCATCTCGTAACCAAGGGTGTGGTCAGCGATTCGGCCAGTAGGCTTCGAGCCTTCCTGGTCTCCGTTCAAGCAGCTCTGGAAGGCTTCAAGCAGCACATGCATCTATCACGCCAGAAGCGTAGGCTTCAAAATCATTCGTGGGACGGTTGTGCAGGAAGCACCTTCTTAAAGGGGGACGCATGGGTGCCATACTTTTCGGTTTCATACTGCTGATAGCTGGCATAGTCGGCGTACTGACGGCACGCAGATCGCTAGAAAAGGGCACCGAAAGAATCAACTCGCTCGCACCCAATTCGGATCATCGAACAGCCCTGCGAGTTGGATCCACAATTCGATGGATCTTCGTTGTCATCTGCTTAATGGTCGGAATCGGAATGATCTTGGCCGGTGCCCTAGGTGCTCTGAAGTGAGGCACGATGCGAAATGACCTATAACGACTTTTCGTCCATAGTGCTTGCCCTGGTCGGGGTTGCATTGATCGTTTTCAGACGTCCTCTGTCCCGGCTCCAGCTCACGGCACTGGTGACCTTTGAGCGATTTAGGAAGAACCCTCACGCAATTTGGGTCAACGAGTGGACCTGGTGAATTGTCTGTGACAGAGCATGGGGGATCCCTCAACGGACACCATCCAGTCCTGCCTTTGCCGCCCTAACCGCAACGCTCCGGATTGTCTCGTAAGGCTTAGGAAACGAGACGTCTCGCCAATGGGGCGTGGGCTCTATCTATCCGAGGCGCAGCCGGGTGGAGGCCAAGCGGCCGGTTGGAGAGTGGGTGCAGTCCGGAAGAGGTCAATCGGTGCGGTTATTGCGGCCGCCCGGCGTCGGCTTCGCGGCGGATGATGGAGAGCCCTTCCCGGTAGGGGGTCACCGTGAATTCAGGGAAGCGTGTGGCGAACTTTGTGGAGTCGAAGCGGTTGTCGTACTTATAGCGCGGCAGCAGCTCCCTGAGCTCGCGCACCTGCCTGGAGAAGAATCCGGCGGCATTCAGGACCCACCATGGCACGACGGTGTAGCCGGAGCCCCGGCCGAAAGCGTCGCCGGCCATGGCAGTAAATTCGCGATAGTTCGGCCAGTCCCCTGGGACAGGAAGGTGCCACGTCTGCCCGAAGGCGTCCGGGGTGTTGCCTAAAAGCGCCAGCGCCCGGCTCGCGTCAGGTGTCCAGATCAGCGACCGCATCCGGTCATCCCGCACCGGAACAAGGGGTTTCCTGCCGGTCTTGAGGCGGTCGATGATCAGGGCGTTCGTAAAGCTCTGGGTCCGGGCCGGCCCGTAGAACTCGGGGGCCCGGGCGATGATTGCGGGGATGTCTCCGGGGGGGTGATCTCATCAAGCACCAGTGACGCCATCGCCGCACGGACCCTGCCCTTCCGCCCTGCGGGGGCGAACGGGGTCTCTTCTGTCTGGACGCGGTCGTCCTGGGGGTACATGTACGTGTTGTCGAAGTACACGAAACTGGCACCAACCGACCGTGAAGCCCCCAGCGCGTTTCTGAGCATCGTAGGGAACTGCGCCTCCCACAGTTCCGTGTTTGCCGGAAGCCCTGCGGTGAAGTAGACGGTGTCACTGCCTTCAACCGCGGCAGCCGTTTGGCCAGCATCGAGCAGGTCGGCCCGTACCAAGGCATCGGTCTCGTTGACCTTGCGCGGATTGCGGCTCACAAGTCGCAGATTGGTGGTGTACTTGCGGTTCAACTCACGGGCGAGTTCCACGGCAATTTGGCCGTTCGCACCCAGTATCGTCTGCATTTTCAACCTCGGCTTCCTGCCCGCACGACTTCATCCCGCGGCTCCAACTATTGGGTGACATGCGTTCCCCCATGCGGTATGTTTGCACTGCTTACATAGCGTAGGAGGCAAAGTTAGCAGTGTCAACATCGGAAAAGAGCTACCACCACCACGACCTTCGTGCAGCCTTGCTTACCGCTGCGATCGAGAGCCTTGAGGCCGGCGAGTCATTCTCCTTGCGGGCTGTCGCGCGTCGCGCAGGGGTGTCTCCTACCGCGCCCTACCGGCATTTCGCGGATCGGGACGCGCTCGACAGCGCGGTCGCGGTCGAGGGATTCAAGGATCTCCGCGCGGACCTCCGGGCCGCGCTGGGCGACGTCGCGGAGCCTGCTGGGGCGGAGGAGGCGGTCAGCGCGCTGGGAGTGGCATATGTCGCGTTCGCACTGCGACGACCGGCGGTGTTTCGGCTGATGTTCGGCAACCAATGCGATGAGGCGAACAGCGAACGCGTCCAAGCCTCGGAGCAACTCCATGACGTGCTGAACCGGGCAATTGAGTCCCTTTTCCCGGGTGCGAACATTTCGAGCCTGTCGACCGCGCTGTGGAGCATGGCCCATGGCCTGGCCTTCCTGCATCTCGACGGCAAGTTGCGGCCCACGCCCGCCGACGAAGTTGCAGCCCGCGTCCAGTCGGCGGTTGCGGCGGTCTTCGCCCTGCACGGCACGTCCTCTGACACCTCCCTCCCTTAGGGAGCCCCGATCCGTCCACCACACTCAGGAGAACGACCCATGACCAGACGCATCCTCCACGTCGTCAGCAACGTCGGCCACTACGACGACCCGTCCCACCCCACCGGCCTCTGGCTTTCCGAACTCGCTCACGCATGGGATGTGTTCGGGGCGCACGGCTTCGAACAAACCATAGTCAGCCCCCAAGGCGGCCCTTCCCCCTTGGAGCCTCGATCGCTGAAATTCCCAAGCTACGACAAGGCAGCCAAGTCCTGGCACGCCGACCCAGCGCGGATGGCCCTTCTTCGAAACACCGCCAGCCCGGAAGGGATCAACTCGGCCGACTTCGACGCCATCTACTTCACCGGCGGCCACGCCGTCATGTACGACTTCCCCGACAGCGAAGGCCTGCAAAAGATCACCCGCGAAATCTGGGAGCGGGGTGGCGTCGTCTCCTCCGTCTGCCACGGATACTGCGGGCTGCTCAACACCAGGCTCTCCGACGGAAGCCTCCTCGTGGACGGGCGCAAGGTCACCGGCTTCGCGTGGCAGGAAGAGGTCCTTGCCCGGGTCGACAAGCTCGTGCCGTACAACGCCGAAGAGGAAATGAAGAGCCGCGGCGCACTCTACGAGAAAGCCCGGCTGCCGTATATCTCCTATGCGATCGCTGACTTCAATCTCGTCACCGGGCAGAACCCCGGATCCGCCAAGGCAACCGCACGGAAGGTCGCCGCCCTCCTCGAGCAATCCTCCGGGCAGTAACCGGCCACAGTCGTACAACCCCAGGAAACGAGACGTAGCATCGGACGAGCATTGATTGACGTTGATTCTTTGGAACTGGGACCTTTTGGCGGGCACAGCACGGCTAGGGATCAGCGGTCGATCGAGGCCATGTTCGCGTCGTCGTGCCGGGCCCCTGCTGCGGGTTGGAGTGAGTTCAGGCGTTCGAGCTGGTTCGTAGTGAGCTCGATGGAATCAGATGTTGTGTTTTCCTCCACACGGGAGACGCGGCGGGTGCCTGGGATCGGGGCGATGTCTTCGCCCCGGGTCAGGAGCCACGCCAACGCGGTCTGGGCTGGGGTGGCGCCAATTTCCGCGCCGATGCTCTGGACTTCGTCGACGATGCGCAGGTTCCGGACGAAGTTTTCGCCCGTAAAGCGCGGGTTGGTTTTGCGCCAGTCATCATCGGCGAAATCCTCCACCTTCCTGATCTGCCCGGTGAGCAGACCATGCCCGAGGGGTGAGTAGGGGACGAATCCGATGCCCAGTTCACGCAGCAGCGGCAGAATTTCGTCTTCGACGTCCCGGGTCCACAGGGAGTACTCGGTCTGCAGGGCCGTGACGGGCTGCACGGCATGTGCCCGGCGGATGGTGCCCGGGGAGGCTTCGGATAGGCCGAAGTGCAGCACCTTGCCTTCTGTGATCAGGTCCGTGACGGCCCCGGCGGTCTCTTCGATTGGGGTATTCGGGTCGACCCGGTGCTGGTAGTAGAGGTCGATATAGTCGGTGCCCAGACGCTTCAAGGATCCCTCGACAGCCGTACGGATGTTCGCGGCGCTGCTGTCCGTGACACCTGCGCCGGCACCGGAATGGGAGACCAGGCCGAACTTGGTGGCGATCTTCACTTCGTCACGGCGTCCCTTGATCGCCTGGCCGACAATTTCTTCGCTCAGGAACGGCCCGTAGATCTCCGCTGTGTCGATGTGGGTGACTCCGAGTTCGAGCGCACGGTGGATCGTGCGGATCGATTCGGTGTTATCCAGGGCGCCTTCGCTTGTGTAGGTGCCGGCCATGGTCATGGCGCCGAGGCCGATGCGGGAGACTTCCAAGTCTCCGAGGCGTGCGTTTTTCATACTGTTCTCTTTCGGTAGGGTTCTCAGGCTTGGGAGCTGGGCATCGCCCACAGTTCGGCGATAGAGGATCGGCGGTGGCGGGTCACCATGTACGCGATGCTCTCGGCGATGTCCTCCGGCTGCAGCTTCTCGGGGATGTTCTTCGCGTCGGAGACGGCGAGATCGCTCTTGATGGTGTCATTGTTGTGTGAGATCAGTTCTGTTTCGACCGCGCCGGGTTCGAGTACCCCGACCCGGACGTGCTTCTTCGTGATCTCCTGGCGGAGGGCTTCGGTGAAGCCGTTCACGCCGAACTTCGTCATGTTGTACGCGGCGAAGTTGCCCACGCCTGCCGGCCGGCGAGGAGGAGATGTTGATGATGTCCGCGACGACGCGCAGTTCGTCTTCCGCTGCAGCCAGAAGGTGTGGGAGTGCCGCCTTCGTTATGTAGAGCAGGCCGTTCTGGTTGACCGCGATCATCCGTTCCCATTCGTCGATGTCCTGATCGACGACCGGTCCGAGGAGCATGAGTCCGGCGTTGTTGATGAGGATGTCGAGGCGGCCGAAGTGGTTTACAACCTCTGCTACGGCTTGTTCAGCCTGGGTTCGGTGGTGATGTCGGCAGGAACGGCGTAGGCGGTGCCGCCGGCAGCCCCGATCTCGGCCACGAGTGTGTCGAGGCGGTCCTCGCGTCGGGCGACGACGGCGACGGACGCACCCTGCTCGGCGAGGGCACGGGCGGTGGCGTCACCGATCCCGCTGCTGGCCCCGGTTACCAGGGCAACAGATCCGATGAGTTTTTGTGTCATTGGTTGTTCTCTTTCATAGGGTTTGGCTGAATTTGGGCAGCCGTCAGCAACGTCCGTTCAACGGAGACTGTTAGCGGCTTGCCCGAATGGCTCGTTAAGTGGTTGCTACTGCGGTGAAGGCGAGGTCTTGTCAGTTACGTCGTTGTTCTGTCTTCCCCGGGCGTGGTTGGAGGGGCTGCGCCTGGGAACGGGCAGTTATGGCCGTTTCGTCTTCTGCGTCCTTGGTGGTGGAAGGCGCCGCCGCCCAGCTGGCGAGGAACGCCAGCGCGGTTGCGGAGGCCGAGCAGGGCTCGGCGGTGAAGGTGAACAGGGTCTGGCCTTCGTCGCCGGGCAGGTGCAGGGTCTCGAACTGCAGCGACAGGTCTCCGGCCACCGGGTGATGGAATCGCTTGGTTCCCGTGGTGTGGATCCGGACGTCGTGCCCGGCCCAGAGCGCGGCGAACTGTCCGCTGCGGGTGGTGAGCTCCCCGATCAGTTCGTTCAGTGCCCGGTCGTGCGGGTTCCGGCCAGCTTCCAGGCGCAACATGGCTACCGTGGTGGCGGCCACCGCGTTCCAGTCCGGGTACAGGTCCCCGGCGCCCGGGTCTAGAAAAAGGTAGCGTGCCTGGTTCGGCAGCCTGCCCGAAAGGTCCGGGCCGAAGGACGAAGTTGAGTTGAAAACGTCCGCATACAGTGCCCGGCCCAGCAGGTTGGCTGCGAGCACGTCCGAGCGGCCGTTCTGCACCAGGGCTGCCACCCCTGTCATCCCGTCCAGCAACCGCAGGACCCCGGGGCGGACCCGCCGCTGGGATGGCTTCCTGGGCGTTCGGCGTGCCGGTGTGTTGGCGGTCCGGGCCAGGTCCATCAAATGGGCCCGCTCGGCCTCATCCAGCTGGAGGGCCGAAGCCACTGCTTTAAGGACCGAGTCGGAGACACCGCGAAGGCTGCCGCGTTCCAGCCGGGTGTAATAATCGGTGCTCACGCCGGCCAGTTGTGCCACCTCCTCACGCCGCAGGCCCGGCACCCGGCGCAGTTCCCCGTAGCTGGGGATACCGGCCCGCTCCGGACTGATCTTCGCCCGGCGCGAGATCAGGAACTCACGGATGTCATCTCTTCTGTCCACATCCCTCACGCTACGCACCATGACCTGGCAGTGGCAGTGTCTGTTGGACACCCCCAGTGGCCTCAGGGCCTCCGACATGGGGCACCGCCAAACTGTTTCTGCTTCTCGGTTCAACGGATCGCGTATGCCCACCGCTTTTGGCCGCTATTGAGAAGCCGCGAGCGGTCCTGAAAGTTGATGAAAGGCGGCAGTCTCGTAACCCATTGTTTTCTGAGACAGAAGTGCGTTGGTTTCTTGATACCGGTTCTCGTCAGCTGGCTTCTGCCCTAACGGTGTTGGTGATGCTGCCGACTCCTTCGACGGCCACGGTGATGGCGTCGCCGTCCTTGAGGAATATTTGGGGGTCCCGGCGGTATCCGACTCCGGCTGGTGTACCGGTGAGGATGACGTCCCCTGGTTCCAGGGTGGTGAATTCGGAGATGGTGGCGATGAGTGTGGGGATGCTGAAGATCAGGTGGGAGAGGTCGGATTTCTGTACCACTTCCCCGTTCAGGGTGGTGCTGATGCCAGCTTTGCTGACGTCGGTGTCTGCCGGCGCGACGATGTGCGGGCCGAGCGGGGTGGTGTTGTCCCAGATCTTGCCCTGCAGCCATTGGTGGGACTTGTTCTGGAAGTCGCGCATGGTGACGTCATTGGAGACGCAGTAGCCAAGGATGTGCTCCATTGCGTTGTGTTCGGCGATGCGGCGGCCTGTCTTGCCGATGATGACGGCGAGTTCGCCCTCGAAGTCGACCTGGGTGGATTCCGGGGGAAGGATGATGTCGTCGGCCGGTCCTATGAGGGTGGACGTGTACTTGGGGAAAAGGACGGGAAAGGTGGCCGTGCTGGTGTCATCGGCATGGTCTTTGTAGTTCAGGCCCACGCAGAGGATCTTGCCAGCCCTCGGTGACGCCGCGCGCAGGGTGACTTCGGATAGGGGAACCCGGGATTCGGTCAGACGGGCGGCACTGGCAAGGAGATCGGCGGAGGTTTCCGGTCCGATGTCGGTGAGCCCGGCTAGCGGGATGAGGTAATCGCCGTGAACTTCGCCGAGGTAGTTGTGACCCTTATACCGGTAGTTTGCGTAAGCCATTCGTTCTCTCTTGATGGTTGTGTTTGCTGATGAGGCTGCTGGGGTCGGACGTGCGAAGGGCATGGTTGTTCGCCTTGGCCGCCTCATGCAGGCGTCCGCGTCGGGAGCGGGCGTTAGTGTGCCGGGTGCACGCCAAAGGCGACGGCGAGTTTCATGATCTTCTCAGCGCGGCCCAGGCGGGGCAGGTCGGAGCCGTCACGGATGACGCGGCCGTCGGCTTCGAAATCGTTCATGAAGTCGGTGGCCCACGCGACATCGGACGGCGTGGGGCTGATGACCTCATTGATCACGGGGGTCTGGTCGATGGCCAGGCACAGCTTGCCGGTCATGCCCATCATCACCGTGATGCCGGTCTGCTCGCGCAGGATGGGGTGGCTGGTGCCGACCGTGGGGCCATCAATGGGGCCCGGCAGGTTGCCCACCCGGCTGGCAACCACCAGCTTGGCCCGCGGGTAGGCCATAGCTTCCGGAGTGGCGGCCATGCCCGTATCGCGGCGGAAATCACCGGAGCCGAAGGCCAGCCGGAACGCGCCCTGCGCCTTGGCGATATGGTTGGCTTCCTCGATGCCGAGTGCGGATTCCACCAACGGAATCACGGGGGTCTTGCCGTCCATGCGGTGGAAGCTCTCGGTGACCTGGTCCGCGGATTCGGTCTTGGCCAGCATCACGCCCAGCAGCCCCGGCGTGCCGCGCAGCCCGGCGAGGTCATCGGCCCAGAACGGGCTGGTGGCGTCGTTGATCCGGACCCAGGCCTTGCCGCCGGCGGTCAGCCAGTCGATGACGTTGTTCCGGGCCTGGTCCTTCTGCGAGGGGTCCACGGCATCTTCAATATCCAGGATGATCGAATCGGCGCGGGACACGGCCGACTGGTCAAACAGTTCCGTTTTCATGGCATTGACCAGCAGCCAGGAACGGGCGATCTCTGCGGGGATATTGCGTTCAAGGACGACGCCCGGGAGCACGTTCCTTAGGACCGGGCTGGAGTAGGAGGTGTCTTCGGTGCTTTGGGGCATGTAGGTGGGCTGCGTCATGGGTCTCCGTGCTAGATCAGTTCTGTGATGGTGCTGTCGATGTCGTCCCGTAGCAGATCCCGTGTTCGGCCTCTTCCGGGTGGGCCCACACTTCGATCCCGTGTGCGGCCTCGTACATGGTGCGTGGTTGGGCGGCGTCGCCTGCGATCCAGAGCGCTGTGGAGTCTGCCATGGCGTCATCCACGGTTCCGGTGCGGATTATCTGGCCGTGCTGGCGGATCTGGACGTTCTCTCCTATGAGCCGGCGCCAGTGGAGGTGCTGGCGGAGCATGATCCGCTCTCCGACGGCGGGTGTGCGCCCGTTGCTGCGGCCAGTCGAGGGGGTCATGATGTCGTCAGGGCCGATGCCACGGCTTCGCCCAGTTGCTCTGTGGTGGCATTGCCGCCCATGTCCGGTGTGAGTGCTTGCTGTCCGTTGGCGAGCACGGTTTCCATGGCGGTGGTGATGGCGGCGGCGGCTTTGGGTTCTCCCAGGTGGTCCAGCATCATCGCGGCGCACCAGATCTGGCCGATGGGGTTGGCGATGCCTTTGCCGGCGATGTCCGGCGCGGAGCCGTGGACGGGTTCGAAGAGGCTGGGGAATTTGCGTTCGGGGTTGATGTTTCCGCTGGGTGCGATGCCGATGGTTCCGGTGCATGCCGGACCGAGGTCGGAGAGGATGTCGCCGAAGAGGTTGCTGGCGACGACGACGTCGAACCAGTCGGGGTGCATGACGAAGTTCGCGGCCAGGATGTCGATGTGGTACTTGTCGACCTTCAGGTCCGTGAAGCCCTTGGCCATGGCTTCCACGCGTTCGTCCCAGTAGGGCATGGTGATGGAGATGCCGTTGCTCTTCGTGGCGGAGGTCAGGTGCTTCTTGGGCCGGCTCTGGGCGAGGTCGAAGGCGTACTTGAGGATCCGGTCCACGCCGGTGCGGGTCATGACGGTTTCCTGGACCACTGTTTCGCGGTCGGTGCCTTCGAAGATTTTCCCACCGATGCTGGAGTATTCGCCTTCGGTGTTTTCGCGCACGACGTAGAAGTCCACGTCGCCGGGGACCCGGCCGGTCAGGGGGCTGGTCACCCCGGGCAGGAGTTTGACCGGGCGCAGGCTGACGTACTGGTCGAAGTGGCGGCGGAACTGCAGCAGGCTTCCCCACAGCGAAACGTGGTCGGGGACGACGTCGGGCCAGCCGACGGCGCCGAAGAAGATGGAGTCGAACTGGTTTAGCTCCTCGAACCACCCGTCGGGCAGCATTTTCCCGTGCCGGGTGTAGTAGTCAGCCGAGGCGTAGTCGAAGTGTTCGTATTTGAGGTTGAGGTCGAAGGCGGCGGCTGCGGCGTCCAGGACGCGCAGTCCTTCGGGTACGACTTCGGTGCCGATTCCGTCGCCGGGGATGACTGCGATGCGGTGGGGTTTCGACATCAGGATCCTTCTTCGTCTTTGTTGGGTGTGGGGTTAGCGGTCGACCGGGTGGGCCGGTTCGCGGTTTTCGAGGACGTCGATGACGGCGTGTGCGGCAGCCAGGCCTGCCCGCTCCCGGGCCTGGGCTGTCTGACCGGCGAGGTGGGAGGTGATGAGTACGTTGTCCAAGCCTCTGAGGGGGCTGTTTCCGGGCAGTGGTTCGCTCTCGAGGACGTCCAGGGCGGCGCCGCCGATGGTGCCGTCGCACAGGGCCTCGGCCAGTGCCTCTTCATCTACGAGGGAGCCGCGGGCGGTGTTAATGAGGACGGCGGTCGATTTCATCGCTTCCAGCCGGTCCGCGTCGATAAGTTTGCGGGTACCGTGGCCGGCGCGGGTGTGCAGGGAGAGGTAGTCTGCGTCGGCGATGACGGTGTCGAGATCGGTGAACCGGACTGCAGTGGTTTCCTGGTCAGGGTGGGTGGTGCTGACCAGGACGTTCATGCCGAGAGCTGCGCCCAGGTTCGCGGTGGCGCGTCCGCTGGGACCGTAGCCTACGATGCCGAGGGTTGAGCCACGCAGTTCGTGGCCGGCTTCCCGGGGCCAGCCGCCTTGGCGGACGGCGGTGGTGACCTCCAGGAGACGGCGGGCTGACATGATGATCAGTCCGATGGCCAGTTCGGCGACCGAGTGGTGGTTGGTTCCTGGGGCGTGGCAGACCCTGATTCCTTGTGCGGCCGCGGCCGGGACGTCGATGGAGTCGTATCCCACGCCGCTGCGGGCGAGGACTTTCAGGGATGCGGCGGCGGAGAGCATGTCGGCGGTGACCGGTTCGCTGGCGAGGATGGCTCCGGAGATGCCGTCGAACAGTGAGCGGCGTTCCTCCAGTGTCCGTGAGCCTCTGGACGGTGCGTAGACGGGTTCCAGGCCATGGTCGCGGAGGAGGTCGTAGACGGCATCTCCGGCGTGCAGGTAGTCGGTTGTGATAAGTATGCGCCGAGCCATGGTGTGGTGTTCCTCGTCGGTATAGCGGTGGGCTGGTGCTGGGTGAAGTGCACACTGGGCAGGGCCGCCCCCGGGGAGAGGCGGCCCTGACAGGGTTTAGTGGGCGTCGACCGTCTCGATCTCGACGTGGTCGGCCGTCCTTGCCGGAAGTTCGTTTTTCTTTCGACCCGATGCGTGTATCACGTTGCGGGCCTGTTCCAGGTCGAAGTCTTTCTCCCATTTGCCGACGACGACTGTTGCCAGCACGTTGCCGATGACGTTGATGAAGACGCGGCCTTCGTTCAGGAGGCGGTCAACGCCGACGATGAGGGCGAGGGCGGCGGTCGGGATCGCGCTGACGGCTCCCAGGGAGCCGGCGAGCACAATGAAGGCTCCGCCGGCGACGCCTGCTGTTCCCTTGCTGGAAATCATCATGATCCCCACCATGGCCAGCTGCTGTTCCCAGGAGAGGTGGATCCCGACGGCCTGGGCCAGGAAGACGGAGGCCATGGTGAGGTAGATCGCGGATCCGTCGAGGTTGAAGGAGAACGCGGACGGGATGACGATGCCGACGGTCGGCTTGCCGACGCCCATATTTTCGAGCTTCTTCATGACCTGCGGGAGCACGGCCTCGCTGGAGCATGTTGCCAAGGCGATCAGGAGCTCGTCTTTGAAATAGCGCATGACCGTGAAGATGTTCAGGCCGCAGGTCCGGGCGATGATGCCGAGGACGACCAGGACGTAAACGATGCAGGTGGCGGTGAAGAGCAGGATGAGGAAGCCGAGCTGCTGAAGGCTGGTGGCCCCGTACTTGGCCACGGTAGCGGCGAGGGCGCCGAAGGTTCCGATGGGTGCCAAGCGCATGAGCCAGCCAACGATGCGGAAGATCACGGTGGATAGGGCGCGGATGCCGCCGGTGAGCAGGACACCGGATTCTCCCGAGAGGTTCAGTGCTGCGCCGAAGACGATGGAAACCAGAAGTGCGGCCGGGATGGCGCTGCTGGTGAGGGCGCCGAAGAATGATGCGGGGATCAGGCTGTTGACAAACTCGAGGCCATCAAAGCTCTTGCCAGCGCCGGGGATCTTGTCGGCGTTCAGCTTGGACACGTCGATGTTCATGCCGTCGCCGGGGTGGAAGATGTTGGCGACGAGCAGGCCGATGAGCATCGAGATGAGGGAGAGGACAATGAAGTAACCGAGGGCTTTAAGGCCGATTCTCCCTGCCTTGCGCAGGCTGTCCATGGACGCAACGCCGAGGGTGACGACGCAGAAGACGACCGGGATGATGATCATCTTGACCAGGGCGATGAACCAGTCGCTGAGCGGGGTCAGCTGCGAGCCGACCTGCGGGATGAACATACCTACGAGGATGCCGAGGACTCCACCGAGGAGCACCTGGAACCAGAGTTCACGGATCAGACGCCCGAACCGGGACGACTGTTTGGGCGGGTGTGGGGAATGCTGGTGGTCCTGCACAGTGTGGGAAGACATCTTGGGTGCTCCTTTGCACGTCAGACGGAAGAGTTGGGGGTGGTTGCCTGGTCCCGGGCAGTTCTGCTGCCAGGGACCAGGCAGGTGTGGGTGGTTTACTCGTGCAGGCCGCGCAGGACCTTGTAGAACTCGGCCTTGCCTTCCAGCCCAATGCCGGGCAGGTCGCCGGGGGCTACGCGGCTGTTGACGACGACTGCGTCGTCGGTGAAGCCGCCGGTGGGCTGGAATTCGCCGGGGTAGGACTCGTTGCCGCCCAGCTTGAGGGCTGCGGCGATGTGCAGGGAGAACTGGTGTCCGCCGTGTGGGATGCAGCGGCGGGAGGACCAGCCGTGCTGGGCCAGCATGTCCTGGATCCGGCGGTATTCGGTGAGGCCGTAGCTCAGGGCCGGGTCGACCTGGATGAAGTCCCGGTCCGGGCGCATGCCGCCGTAGCGGACCAGGTTCCGTGCGTCCTGGAGGGAGAACAGGTTCTCTCCCGTGGCGATGGGGTTCCTGTAGTGCTCGGAAAGGGTGGCGTTCAGGGCGTAGTCTAGCGGGTCGCCGACTTCTTCGTACCAGAACAGGCCGTACTTATCGATGGCTTTGCCATATTCCAGGGCGGTGTCCAGGTCGAACTTGCCGTTGACGTCCACCATCAGGCGGGACGCATCGCCGTCGAGGACCTCGATCACGGCCTCGATGCGGCGGAGGTCCTCTGCCAGGTCGGCGCCGCCGATCTTCATCTTGACAATGTTGTAGCCCTGGTCAAGGAAGCCGCGCATTTCGTTCTGCAGGTCTTCCAAGGTCTTGCCGGGGGCGTAGTAGCCGCCGGCGGCATAAACGAAGACGTCCTTGTCCGGATTGCCGTCACCGTAGTGGTCCGAGATCCAGCGGTACAAGGGGACACCGGCGATCTTTGCGGCGAGGTCGTGGAGGGCCATGTCGGCCACGCCGACGGCGACCGACCGTTCGCCGTGGCCACCGGGCTTTTCGTTGGACATCATGATGTCCCATGCCTTCTCCGGTGACAGTTCGCCGTTCTCATCCATGAGATCCTCGGCAGGAGCATCCAGCAGGCGCGGCAGGATGCGGTCCTGCAGGATGCCCGTAGCGTTGTAGCGGCCGTTGGAGTTGAACCCGTAGCCGACCAGGGGTTTGCCGTCGACAAACACATCGGAGACGAGCGCGATGATCGTGCAGTCCATCTTGGTGAAGTCAATGAACGCGTTCCGAATCGAGGAACTGATCGGGATGGTGCCTACGTGGGCTGAAACGATTTTCATCTTTGAATCTCTCTTGGTTGGATCGATCTTATTTCTTATAAGATTGATGCTCGCGCCATGGCACTGGCTGCGCATCCGGTGGGCGGGCTGCTCAAATATCTTATAAGACGTTGAATCGAGGTTAGCGGGCCGTGACCCGGAGCACAAGCCCGGCCACGAGATTTCTTATAAGATGTTGGTTCGAGGGCTACACTTAGCGTGACGGGGCAACGTTCCCACGGATTTGGAGCGGCAGATGAGTACCAACGTCTTTTCGAGCAAGGGCAGCTTGGCGTACAGCGAATTGCGTCAGATGATCCTCTCCGGCGCCTTAGCCCCCGGCTCGCGCATCTCCCAGTACGAGTTGGCCGAGAACATGCAGATGAGCATCACCCCCCTCCGTGAAGCTATCCGCCGGCTCTCGAGCGAGGGCCTGATCACTATGGACACCCACCGCGACTCCAAGGTGGCTGACATGAGCGCCGCCGAAGCCCGCGAACTGCTGGAAGTCCGCCTCTCCCTGGAGCCGTCCGCAACGGAACTGGCGGCCTACCGCCGGACCGACGCTGACATTGCCATCATCCGGGCGGCCGCCGAAAAACTACTCCCCGTCACGCGCGTGTGGGGCGAAGACGCCATCATCGCTCACCGCGACTTCCACCGCGCCGTCTACACGGCTTCTCACAACGCAACCCTGATCAAGCTCCTGGATGACCTCTGGGACAAGTCCGACCGCTACCGGCGCATCGGCCTGGAGCTGCCTTCCGGTGACGAGCCCCGCACCATCGACCTGAACCAGCACCACCAAATCCTTGAACTCGTCACCGCGGGAGACGGGCCCGGCGCGGCAGAACTCGCTCGCACCCATATCGCAAACAGCCTCACAGCATCGGTGACAGGTGCCTTGGAGGAGCGGGAGAACGAATCCCCGTCCGACCTGGAGAGAACCGCCTAAAACCGCGCCGGCTTTTGGGGTCCGAGCTTCCTCATTCGCGGCGTCATCTGGTGCGACATTTAGTGTCGTGAAAATGCCGCCATATAGCGCCGCGAGTCACACACCTCCCCTGCAGGTCACAGATTTTCGGTGGAATCGCGGACGCCGCCGCCAAGTGCAATTCTCGTAACTCTATTTCGCAACCTTGGGTTGGAATCGGGGTCTTCGTTGATAGTTACGAGACAGGTGAACGGCACGTGAAGGATCTCCTGAGTGCGTCCAGGTCAACGACGCGCTCCGTGCCCTCGACGCAGGAGACCCAGGCTCCGCCATCGGCCGCTACGAGGAGAACATCCGCCGCAAGGAAGCCACAGTCCGCGGCCAGCAGGAACTCGCCGCCTCATCCCTGGACGGCCAGTTCGCCTCCCTCCAAGACCTCGGAGAGCAGACCGAATTGGAGGCACGGCTCGCCGCTCTCAAGTCCATGGACCGGAAGGCCATCGACCACTGGGACGCTCTACAGGGGGCCTGGACCCGGTAGGGGAGAGGGGTGAAGTTCGGCAGCAGGAGCCGCAGCAGGTTCGCCTGGAATATCTTAAGTGCCGAATTTTCCATCAAAGCTCGCGAAATCCCTTGCCGTGCGCGCTTCGTAGGACTTGGATCGCTTCATGAGGACACCGCCGGTGAAACAGTTGCAAGTGGGCAGTGTGACCATCGAAGCCGCCAAGATCCGCAGGGTGAATATGAACTCTATTCTCGACTTGGGATTCGCGTGATGATAAGGTCCCATGTCCCGGGTCCCTCAGACTCCGAGTTCGCAGCTGATCATTCCTTCGTCAGGACGCTATCGCCAGGGATTTTTGCCTTTCAGGTTCTCGGACCCGGCCATCGTGACCTGGTGCCGGAGGACGCCTGGCACATCTTTCCCCTCGCCGAGGGCAAAAGGATGGTCATCTCCCGCACCCCGAACGCTTGGTGGGGGCGCCGCGAGGGCTTCCCCGACACTGGCTTCGATGCCCTACGAGAGGCAAACAAGGACCTGTTGGGTAAATGGGCCGGGCCGGTCGCAGGACCCGGCCCTGCATGACGGCCAGGAAGCAGTGAAAAGCGAGTAAGAAGGATGGCGCAGAGGTGCCAGGGCTGATCGATTGCCTCGAGGACTAGTGCCTTTCCCAAAGGCGCTGGGAAGTCTGCAAAATTCGACCATAGGATGAACCGGGTGAGTGAACAACCGATACCGCCTCGTTTCATGACGCCAACCCAGGCTGGGGAAGAGTTGAACGTGAACCCGAGCCAGATCCACGCCATGATCAAGGCCGGGGAGCTTCGGGCAATTCAGGTTGGGGGCCGCGGCCTTTGGCGCATCGGCCGCCAAGACCTTGAGGACTACATCGCCGAAGCCTACCGACGGATCTCTGAACGCATTGCCGCCGGCGAGCTCGAGGATGCCGGGTCAGTGGATGACGAGCCGTAGCGGCGGACCTCGGCGGGAGGTTGCTTATTCAGAATGTATTCAGAATTTTAGAGATATGTCTGCTCCCGCGATTTCCCACAGCGCTCAGTCGTTGAGGTCCCGGTAGTAGCTTGCTGGCAGCGTGTTGCTAACCCGCGAAATGGAATTCGATTGCGGTAGACCGGCGCCTATCTCCCGTGGGCGCGCATACTGAAGTTATGCCGTGCACGCGGCTTTGGTAGTCCTCCGGTGTCCCACGTCAAAGGGTGTTGTTTGGGCGCTAGAGGAATGAGGCCACCATGGCCGACGGAACAAGCTCGCTGCCCGCCGAGATCGTCATTGATCACCTTCAGAATCTTGTTCTGGGTACCGAGGACGTGAAGGAAATGCTCGACGAGTTGGCAGACTTCACCGCACGGGCACTTTCTGACTCAGCAGTCGCCTTCAGCAGCATCACTCTGATGCGTCAGAAAAAGCCCCTTACGGTTGCGTATAGTGAACAGGGTGCACTGACGCTGGACGAGGTTCAGTACCGTGGCGGTGACGGGCCTTGCCTGGCCGCGATCCGTGAACAGGCCGTCATTCACGTCCCGGACCTTGGCCGCGAACGCCGCTGGCCCGACTACACCGCCGCCGCCCGGCGCGAGGGTGTCGGGTCGTGTTTATCGGTCCCGCTGAACCTTCAAGGCGAAGCAGAAGCAGGCTTGAACATCTATTCCACCCGCACCTACGGGTTCAAAGGCGACGACATTGAAAGGGCACAATCCTATGCCCAAGAGGCCTCCAAGGCTTTACGCCTGGCCGTCCAGGTCAGCCAGCTGACTGAGGCGAAAGCACACCTCACAGCCGCCCTGGAATCTCGAACCGTCATAGACCTCGCAGCAGGTGCCATCATGGGCCAGAACCGGTGCAGCCAGGAATCAGCGATGAGAATCCTGAAGATAGCCTCCAACACACGCAACGTGAAACTCCGTGATGTAGCAGCTTCAGTGATCGCATCGCTGACGGGCGGGACAGAAGTGCATACCCACTTCGATGTGTGATTCGGAGGCGGACGGCGGCCCGGGTTACCCGGCCATCAGAGCCGTCGACTTCTTGACGGCTCGTCCGGAGCCCCGAGCCCCATAAGAGGCCCGGGGACTGCAGGAGAGCTAGCGCAACGGCGCTGCAACTCCGGTCACTGGCAGTCCTGGTTCAAGGATGCGCCACAATCTACTCTGTGCCCAGAGAGTGCAACACGCGCCCCAACACCAGGTATCCCAATGACCTGGCAGGTGAGCAGGCCTGCATCAGAGGTCACCGCCGTGGGCCGCTACCAACGATTGGGGAACCGACCCGTGGACGCCCTGATGAAGGTCGCTATTTCGGCGCGGTTTCTGCCCAAGGCTTTACCCGCGTAGAGGGCTTGGGCCTGTGGAGGGGTGCGTCACGGCGTCAGGGACTCAGGACCGGGCCAGGTTGCGATCCACGCCAGGCGATGACAAGTTCTATGGCCTCGCCGGGGTGGGTTTGGGATGCAATTGCTCTGCTTCTTGCTGCGGACTCGGCCGGAGCACCGGCGCAAACAAGCAAGAAGACCCCCGATGGCTCAATTCGATGCTGGTAATTGCGCTGCCCGGGCCGGCGTGTCCCCGACACGCGCTGTCCGAATGAGGCGCCGTTATGTTGTGGCGGATCTGTCCTCCCCATGCTTATAGTGCTCTCTTGCCCAATTCCAGGAGAGGATTGCAATGGCCGCCCAGGACTACTTCGTTCACCGCCACCGCGATACCGTGATTCCCGAAGACCACCTTGACGTGTGGCGCCCGATCCACACCTCAGATGCTGCGATCCAGATCAACCAAGCGGACGGAATCACAGCTTCGGTGTCGTACCAGACCGAACATGCTCCTGCATTGGCGCGGGCCATCCTGGAGGCCGTCGGCCTGGATCCTCGGACCGTTTTCCTTGGCGACCTGCCGGATCTGACCACCCCGAATATGTCGGCCTAGGGCCCGCTTTCCTGCTCCGCCGCCCTACCCTGCCGCCAGCCGGGGATGATGTGGTTCAGCTGCGCTTCTCTGTCTGTGGTGACGCTCTGCCTGGCCTTCTGCCCGCAGGCTCTCGTTGCCGGTGGCTGCGCCGGCAGCTTTCTTGACCTTGCCGCCAGCGCTTTCGGCGGCGCTGCGAATTTTATCTCCCGCTCCCATTGTTCTACCTCCTAGGGTGTTGCCGCCGGTCTGCGCGGCTACTCCTCCAGTAGGCATGCTGCCGGTGCAGTATTCAAGACCCGTTCGGCATAAGCGAAGGATGCGACCCCCGCACCGGCCAGGCGTCAGGACCAGAAGTCGGCAGCCTTGGAGGTATCCTCCGACATTTCAATGCCCTCCGTCACCTTCCCGTCGGAGACGCTAAAAACGATTACTTGCCGCTCGTCCAGGGTCTTGCCATCGCGCTCTGCCCGCGTGAGTTGAATGCCGACGGTGTACCGGTCACCCACCGTGACGTCTTCCACAGTGACCTTCATCGAACCGTTGGACCGGGAGCCAAGTTCACCGAAATAGGCGAGGATTTCGTCCCGGCCCTGCTTGACCCCGGATATGGGCCCGTTTCCAGCGGCATGCCACTTGGCATCCTCAGTGAAAATGTCCCGGAGCGTATCCATGTCGCCAGCGCTGAACGCTTCATAGCCCCGCCTCACCAGGGCGGCGCTTTCCTCTGATCCCATCTCAAACACCTCTTCACCTTTGTTGGGATCTTGCGAGGAAAGGTTATGTCCGGGCAGTTCACCCGTCGAGGGGGAGTGCCCCCCTATATCCCCCCTTTTTCTGGACCTGATTCAACAATCCAGAGTGGTGCGATCAATCCCCGGTGTAGGCGTGGACACTGCCCATAAATTTTCGTCTGGTTCGGTCGCGTCGCCGGCGCGCACTTTACTGGTGCTGGACCTCAGCCCCGTGATGCATCGGGACCGTCCGGGGGAGCTCCTGGATGGGCTCACCTTAGGCGGGGACGACATGGCCTTCGAACGCATGCTTTCGCAGGAGCCCTCTGGCCCGGGAAGCCTTGAGTGCGTGCGTAGGTGCCTTATCATGGTCGCTCCGCGGGCGTATCTTAATGGTGTAGGAAATCGGGTCTCGGCCCGTGGACTCAAATGCCTCACGGCCGGGCTGGAGAGAGAAGAAGGTGGCCGAGATGGCCAACATTATGCGCTGGGGCGGCGCTGACATTACCGAACCTTTCCGCCGGTTCCTTGAAGGGGACATGGCTTCCTGGCTTCGGGTGGAGGAATACCGTGACGCCGGCTCCATGGTGGTCAAGGCCGAGGTCCCGGGTATCGATCCCGAAAAGGACGTGGACATTGAACTGGTCGGCAACGACCTGCGAATTCAGGTGCGGCATGAGGAGAAGTCCGAACACAGGGACAAGGAAGGATACCGGTCCGAGTTCCGGTACGGGACCTTCTCCCGCAGCGTGAGCCTGCCAGGGCCGGCCACCGAAAGTGACATCCGGGCGACCTACGATAACGGTGTCCTTGAAATTCGCATCCCGCTCCCGGACGAGACCGGGAGGGCCTCACGGAAAATCCCGGTAAGCCGAGCAGGTGCAGCCTCCGGAGGCGGCACCGCCCCTGACGACAACCCAGGTGGAACACCGCAGAGCCCGGCATAGGACTGCCGGCGGGCTGGACACTGAAACGTCTAGGCCATCTACACCGGAGGGCTGACGCTGAGACCAACGGCGGTAGCTCCCGGACACCATGCCAGCAGCCCGGCCAATAAACGGGCCGATGCCTTCTGAAAGACAAGGCCCAGCCCTAATACGGGATGCAGCGACCTCCCTGTCCCACAGAATTCCTGCCGGAGCGGGAGGGGGCCAGGGTGAAGGAAGCCGCCGGGGCCGTCCTGATGGTCAGCGCGCAAACGAGCTCCTGCCTGCCGAAGGGTCCGTGGCGGCCAGGAATGCCGGGGCCCCCGCTGAAAGACGACGCTGCAACCTTGGTGCTGTGTTCCTGCCGTCGTCTCGCGGGAACATCGCGCACATTTTGAGAGTTATCCACATGCAAAGGAGTTTCTGCACAGGAGGTTGGAAAGTGAGCGCGGGTGGCTCCGGGTTGACCGGCCGTCGTGTTCCTGCCACCGTATGCTCCGGCGGTGACCGGTTAGAGGAGGAGGCCCGGCACTCTTGGCGGCGGTACGTCGCTCTAGGGGATTCATTCACCGAAGGAGTCGGGGACCCTGACCCGCGAAACCCCGGCAAACTACGGGGATGGGCGGACCGCGTAGCCGAAGAACTGGCCGTTGGGCACGAGGACTTTGCCTACGCGAACCTCGCAGTACGCGGACGGTTGCTGGAACAAATCCTGAATCAGCAGATCGCCCCGGCGCTGGCCCTAAAGCCGGACCTGATCACATTGTCCGCCGGCGGCAACGACATGGTGTTCCACGGCACGGACCCGGACAAGCTGGCCGGCAGACTTGAGGCCGGCGTGGAACTGCTGAGCCAAACAGGTGCCACCCTGGTGCTGTTTACCGGGCCGGACTGGGGATCCACTCCAGTGCTGGGCCGTAACCGGGCAAAAGTCGCGGTTTTCAATGAGAACGTGCACGCAATCGCCGCCCGGTATGACGCGGTGATTGCTGACCTGTGGGCGTTGCGGCAGCTAAAGGACCCGCGGATGTGGGATCTGGACCGGCTGCATCTCTCCCCGCTCGGGCACCACACCGTTGCGATGCTGGTGCTCGATACCCTTGGCGTCCAGCACACGCTCCAGCCGATGGAACCCAAGGACCATGGGGAAACCAGCTGGGGTCAGGCCCGGGCCTCGGACCTCCTCTGGGCCAGGAACTACCTTGTCCCTTGGGCGGCAGGCCATCTCCGGCATCGCGCAGTCCACAGGGACCTTCGGGCGAAACGGCCGGATGCGACCCCGGTATTCTCCAACGCGGAGCTCTAGCCGAAGGATGATCAGACCGGGAGTGGCCCGCCAGGCCGAAAGGGTACGGGACTGTACCGCGGCAGTACGTTGTCCGAACCCTCCGGGGCATCCACGTCCAGCCGCAAACGTCGGGCTTCGTGAAGAGGGGAACCCCGCTGCACGACTGCCAATCTCCCGAAAGCGTGAGGACAGTTACCGTGACTCCTCTGCCCTTACCGGTTTTGCTGGGCCAGGCAGGATCAGCACAGGCTGAAGGAACACAACCATAACGGGGCGCAAGCCCTGAAGTTCACCCGATGCGCTTGGCTGTGCAACAGGACGCACACGGTGCGTCCTTCGGCCTCAGGGCCAGCCCGCTGGTCCTTCATCGAAGAGCGCGGCTTGTACTCAGGGTGGGGGGAGTGCAGCTTCTCAGCCGCCAGTTGCTTGACCCAGTCAGGGGTTTGTTTGCCCAGGCGCCGATCCGTGACGAGCCGGAGCTGCGCGGCGGCGATCTGCATGGCCCCGCGCGTCCTGGTCGACGGATGTCTGGCATTCAGCTCAGGAAGACCCCCAAGGATCTTGGCGCCCGGGGGTGGGATGCCGCAGTCATCGCGGTCCACCTTCTGGCGAATCTCGCGGGTGTCTTCATTGTGCGTGGCCAGCCGCACCGTCCATCGGCGTCTGCCGCCCAGAGAAGCCATTTCTGGGCTGCGGCTGGCCTGTGAGGGGACGCATCTTCTGCTTTGCTCGTCTAGGCACTTCCTCCTCGGCTGTTCCCTCCCCGCCGCACCCGGCCGTGCCGCCAGCCGGGGATGACGTCATCCAGCTGCTTCTCCTTGGCCGCGGTGAGCTTCCCGGCCCGGTAGTCGATGCGTTGGGTGTGCAGCCAGACGCCCAGGGTTCGTTCCGCCTGGTCCTCGGTCTTGTTGTGCCGGGGCCAGTCGTGCCCGGCGGCCAGCCAGGCGGCGACCTCGGCCAGACGCTGCTGCCAGCGGGCCGCGTCCGCATCCCGCTTCGTGGGGTAGTCCCGCCACCCTGGAATGGTGTCCAGGGCATGGGCGTAGGCAGGGGAGAGGGCGCCATAGGCTGCCTGCTGCCGCCGGCGGGTCAACCACCCCGCCAGGGCGGACTCCTGGGGTGACCGGCCATTGACCGGCAGCCGGCCCTCGGCGTGATGAAACGCCAGGACGGATGCCAGGTTCCGTCGGCCCGCATCGGTCACTCGTGGCGGCGGGACGGGCATGGCCGCCTGGTGCTCCTGGCGCAGGCCTGGGTCCTGCTTGGCGGCGATGGCGAGGTGGTAGCGGACGACGGATGCGGCAACGCCGGCGCCGGCGGCGATCTTGGGCGCCGGGATGCCTTTCCGGTACATCAGAACCCACTCCGGGTGCGGGGCGGGACGCTTGGTCTGGGTCATCAGCCGGATGCCCTGCTCACGGTTGCGGTCCATGGGCCTTCGCGGCCCGCTTCAGTTCGGCGATCCGCAGCCGCAGGAAGATGATGACCAGCACCAGGGCGTAGACCGTCAGGACCGCCATGATGATCGTGAAGATGGCGTACAGGACGCCGAGAATGCCGAAAGCTGGACTCAAACTCATTTGCTACCCCCAGATAGTCTTTGTCCCTAGGTTACGCGAGGGCCTTGCGGTGCGGGTTGGCCACCATGGGCTACGGTCGAGACTGGATTGGCTCGATAGACAGGGACGGCATGGACAAGGTGGACATCAAAGGCAAAGGCTCGATGGAGTTGTCCGGCGGGGTCCTTCGCCTGCGGTGGAAGCGAGGGGTGAACATCGGCATCGACGTAGCCCACGCCGCCCTTGACGCCATTACCACCTTGGGCCAGGGCGCCAGGCTGCCGATGCTGGTCGAAATACAGGGCGTGACGCACTCTGCGGCCGCCCGGAAAGTGTTCCCGGACCCGTCCCTCATCTCGCGCATGGCGCTACTGGGTTCCTCGCCCGTTGACCGGGTGATCGCGATGTTCCGCCTACCCCTGGTGCCGGCGGGGTTCCCGATCAAATACTTCACTTCGGAGGAGCAGGCAATGACCTGGCTGCTTGAGGCAGCGGGTGAGTGACCCACGTAGCTGTCCTGCTCAACACTATGAAGGCATAGGAAAGGCGCGCCCCGTTCGCTGAGCACGCCTTTCGCTTTCCCATTCCCCAAGCCGATCCCCTTCGACTAAGACAATCATAAGCAGGCTGATAGTTAGGTAGTCAAGGCGATTGCGCATTCGTATTGCCGCAAATATGTCATTCCGCGCCGTCCTTTAACGGTTCCCTGGCCATCCGACGTCATCAGGCAGACTCCACCGAATTTCTCTTCACATTCGGTGAGAACTTGGAAGAGCAATTCTGCGCCCCGGCTGTGCAGCTCCATATACCCGAGCTCATCGATGCAAAGCAGACCAACTCTGACGTGGCGTGCGGATTTTGTCGCCGATGCAGCGATTCTCATCCTGGGATTCCCAGTCGTTGATCCGATCGTTGAGCTCCTCCAGGCACTGCTACAGGGATTGCGTGAGCCGGCTCCGGCGGAACCATCCCACCTCTCCCTCGGCCCCGCCCTTTTCGTGGGCGCCGGCGATACCAGCTGGCAGTAGAAGGCATCACACCCGTAATGGGACCGGTGCAACACCCACCGGTCTTTCTCCTGGTCGTGAGAGGAGGAGGCGCGGCTGTCTCATGCCGGGCGAATTCAAGAGGGGCGTGCAGCCAGGGTATCTTCGCTCGAAGTTGCTATATGCGTTAGTCCTCGCTAACGTATCTCTGGTGTTGGACGCGTTGGAGGTAGCTGCGGAGCCGAGTCGACGACGCCTGCTGCATCTTCTCGCCGGCCGCGAGCAGACGGTCGGGGATCTGGCCGCTCATTTCACTGTGAGCCGGTCGGCGGTGTCCCAGCACCTGCTGTTGCTGGAACAGGCCGGCCTGGTGTCTGCCCGCAAAGAGGGGCGCAATAGGTATTACAGGCTGGACGCCTCAGGTATGTCCCGGCTTCGTGAGCTTGTAGAGCAGTTTTGGACCTATGAACTGGATTTGCTGGCTTCGGATGCGGCCGCACTTGCCGCCCAGCGGCACGGCGCCCCGCAACATCACACAACTAATTCAGATATTCCGCCTCAAGACGAAGGACCACTGTCATGACGTTCGATAAGACCATCCATTTGCCTGTCGGCGCCGACGAGGCCTTTGCACTCATCACGGAGCCGGAGCGTTTGCGCCGCTGGCAGACGGTGGCGTCCCGGGTTGACCTTCGGATTGGCGGAGAATACCGCTGGACCGTCACTCCCGGCCATCACGCGGCCGGAACGTTCCAGGAAATCGACCCGGGCAAGCGCATCGTTTTCACCTGGGGCTGGGAAGCCGGAATGGACCTGGCGCCAGGCGCTTCCACCGTGACGATCACGCTCGAGCCGGACGCCGAGGGCACCACACTGCGCCTGGTCCACGAAGGACTCAACGCCGAACAGGCGGCAGCACATGCCGAGGGCTGGAACCACTACCTGGACCGCCTCATCGCCGAAGCTTCCTCACCGGACGGCGCCGGCCCTGACGAGTGGTCAGCGGCCCCGGATCCGATCGATCACATCAGTTCTGCGGAGGCGTCGCTGGCCGTGCTTCTGGGTGTGCTGCGCAAGCTGACTCCGGCGGATAGGGAGAAGGCCACTCCCTGCGAGGCCTTTACCACCCACGAATTGCTGGAGCACTTGGTCGGTTCATTGAAGCAGATCGGTAGCGCACTGGGTGCGGACGTGAGCGATGACGCCGGGAGAAACCCTGAAGCGCGCGTCGCCGCACTCGCACAACCCACTTTGGAGGCATTCGCCCGCCGCGGTTTGGACGGCACTATCGACATGGGATTCGCTGAACTGCCCGCCACCGTCGTGGCCGGCATCGTCAATCTGGAGTTGCTTGTACACGCCTGGGACTTCGCGAAAACGATCGGCCAGGAACTCGTCGTCTCCGACGTCGTCACCGATCATGTTGAGGCCTTGGCCGTGCTGACCATCTCTGACCAGGTTCGCGCGAGCGGCAGCTTCGCTGCTGCCCAGCCGGTCGCGGAGACCGCTGGCAGCCTGGAGCGCCTGATTGCGTTCACCGGTCGAACCCTGACTGTCTAAAGCCTTTCACTCCATTAGCCGCCAAAGGCACCACAGAAAGCAGAAACATTATGTCCAAGTTCGTTTTCATCTACCACGCCCCGATGACACCCGCAGAGGCAGCGCCGCCCGCACCCGAGGACATGGCAGCCGTCATGGAACTGTGGAACGTCTGGGCCGGTAAGGTCGGCAACGGCCTGGTCGACTTCGGAACACCCTTGGCCAACGGTGTCCGCGTTTCCGCCGGCGGAAGCACGGCACCGAGCCAGCGCGAGGTCGCCGGATACACCATCATCGAGGCCGAGAATCTTGAGGAAGCCGTGGAACTAGCCAAGGTCCACCCGCATCTGGACATGCCAGGTGGCTGCGAAATCGAGGTCCACGAGGCCCAGCAAATTCCCGGGATGTAGCAGTGGACCAAACTGATCAGCAAGTGAGTTCATAAGGACCGCCGCGGACACAGCGCAGTGTCACATGATCTGGAGCCCCAAAGCCAGTCAGCGATGATGGGACCGCTACAACACGTGCCGTACAAGCCGTTAGTTATCAGGCACTGTGGGCGCGGAGGGTTTATTGGGCCCAGTTCGAGACTGTTGACTTTGGCAAGTCTGACGGCTGACTATCCCCCAATGGCTGGTGCCCCTACGCTACGGCAACCATCGGTATACCTCGAACTACAAGAAGGGCGCGCTCCGTTCGCGGAGGGCGCCCTTCTTGTGGTCGGGATGATGTGTCAGGCGGCGCCCCGTGCCGGGTAGTCGTGCTCCTGGGCGTAGCGGACTCCGGCGATCACGTCATCCAGGGACGACCGGCCGAAGGGCATGGTGGCCGTACTGGACCAGAACAGCGTTTCGTCCTCATCGAGGATGAAGATGCCTGGTTCGTTGAAGAGGTCCGGCTCGCCGTCCTTGATGGCGCGGGAGAGATTCAGGCCCCAGGCGCGGGCGGCTTCCTCATCGAGCCCGTAAGCCACGGGAAGGGAACCCAGGCGCCATTGGTCCACGACCTGGGCGCTTCGTTCTGCCGTTTCCATGCTCACGGCGACCACCCGGCCGATGCCAGCGGCTTTCAGGTCCTCGATCCGCTTGTCGATCTCGGCGACCTGCTTGCGGCAGATGGGGCAGTGCAGGCCGCGGAAAAAGACGACCAGGCTGAACCGGCCATCCGCGCCGGTGCCCAGCTGCGGTCATCGGTATTGCCGCCGCCGACCAGGAGCAGGCCAAGCTCGGGTGCTGTCTGTGTGGGAAGCAGTGACATCGTTGCCCTCCAGGTGTAGGAAAGTGATGGGTCGGGGGTCAAGCGGTGGGTTCGAGTTCCCAGTCTTTGACATCGGCGACGGGCGCGAACACGCTGCCGTCCAGCTCGTCGAGGTCCTCATTGTTGCGTGCCCGCCGGGGCCAGTCGCGGGTGGCAAGAGCGGCTTTACCGAGGGCGATGATGTCGGCCTGCCCGGCAGCGATCAGGGAGGCGGCCGCTTCCGGGTCATCGAGGCTGCCGTTGGCGATCACGGGCAGCCCGGTGTGCTGCTTCGCCAGGGCGGCGAGGGACTCGCCCTCCTCACCAAATGCGGGGGCGTCGGCGCGGTACTCGGTGGTGTGGATGTAGTCGATCCCGGTTCCGGCGAGGGCGGTGAAGATCGCCTTCGCTTCCTCGGCACCGCCGCCCCATTTGTGGGTGTGGTCGCTGACCTTGCCCTGGGAAATCCGTATGCCAACGCCGATGTCGGGCCCGACGGCGTCGCGGACGGCGCGGCTCACCTCGACGGCGAACCGAACGCGGTTTTCGGGGGTGCCGCCGTACTGATCGGTGCGCTGGTTCAGGTAGTCCGTGAGGAACTGGTCCAGCAGGTAGCCGTTCGCACCGTGGATTTCCACGCCGTCAAAGCCGGCAGCCTTGGCGTTCAACGCCGCGTTCACGAAGCCACCGCGCACCTCGTCCAGCTGGGCGGGCGTGGCTTCCTGCGGTTCGCGGTAGGGTCCTTCGCCGCGGTAGAAGCCCAGCTGCTCTCCCTTGGGGGCGACGTCGGAGGGGCCGAGGGTGGAGTCAACGAACCGGTTGCCCTGGGACTGGGCGCCGGCGTGCATCAGCTGGGCGAAGATCCGTGACCCGCGGGCATGGACCGCGTCGACGACCCTGGCCCAGGACTCGGCCTGTTCCGGGGTGGCCAGGCCCGGCTGGAACAGGTAGCCCTGACTGTGGGCGGTGTCGGTGTAGATGCCTTCGGTAATGAGCAAGCCGAAGCCGCCGGCCGCGAACCGGGAGTAATAGGAAGCCATCCGCTCGGTTGCGTGGCCGTCCTCGGTGGCACTGATACGGGTCATCGGCGCCAGCGCGACACGGTTGGGCAGCTCGGTGGACCCGATAAGAAAAGGGGTCCAGAGGGGATCGAGATTGGGCATGGAAGTGTCCTTGAAAGTCTCGGGGATTGTTCCTGGCATGGGCGTTTGGAGAAAGGCCCGTCTTAGCGGCAAGACCAGGGTGCGGTTTTAAATTCCCGACCCTGCCGGTCTTCCTGCTGGTGGTGGGCGTTCTTTTAGGCGTTGGCGGCCAGTACCGGCGCCAGCTCGGTCAGGGCGGAAACCGTGAACTCTGGGGCCTCGAAATAGACCGGATACGCGTCCCCGGTCCTGTTCAACCACGCGGTTCGGAGCCCAGCCCGAGCCGCGCCGTGGATGTCCCAGGGATGCACGGCGACAAGAAGCATGCTGCCCGGGTCAGTTCCGGTACTGGCGGCGGCGTATTGGTAGGAGCTGCGGGCGGGCTTCCACGCAGGCGCGTCTTCAACCGACAACAGGGACTCAAATTCATCCCTGATACCGGCACCGCTGAACAACTTCCCTGCGATCTGGGCCGAGCCGTTGCTGAGCGTCACCAGCCGGAACCCTGCGGCGGTAAGGGCTCTGATCCCGTCCGGGACATCAGGGTGAACTTCCAGGTCCTTCATACCGCCCATGACATGCTCGACGGCCTCGTCAAGGGGCTGGTCGAGCTCCACGCCGCTCAACAGTCCCCGGAGAACGTCCGCGCCTATGGCGGCAAACGAACTGTTGTCTCCGCTGGCGGCCAGCGCGAAGCCGTCACGCAAGACGGTCGCGAACCAGAGCTTCGACATCTCCGGCGGTGCGCCCACCTCGAGGAAGCGCTCACCCATGGGGGACATATCCGACAGTGTTTCATTCACGTCAAAGACAATGACGGAGATTGCTCGGGGCATCGTTTCTCCTTGTATATGAGACGAGTCAGCAGCTGTTTGTGCCGGCATTCGCGAGCCGCGGGGCTACCCGAGGAAGCAAGGTCACAAGGAACCAGCCGCGGGAACAAAACCAGGAAGCAGCCTCTGCCCTGGATACAGAAAAGGCGCGCCCCGCTGCTGGAGCGCGCCCATTCCGCGATCCCTGTCAGTCCTTGAAGGCGTCCTTGACCTTTTCGCCGGCCTGCTTCACGTCGCCCTTGGCCTGGTCGGCCTGGCCTTCGGCCTTCAGGCTGTCATCGCCGGTGGCGCTGCCGGCCGCTTCCTTGCCCTTGCCGCCAGCCTTCTCGGCGGCGTTCTCAATCTTGTCGCCCAATCCCATGGTGTTTCCTCCTCTGGTTGGTAGCCGTTCGTATTCGGCCGCCCTATAGTAAGCATGCTTAGGATCTGGTTGGCAAGTTGGAAGAACAGAAGCCTTGAGCGCTGAAGGCTTGCGACCGGGCTATTTGACTGGGACGGCGGACGGGTCGAACCGGGACGTGACTGGCTGCTACGTTCATACGCAAGGACTCTAGAGGGTCGCCGGTGCGACGGCTATGTGAGGGGCTGCTACCACGACCTCCTCGGTGCTGAGGACCCGAAAGCTTCTTCAGCGTTCCTGGGTAGCAGGTGAGGCCGCGGAGCTGTGACTGTGCCTGGTCAGCGATCGTCCGTTGCCACGTTCAGGTGCGCTTCGAGGACATCGCGGACCGAGGTCCACTTGTGCGGGCCGTAGCGGTCGTTGTTGATGTGGTGGAGCTCGGCCTCGCCGCTGAACATGCTGACGAAGTATTGCATACCCTGCCACGCGGGGAAAGCCTGGTCGTTGTCCTTAGAAACGCGCGCGCCGATCCTGCTCACGGCCCCTAAAAGACTAGTGGTCCCGGCCCATTGCAGGGAAAAGGGTGTCCTCGTGAGTTCGGTCATAATCCGGGCGATATTCCGTGCCGTGACGCGGTCGCCGGCTATCTCGACGACGCGGGGTGCGTCTTCGTCGAGGGCGACGAGTGCGACGATGTGTGCGACGTCGTCCTTGGCCGTGAAGTCGAGGATCTGGTCGGGTGAGGACCAGAACAGGACCCGGTGACGCTTGAATAAGATCATGGGCGCCTGTCCGGTGAGCATGTCCGCGAACGCCCCATTCAGCACTGAAGTCACGCGGATGGGTGCGGCGTCGAGTTCGGCGGCGAACTCGCGACGGAGCTCGAAGTTGCGGTTGCTGCCGGGGGTGATTCGACGATAATCCGCAGAGTAGTCCGACGGGATGAACCGTGTCACCCCTGCTTCTACGGCGGCCGCGAGGAGCGCCCGCTGCGCGTCAACGATGACCGGACGCGCGCCACTGACGGCCGAAATGACGGTGCTGACGCCGGATAGTGCTGAGACGACGCCGGCCCGGTCCGTGTAGGCGGCCTGGTGAATCTCCACGCGTTCTTCCCCGCCGTAGAGGGCATCGCCTGTCCCGCTACCGGGGCGGGTCAAAACCCTGACCAGGGTGTCCCCGCGGAGGAGTTCGCGAACGATGCGCTGGCCAAGGTCACCGGTGGCTCCGGCGACGACGACGGTGTTGGAAGTGATGGTGTGCTCATTTCGGTAGGGGAAGGTCGGTATAGCGGCGGAAGAGTCCGAAAACTCAGGTCAGCCGCCCAGGTCGAAGTCCAGGTCCAGGTCTTCGGGGGAGTGCAGCTCCCGCCACGTTTCGGTGACCCGGGCGCTGGGCAGGGCCGTGGCGATCGGCGTCCGGTCCACGGCCACCAGCTGGGGCAGGTCCAGTCCGGTGAGGGCAGCGATGTCCCGGATGGGGGCCTGGAAGGTCCGGAAGGGCCCGAGTGGTGGGGCTTCGTCGGTGACTCCGGGCCGGGGGACGTCCGGGAGGTCAGCGAGTGAAGGTGTCTGGTCTACGACGTAGCCCGTGGCTGCCAGCGCCCCTTGATGAAGGAAGACTGCGACCTTGAAGAAACGCAGTGGAATGTCCACGCCCCGGTATACCGGGTCGGTGGGACCGAAGATCGGCCCGGTGAACACGACGATGCGCCGGCTGTTGTCGGCGGCGTTCTCCTGCAGGTAGGACTCCAGACCGAGCCAGAGTTGCATGCCTTGGTTGAACTTGGCCGCCTGTGGGGCTGCGTTCGTGTAGTGGAAGGTGTCCTCATTTGCCTGGGCGGCTTCGGTCCGGGTGTCGCCCCACACGGCGGATGCACGGCGGACCAAGTGTCCCCGGTCGATGTCGTTGTGCGCGTAGACCCGCTCCCCGGTCTGCTGGTCCTCCGGCAGGCGCGGATCCAGCCGCCACTGGATCCCGGCCCGGGCCAAGTCCATCAGTTTCTTCCCGTCCATGCCCAGGGCCGTCACCGCTGCCAGCCGTTTGTCCGGGCGCATCAGGACCGAGAAGTGGGTGTAGGGGAGCAGGACGGTCTTCACGCCTGGCAGTGCGGGGATCGGGACGGGCACCCCCAGGAACCCGGGGTTGTAACCGGGTCGGCCCGCCAGCTCTCTGGCAGCTGCAGCCAGGGCCCGGTCGGTCATCAGTGCATCCATGCCCGGACCCTACCAGCCGCACATGACAGTGGGATGAACGGCCCGACTGGGTTTGACGCTCTGACGACGCAGGCTCAAGAAATCCTGCCCGTCACGGCGCAATGGCCGGGCCGTAACGGGAGGTCAGCCATATTGGTGCCAGAATACCGGCAACTGAGATGGCAATCATGGGTGCAATGTCAGGTAAGGGCATGTTCCACCATCCGGGCCGTTACCTGGAACCTTGATTCCGCATCCTGACCGCTTCGCGGGCTCCGGGGATGCACCGATCTGCTCCCAGCGCAGGCCTGCCAGCAAGGCTGTTTGGAAATAACGGCATCTGGGGCGGCGTTTTATTCGGTGACTGTTATCGGGGCAAGGAGGTGCCCGTGACCAGGATCCAGGTCATTATGGGAACAACCAGGACGGGCCGCTTCGGTGAACGCGTAGCCCCCTGGGTGCTGCAGCGGTTGATGGAGCACGGCTTCGACGTTGAGTTGCTGGATCTCCGCGACTATCCGTTGCCGTTCTTCGACCAGAAGCCGCCCTCCGTCACCGGGCGCAACTACCCGACAGAAGACATCGCCCGTTTGGGCCGCAAGCTCGATGAAGCGGACGGGTTCGTCATCCTGACGGGGGAATACAATCACGGCTACCCGGCCGTGTTGAAGAACGCCATCGACCACACATTCGTCGAGTGGCAGCGCAAGCCCGTGGCCTTCGTCGGCTGGGGCGGCGTAGGTGGTGCGCGTGTGATCGAACAACTCCGGCTGGTGGCCGTAGAACTGGAAATGGCACCGATCCGGCAGGCCGTGCATATCCTGCCCGAAGTCATCCGCCCAGCACTAAGGTCCAGGGACCCTGCTGACTTCAGCGTCTTCGACCCCATCGAACCTCGGCTCAATGCTCTCGCCGAAGGGCTTAAATGGTGGGCAGGCACCCTCGCCAACGGCCGCGCCGGCGAGTAGCAAGATGCTTCGCAGCCGGACCGCCGAGCCTAAGACGAGGACTTCCAGACTCCGACCCGGTCCACGGCTTACGATTCTGGGAAGCGCGTCGGACGAGGATCGAGCCGGTCCACCCGGAAGCCGGGGTTTGGCGGCGTCGTGTCCTGGTGACATGTGAAAGGGTGCGCCCCGTTCGCTGAGCGCACCCTTTTCGTTTCCCATTCCCCAAGCCGATCCCCTTCGGCTGACAACATACTAAGCACCCTTAGTACATGGCGCAAGTATGGCAGTCCAGGCGACAGGGTTCAGCTACCGCCCGTGTCGCTCAATGAGCCAGGACGGGTCCAAATCCGGTTCCGGCCGCCGGCGGAGCCTCTTGAACAGGGCGATGAACGGCAGCAGAAGCAGTTCCAGTAGGCCGCCGGCGATCAGCAGGGCGACGAGCAAGACGATCACCGGCAGGTAGAGGAGGAATACCCCTCCCATGGCTGCGATGTAGCCGGCGGCGTAGCCGAGGATCGTCCCGGTATCCATGCTTGCTCCCTTGTAAGTGGTAGGGGATTTAGTGGCGGACTCTGCGCAGCCGCAGCCTGCGCCGCGGCAAGGGGCCTTGGCCTGTTACGGAAGGAGCCCGGCGCCACGGCCTGTGCGGTCGGGAGCTGGTGGGGTCCGGGGGAGGCGGAGCCGTGGCAACCACCGAGGACCCCTTTCTGCGGCGGCGCAGCGTCAGGAGCACAAGGACGGTCAGGCCGATCCACACGAAGGCGGCAACGAAAATCAGCGCTACGGTCTGGGCCGTGCTCATGACAGGAGTCGCCGGAAAGGCGCGAGGTGCCGCAACGGCAGCTTGGGGGACGAGTGATGGTCAGCGTTGGACATGGTGCCCCGGCTCTTGAAGGCTACCGTTGGGCTGGCTGCATAACTCGGTGAATCAAGTGTCCGCTGGTCAAGGCGCGGAAGCAAGGGGAGTTTCGCGTCCTCAAGCTCCTGGCCGTCCAAACTTACAACGTGTCTCCTAAAGCTGCTAGCCAGATGCTGACCGCCCTGAGAACGGCTTGCCCCAACCGCCTCAAGGTTCGGGAGTCACCTCCTAGCGGCGTTCGAAGGTTCCCGTCAGTCTGGCCCGGCCCAAGGTGTGGGTGGAGAGCGCGGAATGGAGGGCGGCCGGGGTGTCATCGGTGCGAAGGTCCAGCCGCTCAACATCCAAGGCGTGGACCACCAGCAAATACCGGTGCTGACCGTGCCCGGGAGGCGGGGCAGCTCCCACGAAACCGGCAAATCCGGCATCGTTTTTCAATTGCACTGCACCAGAGGGTAACCGGGAGTTGTCTCGGGAACCTGCACCGGCCGGGAGGGAGGTGACGTCTGCCGGGATGTTCACCACAGCCCAATGCCAGTAGCCCCCGCCCGGGGCATCGGGGTCGAAGACGGTGACTGCGTAGCTCCTGGTTCCCTCGGGGGCGCCCGACCAGGTGAGCTGGGGCGATTCGTCCCGCCCGCCGGCTCCCAGGACGGCGCTACGTTGAGCTTCCGGAAGGGTCTGGCCATCCTCGAAGGATTCGCTGATGACTTCGAAGGATTCGATCTCGGATGTTGGTGCAAATGGATCATGCATTTTCATGGCTGTCTTTCAGTTGCTGTCACGCTCCGCACCTGTCAGTTCGACGGCAGAAGCGTCCTCTGCGGCGGTTTCAATGCAGTGGAGTCGGGACAACCGCTCAGGGTCTGGGAGGCACGCCCTAGCCGGTGACAGTATCGGCGTGCCGGTGTGCGACCTTCCACTGTCCGTCCTCGCGGCGGTATACCTGGGTAACGCGGAGGGTAGGCGACGTGGGTGCGCCGTTCATCAAAACTGAAGAACGCTCGATGCCGGCGGTGTACGCCATGTCGCCGATGACATCGCAGACCTGAAGGTCGAACTCCCAAAAGGTGCAGTTGGAGAACGTCTGCCCGAGGAAGACGAAGGCCTCTTCGAGCTGCTGCTGTCCGACGGAGTTGCGCAGTGCGCCAAAAACACTGACAGGCTCCTTGCGGGTCCAGACGGCACGCCGGGGATCCAGGTCGCCGTTGAGCATGGCGACTTCGGCGTCGTGCAGGGTTGTGTTGACCCAGTTGAGGAAATCGTCCCGATCACTCATGCCTCAGTATGCTCCCGGCACCAGTAATGGTGGAAGATGGGCATCGGCGGTTATGCGGCCTGCGTTGACAGCGTCATTGCGAAGACACCGGGCTCAGGGTTTCCTTTGGACAGTTACGGGGGCAATCCACAGGACGAGCCAGCATCAGGACTCCAGCTTCGCGAGGCGTTCGGCGATGCGGCTGCCTGCCCGGCGCGACTTCGGGGTGCTGTCCAGCCACCTGCTGAGCACGGCGATCTCCTCGGCCTTCTGGCCGAGCTTGCGGTGAACGATGGCTGCCTGCTCCGTGTACCAGGGAGCGGGCTCCCGGCCGTCCCGGTCACGCTCGGCGGCCTCGATGGCCTTGTAGCAGAGGACCAGGGCTTCGTTGAGCCTGCCGTCGCGCTTCAGCTGCTTGATCGGCTCCACGAGCTCCAGGTAGTGGACCCCGTCCACCATGCCGCGCCTGAACTGCTGCGCCCTGGCCCCGCCCTCCTGGAGCGCCTCCCGCACCATGGTCGTCTTCTGGATATGGGAGTCGTTGATCCGCTCTTTCGATGTCAGCGCGGGGGGGATTCTCCCGGGTATGGGGCCATTCCGGGTGGGCTTCACCCAGCCAAACGTACGCCTTGGCCAACAGCTTGTTCCCCGCCGCGACGTGCAACTGATAGGGGACAGGATGGCTCGCCCCAACCGACAAGGGAAAGTCCTTTGCTGCATAGGCCGGCAGACACCCGACTTTCTCGCCATCGACCAGCACGTCCACCGCCTTCGGGTCCACCGGATTCCCTGGGTCGCGCTGCAGCTGCGCCTGCCCCTCGAAGAAGCCCCGATCGCCCAGGCCTTTCCGGTCCGCCAGGGCGGTGACGGCGTCCGCGGCGAAAGTGCCGGTGCCAGCCACTTCGACACAAGGGCTGAAGCTAGTTGAGATATTCAAGGTTGGCCGAGCTGAAGCAGGCGATGCCGCCTCGGCCGGCGTGGCCTTCGTTCCACCAATGGCTTCGCGAAGCCACGAACCAATCCCCACCGGAGTCCCCCTCTGCGTTCTGGCGGTGCCGAGCCGCTGCGGCTCGACTCTACCAATGAAGTCCGGCTTAATCGCCGCTTTCAGGGGGGATCGGCAGCTGTCGCCGCTTCACTTCGAACGGCAGGAACATGCCTCCCATGGGTCGGTCGCCGCCGGGAACCCGGTTGAGTAGAAAGTCCTGCGGAAGGTCATCGACCAGGAGCTGCTCCATCTGCTGCCGACGGGTGGTTTCGCTGCACAGACCGTGATTGAACTGATTGATGACGTCGACGGATCCGAGGCGACTGAAACTGTCTACTTTGGGTTAGACGGCGCCGACTACGTCATCGACCTTGCAGGAAAAAACGCCGACGAGCTACGCGGGCTTTTGGTCCGCTTTGTAGACGCTGGCCGCAAAACGGCTGCCAGCAAGGAGGCCTCTTCTGTCCGTCGTCCCCGGCCGATGGCCGAGACGAAGGCTGTCCGCGCTTGGGCGGCAGAGAAAGGCATCGAGGTGAACGCACGCGGACGCATGAAGGATGACGTTGTGCAGCGCTACCTGAGCAGCCTGAGGTAACTGCCCTTATCACCGGCCATGATCGCACATGACCCAGCGTCTGACCCTGATACCTCCGACAGCGTCCTACATATAAGTGATTGTTTGTTGTGCCCTCCTGCTCGCAATCCGCGACATCGATTCTTCACAAAATCTTCCGCATGCCATGTCATGTGGGCTCGAACCGCGATTAAGCAATTGGGACAACCACTGTGGCCATCTCAAACCTGACCGCTGCCCCATATTCTATTCAACTCCTGGGACTTGTTTTTGATCTTCTCGGTGCAATAAAACCGGGGAAAGTCCCGGGCGGTCTCGCCCCAATCTAGGGCCTTTCCTGATCGCGGGTGCGGCACTGGCGCTTGTGCACGAACCGACGGTCACTTATGAATAAGAGCATGCATGACACACAACCAGGCCCTAAGCCCCTGCAAGAAGTGGCTTTCGTCCATGGCGGGATCTCGTATGGTCGAAAATCGCTACTCCTCTTCTTCGATGGAATTGCTAGCCTCGAGACTCGCCGGGAATCGCGGCTTTCCCCCGATTCTCTGCTTCAGTCGTTAGCCGAATTGGGGATGTTGCACACTTTTGAGGCTGAATCACTCGTTGACGAGTCAGTAGCCCTAGAGCTGTCCCGGCTGATCGACGAGGCCATCGAGGTCGGCGTACTCAAGCCCATATCGGAAGGGGAGATATACGGTGCCCTAGTCGATCGACAGCGTGTGGGCCACCTTCTTGCGCCTGACATCGCGGAGTCGATCGTCAATAATCTCAGCTCCCATGGCCTGGCAAAATTGCTCCGTGGTGGGTCTCGTGAAGAACTCGAAATGGAAGAATTCGCAGCCAACGGGCACACCAAGGACTTTATACACACGGCACTCACGCAACTCGTCCGAAGACCCGCTGAGGCACGAGGGCTGTTTCTGCAGCCTGCTGAATGGTCGCGGGATCCTGACCAATGTCAGTTTGGGCGTCTTTTGTGCGACACGCAGTATCCCAGTGTTGGGCAGATTGTGTCATTCGACCTCGCACAGGTGACCCTTGACCTTGAGGACATCCCTTTGGATGAGGTGCTCGACTTCAAGCGTCAATACGGTGCTGCACATCGGCGTTACGCGAAAGATCTTCGACAGTTTGCCCTTGAGCTGTCGCTGACGCCACAAGCCCAACTGGATAGGGCCCTGACGGAACGCCGTCAGCAGTTAGCTGATGCCGCAGATGACCTGAGGAGTTTTGCTCGAAAATCTTGGCAGAGACCCCTTACTTCATTTGGGCTGGGAATGAGTGCTGCAGCCATAGCGTGGAGCCAAGGCAATCAATTGGGTGCCGGTATCTCGGCACTCGGGGGGATACTCGGGCTAAAGCGCCAAGCTGAGCCCGGAAGTGCATTCACGTACTTATTCCACGCCCAAAGGCAACTCGGTCGATGAGGATTCGAGTTGCACTTTATGCACGACTTCTAGTCAAGAATTATGGCAAGCAAGAAACTTCTGCTCGAAAGCAGCGCTTTTCGAAACATGCCGGTAAGTCTAACTGATTGTTGGCTCCGAGTTTCCGGCCGGGCTTGGATGGGTCGCCAGTGCAACTGAAAATAAGATTGGTGGCTTTATCCGGGATCCACCCCTGGCTTCCGGGCCCACCCGGTCCTTATCCGGTTGGTACGACACGTAAGCCCCAAGCAAGTAGTTCATCTAGTGGTCCACCTAGCAGCGGGAGCTGTATTTACAGAACTTAGTCGCCGTTGCCGCTAACCCCTCCAGTAGGCCCACAGACTTTTGTTCGAGCTCCCCGCCCCCCTTAAATGCGGTTTCCGCCTCCGCAGTCAACTGGGCATGGGGTGGTATCGGGGTCGCGGTCTCAGCAGCTCTTTGTGCCGCGGTTTTCCAAGACTGCGCGCACGTCACTGATGATTTCGTCATACTCAGACCTTCCTTGAGCAGTTCGGCTGGGTCGTATTGTGAGGAAAGGACTTTTGGAACCTTCACTGAAGCGTCATAGGCAGCTTTGCTGCAATCCCAGATGGCTTGGCGAACGGGTGAACCGGAAGTCACGTATGTTCTAGCAGCGGCGACCGCTTTCTTTTCCACCTGCTTCAGAGCGAAACTCTGCAGAGTCCAGGCAAGGCTGAGATCAGGATCAATGACCCATTCGAATGTACTTGGCGGGGAATTAACACTTATTGTCTCCGTTGGTGCCATGAAGCTGTATGAGTACATCCTTGTGGCAACGGCCATTTCGTGGAATGTCTTGACTTCAGGCGTCGCCTTTTCTGGAGAAGGGATCACAGGAGGGTTCGATTGAAACACCCAAACCATGTCGCTGTTATTAGTCAGTGACAGTGACCCCGCTGAGTCGTTCACGCAGGCAATAATGAGATCGACGTATTTAAGTTCCCCTGCAGTTTGGGCATTTGGGCGCACCCTACGCGGCCACTTGGCATCGCAGCCGGTGTCAGGTAGCACCGCCGCAGCCGTGGTTACAGGTGGCGGAGGGACATATGGCGCTGGCGCGGGAGCGCTGTCACGCGACACGCTACCGCTGTAGTCCCGGGGCGCCTGCTGCCCACTGCCATTGCCACTGCCACTGCCAGTGCCACCGCCACTGGCACCGCCATTACATGCACTGAGCTGTGCGGCGAGGATCAAGACGACGCAGGCCGCTAGTAGGCGCCCTGCTATCCCGTCGCGAAGATATTTCTCCGCCCGATGTCTCCCCAGCTCGTGAAGGATGCTGTCCATATCGCTACCCCAATGGAGACTAGTTATAGGAGAAAATTAGGCTAGCCGAAGTGCTGTGTTCAAGGGGGCCTTGCCCCCTATCAGCATTGGGGTATCCCCAAAGCATGCGTGGATGTCCCGGGGATTTCGCCTGAACCTTGGATATACCCCCTGCTGGTGCAGGGGGTATATCGTAGGCGACGGAATGTTTGTGAGGCGTACGGCATGCACCGCTAGCTGGGGACTGGGCTGTCCACGCTATCCGCACGAGGAAGAATAGGGGTCCTATTTGTTGAGCGGCCCAGGGACATTACCGCCTTTCCGCCATGCGGCCAGAACCTGAGGCCGAGGCAAAGAATGGCAGCCCTGTCTCGGACGGCAGGGCCGCCATTCGTTGTTGGTAAGCACAGTGCGGGGGTGACTTCAGCATCTCGGCGGTCTTGTTGTAATGAAAATTTTTCAGGGCGGCCGTCCCACTGCTTCTGCAGGTTTCCATTCTTAAGGGCAGAATTCGTATTTTGATCGGATCTTCGAGTCGGAAGGTCAACCCCAAACAAATTTCCCTATAACTGCTGGGGATTGCACAAAGCATGTAGCTGGAATGGACATAGCACGTAGACGGGTTGTGCCGATAAGGGCCAGTTGTGCTCCGCGATAGTCATGTTTGAATCGGCTCGGCAACTCCCAGTGCTGCGAGCCTCTAGACCGATGACGCGACGCGTCCTACTCTGGTGATTTCGGCGCACTACCAGTATTGGGGGCACCATGGATCACCTGGCTTCAGAGCGGCTATCGGGACTCAGGATGCGTGTTTCATCAGGTCCCCATATGGGGAGCGGCGAGCTCAGCAAGCTTCTGTTCAGGCCCGAGATGCTCCAGAAGTGGATCGGTCCTGGCGTCGAGATGCATCTTCGCAAAGGGGCGCTAGCCACAGTGCCCGCGCCGGACGGCTCGCTGGCCAATGGCCTTGTTACCAGGATGACAAAGACGGATGACGGAGTGTCCATAACCGTCAAAGGCGCAAGAACATGTTTGACGATAACCCTCGCGCCCGGTCGCAGCGCAGCTTCCAGTGTCGTTCGCGTAACGGTGGCTCAAATCGAAACCGTTATGGATGTCAGGAGTAGCCTGGTGTTCTGGCAGGGGGCTCTCAATCGGCTCGGGAGGATTATCGAAGAAATCCGGCATCGACGGAATTCCCCCAAGCAAGCCCTAATAGTGATTCACGGCATAGGCGAACAGCAACCGGGACAGACTCTCATGGCCTTCGTGGATGCGGTGTTTGGTGGTGCAAAGAAGGGCAGCCGGTGGGTGAAGCAGGACACCTTGTCGGGTTCCTTTGAGATGAGAAAGGTCACGATCCCGGCTGTGGCTGGGAACCGAGGCCAGGAAGGAATGCCCACAACTCACGTCTACGAGTTGTACTGGGCGCATCTCATAGTAGACAGCACCGTAGGACAGGTGTTGGGATGGATGAGGAGTCTGGTGATGCGCCGTGATGTACCGCCATTGTTGAGCAAGTATGTGTGGATTGCGCGGATTCTCGCCTCCATTTTAGTGCTAGTCGTCCTTGGCTTGGCATTGTGGGCTGCGGTTCGAGACCCAAAGGCAGCAGCCGTTAGTGGTGGTGTGGCAGCAGCAGTAGCGGCAGTCGGTGGCGTTATATGGAAGCTTCTCAGGCCAGCCGGGATGAGGTTGTTTACGGGTTTCCTGGGTGACGCGGCACGCTACTTCCAGCCCAGGCCGGAAAATGTCGCCCATCGCCAGGAAATCCGTGAAGCCGGCGTCCGCCTTCTAGAGCGGCTGCACGAATCAGGTGAGTACCAGAGGATTGTCATCGCGGCTCACAGTCTTGGCAGCGCCATCGCATACGACATACTTACTTTCGCTTGGAACAATATTCGTTTACAGGATGCAAGGCCTGATGGCCGTTGCTATCACGCGCTCACAGCGGTCGAAGACGCGCTCCAAAAGCCAGCCAAGGACTTGCAGACCGATGACGCTCAACAGCTTCAGGTTGCCGCATGGCAGGAACTTCGGATAAACACCAAGCCATGGCTGGTAACGGATTTGGTCACCATGGGCTCACCTCTAACGCACGGACCGTACCTCATGGCGAACAGCAGGAAAGACTTCTCCGCGCTGATAGACAGCCGGTTGTTTCCGACGTGTCCGCCACAGTCCCAAGGAAATAGGGGGCGGCCCCTCAGCTACACCTTGGCAAATTCATCAACAGATGGCACCACGCGGGGCAGTTCTATTGTCCCGGATCACGGCGCTCTATTTGCCTTTACTCGCTGGACCAACCTGTATTTCCCTACACACGGTTTCATAGGAGGAGATCCGGTCGGAGGGCCGTTGCAGCCGTTCTTCGGGCGCTGGATTTCGGACCGTCCAGTACAGGCAAGGAAAGCCGGCTTTATGGGCTTTGCCCACACCTACTATTGGACGGTGGACGGCCCGTCGGGAGAGTACGTCGGCCGCCCTGGGCAGGATCACATTGACTGTCTTCGGGATTCCTTGGACCTGTACGCAGACCGCAGGCTACGTGCCCTCGCCAATGAAATACCAGCCCACACATACCTGCGAGTCGCCACGCCGGGGCCATGCGGGGAATAAGTGGAACGGGGCTGCGTCCTTAATCCCCCTTTATGGGTTAGAGACATGCTCAGACTACACACCCCGTCCACAACTGCAATGATAGCCCCGCAGCTTCACAATTCGTTAGCAAGAAGCGGGGCCAGGGTCTGACCAAGGGCATCCGTCTCTGCCGCCGTAAGCTGGCATCGCATGCATGCCTGAGGGAGCTACGGCGGTGGACTTGTCATGCCCGAAGGGAGCCATCACAAAAGCAAAAGTCCCGGTGCCACGCGGGCGGGGATACTTTCAGGCAGGTGCTATAGGGCAAGGCGGCTCTACGAATGGAGAACAATGACAACAGCATGCGTGGTATGGCAAACCACGGCTGACTGGAACAGAAGTGATGTTACGGCAGCCCGGCCGGGCACCCCGCCCAGCGGGTGTCGCCCAGACCATCGGCCACGTCAGCAAGGCCGACGAGTTCCGCGCGCCGGGAATCCCGTGGGCGCTTATAGTTGGATGGCCTGCTAAGGTCGCCCTCGGTCAGCAACTACCCGTCGAATGTACCGGGAAGGCCCAGGAACCGAACCTCGCCGCCCAGAACGAATCGTCGACAAGCTCAAGCAGGGCCTGGAGCAGATGCCGGGCAAGCTCGGTGAGTTGACGGCCAAGCGCAACCAGCTCGTCAACCGGGCCCGCGTCGCCGCCACTCAGTCCAAGGTGGACCATGCCCTCAAGGCACTGGACGCGGGAGACCCAACCTCGGCGATCGGCCGGTTCGAGGACAGGATCCGCCGCGAAGAGGCCACCGTCCGGGCCAGCAGGAACTTGCCGTTTCATCTCTAGAGGCCCAGTTCGCCTCCCTGGAAGACCTCGGAGAGCAGATGGAAGTGGAAGCCCGCCTCGCGGCCTCAAGTCCATGGACCGGAAGGCGATCGACTACTCGGACCAACCATTCTCGTATCCCTAGCGTTTCGGCACACCAAGGTTATGAGACACCTGGCTCCAGTCCGGAGATAGGTTCAAATGCACGTAAGGGGATCCCTCACTGCAACACGAGCGCAGTCGGTTCGTCTCCGGTCGGTTCCGGTCAAAGATGGCGGCGAGGGAAGAGATTTCTCGAGTCTCGTCAGAACCAATGCCCGTCTCTCATGAGCCAGACAAGGAACGCCGTAAAAGCAAAGGGCGGCAGCAGGTACAGCATCCGACGCCTGGCTCTTGCAGTCTGGCCACGGCTTCTCCGTTCCCTTCAAAATCCCTTGGTGGTAACTGAATAGGGTGGCTGGGCTTAGGACCCTGAATTGTGCCGCGTTGTCGCGGCCCAAGCATTTGTGCGGCTCGCTGTTTATTGCCTCTTTCGGGTCTTTTGAGTCAGCACCACCACGATCACCACACTTGTCGTGGAGGCAGCCAGAGCGGGCCAGAACATACTGCTGGTGGTTCCTAGGGTTAGGGCGAGAATGCCCGCGCAAACAACGGCCCCGATCAGGAGGCTGCCGAAGATAGCCAGAACCTGCGTTTTTCTCACCACGTCCTCCGGGTTTGATTGCTACGACTGTAGACCGGGCGGCTTAGGGTGGACAGCCCTAGGATTCCTTTCCAACCCAATTTGCCGTCTTGAACTTCTTGCCCTGGGCCGCTGGCCCTCAACGACATCGGCCTCCGGCACAGGGGCCGATACAGGATCCCCTTTCGTGCTGCCCTTCCTCCAAGAACTGTCCCATTGAGGGTTTAGCTAATGGGCACTGGCCAGCCGCCCGCCGGCGCCGTGCGCGTCGGGTGGTTCCAGGCATGGTCAACAGCATGCATTTACCAGTAGCGTCCGAAGATGGTCTGGATGTAGATCAGCATCAGGATGTAGCCGGCGCTGCATAGCCATACGTAGGGCCAGGGGGTGCGCGCCTGTTCCGCCTTTGGCTTGCCTCGCTTGCCCTGCGGGCGAAGCACGATCACGTAGAGGCTTAGGGGACGCCAGCGGTAGATTGCCAGTGACAGCGCCACGAAAAGCGCGGAGAGATACGACAGGATTACTATGCCTTGGAAATCCGTTAGAGGCGGCAAAGTGAGTGCTATCGCTATGGCGCATCCGTGGAGGACAAGGTTCACGGTTCCGAGGAATCCGTGGATGGGGGTGCCCGGACGAACAATCGTCGGAAGTCTGAATTGCCCTGAATAGCCAACGGCGTAAGTCACAACGAGGATGTAGGAAACGATCAGCACTCTGGTCAACGATGGCATTTTTCACGATTGGCAGAAATCGAGCCCTGCCGGAGGGTGACGGTGTCAGTCATGCGGAAAAGTCGACAACGCTTCACATCTGCCCCCACCCGAAGTCCGACGGTTTTGCCAGCATAGGCCAGGAATCGCTGTTGACGGTGGATCTCCGAAGTTCTGGTGTCCGTTCCAGGATCCTCTACCGGACACTGCCGTCATCGATCGAGGCACGATGCTTGAGGGACGCTGAGCTCTGTTGTTTGCCGCCGTCTAGGAAGCGCGGCAGCTTGCTACTCCTGGAGGAGCCCCTGATCGCGTAGCAATTGTGCCGGCATTTCATATTCGTGCCGGATGAGGTGCCGGACGAACTTGCCTAGACCCGTCGCTTCCGATTCGGTGACGTCGTCATAATCCTCCGGATGCGCTCCTTCGTTGCCCAACTGGTTGAGGTGGTCAGCCCAATCCCAGAGCGAACGGTGAAGATCCCCCTCGTTCTTCATGTGTTTGAGGGCAGACTTCAAGTGCCTCTCGGTTTTGGCTTTATCGCTGCCTTTGTCTTTGACGAACAGCGCTAGAGCAGCGCGAAACATGACGGCTGCCGCACGATATGCTCCCACGGCTAGGGAGCGCATTCCTTCGTCATATGCCGAGGCCACGCCCTCGTTGACTTGGGGGTCCAGGATGCCTGCCCCAGGCACTGGCCACCACATGAGGCCCTGTCCGAGGTTGTCTGCAACAACGGCAGTGCCTTTATTGCATCCTTGACAGGTCAGAGCAGTCACTGAGCGATCGGGAAAGCTTGCTCCCCAGGAGAGGACAACTTGTTGGCCCGCGCTAAAGCTGGAGACCCGCCCACACCATGGGCAGGGCCCCGTGGGATCGCTGGGCGTTGGAAGGGTGTCTGGATTTCTCTCGGTCATCCCCCAATGTTCGCAGTATGGCTTGGGACGCTTCGCTCTCGACACTCCAATGTCCGGGCGGATGCAGGTCAAATTTACGGCCGTTTCCGTCGCAGCGGCCACCGCTGCCAGAACGACTTCCGACACCTCGGCAAAGGAGTGACTTTTACGCGAGAAACCCGAAGTTGGACGTCGATATGTAGCACAATCCTGAGCTTAGATGCGACGTCGCATTGTCAGGAGTGAATGGCCTTGAGCACCATATCCCAATACCTCATCGGAACTACGTACGAGGCCTCGCGCCTCGTACGTGAGATCGAGCCCTGCTGATGCGCCCGTAAGCCGGTCCATCACCGCTCTACACCTGCGAACCGCTGCAGCCGGATTCCCATCAACACGGCAATGTACGTTTACCCCGTACGGTGAGCATGCACGCTGAACGGGGGCCAACTGCAACTGCCTGTCTTTGTCTCATATCCCTTGAGTATCGAGATGTCTCAAGGAGTGACTACTCTCCTCGCCTGCACAGGCACAGATTCGGTTGAATCTCGGACGCGCAATGGTAAGTGCAATTCTCGTAACTATGTCTCGTAACCTTTTGCAGGAATCGGGGTGTTCATCGATAGTTACGCGACAGGCGACGCGGCATGTGAAGGATCTCCTCGGTGCGCCCAGGTCTCCGGCGCCCTCAAGGCCCACGATGCCGGAGACCCAGACTTCCGCCACCGGCTGGTACGAGGACAGGATCCGCCGCGAGGAAGCCATCGTCCGTTGCCAGCAGGAACTCGCAGGCTCATCCCTGGAAGCCCAGCTCGCCTCCCTCGAAGACCTCGGGGAGCAGACCGAAGTGGAGGCACGGCTCACCGCCCTGAAGTCCGACCGGAAAGCCATCGACTACTAGGAGATAGGTGCCCAAGGCCCGGACCTTCATCGGACCGGGCCTGGCGGAGTGACATGCTCGTCGAGCAACCGACAGAGAACGGTGTTGTGGAGTTAGGTGCCCTATACGAGTCTCCCTACAGTGACGCTGCTCCTGCCGGAATCCACTTTGACGCTGTCGAGTTCGAAGGGCTCATCGTCCTTATCCAGCACGGCTGTCCGTGAACGAATGTTTCCGTTCTGCAGGGAGCCGTGACCGAAGTCCCCGATGCTTAGCTGGCTTCGAGCTTAGCCAGGCGTTCAGCGATGCGGCTGCCTGCCCTCTGTTCTTTCGGACAGCGGGCAAGCCATCGCTTTGCAAGGGCCTGGATGCGGGGCTGACGCACAAGGAGTCCACCTTTGAAAGGTGGAGTCAGGGGCTCGGCTGCCGCTGCCGCAAAGAAGTGTGGCAGCTCATGACGAGGCAGGGCATTCTTCAATCCCGCCGGCCCCGGAACCATGTCTCAGGCCGCGGCTACACTCTCACCATGGTGCAAGAGCTACGCAATGACGATGCGGGCCGCTATCTTATGACCACTGCGACGGGCAGCCAGTATCTGCTGGATCTGACAGCCCGGACAGTGCAGCGGGTTATGGCCGCCACCGCTCCACTCGTCGAATACTTGGATGTGGGGTTTTCGCAGCTTCGCCGCGACGGGGAGTCACTGGAGTTGCTCATGCTTGAGTCTTGCACCGTAGGTTCGCCCGCCCGATACTGGCTCCAGATCCGCGCCGACCACGTTGTTACGCTCAGAACCACCTCCCCCGTGGTGGACATCGTCGTCCTAGACCCATTGGAAGCGTGACCATTTGAGCCACGCTGATACGCCAGCTCGATGCCTCCACGCCCCACGCCAAAACCCTGTGATCTGACGTAAAATCCGGCAGCAGCTGCGGCGTATTCGTGGCGTTATCGCTACCAATGTGCAAGGGCCCTCCGGAGCGGGACATGCACGCGCAAGGTTGAATCGAGATCTCCTTTGTTACTGCCCGACCTCGACGTTCGGCTGCGCCCATTTCCGGAGTATGCCTGAAGTTATGTTGCCTGAGAATGCGTAGTGCCGAGGACAAGTGGGCTGAGTTTACTTCGAGACTGCTCCCACGCTAGTTCTGCACTACCCACTCGGCGCGGCTGAGAAAGCCTAATCCGGGATGTCTCCGCAAGCCCTTGATTCCGGCAGGAGACCCGACGATGAGGAGACCGACTGGCAAGCCCCGACCGATATGAAGTTGGTGAGCACCAATTAGAACCGGCACGGCTGGGGCTAACGGTTGGCGAACGTCCCGAAGGATTAGGAAGCCGCTTTCGCGCAGAAGTGACGGATCAGGGGCCACCTCGGGAGCGACGAGCTCATAGATCGGCCATCCGGCCTCCCCGACGACTCGTTTGGCCGTTTCTATAACTTCCCTGCTAGCAGCGGGCCCGGCACACGTCGCGATTGTCAGTAAGGAAGGTGTTCCTGGGCCAACGCGCAAGGAGTAGGCCAGTTCGTGCGCCCATTCGGCCGCGTCCATGCAGCTTACTTTAGGTCAGTTATCGCGAAGAAGCAGCTATGTGCAGGTCTCTGATTTCGAGCGTTTCCATCCGAAGCGGAGGCTTGCCAGGCCAAACGAGAACTCCGTTACCGTGACGTGAGTTTTCCATATTGAGTACGTCGACCCTTGTGACCATTCCATTGGGATGGCGCAGTTCGTGAATGCGCCGCTGATGCCAGTGACCGCAAAACAGATGAGGCACGGCCAGCGCATCGACTACTTCTCTCAGGAGCCCGCGGGTTCTGTTAGCCTTCTCAGTTAGTTCTGCGCTGAGTTGAAAGTCTCCCTTCAGCGGAACGCCCGCAGGTGCATCGTGGGTTATCAGGATGTCGACGGGGCCACCGGCGATGAGGTCTTCAGCTTCCTGACGGGTGGGTTCCTCGTTAGGCCACCAATCCTTCCCCTCGACTCTGTACTCGTAGTCGACGCTGAACGCGCCGCCCAAGCCGCCGATGACAAGGCCCTCGATGATGGTTCTGCCGCCGCGGGGTAGTACCCGGATGTTTGATCGAATAGTTGCCAAGCCGTCATCTTCGACGACGAGCTTCTCAAGCGTGTCCCAGTTGTCGTGGTTCCCACCGGAGACGACGAGCGTGATCCCCAAGTCCATCAGGTACTTGTTGAGTTTTGCCTCGTAACGCCCCCGCTTTGCGCCCGGCCAGTCGAGCCCGAAGTCTCCTACGTGCACAGCCGTGCGAACGCCTTCGCGTGCTGCTGAACGAATGGCTGTCAGAGCCCAACCGGAAGCCCCGTGCCAGTCCCCGAAGAGCGCTAGGGGATGAGTATCAGGCATATAGCCAGCATACTCAGCTGACAGGTTTCCATGCTCGGAATCTTAATACTTCTATTTCTTCTAATACTTCTATTTCCTTTACGCATAGACATCTGATTCCCAGGCAAAAATATTTCTAATGCTCTTGCAAATTGGTGCGGAAGGCGTAGCTTTATTGAAGAACCTGATTTTTGCGCTGCCTGGACCGTCAAGAGTCCTCGCTTAGTGGTTTGCAGCTATGGCCCTATTTCACGCGGGATTAGCCTAACTTCCCTTGGCCTTCGCCAAGTGTCAGCTCAATTCACATATGCCAGACGAAGCTCGTGGTCTACGACTTTGTGAAACGGCTAAATCTAAACACTGCGTCTTCCGTCCTCCGCTTAGGACAAGAAGACGGATCAAGAGAACGATCAAAAAAGTGCCGATCCTTCACAACAATCCGTACGCTGATGTCGTCAACGACACGCCCCATCCTTTGTTAATCACTAAGGGAATGGGCGGGAGGCGCAAGTGGTGGTTTCTGAATGAACCCGCCCGCGACTTGGATCCGGTCACCTTTGAACCGTGCCGAAGGAGTAGCGAGTTTCCCCACAGGCGCAACTATCCTGGGCTATATCCTTTCGGCGAAGATCGCAACATGGTCATGTTCGAGTCACTGACCGAACTCGCCTGCTTGATGGAGCTGGATCACGGGGGAGAGGTCGTGCGCGTCGCTGCGCAACCCTTCGGCCTTGTGTTCGGCGACCGGACGATTCATTACCCTGATTTCGCCGCACGGCTGCGCGATGGAACGACCTTGATTGTAGACGTCAAGCCTCTGGAATTTGCCACTCACGACAGATTCGTCCATGCCGCCGTCCTTACTGAAAAAGCCTGCGCTAGTCAGAATTGGCGATACTGCGTTATGCACGGCTGCCAAGGGTGGCAGAGGGACAACCTCGAATGGATGTGCGCTTTCCGATACGAGGAGTACATTCCGGACCCAGCTCTGGCGATTGAGCTTGCTGATTTCTTGGCGGTACCGCGGACGATGGAGGAAGCGGCGTTTCGTCTGGACCCCCGTGAGGGGCTGGGCATTGGCTACGCGCTGCTATCGAACATGATGTTCCACCGACGAGTTGTGCCGCTCGAGCAAGGCCCCTTATACCCCGGTCTCATGGTTATTGCAGGAGATGGAGAAGGTAAGAAATGAACATTTTTCGTATCGGCGATGTGGTGACGTACCTGAAACGACAGTGGGAAATCACTGACATCGCCGGAAGTGTCCTAGGCCTTTACGACGCTGACGCGGACGAAAGATTGATCGCGTCCATCGGCAGAGTGGCCCTGGAAAACCCGCCCAGCGACCGCCTAAGCCAAGGGATAACAAAGCTGAATACAGCCGCATTGGGACTTAGTCGCAACGGAAGCGAGATTCTTAAGGACATCGGCCGCAGCCTTGCCGACATCGAGGAAGTTGCTCTAGGTAAACCGGCAGGGGCAGAAGGCTACCGCGAAGGCTACGGCTTAGGTTCTTCGATTTGGTCCAGAGCTGGTGTCAAAGCGGCCGAGTTAAAAGCACTGGGCGAGCAATTGAAGTCACGCGATCCCCGGCTGGCCAAGATGGTGGCTGTTTCTCGTTCAACGCTATTCCGCCGCGCGACAGCATATTTGCAGGATGGTCCGGCTGGCCTTATTGACGGACGCAAAACAGGTAATCACAGAGTGACTGATGGAATCGCCCCGGAATTGCTGGAAGTCTGTGCACGTGTCAATAAGGAACTTGTGCACCGGCCAAGGGTGAGTAAGAAGCAGCGCGTCGATATGGTCCGGGCGCGCATCGAGAAACTGGATGAGAGAGACTTCAGCATTCCGGGGGACCGGCGATTGAAGCAGATCTTGGACGAACTCTCCCATGGGATGTATTTGGATGGCGATGCCGCAAACCGCCGCTCAGCAGCCAACGCCCCGAACTGGATGTATCGGGCCCATCCGGCGCTAATGCCAGGATCCCGCATGCAGGTCGATTCCACACGCCCTGACATAATGCTCATCTTTCCGGACGGCTCGGTTCAAAGACCCGATCTGTCCATGATGAGTGACCAGGCAACCCGAACAGTAAGCGCCTTCGCGCTGGCAAAGGATATATGCGGTGCGGATCTTGCCTTCATGATCGCCCAGGCGATGACGCCGCGTCCACGCTACGACTTGCCAGAGGAGTTAAAGAACCGGTGGGAAACGGAGCGCCGGGACCTGCCCTGGGTCCAGATGTTCGACGCCGAAGAGCGCGACCGGTTTGACGGAATGCTCCCGCTGATCCGGCCGCGGCTCATTATGACCGATAACGGACGCGACTATCGTTCCAATGTCGTAGACGCGACGTGCCGGCAGTTAGGCATCACCCTCGTCCGGGCAGCACCGTATTCCCCCACGGATAAGGGAATTGCCGAGCGCTTGTTCGGGACTCTGAAAACCATGTTCCTGGCGCATTTGCCAGGGTTCACTGGCGGTTCCATCTCAAGTGGGGGTGACAAGAAACCGAACAGGAAAGACTTGTTGACGCTAGGGGAATTTGCCTGGTTACTGGACAGGTGGCTTGTCCATTACTGGCAGAACACACCCACAGATGGGCTACGCGACCCGCGTCTGGGCGGTGGTGCTCTCTTGAGTCCCAACGCCGAATACAGGGCCATGTTTCCCTATGTCGGATTTGTACCCAAACCGCTGAGCCGGAAAGACTACGTCGGGCTCCTGCCTGTTGTTACCCGAACAATCCAAAAAGACGGCGTCCAGATTGAATACCGGATGTACGACGCTCCGGGCCTCGGCCACCTCCGGCAACGCACCTCAGGTACTGAGCTGAACGGAAAGTGGGAAGTTCACTACATGCCAGCAGATCCACGCGTTGTCTGGGTCTACGACCCAGCCGCACAGGACTACATCGCCTGCGAATGGAAAGAGGACCGGCTCGACAAGCCGTTTTCAAAAGAGGTCCGTGATCTCGCACTTCAAATTCTCGATGATGGAGGCGTGGATCCAGCACTCACTGAGGCTTCTACCACGAGGAACTTCCTTGAAGATGCGCTACAGGAGCTCAGACGGCAGCGGAAGAAGCAAACAGCCAGAGACCTCGAACGTGGAATCCAAGACGCACAGCGGGGGAGCTTGCCCAACATGGCCAGCCTACGCGGTCAGGAGGATTATGAATCCCCGGTCAATGAACACCTTCAGCAAGAGGATGACGAATCCGACGACGATGACGACGATCTCGACGGCTTCGAAGGTGTAAACGGGTGGGGCGCATGATGCAGTACCCGCTCCGAGAACGCACTGGACGGGACCTTAAGCATCACAGGGGGTTCATCGAAGAGCTTCAGGACCACGGTACGCCGACTCCTCCTATTGCCGTCAAAGAATATTTGTCCCTGCCTCTTGTTGAAAGGAGGGCTTTTGACGAGACCCGCCGGAGAATTATCACCCGTGGGGTGGTAGTTAAGAACGATTCTTACCTAAATGTGAGGGCCGTGCTATTCCGGGTCATGCGTGAACATCAATATGCCAGCGGCGGCGGCCATGGTGTCCTTATTTCGGCGGAATCATATCTGGGCAAGACGACGGTAGCCCGAATCTTGATGCTCGACCTACTCACGCAACGCTTAGACAATGACCCTGACTGCATTGGGCGAGGTGAAGTACCGGTGGCGTACGTGAACCTTCCGTCGACGGGAACGCCTTTAGGGCTGTACCGCATGATTGCCCAGTTCTACGGGTTGCCGATCGGCCGACGTGAGACTGAAGCACGGTTAGAGGGCATGGTTCAACAGGCGATCAATACATGCAGAACCGAGCTGCTCGTGATAGACGATGTGCATAATCTCAAGTACGGCGGCGCCCACTCCCGCAAGGTCAGCGCGGCGATCCGAAGACTCGGCGACGACATCGACTGCCCCATACTTCTAGCCGGAATCGAGTTGCAGAAAACCAATCTCCTCGACGGGCCGGAAGGAGCCCAAATAGCAGCGCGATACCGAGCTGCCGATATGGTCTCCTACCAGGACAAGACTTCGACGGGATGGCAAATGCTTGTCACGCGACTTGTCCGGTCAATGCCCCTGTTCGGAAACAACCAGTGCCGGCTGAAGAGCCTAAGTGCTAGTTTGCACGAGCTCACACATGGTCGAATAGGAGTCCTCAATTCCCTCATCAGCCGGGTAGCGCTGGACCTTATCGATGCCGGTAACCCGGAGGGCGAAGTGCTCACCCGCGGGATGGCGGAAGCTAAAGCGGCAGAGATCGCTGAGGAAAGCCTCTTCAAATCGACTATCCGACGTGGAGCGGTCCATGAACTTTGACATGCCAGGCAGCTTGCCGCTGGCGATGACACCGCTTCCTTTTACCGGGGAAATTGTCGCCAGCTATGCAGCCCGGATCGACGCTGCCACGGGGGCGTACCCGGGCCACCTGTGGCGTCTCGCGGTTTCAGCCTATCGGCAACGCGGAAGCCTGCCGGTCCATTGCCGTATCGACCAGGTCATTGCAGAGCGCGAAGCCTTGGCGCTCTGCAAGGAGGTGGCCGGAAGCAGAGCCGATCGCTTGCTACTACTAGGGCAGACCTCAAGAACGGTATGGTATGCCTGCCTGTCGTGCAGCCATGGCGCCATCGTGGCACTGCACCCAGACCATTCTCGACTTGTCTGTCCCATCCACCAAACGTGGACTGGACCTACTCTAATTAAGAGTCGCGAACCATTGCCGGCATGGTCCATCCCGCCGCCGGCCGAGCCGCACTCCCGAGCGGTGGACAAGCATACCGCTGAAGCAGCCGCGCGAATACATAACAGCAGCGAATCGGCTTCAATCGTCAAAGACGTACTGCGACGAGCCGCGTCGGCAGTTCGGAGGGAAGGGGGCGTTGCTCCGCAGCCGGAAGACCTTCCCACTGCCGCCGCGTTACTGGAGACAGTCATGGATGGAGAGGTTATTCGTGCAATCAGTGATCAAAAACAGCCGTACAGTGACCTCTACTTAACAGTGGCGCGCAGGATGGAGGAGGCCAAAAATCGTGCCGGAGATGCCGGAACAGACCAAGCGTGGCTCATGCTTAGATGGACAGCGGCGGGCGCAAGGCTTCGCTTCGAAGATGAATGGAACACGGAAGACCCGGGACCCCTCATCGACCCCGTGAAACCGAAATCCAGCTCCAATGGCCATCTTCAACCTTTCCACACCTTCTTGGACTGCCTCCGGACACATGACAGAAACGACCAGCAATGGTGGGACGATCGTTACCGGCATTCAGCAGCCATTACGCGTTACCTCTGCCCGGAAGGACACGTAAGTCGAAAGCACCCTCCCAAAAATGCCCTGCACGGTCCATACGAGTCAGCCTGCTCGGCCTGCTCCGGCCGCAAAGTCTTTCCAGGGTACAACTCGCTTGCGGACAAGATGCCGTGGCTCCTCGACGAATGGGACCAGCAATCACAATCTGGGCCAACGCCGTGGACAGTGTCGACGGGCAGCAATAAAGTTGGGCACTGGATTTGCCCGGAGGGGCACCGCTATGATGCAAGATTCGCTGATCGCGCCCTGCGGGGGACAGGCTGTCCCCACTGTGGATATGGCAGAGTGCTCGCGGGCACAAGCGATCTGGCCACCACACACCCCCAGCTAGCAAGTTTGTGGGATCCCGAGAGCAGCAATATAAAGACACCTCGTGAAATTACTGCGGGCAATGCGAAAGACCGTATCTCCTGGCGGTGCCCTGTAGGGCACTCCTTCGTGAGGACGCCCATTCGCCTTGTTGCCTCCGGTGGACGTTGCAACGTTTGCGAAGGCCGCGTCCTGCTGGCCGGTTTCAACGACTTGGCTACAAAGCGGCCGGATCTCGCGGCGCAATGGAACCAAGCCCGTAATGGGACACTCACCCCCGATCAGGTCCTGGCCGGGTCGGAGACGAAGGTGTGGTGGGTTTGCCCCAGTGGCCATGAATTCGAACGGCGAATTTCAAACCGCTGCAGGTACCCGAAACTGACGTGCCCTGTGGAGACGGGGAAGATCCTGCAGCATGGGGTGTCCGACCTCGCCACACGCGAGCCGGTACTAGTACGCGACTGGGATTACGATCGCAATGGCTTTGCTCCTGCGGGAGTGGTGCCAGGAACACGGAGATATAGTTGGACTTGCCCTGCTGGCCACACCCAATATGTCTCAGTCGTCAACCGGCGCAGGGCAGGCGGATGCACGAGCTGCCCGCCTGCCAGTCGGGCTATACCAAACAAGGTGCGGCAGCGCCGCTCCGACGGGTCCAGATCCTAGGCGGGGCGGGGCCATACGCCCCTCTTGGACGCATGGCGCCGCGTGCGGGCCCCGTTGCTGCCGCCTATTGAATGACCCCGCACGCCAAGACAAGCGGGGTCATTCTTTTCAGAGGAATGTAGCTTGAATTTCCAGGGAGCTGAACACCCCGGTCAACATAGACTTGGTGTTCTCCCCTGCCTGTTGGCGCAGTTTCGACTCCTCCGCGGCGGAGGCCAGCTTGGTTTCGGCAAGTTTGAAGAACTGTGCTTGTTGGGGCGCCTCCATAGCGTCGGTGATCCGGTCCAGGACGCCGCGGTCCTGGCTGAACACGTAGGATCGGTCGTGGTCCAAGTTGGGCTTGTCCAGCTGTGGCTCGGGCAACCGAACAGTCACCGACTTCCCGTCGGCTGACAGTGTCAGGTCGCTGTCCGCGAAACCGGAGAGATCGACATAGGCGTCGACCGTGCCGGCGGCAACGAACAGGGTTCGTCGTCCGGTAATGAGGGTAGGGATCCCAGCGATGTTGTCCTCGATGTCCAGCACCGTTTCAAAGTTACCTACAGCGGCGTGGTACCGGCTGATGTCTTTGATCGACTTCAGCAGCGCAGGCTGGCTCCGGTCCGTCCGTTGAGGCTGAAATAGGTTGAGGCCTGCCATATTCCATACGCCCACTCCGGCTAATCCTAAGATGATGGTGCCGACCAGCGCCATCATGATGCGCTTGATCACTGGATGTGCGTCCCTTGCGGCGTCCCGGCGTTCGCCGCCGAAAGTCGTGCACGATCCAGGCCTCGAAGGATCAGCTCGCCGGCAACTCCGAGGCCGAGCAGCGTCAGGAGGGTGCCGTTCCGGGCGGAGCTGGCGGCGATATAGGTGTTTTGCGTGGCCGTGATGGCAGCAATGTCGTTGGCGTACCAACCGTTGACCACCGATTGTTGCGGCGCTCCCTTTGTTTCCCCGTTATTGACATCGTTTTTGACGCTTGCAGCGGCGAGGTCGGACTTCCATGTGGAAGGGCTGCCGGCGTCGACGGCAGCAGGCCCGGTGCCGACCCAGGTCAAGATGAACAACAATCCGAGGACTGCGCCCAAGATGACACGGGCCAACTGGATTGGCCCTGCGGACGCTGCAAATTTCCGGATCCGGCCTTTACCTTTGCCGGTGTTCACTTGCGGAACGCTCTGTGGGGCCGGCGGAACGGCGGGGTTGCTGTAGTTTGGAGACGAATCGTAAGACGACATAGTTTTCCCATTTTCGTGATGTGTTGCTTGCTGCCCATTGGCAGAAGATGTAGGTGCTAGATGCGGGCGTCAGCGAAACGCGGGGCCATAGACTCCATCTGCTCCATGACCAGCTTGATTGCCTCCGGCTGCTTATCCGGCGGGTACCCAAATCGCACAAGAAGCCGTTTGATCGAGGAGCGGAGCTTTGCCCGCACATCGTCGCGCACGGTCCAGTCAGTACGAACATCCCGCCGCATCACCGAGACTAGTTCCCGCGCGATGTCGGCCAGGACGCCCTCGCCCTGGACCTCCACGGCTGACTCGTTCTGCGCCACCGCGTCATAGAAGGCCAGTTCGTCTGAGTTGAGCGGGGGCGTGAACTGTTCACCGCGCTTACCCTCCGCAGCAACCTCACGAGCCAGCTCGACGAGCTCGGCGATGACCTCGGCTGACGTCAGTTGCTGGTTCGTGTACTTCTTCATCAGCTCGGTGATCCGTTCCGAGAAGGCCCGTTGCCGGATCACGTTGTTCCGCGTGGAAGAGGCAGATTCATCGGCAATCAGTTTCCTCAGTGCCTCAATGGCCAGCTGTGGGTTCCGTGCCTTTTGCGTTTTGGCAATGAACTCGGGTGTCAGGTCATCCAGCGACGGCTTGGGCATACCGGCGGCCTCGTAAATGTCGAGCACTTCACCGGAGGAGGTGGCGGACGCAATCAGGTTCCCCAAGAGCCGTTGGATCTCCTCCGGCACTGGTTCGCCGCTGGCCTGCCTGTCCGCGGCGTCGTACTTCGCCATCCAGACCCGGATTTCCTCGTACACCTGTATCTCGGGGCGCAGCTCGGCCAAAGTGTCCGAGCCGGAGCACAGCGCCCATGCACGGGACAGCTGGCCGGAGAACTTCCGGTACTTGGCGGCGAGTGGCTCTTCACCATTGGAGGGCTGATTTCCGGGCGTAGCAGGATTTCGAAGGTAACTAACAGCTCCGGTTACGGCATTCAGGAAGGCCTTGGGCCCGCCCTTCATCAGGACGGACTTCCAGTCGTGGCCGGCCAGCAGAGAACGCAAAGTCTCCACCAGGGACACCGTGAGGCCCACAGCTTCCTCGATGTTCTTGCCCACCGGCTTGTTCGCCTGGTCAGACTGCGTATACTCACTCAGCGCTTTGGACAGGTTCTCCGCCAGGGGCGCGTATGCCACGAGCAGCCCGTCCTCCTTGCCGCGGAACGTGCGGTTGACCCGGGCCAGAGTCTGCATCAGCAGAGCGCCCTTGAGCGGCCGGTCCAGGTACAGAGTATGCAGCGGCGGAGAGTCATAGCCGGTGAGCATCATGTCCTTGACGATCACCAGCTCCAGCTCGTCGTCGACGTTTTTCAGCCGCTCCTTTACCTGCGCATTCAGCGAATCCCGGCGCACATGGTCCGACACCGGCGGCACATCGGTCGCGTCGCCGGAATACACCACTTTGATCTTGCCCTCGGACAGATCGTCCGAATGCCACTCCGGGCGCAGCGCCACGATGGCCGCATAGAGGTTCGCGCAAATCTCCCGTGTACCGCCAACGATCATCGCCTTGCCTGGCGCCTCAATAAACTTGAGCATCCGTCCGCGCCGGTTCTCCCAATGCGCCACCAGGTCCTCGGCCAGTGCCGCGATACGCTGTGGGGCACCATATACTGCGTTGACGACGGCGACACTCGCCTCAATGCGCGCGCGTTCAGTATCGTCGAGCCCCAGGGTTAGCTCATCCGCTGACTTGTCGAGGTCCTCTTCCGTGAATCCTTCGGACAGTCCCACTTTGATCAGCCGCGGTTCAAAGTACACGGGCACCGTGGCGCCGTCTTCCACCGCGCGCGAAAGGTCGTAGATGTCGATGTAATCGCCAAAGACTTCCTGCGTGTTCCGGTCATCAAAGGAGATCGGCGTACCCGTGAAAGCGATCAGCGTTGCGTGGGGGAGCGCATCGCGCAGGTGCCGGGCGTAGCCGTCGAGATCGTCGTAGTGCGAGCGGTGTGCCTCGTCCACCACCACGATGATGTTGCGCCGGTCCGACAGCAAGGGGTGGTCGGCGCCGGCGTCTTTCTCGGACTTGCTGCGGCCGAACTTCTGCAGAGTGGTGAAATAGATGCCGCCAGTTGTCCGGTTGCTCAGCTCATCCCGCAGCTCGGAGCGCTTCTTGATCTGCTTCGGTGACTCGGCAAGGAGCAAGCTGCGGTCGAAGCCCTCGAACAACTGCCCGTCCAGTTCGTTCCGGTCGGTAATAACCACAACGGTCGGGTTCTTAAGCTTTGGCTGCCGGGCCACCATGTTGGCATACAGTTCCATCTCCATGGACTTGCCCGACCCCTGGGTATGCCAGACGACGCCCGCCTTGCCGTTACTTTCCACCGCCTGGATGGTGCTGGCCACTGCCTTGGTAACGGCATAGTACTGGTGCGGCTTGGCGATTCGCTTGGCGAGGCCGCTTGACCCCTGGTCGAAGGCAGTGAAGTTACGGACCAGCTGCAAAAAGCGCTCTTGGTTGTAGAGCCCGTCCAACGCGGTCTCGAGGGCGGTGACGGCGTCGCCATCCACCATGAAGCCCTGCGGGACCGGCACACCGTCGTCATCCACATTCCATGGTGAGAAGTGGTTGAAGGGGGTGAACGGCGTCCCGTACTTGGCCTGTATCCCGTCGCTGGCGAGGGTGAAGACGCAGAAGCGGAACGCCATGGGGAATTCGCGAATGTAGGTCTGGAGCTGGGCGTGAGCGCCGGGGAGGTCGGCGTGCGCGCTGCCGGCCTTCTTGAGCTCGATGATGCTGACGGGCATGCCGTTGCAGTAGAGCACGACGTCCAAGCGCCGTTTGTAGTCGCCCTGCACCAAGGTGACCTGGTTGACGGCAAGCCAGTCATTCTGGTCCGGCGCCTGGCTGAGCAGCCGGATGGTCGGGTTGGCTTCGTTACCGTCGGAGTCGATGTAGGTCAGACGGTAGCCGTCGACGAGGCAGTTGTGGATCCGATGGTTCTCGGCCATCGCGTCGTTTGACGTGGGTGATGCAACTTCCGCCACGGCCTGCTGCAGATACTGCGCGGGGACGGCCGGGTTGAGGCGCTGGAGCGCGGCAAGCAGACGGGGCCGGATCAGAAGCTCGGACCAGGATTCGCGTTCCCCGTTGCCCGGTGCAATGGCCTGGCCTTCCAGGGGCTTCCAGTCCAGCTCGCCGAGCCGCTCCTTCGCCGCGCCCTCCCAATCGGCCTCTGAAAAGGCTACTGCTGGTGCTGTCACGTTGATTCCCCCAAAATCGATTTGTTGTTCAAATTATTCAGCCTCCGGACATTCAGCCCCTAGGCCTACTCCGAAATTGATGTGGACTTACACGCCTGCGTCTTCCAACACCTTTTCCGCGTATTTGACCCGAAGCTGGCCAGACATGAGTTGGGGGAGGAGCGTGTCGCGAGTGGCCGCAAGCGAGTCCATCTCATACTCGAGTGAATCGCGAAGCTGAAGCATGGGACGAGCTACCGAAGCATAAATATCCTGTATCTCCCGCGAAACCAAGGGTGCTTGGAACGACGGAATTGCGTCGGAGGCTAGATGCAGGACTGTGGTGCCGCTTGTTCTGGTCCTGCAGTGGGCCCTAAAGCGCCCCTGCAGCATAACGCCGAGCAAGAATTCGACTGGCGCGTCCTGCCTTGGACGAATGATGGCTAAGTCTAGGCTTGCGACGAGTTTCTCGTAGTCTGGAGCCCTTGGGACTCGCACTGCCCTTCCGACGACTTCCGCCGCCTGCGTCAAGTCTGTTTGGGCCACGACCAATTCACCAGGCGCGATCTGCTGAGCGGGCTTGAATGGGCCGGAATACTCCTTAAGTCCTTTGCAGGAGTAGCCCCCGTTTCTGCCGAATGACTTTAGCGTTACGAGGGCAGTCAATGAATCAGAAAGGTCTGCGCTCCGATACGAGACGCCTTTTGTGATGGTCGCTAGTTGGCCGAAGGGGATCATCTGCTCAGGATGTCCGCAGATCGAAGTAAAAGTAGCATTCAAGGTTTCACCGATTACAGAAATGAATCTGGTGTTGGCGGCGATTTTGTCGTCGAGGGCGCCCAGCACCTGCGCAATAGAGCGTTGCTCGGAGACGTCCGGCACGGTCAACTTCAGCGAACGGATGTCGGCGAGGTTGATGTAGGCGGCCATGTCGGTGTTGTTCATGCGGTCCGCAGCTTGACGCCCGAACTCCGCGCTACTGAACCAATAGCGCAAGAACGCCGGGTCGACCACGTCCGCATCCAGCACTCGAAAAAAACAGAGCTGTGGGCTGTAGACAACTTGCTCGTTCGTGTCCGGCAAGACTGCAACGCGGCCAACTGTGCCTTTCGTCGTCACGAGGATGTCGCCTGGTTTTCCTGCCTTCGTTCCGATGGCCTTGGTGTACTTCTCCGAAACAAAATCTGGACCGGTGAAGCTGACAGCGCCGTCCATGACATCGGCGACCCGAATGATCCGGTAGCCCTGCTGTGCGTGCTCACTTCGCTTGGTGCGATAGCCGTCGCCAATTTGAAGGACGCCGGCAGCGACGAGTTCTCCCATGCTGACGGAACTCACAACACCCTCCCCAACTGCTCGCGCACAACAGCCGCCAGCCGCTCGGACTCCTCAAACTGCTCAAACAGGTCCTTCGACAACCTGGCCATCTTCTCTTCGATCGGCTCGCCGTCGTCCTCCACATCCGCTGCACCGACGTACCGTCCGGGCGTCAGGGCGTAGTCCGCAGCCTTGATCTCGGCAAGAGAAGCCGAATAACAGAAGCCAGCCTCGTCGTCATACGCCAGCCCGGCCTCATTGGCTGAAGCCGTGGCGCGCCACGCGTGGTAGGTGTTGGCGATCTTGGCGATGTCGTGATCGGACAGCGCGCGTTCGGCGCGGTCAACCATGTAGCCCAGGTTCCGGGCATCGATAAAGAGCACTTGCCCGGTCCGGTCCACGGAACCGCGCGGGCCTGCGGTCTTGTCCTTCGCGAAGAACCAGGTGCACACCGGGATGCCGGTGCTGCGGAACAGCTGAGTGGGCAGCGCCACCATGCAGGATACGAGGTCGGCCTCCACGAGCTGGGCGCGGATCTCGCCCTCGCCGCCGGAGTTGGAGGACATGGAGCCGTTGGCCATGACCACGCCGGCGCTGCCGCCGGGTGCCAGCTTGGAGATGATGTGCTGGATCCAGGCGTAGTTGGCGTTGCCGGCTGGCGGGACGCCGTACTTCCAGCGCGGGTCGGACTCGGAGCGGGCCCAGTCCTTGATGTTGAATGGCGGGTTGGCCATGATGAAGTCTGCGCCGTTGCTCCCGGTGAGCTCCGGGTGCTGGTCGCGGGCGAAGGTGTCGCCCCAGCGTGAGGCGAGGTTGGCGTTAAGGCCGTGGATGGCGAGGTTCATCTTGGCCATTCGCCAGGTGCGCTCGTTGAGCTCCTGCCCGTAGACAGAGATGTCCGAGCCCTCCAGGTGGTGCGCGGCCAGGAACTTTTCCGCCTGCACGAACATGCCGCCCGAGCCGCAGCACGGGTCGTACACACGTCCGCGGTGCGGTTCGAGCACTTCCACCAGCACCCGGACTACACCGGCCGGGGTGTAGAACTCGCCGCCGCGCTTGCCCTCGGCCTTGGCGAACTTTTCCAGGAAGTATTCGTACACCTCGCCGAGCAGGTCGCGGGCTTTGCTGGCGCCCTGGCCGGTGAAGCGGGCGGAGTTGAACAGGTCCAGCAGTTCACCCAGGCGGCGCTGGTCTACGTTGTCGCGGTTGTAGATTTTGGGGAGCGTGGCGGCCAGGGACTTGTTGTCGGTCATGATGAGCTCCATTGCCTCATCAATGAGCAGCCCGATGGACTTCGGCGCTGCGCCGTCCACCGCGTCCAGGCCCTTGGCGTTCTCCGCCAGGTAGGTCCAGCGTGCCCGGGGCGATACCCAGAACACGCCGCGGCCGGTGTACTCGTCCACGTCGTCGATCAGCTGGGCGATCTGCTCCTCGTTGAGCCCGTCGGCTTCCAGCTCGTCCTGGATCTGCTCCCGCCGCTCCTCGAACGCGTCCGACACGTACTTCAGGAACACCAGCCCCAGGATCACGTCCTTGTACTGTGAGGCGTCCATCGAGCCGCGGAGCTTGTCCGCCGCCTTCCAGAGTGTGTCCTTGAGTTCCTTCATGGTGGACGGGGCGAGGTCCACCTTCACTTTCGGGGGCATTATGCAGTTCCTTCTTCTGGTCCGGCGTGGGTACTAGGGTCTGTCAGGGTGAGGCTTCCGCCCGCTACGCCGTCCGTAATCAGGGTAGCGAGTTCTTCCAGCTGTTTAAGTCGTTCCCGGGCTTGGGACTGCTCGTGTTGCAGCAGGTGCAGGGCGTCGGTGAGCGGCTGGCGTTGAGCTTCGCCTGTGCGGCGAAGCTCCCAACCCCGCCAGGTCTTGTCTGCCGGGTTGAGGTTGTTGATGTCGCGGGCGACGACGTCGGGCACCAGGCCGCCCGGGTCACCCTGGTCAATCCTCAGGATTCGTGCAGGGAAGACGACGACGGCGCCGCCCTCGGCGTCAACTATCGCGGCGGGCCGCGGGCTGGTACAGAAGACGACGTCGGCGGGCTCGGTGAGCCGTCCGGCGGGGTAGTTGGCGGCGAACTCCAGCAGGGTGATGAAGCGGGGTGGGGCATTGTCCGGGTCCAGCAGTTCCTCCCGGCCAAGGATCCTGCTTCCCGCCGACCTGTTGGTGTGTTGCTCTTTGACCCGGATGCCCTTCACATACTTCAGGTGCCCAGAGCCCATGAGTTCCCGGACCGAGGCTGGAGCGGGGGATGAGTAGGCAGGCGCGGGCTGCACGCCGACAAGCCTGTTGTCACTACCTGCCCCTATGGCCAGGGCCCGGACGAGTTCGTCGACGCGGAGCGCGGCCTCTGCGCCCGGCGCCGCCGTCGGGCTCCTCTTGGCCGGCCCGCTGACCAGGGCGCCGGCTCCCGCGAGCAGAATCCTGGTCTGTACCAGCCGGGCGAACCGGAAGGAGTGAGCGCGGATTGTGGCGCTGTTTCCCATCGACGCGACGATGTCGCTGATCAGGTCCTGGATTACGTCGACGGTCAGCGGGGAAGTGCTGAGATCTGCCACCATGGTCCAGCGGTCTGCGATGGGTACGTTGGCAAAGGACGGCCCCAGCACCCACAGCGCCTGCGGCTCGCGTGGTTTTGCCCGAAGGAGCCCGGGGGTGAGCCGGATGATGGCCCGCACGCGGCCGGACCGCAGCAGGTCGGCGCGGATGTTGTCCGCTTCACCGGCAAGTGCATCGGTCAGGACCCGGGCTGGAGCCATTACAACCGCCCGTTGGAAGTCGTCCATTTGCAGCACGATGTTCTCGATGCCGGACAGGATGCCCTTGGTGTTCAGGCCGGGTTCGCCGGGCGCGGGATATTGCGCCACATGGATTGCGGGACCGGTGACGGCGAAAGCGCCCTTGCCATCGACCTTGACGGGCCCACTGTCCCTACCGTGCACAGCCAAGCGCCGGCGCGCCAGACGCGAGGCGCCGCCGTCGTGATCCGCTGCTAAAAAGGTGACGGACTCTGACTCGCTGAATTCTTGGGCGATGCTGAGCATAACGTCGCTCCCGCCCGGTGTGGCGTCCACGAAGACGGGCCGGCTTTCCAGCGTGGCCGCAAGTTCTATGGCTGCTGCGCTGACGAGGCTGAGGGCAGCAGCCGTAAGAGCGGTGTCCGCATGCTCCCTCAGGCCCTCCTTGAAGCGGTGGGTCAGAAGTTTCTCAAACGCCGCCGGAGCGCTGTAGGCGCTGTCCACCAGCCTGTCGGCGAAGCTGGCCAGCCCAGGAAGTGCGGAGCCCAGGGCTTCCAGCTCGGAGTACAGGAACAGGTCATCAGGATCTGCCTCATCGGCCTCGTCTAGGAGACCGGATGCACTCCGGTTGCCCAGCGCCTGTCCGGTGATGACTTTCAGTGCGAGCAGCGCAGTCAGGCCGTCGAAGGTCTTGCGGCCGTCCTTTAGTGAGCCGTTGGCCGCAGGTTTCGCGTGGACGGCGACGTCGTTCCTTGCCTCAGGATTGTTGCCCCGGCCAGTTGCCTGCAACCACGCGGTGACTTCGTCGGCGTCGAAAAGTTCGACGCCGTTTACCGTTTCCGCGGGTACCGGGAATGGGAGGGGCCCCGCGCTGCTGCGCCTCCGCCACATGGAGACAACGGGACGCTGGACCTGTGCGAGGGACGCTACATCCGACAACGTCATTCGCATCGTTGTCGTCACTGTGTCCATTGCTTCCCCCTTTAGTTGGTACGCCCAGAGCCTAACGGAGCCGACAGACATTTCCGGATGGGCGCTGATAACCCCCCTTATCAGTTAGTTGGCGGTGCCGGCCAGCAAGCAGGCAATAGCTTTTTCCTGCAGCCAGGAGGTAATCCTCCGCAGCTGTGGCGGTGGCGGGAAACCGCACGTTGGGGGGAGGTATCCCGCCGCCGACCTGCAGAACTCATGAAATGGGGAGAACTAAGTGTTGAACAACGACATCGGACCGGGGGAGATCCAGGACACTGATCAGGTGTACCAAGCCGGGCATGCGACTCCTGCCCAGGTGGCCAAGCGTGGCCGGAAGAAGGCTGCCCTTCTGGCGGCGGCCGCCGTCGTGCTGTTTGCCGGCGGAACGGCGCTTGGAACGGCATTGCCGGATCCTAAGGAAAGCCTCGCGTATAAGTCCCTCGCTGCCGAGAAGTCCACAGTCGAGATCGAGCGGGACGCTGCACTTTCCAGCTACGCCTCACTGAAAGGCAAGTACGACACGCTTGAGAACGGCATGGCTTCCCGTGAATCCAAGGTCTCGGCCCGGGAAGCCGAAGTCGGCAAGGCAGATGCTGCCGTGAAGACGGCTGAGGCAGCGGTCAAGGCCCGGGAGGACGCCGTGACCGGGGCCGAAAAGGCGAAAGCGGCGCGCACGGTTGGCGACGGGACCTGGACCGTGGGCACGGACATCGAACCCGGCACGTACCGGGCAGCGGCTGCCGTCGGCTCCACCTGCTACTGGGGGATCTACCGCAGCGGCAGCAACGGCAGCGACATCATCGAAAACGACATCCCCGGCGGCGGCCGGCCCGTCGTCACCCTCTCGGCAGGGCAGGACTTCAACTCAACCCGCTGCGGCAAATGGGAAAAACAGTAGCCACAGCTACTCCGCAGCATCATCCAATCGCATCACTTGAAAGGCACCATCATGACCAACCCAGACTTTGCCCCTGTCCCGCCGGCGGCCCAGACGCCGGCAGTCCGACCGTTCTACAAGAAGAAGCGCTTCGTCGTCCCCACAGGCGTCCTCTTGGTGGGCATTCTCATGGGCTCCTGCTCTGGCGGAAGCAAGCAGGCCGCGGAGTCCAGCCCCATCGCCTCTGCCACGGCCTCCATTGAAGCGACTGCACCGGCCGCCGCCGCTACGGCCGCCCCGGCGGCGGCAGCACCGCCGTCGTCCGCTCCTGCCGCTCCCGCGGCGCCTACTGTGGGCGTTCCGTTCTCCGTGAAGATGCGCAACGGCAACGTCGCCAGGATCACTGTCGTGTCCGCGGTCCGCACCGACTCTGTCGCCACCGGCGCGTTCGCTACCCCGCCCAAGAACGGCACCTACCTGCTCCTGGACGTGCTCTGGGAAACGGAATCCGGCAAGACGAGCTCCAACCCGCTCTACTTCTCGGCAAAGGATGCCAACGGGCGTAAGGCAGACATGAGCATGTTCGCCGATAACCAACTGGGCTCAGGGGAGGTCCTGCCCGGCGATAAGGCACGGGGCAACATTGCCTTCGATATTGCACCAGGAGCTGCCACCGTCATGATCTCTGATCCGCTGCTGCAGGAGGCTGCCCGGATCCAGATTCCGGGATAAGCTCACTTCCGCCCGTGCGGTCTGACCGGCGGAGGTCCGTGCAGCGTGGCGAGCAAGATCCAGCCACATCATGCGGGACACTAATGACGGCGCGGCGGGGAGCCCTGGGCTCCTCTGCCGCGAACCGAATTGCAACGTTGATAGAAAGGCCCAGGGTTGAGCCTGTGGTTTAGAGGGGGACAACGCAATGACCGAGAGCGAAGCTGTCACGCTGGAGACCCAGTTGGATGATGAGGAAGCCAACGCAGACATCGCGAAGGCGGTCAGTGCGCGTCATTCAATCGCACGCAAGTACGTCATGCGGATTCGTCGCCGGCGTCCAGAGGCGACACCCGCGGAAGTGATCAGGTTGCTCGAACGTCACTACAGCACGTCGATTACGGCTGCAGGGGCCGCGATCACCGCCGGTTCGATCGCGGCTGAGGTGGGAATCTCATTGATTCCGGGTGGCAGCGTCGCGGCAACCGGCCTGAAGACGGCTGGGAAACAGGCGGCTAGGAAGACTGTGCAGGTAACGGCCAAAGAGGCGGCCAAAGTGGCCGCGAAGAATATGGCCATGGGGGCTGCGAAAACGGGCGCTCACCGTGTGGCCGCGCTTCTCCCTGCCGGTGATCAGCAGCTCCAGTTCGAGCTCACGGCAATCTTTGGGCTTGCCTTGGCCGACATCCATGGGAAGGCCCTGGACCAGGACCAAGCCCATGCTTTGGTCTACGGGCTCACCAACGACCGGGTGAGCCAGGAACAAATTGCCGCCATGGCCAAGGATGTGGCGGAGACTTCTCCTGAAGGTGCAGTGGGCGTTGGCCACAAATTCGCGGCCGCCAGCGGTGACTGGTCTCACTGGGCGACAACCTTGGCAGATACCCTGCCCAGCGGGGCCGCGCAGAGCCTTGTCCGGACCATCCAAACGGGTCAGCTGGACACCGTGCGGGAGACCCTGAACGGAAAACAGCAGACGGCGATTGAATATGGAGTGGGTGCACTCACTGGGGGTGTGAGTCGTTTTGTATTTGGCCGAGACGTCGTCGAGTCCGCCCGTAAAGCATTCCCCGAGGCTCCGGCGGAGTTCCCGGCGCACCTTGCCCTGCAGATCGAGTCATCAGAAGTCGACGACCGAGAGTCCGAGCCCAACCGTGCACTTGCAGCTCTGGAGGAGGCAGCGAAGTCCACAGGAAGCTGGATCTCCGGGACGGCCAGCACTGTCGGAGAAGGAGTCGCTACGGGTGCCTCCGCCGTGGGATCGGGGGTCGCGAGTGCCGCTGCTGCGGTGTCCCGCCCGTTCCGTGCCGTGGACGTTGACGGCGACGGGGTCCCCGACGAGCCGCAGGCACTCGCAGCGGTCAAGGGCCTCAGCGGTGCCCTGGCTGGAGCCACTGGCGCAGCGAGTGGAAAAGTGGCTGGTTTGTTCAAGTCCCGGAAGCGAGATGGGGCGGATGCGCAGGAGAAGGCACCTGAGGAATGAATCCGGACGCCCACAGCACGGAACTCGCCGGCGCATTCAGGATATGCAAAAGTGGCGATCGAAGTCACGACGATGATAAAGAAAATACCTCGGAGGTCACTGGGTGGCTATCCTGTGAAAGGGAATTGAACTATGCAGCCAAGTGAAATTGAAGAACCCCCGTATTTTCTTAATCATCCGCTGTACCTTGACACACCGATGATGGTGAGCTTTCTCGCGCACCTTGAAGGCGGGGTGTCCACAAGTGAGGAAACGACCACAAAAGAGGCCGGATCAAAAGAGCGTGTGTTGAAAGCGCGTGCAGGATTCAAATTCAACTTGCCCGCCATTTTGGATGCTGACGTAGGCGGAGACGGGTCCACCCAGAGTCGTGATGATGCCAGTAGCGAGGTCAAAACTAACCGCCACCACACGGCGGCTAGTCTCTTCAATGCGTTGTATCGTTACCTTCGCGAGGATGGGCAGATACTAGCAGTTGAACGTGTGTCGGACATCGACCACGTGTGCAGTGGCCAACTGATTGAGGTCAAAGGACGCTATCTCGGTAATCCCTTTGAAGATGTTCTTCTGTTTGCTGATTCCCTGCTCGGGTACCTGACAGCACAGCAGGACGCGAAGTCGGCGGGGAAGGTTCCTGCCTCCAAAGCGAACCGCTCGGGAAACCCTCAAGTGAAAGCTGCTGCTTCTAAGACATCCAACAAGGAAGATGAAGCTGGGTTGGACACTGGCACCGCGGCGCTCGTCGTGAAGATGGCTGCCGATGTTAGGGCGTCTCATGTGCACGACCTCTTACTAGAGACTTCCGATAACCTTTCCGCCGTTCTTACCGTCTCATCTGACTTTTATACGTCGGCAACCAATGAGTACCTGAAGTCCGGCGAGTTCTCTGTCATAGGTAAGGTAACGCGGGCTTTGGACGAAAATGAGACAATAAACCTGTCACGCCGCACTATCCTCGGTGTCGCTAGTCCCGAATTGGCTCAATCCGTCGTCGATGGTTTCAGTTCTATGAGACCGGAAGGTGCGGCCGCATCAGCCATAGTCAAGGGCCCTGCCATCCAGGTTCTTCCCATGGCAATCTATATATAGATTCTCGTGCTCAAGGCAGTAGTTGGACGAGTCAAGGGCCGGGAAGGAGGCAGTTGCTTCTCGGCGGGTAGAAAACTGGACCAGAAGTCGGTTTGATAGGAGCCCGCAGCTACCCTGGTTTCGACGCGCTGGCCATTCATGCTGCGAGGTCGACGCAACCGAGGACTGCGGGTGGGCACGGTGGCTAAGTGAGCACCGTTGCCTCACCCTGAACCCCTGCCGCGAATTCCATTCAGGGTGGGCCTGCACAAACTTGCAGGCCCAAATTCTCTTCCCTTTCAGGCGTGCCTACCCGCAAACTTCCAAATCAGGTGGCCAGGTTTGGCGCTCACAGGTACGTGTTTAGGCGGGAACAGGCCGTTTTCTGTTGAAAGTCTCTTCCACATGGCTATGCAACTCACACTGGTTATTTCGATACGCAGGCCGGCGGCACATTCTGTACTGTGACAGCCGGTTTCAATGGACCCCGCATGTTTTGTGCGGGGTCCATTGCGCTTCCCGGGCGGCACGAACCGACAGCACACGTTGAGCTCACCGCGCGGCGAGGTACGCAGCCAGGCAGTCCTCGCCGAGGGACCGTGGCAGGCGGAAGTAGTCCACTGTGCCTTTGCCCGCTGGCATCATTGAGTTGCTGCCTGATTGAGAGGGGATGCCAGCGCGCGCCTGCGGGCGCGAAGGCAACTTCGGTGGCTCCCAGTCCTGGTGCTCACTCTTGTATTTGCGCCCGGAGGGTGAAACCCAGCCGGGCGGCTCATCCTTTGACGCCGCCGTCGGCCGCCACTGGCTGATGTGCCGCAACCGATGGTGCTTGGGACATGGTTGTCCCAGGTTGCTGATTCCGGTGGTCCCGCCCTGGTGCCAGGCGAGCAGATGATCTGCTTCGTTGTCCAAAGAATTGTTGTTGCAGCCGGGGAAGGGACACTTGCCGTCCCGCAAACGCAGCCACGTCCGCATGGCCTTTGTGAGCCGGTAGCTGGTGCGGCCTATTTCCAGCGGGGCGCCGTCCCGGGGATCCACGAGCACGCGGTAAAACGAAGCGGCTCCGTTGGCTACGAGATCCCGTGCCATGGCAGCCGGGATGGGGCCATAACCGTCCAGCATCGCTGGTTCGTCCGTGGCACCGAGGAGGGAAAATACCGGGACGGTGACCAGGACTTCGGCGCGGGGAACGGGGATGTCAGCAAGCCCCTTCGACGCGGTACCGGCGTCGTCAGTTCCCGCGGACCCGCCGCAGCAACCGGTGCAGCCGCTGCCCCCGCGGAGGGCCGTAGCGGCGAAAAGATCCGCGCGAAGTTGGGTGAGGGTGCGCTCCTCGTTGGGTCCCTGGAAGCCCCGGGCTATAGCGGTGTAGCGGTTCCAGATGGCCGTGGCCTTGTCTGCCGGCAGGTATGCGGACAAGCGTGCCATGCCGTCCTGCTCCGGAGCGAACTCAAGGCACCTCTCCTCCACGCTCTTTGCGTGCCGTATTTCGATGCTGTCCGGATGATTGCGTTCGCGCCAGACCCGGGCCTTGCGCCGGAAGCGGTATGCGGGCATCTCCCCTGCGGGGCAACCGCGGGCAGCGTCCGGCGCGTCCGGGTCGAGGAAGTGGGCCTCCAACGCGGTCGCGGCGTCAGGGTTGAGGGTGGCGGCCTCCTCCACCATGACGCGGGCGTGCTGCCACGACATAGTTCCAGCCTTGAGTGCTTCCATAGTCCGGGGCAGCGAGGTCGTGAGCGCGTAGGACTGTGCCAGAAGTACACCGGCGGCACGGTCGCCGATGGCCAGGAGGCAGCCTACCTCCGCGGCGATGGCCATTTCCTGCGCCTGCACCGGGATGTCCGGGGGAGCGATGGACCGCGCTGACTCCGCGAACGTGGACACAGCCTCGGCCTTCAGTGCGGCGACACGGGCCTCGGTCCGAGCCAGTCCGGCCAGGATGTCCAGGCATTCGTCGGCGCCGGCGGCCAAGGGATCGTTGGCTGCGGGCGCTCCGCATGCGGCTTTGGCTACCTCGCCACGGACCACGGCAAGGGCGGCGTCGATCGCCTCAAATGCCTCTGCCACCGCGTCCCGTCCCATGTACTAACGATGAAGGGAGGGTCTGACAATTTGAGCGGGTAGTGGACTGCACCGGAAGTTTTCGCTACTACCCCCGGATAGTCGTTGCCCATAGGCTATGTGAGCAGATGAAAGGGTTGCGCACAGTGGCCCACGGCCTGTGGGTCCGTTCTGCTGCAAAGGCGACGCCGTTCAGCTACGGTCAGGAGCTGCGCTGCACTTCCACGACAGGGGACACATGAGCACAGTGGACATCAAAGGCAAGGCGACGCTGGAGTTGTCCGATGGAGTCCTTCGCTTGAGCTGGAAGCAGGGAACCTACGTAGGCATCGACGTGGCCAACGCCGCCCTCGCGGCCATCTCCTCCTTGGCCCAGGGCACCAGGTTGCCGATGCTGGTCGAAATCCACGGTGTGACCCACTCTGCGGCCGCTCGAAAAGTCTTTCCCGACGCAGCCAGCATTTCGCGTATGGCATTGCTGGGTTCCTCTCCCGTTGATCGCGTCATCGGCATGTTCCGCCTCCCCCTGGCACCGACGGGATTCCCGGTCAGGTATTTCACGTCTCGGGACAAGGCAATGGCGTGGCTGCTTGAGGACTCGGAGGAGGAAGCCACGGAACTGGGCGACACCGACTGATCGCGGTTCCCATCCAGGCAACACCCGCGAGGAATGCCCGCCGGTCCGCATCTACGGGCACGGGGCTGGCGGCGGATTGGGGGGTTGCATCCGGTCTCGGGATGCTCCGGCCGCCGGCCCTGGCTCGATGTGCAGACCCTGCCCCAGCGGCAGGATCTTGACCTCAACGATAGGACCCGTCACTGAACGGCAACCCACGATGGGCACAAGGTTCGCTCAAGAGTGGCTCTGGCATTACCACTGGTTTTTGGATGACGGCGGTCAGATAGGATGCGAATTCCATCAACGATGGAAAGACCCCGTGAAGCAGAGTATTTTCGCCCGCGTTGCCCAGCTCGCCAAGGCCAACCTGAACACCCTCCTGGACTCAGTCGAAAACCCGCAGAAGATGTTGGACCAGATGATCCGGGATTACTCGGAGAACATCCGCGAAGCCGAGGCAGCCGCGGCGCAGACAATCGGCAACCTCCGGATGGCCGAAGACGACTACACCCGGGCAGTGAACGACGCGAACACCTGGGGCAGCAAGGCCGTAGCCGCCTCACGCAAGGCCGATGAGTTCCGTGCCGCCGGCAACAACGCGGACGCCGACAAGTTTGACGCCCTGGCCAGGCTCGCCCTCAGCCGGCAAATGACCGCCGAATCAATGGCCAAGTCCCAGGCGCCCACCTTGGCCGCGCAGAACCAGGCTGTCGACCAACTGAAGAACGGCCTGGACCTGATGCGGGCCAAGCTCCGGGAACTGACCGTAAAGCGCAACGAACTCGTTAACCGTGCCCGGGTCGCCGCCACCCAGTCCCAGGTCAACGACGCCCTCAAAGCCCTGGGCGGTGGAGACCCGACATCGGCGACCGGCCGTTACGAAGACAACGTCCGGCGCCAGGAAGCCACCGTCCGCGGCCAGCAGGAACTCGCATCCTCCTCCCTTGAGGCCCAGTTCGCATCACTGGAGGACCTCGGAGAGCAGACCGAAGTGGAAGCCCGGCTGGCGGCCCTCAAAGCGGGTGACCGGAAGGCCCTCGGCTCCCGGGATGGGTGAGGATGGAGCCGTAGCTGCTGGAAGATTCTGCCCCTAGGATGGCGCCATGAGGAAGTGGGGCGAGATGCATCCCGCGCTCCGTGCCGTTCTGGTTGGCGCACTCGCTTGCGCCGTCATTCTGGCAGCAGGACTTATCGCCGGGGGAAGCCTCGACGACGCCATCGCGAACGCCGTCTTCTACGCGCTGATGGTCGGTGGCGGCGTGTTCTTCCTGACGAAGCGGTTCCCGACCACGGCGGAGAAGCTTGATGAGCACGGCGACCTGGTCGTCTTCCTGCGATTCCCCGATTCATCGCCGGGCTCGTTGAGCAGCATCTGGCAGATGGGGATTGCCAGGCCGGGAGCCAGGCGGATCGATTTCCAGCCCATCGTCGACGACACGCTGATCCCCAGTGGCCGCAGCAAGGCTCTCACCGGGCTGGGGACATCAGGCGTTCCGGTGCGGAAAGTTAACCGTCACGACAATCAACAGGGCGTGCCGTTGGACTTCCGGATCCTCACCCTGGACTCAGACGGCGGCGTCATAGAAATCGCAGCCGGCCCGGCTAACCTCCAGAAACTCGAGCACGCCGTCGAGTCCGCGTCGCCGTAGCCTGTGGCTGGCAGATCGCCGGAATCATAGCTCAGGAGGAGTACAGGCATGCCCGTCGGCGTCGATCGGGTTTCCGCAGAGCGGGCAAAGGGGCCGCCCGGCGCCCACCACTTCACGTGTGCGCTTGGTGAAGGCGCGGGCTGTCCCTACTGGCATCCGCACCAACAGCATTTCGGGAGCCTCGGCCCCGTCCTCGCCAACGGACTCGTCGTCTGGATCAACATCGGCATCGGAGAGGGGATAGGCCTCAATCACCACCTGCGCCGTCGCTGGGTCCCAGCCCAGGCCCATGGCACCGGTCCGGAACTGCTCCTCAACAGCCTCAAGCGGATCGTTGTCGACCAGCTCAATGGGCGTGCCGGTGGGGACGCTGAACGGGTTCCCTTCGAGGGTGATGAGTTGGTCGAGAATTTCATCGATCTTCTCGGCGAGCAGGGCAGATTGCTGCTTCTCCATGGCGATGCTCACCAGCTGCGCCCCCGCGCGTACCTGCAAGTAGAACGTGCGCGCACCCGGAGCTCCGACGGTGCCGATGACGACCCGATCCGGCCAGGCAAACTCGTGAACAAGTGTAGGCATGTGAGTATTTTAGGGGAGATGGCGTGCGCGGCGGGTTTGCCCTGCCGCACGGGAGTTCACGGAGCGCGCAAGTGAGCCAGCACCAGCCCGATAGGTATGCTGACGGCGATCACCACCAGCAGGGCCCGGTATCCCCACGAAAACCAACCGGACGTTGGGCCCCGGCCCTGAACGGTCCGGAACATCAATGCCAGCGAAACAACCAGCAGCGCCCCGCCGGCATCAACAACCCACGGGTTGCCGGTCAATGTCCCGCCAATGACGGCCGCAGAGGCGCCGTTCCAGGCCACCAGCTCCGCAACTGCTTTCCACCCCACAAAGCGTTGCGGGGCCAGGAAGTACTGGGCAATGCCCAAAGCACCCTGTGCCACTCCTCCGACGAGCACCAGGTACGCAGCGGCCCACGACCCATGCTCAAGACGGAGCGGACCGGTGACTGCCGCAACCAACCCGCCCGCCACAACGCACAACAGCGCGACCGCGCCGAAAGCCACGGCCCCCTTCATAGTGCCTCCCGGCATCACACGTGACGAGTCGCTCATGCGCTCCAAGCTACTGCACTGCTTCAAAGGGCACGGCGCCGGCTACTCCATCAATGAATAGGACGAGCCCGTGCGCGTGCGCTGCAAAAGGCCGAAGTCGACCAGGTAGCGGCGCAGCAGGACGACGTCGTCGGTATAGCTGAGCAGCCGCTCATTGACTTGCCGCTCCGTCAGCGTTTCGCCAGGTTCGACGATCTCGTTGGCGATCCTTGCCAGCAGGGCCCGCCGCTCGGCAACGTTCGCAGGGTATCGCTCGATCCGCCCCAGCCGCATGAACCTGTCCAGCCCAGTCCGCGGCTGCCGGCGCGGCTGCTGGGCCAGCAGGTCGCGGAAAATCGAGTCCACTGCCACCAGCCCACCCGATGTCTGCTGTTGCACCAGCCCCGACTCAGTCAGTGCTGCGAGCGCCCGCACCCGCCGCTGTTCCTTCACCCCAGGCAGGACGTCCTTGGCCGCCGCACCCAGCACAATCTGAGCGTAGGCAATCCTCGCATCGGCATTGCCCAGTGCTGCCAGCACCCGCCGCCAATGCGGGCCGTTCATTCCTGTGCCTCCGGCCACCTCGATTTTCTCCTCTTCACGTACTCACACCCAGGCATTGGAGTGTGCCGCAAAATCCTAGCCCTGGTGCCGTGGTCCCGGGAAGCGGTGGTGAGGTGGATCTGTACCGATGCCCTGTCCGCAGGGTTCGCCCCTGGCAGCACCGAAGGAGGCACCGGAGCGGGCATCCCGGAAGCGCGTTACGCGTCCCCGTCCTTGGCGTAGAGGGCCAGGAGATCGCGGCTGAACTCGTGCGGGGATGTTTCGCACGGACTGTGCCCACCGCGGTACACCCCTATCCGCGCCCGGATTGCCTGGGCGAACAGCCGGTGCAGCCGGAGCGGCCACAGGTCATGTTCACCCACCGCCACGAACTTGGGAAGCGGCGCCTCCGCCAATGCGGCCCGAAGGTCCGGGACGTTCTGCATCAGGGTGTAGATATCGCGGACGGAGGCGCGGCGGGTGAAGCGGAAGCGGTAGTTGACGAACCGTTGCCGTCCCGGCGGTACATGGGCCACCCTGCCGCTCCGGATTCCCCAGATCAGCAGGGCAGCGCCGGCGCGACCGTTCACCCAGGTGCTGAACCGGCCAATACGGCTCACGCCCCGGAAACTCTGGCCCGGTTCCGGCGGGCACCCCAGAAACGTGATGGACCGGAACAGTTCGGGCCGCTGCACGTAGGCAAGCTGGGCGATGATGCCCGCGAAGGAATAGGCCACGATGTGGGCCGGGGTGGTTGTGGTTTCCAGGACGGCCAGGAAGTCATCCACGAACAACCGGTAGTCGTAATGCTTCCGGGGCGGCACCAGGTTCTCGGGGCCGGCGCCGGCTGACTGGTATTGGCCCGCCAGGTCGTAGGTCAGCGCGTAGTAGCCGGCTTCGGTGAGGTCCGGCATCATGAGCGAGAAATCCTCTTTCGAGCCCGTGGCACCGGGTATGAGTACGACGGAGGGATCTTCCGGATTTCCCAAGGCCATGGCGGCCAGCTTTCCGCTGGGAACGTCGATCGTGAACTGCACGGCGCCCAGTGGCGGGACCGACCAATCGACGTCGCCCAACCCGGCATCCAGCAGTGCCGCTGCATCTACCTGGGCAGAACCGAACTCCTCGGGGTCAACCCCGTACTCTTTCCGGCCCGGCTCCGCCATGGTCCCAAGATAGTCCAGCAACGCTACATCTGGCCGCCCTCGAGGATCCGCCGCGCATCCTCCTGCGCCCGGAGTGCCACGTCCGTGACCACCTCACCCTTCACATGCCCGGCCGCGGAGATGATGCTCCGGAGTTCGGTTACGGTCAGGGGCGGACTGGTGCTGTGCGCCACGGCATGGCAGTTGTGGCAGAGCGGAACGAGGTCGGCAACGGGGTCAAGCTGATAAGGGCCGTCAAGCATGGATGGGGGAGCCAGGTGGTGGACGCCCATCACCCCCGTCCCCGCCCCGCTGTAGGCGGACTCGAAAGAGAAGCCGCAGGAGGCGCACGACGTGCCATGGAAGGCCAGGCAGGCCCGGCGCGCATCGGGGTCCCGCTCGTAGCGGCTCACCTGGATGGTGCTGACGGCCTCCGGCGGGAGGGTCCCGCCCGCCACCTCGGCAGGGTCCGCCGTGGATGGCCCGTGGTCCCGCCACAGCCGGCGCAGTACAGGCACGGACGACGGCGGCAGGGTCACCAGGGGCGGGCCCTTCACCCTGGCACGGAGGTCATTGGGGAGGGCCCCGCCCAGGATGCCGGGACGGATCTGCTCGCCGAGCGGCAGGAGTGAATCCAAAGCGAGCGCGAAGGACCAGCCATCGGGGACGGCATCCACACCGGCGGCAGCCTGATACGGCTCGGATGTCACGAACCCGTGGCCGATCAGGCCGCTCGCGGCGTCATTGCTGCCCTCCAGGAGGAGCCAGGCCTCGGTTCCCGGACTGACGTCAGGACGGAAGCCGGTGTGCCAGCGGTCCAGGAAGGTTCCGGACCCGGAGACCTGCGCGACGGCGGCACGGTAGTTCCAGCGGCGCAGTGTGTTGGCGTCGCAGCCGAGAATTACAGCAGCCACTGTCCACCAAACCCCGCCATGCGTCGTCGACCCCCACGCTCTGAAGGCGGGTTAGATCGGTTCCTTGGCCAGTGCCTTGGTCTTTGCGGGCGTCTCGCGCCCCAGGCGTTCATCCAGGGTGACGCGCAGCCGTGCGGCGGCAACCTGGACACGGTGCTCGGCCGGGGAGGCCTTTTTCGTGGCGGGCTTGGCAGCGCTGTTCCGGGGAGCGTGGACAAACCGGTGTTCAGGCGACGTGGCGCTCATGGTCCAACCTCCTTGGTACTGTCTTCATCCGTCGTTCCATTCTCGCCTAAGTTGCCGCGGCCGTCCACGAAGGCGGGTTCCTGCCCGGAGCCGGCGTCAGCCTCAGCCTCGTCGCCGTTATCGTCTCCGTCTCCGGACACGCTCTTCCAGGCGATGTCGAACAGCTCGAGCTCCTCGTTGCGGGCCAGTTCGCTCCGGGCCAGGACTTCCAGCGTCGCCAGCCCCAGCGCCTTGGTCCCTTCATCGGGGTCGAGTGCCCGGTCCAGCGCCCACTGGGTCCGTCGCCACCACTCGGCCCGGCTGTCCGACTCGGTCTTCTGCTGAAGGGCGTTGGCGTCGGCCTCGCGCTTCTGCTCCAGCGCTGTTTTGTCGGCGGCCGTGCGCTGCTTGAGCGTGCGCCAGTTGATGTAAAAGGCCAGCAACGCGGCGATGAGGACTGCCAGGGGTCCGAGGCCGGCCAGGATGACCCACCAGTCCGCCGGGCCGGAATGGACCACGACATCCAACGGGCCGGGGGAGGGAACAGGGGTCACCCGACCAGCTTAGGCCGCAGTGCGGCCGGCAGCCGGGTCGACACCCGCAGTCCGTTGCATCAGCCGCCGTGCCGTGAGATGAGGACAGGTCCGCGGGCGTGGTGCAAAACGGCGTGTGCGGTTGAACCGATGGTCTCCCTGAGGATGCCCCGGCCCTGGGACCCCACCACAACCATCCGGGCTTCCCCGGCGGCTTTGAGGATGGCGTGCGGGACCGACGTGTCCGCAAGTACCTCACCATCCACGCGCACAAGGGGCCCTTTGGCAGTTGCGCGGTTCAGTGCGGACGCCAGGACTTCCCGGGCTTCGGCGGCGTCCCGTCCTTCAGGCAGTTGATAGCCTGCGGGCTCGTGCCGGACGTGGACCACCTTGAGGGGTGCCTGCCATGCCGACGCCAGGGCGCATGCATCATCCAGTGCCGCCGGGGAACCCGAGGCATCGACGGCGGCGACAACCGGACCGTCCGGGTGGAGTTCCGGCCGGATCACGGCAACAGGGCAGGTGGCGGTGGCTGCCAGTTCCAGGCTCACGGAGCCCACCAGGAGGCCCAGGAAGCCGCCCAGGCCGCGGCTGCCCACCACGAGCATCCGTTCACCTGCGGAAATTTCGGCCAGAAGCTGCGCGGGCAATCCGTGCAGCAGGGTGCTCCTGACCTGGAGCCCGGGTACCTCCGCGGTGGCCACCGCCACGCCCTCCTCGAGGATGGACCTGGCCGACTGTTCCAGGCCGCTGCCCGACACGCCCGGGACCGGACCGAGGTGCCGGGTCAGCAGCGGCCACAGCGAACAGTGCACCACATGGAGGGAGGAGTCGGTGGCGTGTGCGCAGCGTGCCGCCCATCGGACGGCGGCGGCAGCCTCATCCGACCCGTCAAAGCCGGCCACAATGGACCCTGACTCCTGCGTCACGTCTCAGCGCTCCTGACCATCACGATCTTCACCGGCGGGACCTTCGGCCCTTTGGCGGGCCTGCTCGTTGGTTTCATCCTGATTCTAGGCAGTGGGGAGGGACATGGGCAGCATGGTGCGCCGGATCGTGTTGATGGTGCTCGCCCTGGCTGTCCTGCTGGTGGGGGCGGCCGCGCCAGCCACCGCTGTAGCGCCGGTGGCCGTCATTGTGGAGGACACGGCAGGGGTGCTCGACCAGAACACCCTGGTGCCCGCCGTCGAACGCATCCAGTTCTACGAGCCCACCCGCGTTGCCGTCTTCACCTACAACGGCAAGGCGGAGGACAACCTCAATGAAGAGGTCCTGAAATTTGCGCGGTCCAGGCATCCTGAGTGGATCAGCCCCGACGGCCAAAAATGGGCCGACGGACTGTTCATCTTCGCGCTCGACCCCGTGGGCCGGCATGTGGGAACGTACATGGGCGAGGACCGGAAGGTGTCGCTCGAGCAACGCAGTGACATCCAGGACGCCTCCAAGGAACTCTTCCGCGACGCCCAGTGGACGGACGGAACAGTGGCCGGCATCCGCCGCGGCGCAGAGCTCATCAACCAGCCCTGGTACCGCTCCGCGGCCTTTCTGGTCACCGCCTGGGTTACCGCGGGAACCGCGGCGCTGGGCGCAGCCGCATGGCTGATTGTCCGCGCCGTGACCAGGACCGGATGCCGAAAGCAGATAGAACGCGGGGACCGCAGCTACTCCAACGTGAGCATGGACCTGGACGTCACGGAACTGAATGCCGGAACCATACCCGAGTCATCCCGCTACGGCAGTCAGGTCCTGGAGAAACACCGCACGTTCCTTAGCCGCTATGCCACCGTTACGCAGCTTTCCAACCAGGTGCACGCACTGGGCAGGCGGGCCTTGAGCAGCCGGAAGAACCTCAAGCTTGCCCGGCAGTTCGCGGACAGCGCCGCCGAGCTGGATGCCCTGGATGACGTCATCGCGGACAGCAACGCCTTCCTGAACCGCGCCGACACTTGGCCAACGGCCTGGGACCGGCAGTTGGCCCCGTTCCGCAAGGACCTGGCCGGACTGGAGCAGCTCCTGGCCAAACGCCACGGGCAGGGGGACTCGGCAACGGCTGCCGCACTGCGGTCCTTCCGCGACGAAAGCCTGCGGGAGATCGAGCAGTGGACCGCCGAACTGGCCGACCGGCGGATTAGCCCGGAAGAGGCCCTGGACCGACTCTATACGGCGCGTTCCCGGCTGTCCGAGCTGCTGGAGAACCATGCCGAAACGGTCATTCAGGGATTCGCCAGGAACGACCGCGAAGCACGCCTCATGCGCGAACAAATGGAGACGGCCCATGAGGGCACGGACCACCGCAGGCAGCGGACTTACGAACCGAGCATCCTTGGCGCGGTGTACCCGTCCTACACGTTCTTCTCCGTGGCCACGTTCAACTCCGGCTTCAATACCGGGGTCAGCAGCGTCAATTCCGCCAGGGGCGGCGGCAGCACCACCGGTTATGGCAGCAGCGGTGGCAGCTTTTCCGGCTCCGGCAGCTCATCAGGCTTCTAGCGCAGCGGATACACAGCGCTGGCGGACACACAGTAGTGGGGCCCGTCGTTGGACGTGCCCCCACTGCCTGAATGCCTGGCCTGACCGGCGGGTTCCGCCGTCGGCTCTCTACGGCCCGGACCTAGGCGGCGCCGAGGGAGTTGAGCCTGCGGGTCCCGCGGCGGACGGTGTAGCGCGGGTGCGGCGGGGTAGCGAGGAGAACGTTTGGCGGAGGTGGCGCTACGTCCTGGATCAGGCCGGTACCTGCACACTCCCGTACTTCCTCGATGGCGGCCGCGGCCGCATGCTTGTCCGTGAACTGTCCGGAAACCGCCAGCACATGTCCATCGGGCATCACAAGCCGGAACCGAATCTGTGAATCATCATCGACAAACAGTTCGAACGTACCTGCCATAAGCCTTGTTCTCCTCAATCGTCCTGCCTCCATTGGTGAGGCTGCATGCCATGCCGGTAACGGCACGGCAATACCCAGGGCGCACTACCCCATCGTGGTGCGCCTTTCGACCTAAACCACCATCTCAGAGGCCACGCGCCGGCTTTTAGGGACCAAGGTCCCTGATCACAGGTGCCCCGGGAAGTCAGGCCGTCACCCGGGACAAACGGATCAAGGCAACTCCGGTGGCAATGAACCACGCCCACAACAAGATGCCGTACCCCCAATAGAAGCCTGGGACTGCGTGGCGAAGGACCTCGCTGGCCACCCCCAGGGCACCGGTGGCGATGCCCAGCCATGCCAGATATCGCGGGAAAGATGCCTTGCCGGGCGTAAGCATCGCCAGTCCCATCAGCAGGATCCCAAGGGCGGAGAGGACGCCAACGATGGCCGGGGTGTTGTTCTCGGCGATGATTGCTTCGGCGGCGGTGGCATAGGCCCTGCGTTCCTCCTCGGTCCCGGCGGCCACGAAGCGGTCGCTGAGATAGACCAGGTTGAGGGAGCCCCGGCTGCTGACCGGAACGGCAAGCAGCAGCGCCCACGGCAGTGCACCAAAGACCAGTGCTATCAAGGGCAGGCTTTTCCGGTAGGCCGAGAGGGCCACGTAGAGGGCTGCGAAAACAAGCACGGGGAAGATGTTGGGCAGGATCCACAGGATCTGCTCGGCCACATAGCTGGCCTTGTTCGACGCGATGAACTCAAGGGTGGCCGCTCCGCCGTAAACGGGCGGGGGAGTCATGAAATCAATCACCAGGGCAGTGATCAGCAGAAACACAAACAGGATCGACGACGCCCCCGCGACGAGGAAGAGGAGCTTCCAGCCCTGTCGGTGCCCAGCGTGGCCAGTGGCGGCGCTGGCGGGACCTGGCACTATCCCTCCACGGTTCCGGCGGATTCCGGTGCGACTAATCCGGGCCTCAGGCGACCGGCCAGACCACCCTGGTTTGCCAGGTGGCAGGATCCGGCTGCTGTTCCGGATCGGTCAAGTAGTACTCCCACATGGAGTCGGCGGGGGAGGCGCCGTCGGCTTCGATGCTCTTCCTGATCGCATCGTACGTGGTGCCCAGCGTGTCGTACGGGCCCGTGTGGATGGCTTCGAAGGCATCCGTATCGGGAAGCGTGCTGCTGGCCACCTCACCGGTGCCGTGGAAATTCCCGGCGACCGGGAACCCGGCTTCGACGTCCACCGTTTCGCCCGGCATGCCGTGATACAGCGCGAACGGCGGCCCGGCCGGGCTGGCGCCCTGCATCTGGACCGCGGCCATCACGGCACCGAAGGCCCGGCCAAAGAAACTGGTCAGTGCATCCATGGGAACACGTTCGCGGACCACGGCGACGGGTTGTTCGGTGATGTGGATCTTTTGCGGCTGCTGGCCATTCTCAGTCATGCCATCAGCCTTGCCATCCGCGCCGGGAAGTGACAGGGCCATAGGACCCTAGGTGTACTCAGTCAGTAGGTTGGTTGCACCTGCTGATAGGTGGTTTGCCTCCGAGGCTGCCGTGTGGCCGGTGGTTGTTGTAGAAGTTTAGCCAGGGCTGCAGGGCGTCGACGCGGGCTTGGTTGGATGTGAAGGGTTGGCGGTAGGCCCAGCCTTCTTGGAGGGTGCGGTTGAAGCGTTCTGCTTTGCCGTTTTGCCAGGGGTGGCGGGGTTTGATCAGGATGTGTTTGGCGCCCAGGGCAGCGAGTGCGTCCTGGAAGTCGCGGGAGAGCCGGTAGGCGAAGGCGTTGTCGGTCATGACCCGTTTCACCGGTGCTCCGTTGGCGGCCATGGCGGCGGCGGCCCGGGTGAGGAACCCGGCGCAGGTCGGGCCTTTCTCGTCGGGCAGGACCTCGGCATAGGCGAAGCGGGTGTAGTCGTCCACGGCGACGTGGACGTAGTCAAAACCGACTTTCTGAGGTGATTTGCGGTGGTTGGCGCGGCTTTGCGCCGGGTCGGTCCGCCAACCGCCGCCGTCCGGGATCCGGCCTAGTTTCTTGACGTCGATGTGGATCATGTCGCCTGGGGCGTCGCGTTCG